>JADLDI010000084.1 GCA_020846745.1 Bryobacterales bacterium | reverse complement strand
TTGCTTAAGCGCCGTCTTGCTTTGCTCGACGGCTCTGTTTGGAGGCCAGCTTTTGGGTGGCGGTGATGGTTTCACGAGTTATCAACAAGTTAGCCGGGTTCGTTTTCCGTATTTTTTATTGAGGGGGGCGTTTCGTCACCCGACTGGGATTGTAGAACACAGTTGTAGCAGGCGGGCCGATTGGGCACGACAAGCCAGTGGACATGGTTCGTCATCAGGCAAAACGCCAGGACGGAAACATCGGCGTCGGCGAGTTGGTGGCGCATCAGGTCGAGGTAGACAGTGCGGTCTTCCGGGGAGAGGAAAACATCAACGTGCCGGTTGCCGCGCTGGGTGATGTGGAACGGGAGGCCCGGGTCGACGAGGCGGGCGTTGCGAGGCATTGGCTGGTTTGTCGCCCTCTGCGTGAGGTAGTAAGCACCCACGCCGCCGGCGCCGCCAATAAGCGCGCCTAGGCACCATGGGCAGTGCCCATCGGGATCAGTTACCGAGAGTGGATTATTCCGCGCATACGTGTACAGGTTTAGTGTCTGAGGGTCCGAGAAGTCAGCATAGGGAACTGGTTCTGGATTTTCCGACCAGTCTGGGGTTGTATAGCGCCCCTGTGCCCCCGAGAAGTACCTCGCCCCAAAGTAATCGAGGCCGGTCTCGGCATCGCGTTCTTTGCCGCTGAATTTGTTCCTCAGTATCTGGCTGCCTGAGGCATAGCCCTGAGCGCTTCGTGAGGCAGACGCGATCTCCAATCCGAACGGTTCATAATCGATGCGGCCCATAACCGTTCCATCTGGTTTGATGAGCATACGCGTTGATCCAAGGTGGTCCGTGGTCAGGTAGAGGAGGCCGGAGAACTGACTTACGCCACCTTCCTCGAACAGCAATTCGCCATCTGATGAGTAGAAGTATCGGGTTTGGGCGCCACCTGCGCCGAGTGTTTTCACCCGCTGCCCGAATGCATCGTAGAACGCTTCGAATGTTGCGCCCGCGTTCACCTTTCGCAACCGGTTCTCCGCATCCCACTCATAGCTTACTCGATCAACACCCACGTCGGCGGGACGACTGACGAGATTGCCGCTAATGTCGCAGTTGATGATGTCGGTGGGAGTTGATGATTCACGGAAGAACTTTAATTGGTTCGTGGTTGCATCGTATTGCGACAGCGAAGTCGGGGTGCCGGCGACGCCATCCTCGAACAGTTCGCCCTCGAACTTCTGATCGGCGCTCACGGAAATTCCGAGTGGTCCGATGGCAAACTGGTGATCGCTGGCAACCGTGGCAAGATTCATCTCCTGCAAGCTGCCTTTCTACGCAGTCAAGCTCGAAGTCCAACGAAGAGACGCCAAGGCAGCTAAGGCTTGGCAGAAGCCTTGTCTTGCGTAGGTTGTAGTTCTTTGGAGGCGACCCTTTCGACACTCGTCACCACAAGACGGAATCGTGTGAAGGGCAACGGATGACCGTAGCCCTCCAGTGCGCTGGCCTTTCCTGTTTTGGGATTCTTCCTCACCCCGGCTGTGGGAGCAATACCCAGTCTCCCGCTCAACTCTGCCGTCACTTGGTATTTTATCCCAACAGCGAGAGTTTGAAGCCGCCCTTGCCGTACTGCGAACCGTGACAGGCGCCAGAGTTACACCCGAGCTTTGTGAGGACGGGCTGGATATCATTGCGAAAGCTCGGGGTCTGCTGACAGATTGCAGTGGTAGCGCCGACAAAGACGACGAGCAGACACGCACGTAAGTTACACAATAGTAGACACCGTCAGAACAGAAACTTCAACCCGAACTGCATAATTCGTGGGTCAAGTGCACCACCTTGTAACAGCTTTCCGAAATTGGGATTGTCCACGTCCATTACGGGAGATCGTAAATTTACCCGGTTAAAGGCGTTGAACATCTCTGCTCTAAACTGGAGCCTCACGGTTTCGTGCAGTGGGAAGATCCTGCCAATCATGAAGTCGTTGCCGGCGAAACCCGGGCCGCGAATGATGCCTCTGCCAGCTGTGCCACGGGTGCCGATAGCCGTACTTCGAAATGCGGCCTGATTGAAGTAACCTTTGTGCAGCTTCTCGGTCAAAGAGAGCCCGTCGAGTTTCCAGGGTATGCCGGTTACATCCGCTCGATCTACGCTGCTGTATCCCGGCGAAAGCGAGTTACCCAGACTGGAGGTGGGTGTGAATGGAACACCACTGCGAAGCATAATGATACCCGACACCTGCCAATTACTCGCGACGGCTCGTATCGCGGCATTACCTCGCGTGACTTTAGGCAGATCCCACACTACGGAGGAATTCACAACATGGGTTCGATCGAATTCCGACAACCCACGATTGAACCAGGGACCGCGTGGATCCTGATTTCCGAAAGCCCCTGACCATCCAATGTCGTTCGAGCCGGTATCAATCGACTTAGATAGGGTATAATTGGCTACAAACGTGAGCCCGCTAGAGTATCGCTTTTCCGCGGTCACCTGAAGTGAGTGGTAGTAGGAATCGGCGATGCCCGTGCTTACATTAATGGATTGGAACTGCGGGTCGGGGCGCCGCTCCTGGCGGTTCGCCAAGGTTGAAGCACCTGGAATGTAGACTGGCAGGTTCATCTCGTAACCGCCGATGAGGTGAGTGCCGCGACTGCCGACGTAGGCGCCGCGCAAAAGAACGTTACCGCCCATATTCCGCTCGACTGTCAGGCTCCAATTCCAGGTGTTTGGGTTTTTCGCGTACGGGTCGTACGCCCACTGCGATGGGAAGGGGAGTGGGATAGTTGCTTCGCGCCCCGGAACATCCAGCGGAATTCCCGGTTTCCCATCGTAAGGAGGCGAAAGCCATGGGTTTTTGATGCTGACCGGGTTCACAATAGAGACGCCGCTGGATGGATACGGTGGCGCCGCCGAACCTGCACCGCCCAGAGCGAAGCCTCCGGCCTGCATCTGGCCGAAGTATCCTCCGATTCCGCCCCGAATCGCCCATTTGCCATTGCCGTGAGGATCGAACGCGAAGCCGAATCGAGGGGCAAACTGGTTCAGGCGCGCAAAGGCGCTGGCATCCGGCGTACCTGGGTCCCCCCAATACAGGATTCCTGGAGGAGCATTCGGAAAGCGCTGCGATTGTTTGCCTGGGTATATCCATGACATCCACCGCGTTCCATCCAAGCGAATGTCATCGCGCGAATGAGTACCTGGATCCCAACGCAACCCGAGATTCAATGTGAGCTTTCGAGATACTCGATAGTTATCATTAATGTACAGTGCTGCCAAGATCCGCCAACTCTTGGCTAACGTGATGGGTCCGTAGTTCGAGACGGTGTAATTGGAGGCCAAACCCATCACAGCGTCTGCAGCAGCGATTCCGGTGAAAGTATTCGTGAACGCAAATCCGCCTCCGCTCTGTAATGCAGGTTCATTCGGATTAGCGTTCCAGTGCTTAGAGTAGAGGCCACCCACCGCGATGTCGTGCTTATTACGAACCCATTTGACAGCGGAGTTCACCTCCCACGAGTGTGTGTCTTTTGCACTGCAACGGTCCCAAATTCTGATGCCGTCTCGTCCTGCGACGGTAAAGTTCAGGTCCTGACATTTCGGGTCGTTCTTTAGGTCGGAGCCGTGTGCCGACCACGAGGTAAGAAACGGGTGAGGGGTCAATGCAAAGGGATTTTTCAGAAAGCTGAATCCCCCCGTCACAAGTAGAGAAGGCGACACGGTCCAGGTATCAGTTACTGCCCAGGAAACGGCTTCTGTAGTATTGCCACCATCGTTGATTCCGACGTTCCAAAGTGCATCTTTGGCGTCGTTGAAGGAGGCGCCAAACTTTTTGCCGTAAATGTAACGGCCCATCACGTTGTGCTTACCCAAGATGGCGTCGCCGCGATTGACGATCTGCCATTGGTCAGTGCCAGCGGGAATGAAATGAGGGATAAGCGTACCAAGGGCGGGTGAGTCTGGAGTGTGCTTTTCCAGGATGCTGCCCATGACTGGATCCAAGCGGGAGCGCGGAATCAGGTTTCCGGCAAATGGAAGGCCGAGCGATCCACAAGCTGAATTGGCGGTGCCGGGATCGAAGATGGCGCCGGTATCAACGGTCAACATGGTGCCGTTGCAAGCGGGCGATGGCGCCTGTCGCGTCCTGCCGGTCAAGTGCTCTGAAAAATCGCCATTCTTCTCTTTTCGTGTCCAACTCTGGTGAAAGCCTGGTGTACCAGGCAGACGAACTGGCGTGCTCTGGTAGGAATTCATCCAGAAGAACTTGTTCCTGCCGTCAATCAACTTGGGGATGAATAAGGGACCACCAACCGCCCAACCATACTGGTTTCGCTTCAATCCATCGTTTTTGCCGCGGGTGTCGAGGGCATTTCGCGCGTTGAAGTAGCCGTTACGGACGAACTCGAACACCGAGCCGTGCAAGGCATTCGTTCCTCTTTTCGTAACGGCGCTTAACTGTCCGCCAGGATTACCTCCCATCTCCGCGGAATACTGAGATGTGTTCAGGGTGAACTCTTCAACCGCGTCGGGGTTGGGATAGATGTTGGCCACGCGGCGCTCCATAAACTGGTTTCCCATGCCGTCCAACAAGTAGGTATTGCTTTGTGTTCGGTTACCGTTGATCACGGCCGTGGTGGTGTCAAATCCGGACGTGCCGGCGTAAAAGGATGTGGAGGCGTCGGTTACAGTTGCGCCAGCGACAAGCAATGATAACTGTGTCACGTCGCGGCCATTAAGTGGCAACTCAACGACTCGCCGTTGGTCGATGGTCTGCGAGAGTTGCGCCGTGTAAGTATTCGTGAGTTCGCTTGAAGCAGACACATCTACTTTGGTCGCAACGGAGCCAATTTCCAACTGGAAATTGCGCCGCACGGTCTCGTTGGTACGCAGGTTGATACCAGTGGCTGTCGCTACATTGAAGCCGTCTTTCGAGACTTGAATGCTGTACGTGCCGTAGGGAAGCTGCGGCGCGACGTAATTCCCCTCTGTGTTCGTGGTGACTACACGTTCCGCATTCGTCTCTAGCGCCGTGATCTTTACGAGCACGCCGGGAACGGGCGAACCGCCCGGATCGGTAACAGTACCGAACAAGCTCGCGTTGGCTGTCGCCTGAGCAAAGCTAACAGCAGGCATGCTGACGAGTGAGGCTACTAGCAGCGCAACGTAATTACCGGATCTCATGCTGGTTATCGGTTCCTCAACGACAAGAATGAAAAAGCCCGGGGAAGTTAAAGAGCTAAATGGACCAGGTAAACTGGAAGGAACGCAAGCAGGGGCGCCGACGTTTTGAAGGCTGCGAAAGATCAGAATGTCAATTATCGGGCCGGCGCACGATCAACATGCAACGTGCAAACCGACAGCGGCAGCGTATCATGCATGCAAAGACATGGTCAATGCAGTCAATAGTATTTCTTAATTACCACGGGAAAACTCATGTGCTTTTCGTCACGCCAGCAACAGCAACTAGTCACCACTTTGCCAAGGTGCTGGAAGAATTACTGCGGGCCAGAGCTTTTGATTTCGTTCGCGATGAGCATTTCTTTTTTAGCGAGTTCCGGCCGGTTTGTTTTGTGATAAACGCGCGCGAGTTGAAAGTGTGCTTCGTAGTTTCGCGGCTCCATGTCAATAACTCGCTTGAGTGTGTTCTCCGCAACGAAGTGACGCTCCTGCTGCGAGTAGACCTGAGCGAGCAGCAGGTAAGAGCGTGTCGATTGTAGGTTCAGCCAGATCGCCCTCTGCAATGGCACCACAGCTTCTTGCAGCTTGCCCAGGCGGATATACGCATCGCCGAGATAGTGCCAAGCATTTGAATGGCCCGGGTTCGACTCCAATTCCTTCGACATGTGTTTTGCCGTTTCTTCATAGCGGCCCCGCGTTAGCGCGATGAGGCCGAGTTTGTAGCTGACCAATGGGAGATTCGGCTGGATTTTCAGGGCGGCAAGAATCATAGCCTCCGAATCGTCCACGTACTTTTCCTGGCTCATCAAGTCTGCGGCGAGGATGTAGGCGGAAGCGCTGTCAGGTTCCAAACCAAAGATAACGGCGAAGGTGCGGCGCGCATTCTCCCGGTCGTGCGTTGCCAAATAAGCCATCGCGAGGGTGTACTGATAATTCGTGTTGTCCTTCACCCAGCTGGAAGCCATCTCAAGCAACGGGAGAGCGTCCTTCGCCCGGTTGCTGAAGTAATACGCCATTGCCAATACCTCAACGGTCTGCCGCCACGCATTCGAGTTTTCCGGCTCGAGGCGAAAAGCCATCGAAAGGTGCCGGATGGCGTTCGGGAAGTCAGGCTTGCGGTAGTAAGCCAAGCCTAACCCGTGCTGGGCCTCAGCCAGTTTCGGATTGTCGTCCGTCCAGGGTCCGAGCAATCGAATGACGCCGTCAACATCCCCTTGCTCAAACAGCTTCTCTGCTTGTTTCAACGCATTCTGGTATTGCGGTGGGGGCGCATTCTGCGCGCCTGCCGTCTGCAACAAAATAACAATCAGCAACATCATAATAATCAGCAACATCAACCGGCGCACATTACCCTGTTTTTCTGCCCGCAATTCGCAGCTCACGACATGATACATGGTACAGTTGGCGAACGCGCTATGGCAGCCAAGCAATGGTCGCGGCGACGAATGCTACAGCTTCTCGGTAGTTCTGTGTTCGCCGGGGGCAGCACTCTGGGGACAGGGTTGTTCGAAGAGATGCCGCGCGAGGGGACGCACATCCACTGGGTCCACGAGAATGCGATGTCCCCCGAACGGTACTTGCCGGAGTCGCTTGGCCCGGGAGTCGCCTTTCTCGATTTCGATAACGACGGGTGGATGGACATCTATCTTGTCAATTCCGGTGCGTGCGACTTCTATAAACCTCCAAAGCCTCTGGCCAGCGCGCTGTACCGGAATAACCGTGACGGCACATTTACCGACGTTACGCGCATAGCCGGCGTGCCCGGCATCGGATTTGGCATGGGGGTGGCGGCCGCCGACTACGACAACGATGGGAACGTTGACCTGCTCGTCACCGGCTACGGCGGGTCGGTTCTGTACCACAACAACGGCGACGGCACTTTTGCCGACGTCACCAGGAAATCTGGAATCACCTTCCCGCACTGGACGACCAGCGCAGTTTGGTTCGACTTCGACAACGATGGACTGCTTGACCTCTTCGTCTGTAGCTTCGTTGAATTTGGCCTGAATAAGCACGTTCATTGCGGCGATAACAAACTGGGGCGCCGCTACTACTGCATTCCAAAGGTCTTCCAACCTACTTCCTCCGTACTGTTCCGCAATAACGGCGACGGCACATTCACCAAAATCAGCGCAGGCACTGAAATTGAGCGGGCTCTGGGCAAAGGTCTCGGCGTGGTCGCCTGCGATATCAACAACGACGGTCTGTTCGATCTGTTCGTTGCCAACGATACCGTTCAGAACTTCCTCTTCGTAAATCGCGGCAATGGTGGCTGGGAGGAGATCGGATTGAGCGCGGAAGTGGCGTATAGCGTCGACGGCAAGGCGCGGTCCGGCATGGGCGTCGACGCGGCCGATTTGGATGGCGATGGCTGGGCGGAACTCTTCGTCGCCAACCTCGACCGCGAAATGTTCTCGCTCTATCGGAACAATCGCGATGAGACATTTACGGACGATGCGCAGCGGCACGGAGTAGCCCAAGCGACCAGGCTGCTCAGCGGTTGGGGCCTGAAGTTCTTCGATTACGACAACGACGGCCGGGTCGATTTGTTCCTCGCGAACGGACACCCCGACGATATGGTCGAGATCTATAACACGAGCGTGAAATATCGAGAGCCGCTCCTGCTATTTCATCAGGAAGATGGACGCCTGCGAAATGTGAGTAATGTCGCCGGGCCGGCGTTTCAAAGGCCCCTTTCCGCGCGTGGCCTGGCCGTAGGCGACTTCAACAACGACGGGCAGGTGGACGTGCTCGTCGGCGTTAACGGCGGCGCCCCGCTGCTGTTGAAGAATCGTGCCGCTACAGGAAATCACTGGGTGGGACTCAAACTGGTGGGCAAGCGGTCGAACCGTGACGCCGTCGGTGCGCGCATCACGTGGTCCGCCGGCGGAATGAAGCGGTCCCGAACGAAAACCGCCGGTGGGAGCTATCTTTCGTCCCACGATCCAAGAGAGGTGCTCGGGCTGGGCAGCGCAAAAACACTGGACTGGGTGGAGGTCCGGTGGCCGCGCCCAAGCGATCGTGTCGAACGCTTCAAGCCGGTGCCCGATCGCTATTCGATACTTATCGAGGGCGACGGCGAATCGGTGCCACCAGACCAGTTGTGATAATGTGCCAGCATCGGAGGTTACAGCCCAAGCGGCCGGCGCGGGCCTCTTTTCATGCGGATGATTATCACCTCGATCGCTTGCTGTTGCGCGGTTCTCATCGCCGCGAACGATAGTGTTCGCTTGGGCGCTAAAGCACTCGATTCTCGCGACTATCCTGCCGCGGTCCGTCATTTTCACGATGCGCTTAGGGCAAATCCCTCCGATCCGGCCATACTCAGTTCCCTGGGTGTCGCCCTTGCCGCGCTGCAACGATTTGCGGAGGCCGCTGAACAGTTTCGAGCGCTCATCAAGCTCCAACCGCGCGTAGCCGCGCACCACTTCAACCTCGGTCTTGCTCTTCTGAATTCCAACGGCAACGACGCTGCCGAACAGGCATTTCGAATGGCGTTGCGAATCGAACCCCAACATGCGCGTGCGCGGGTCCAACTGGCAAACGCCCTGCTTGCGCAGGCACGCGGAGGCGACACGTCAAAGATGCAGGCGGCCGCAGCCGCCTATCGGGACGCCCTTCCGGCTAATCCCAATGATCCGGAGTTGCGCTTCAATTATGCGTTTACGCTTGCACGGACGGGTGACGAGGAAGGGGCACTCCGCGAGTACAAAGAGGTTGTCCGGCTCGCACCCAATGTGCCTCAGGCGCACTTCTTCCTCGGCATCACGCAGTTTCAAGCCGGTAATTGGAACGAAGCTTTAGTGAGTCTTAGCAAGGCAGCCGACAAAGGAATTAGCGATTTCCACCTGCACTACTACCTGGGTTCGGCATTGCTGCGAGTTCAAGACTACAGCAGCGCGCGAACACATCTCGAACGCGCCGCTGCTACCGATGCTGCTCACCCTGGCGTGCACTTTCAGCTTGCAGCCTTGTTTCGTGCGCTTGGTGACAAACAACGAGTGGCAACCGAACAGCAGTTGTTTCGACAACTCACCGCGGAACAGGAATCGCGGTGGCGGGCGCAGTCCCTTGAACTCGCCGCCGGGCGCGCGCTGAAAGCGGGCGATCTGAAACAGGGAATTAGTGCCCTTGAGCAGGCTTTTGAGGCCAAACCCGATGCGGCGCTGGCCCGCAACCTTGCACTTGCCTATCTTCAGGCCGGCGATTCGGAGAAGGCAAAGCTCCTTCTGGATAGGGCTCTCGCGTTAGCTCCGGACGATGCAGGCACTTTGAATTATCTTGGCCTGCTGGCGGCTCGCCGTTCCGACATGGTGCAGGCGATGCGCTATTTCGATCGCGCAACTGAGACCGATCCGGCGTTTGTCGACGCCAGGTTCAATGCCGGCGTTGCTGCATTTGAGTTGAAACGATACAGCGAGGCGATCAAGCGTTTCACAGACGCACTGGCTGTGTCCGACAATCCCAGAATCCGCGAGGCTCTTGCCATGGCTTTGGCTGACGCCGGCCGTAATCAGGAGGCACAGTCACAATTTGAAGCGGGGCAAAGGCAGCGTGCTCGCACGGGCGCTCGTTAGTATCGTTGTTAGCTTGGCGGCGGCGATTGCTCAGTCCACTGCCTTGCCGACCTATGAAACTCGACTAAGGGCAGGGGAGCGTTTGCTTCAACAGGGCCGCTACGGAGCCGCCGTCACGGAATTCGAAGCTGCATTGCTATTGGCGCCACAAAGCGCGATTGCCTACTACAACCTCGGCAACGCGCTGCGTTTGTGGGGGGATTTCAAGGGTGCGGAAAACGCGCTCGAACGTGCGGTCTCGATTCAGCCCGGTTTCCCTCCGGCCCACTTCGCACTGGGACTCATCTACGGCGACCGTGTAGGGCAGGAACACGAAGGATTGGCGGAGTTTAGGAAGGCGGTGGAACTTGACCCCGCCTACGCTGAAGCCTACTTTAATATCGGCATTGTGCACTGGAAGGCCGGCGACATCGAATCGGCCCTTGCGGCCTTCGAGAAGGCCGCTCAACTCAAACCACAATCGGCCGACTACCGGTTCCGCCTCGGCCAGGCTCTCGACCGCGTTGGCCGCTCGACCTTGGCCCTCCAGCATCTGCAGGCCGCCGTCAGCACTGACCCAACTCACTTTCAGGCACGCTATCTCCTTGCTCAGCTATCGCGCAAACAAGGTGACGACGCTAAAGCGGCCGAGCAGTTTGCGGCCGCGGAACGTCTCAAGCGAGGTTCTGAATCGACAGTCGCGACTGACCAGACCAACTTTTCGTATAAACAGGGCGTAACTCTGCTCGAGCAGGGTGACCTCGACAATGCGATCGCGCGCCTGACAGAAGCCCTAACCTCCACGACTAATCAAGTGCAGGTTCGAAATGCACTCGGTATCGCCTCTCAGAAAAAGGGAGACACGGCGTCAGCTAGAAGGCAGTATCAACTTGCGCTGGCTCTGGACGGGAACTCGGTGGATACACACCTGAACTACGGCGCACTGCTGATGTCAGCGGGAGACACAGTAAGTGCGGAACGGGAGTTCAGGAGATGCCTCGAAATTGAGCCGGCCTTCGCAGAGGCCCGGTTCAATCTCGGGCTCCTGTTTGCCAGTCGAGGAAAGTGGGAAGAAGCTGCCGCCGAGTTCCGATCGGTTCTCACAATTCAACCCCGCCATGCTCAAGCCCAATGGAACCTTGCGCGAGTGCTACGGGATGCAGGAAAACGGCAAGAAGCCCTGAAGGAGTATGCGAACGTGTTTGCGCGTTATCGTACTCTGGGCGAGGCTCACCTGGAGTACGGCAGGTTGCTTGCCGCGGAAGGCGATGCCGAAAAGGCGATTCAGGTCTGGCAAGCAGCGCTTGAGCGCACACCCGCGTACCGGCCTTTGCAGAGTGCGCTGCTCGCAGCGCTCGAGCAGACTGGCCGCCGCGATGATTTGAACCGTTTTCGCACAATGATCGAAGCCTTCAACGGCGAAGACTACCTTGCAGCACTGCGCGACGCGCATTCTGGCCGTTGCTCGAAAGCAGTCGCGACGCTCAAGAAAATACTCCCCAACGAGCTGGCCATGCGCCGCCAGATCGCAGTAACCCTCTTTAACTGCGGACAATATGAGGCGAGCGCGGCGGAATGGAACGCTCTTGTCGATGCCGATGCCACTGATGCCGACGCCAGGCTTAACCGCGCCATCGCCCTGTATCAAGCGGAGCAACTCCCGTTAGCTCAGAAGGAATTGGAAACATTGCTCAAGCAAGATCCTGACGCTCCGCAAGCCTGCTTCTACATGGGACTGATCCGCTGGAAAGCAGGAGATCGAACCACCGCCTTCGAATGGTTTCATCGCGCGCGCCGTTCGGACCCAAACGTGACCCTTCCCTCATTGACCTTCGACGATCTCAATCGTGCGCCCGGGGCGAACATCCGATAAGACCTGTCGCGTGTTGGAAGTCGGCCACCACACCTCGAGCGTCTGTATGCGTTCGGCCTGACCTATCCCGATATGCTGTTGGAAACTCGACGACCCGAACGATCCACCGCTCGTAACCACACGGTGAATGGAACGTGCGGCCGCACCTGGCTCTGCGATCGTCGCTTTGATCCGTGCACCGATGGCGGCTCGATTTGACCATCGCCCGACAAGCTTTATCTGCACAGACCTCTTCGTCGTACCGGGATTGCGGAACAGCACATTGGAGTACACGTCGCCTGGGACAGCACCGCCGGTATGGAGAAAGATATCCTGATCGCCGTCGCCATCATAATCTCCAAAAGCAATGCCGTGGCCCTTCTGCAAGTGCCCGGTACCTGTCGGCAACGTCACATCGATAAATCGCTTGCCGCTGTCGTTCTGGAACAGCAGATTCGGAACGAGTGCCCCGTACGATGGCGATCCTGTGCCGAGATAAAAATCAAGGTACCCATCGTTGTCGAAGTCACCGAAATTCGCACCCATGGCCATTGAGACACGATTCACCCCCGTTTGTTCGCTCACATCCTCGAATCCGCCACGGCAATTGTTTCGGTAGAGGCGAATCGTCTCTCCCGTCACGGGACGCCGTAATAACTCCCTCACAGGTTCCGCCACGGATTGAACGTAGCTCGATACAAAGAGATCCAGACAACCGTCGTTGTTGTAATCGAAGAACCATGTGGGGAAACTCGCGAGCGGCCCTTCAACTCCCAGTGCCTCTGCTATTTCGGTAAATGTACCGTTCCGGTTGTTATGGTAGAAGAAATTCTCCTGCTGGTAATTCGAAACGTACAGATCCGGGTAACCATCGTTGTCGTAGTCGCCCCATGTAGCACCCTTTACGAAGGCTGTTCGCGCAACTCCCGCCGGAGCGGCAACATCGGTGAAGGTGCCATCTCCGATGTTTCGGAATAGCTGCGCCGGAGCGCGTTCGTTCCCTACAAACACGTCAATCAGCCCGTCGTTATCGAAGTCGGCCCATGCCGCGGTTGGAGTCGGATAAGCTGGCATGGCAAGCCCAGCCGCGGCCGTCACATCGCTAAATGTTCCGTTTCCATTGTTTTTCAGCAGTGAGTTTCTCATTGGAAACTCCCAGCCCCCACGCATCACGAACAGATCCAGCCAGCCGTCGTTGTTATAGTCTGCCTGAGTGACGTTAATTCCGCCGAGTTGCCCTTCTAGCTTGGCTGCCTGGGTCCGGTTCTCGAAGGTTCCGTCGCCCCGGTTATGGTAGTAACTCAGCGATTCACAAGCATTTACTACCGACAAAATGATATCAGGACGCCCGTCGTTGTCCATATCGTCTAAGACAAGACCACCGGCATTGTTCATTCGATGCAGGCCGGCACTGTGTGAAACGTCGATGAACTCACGTGCGGGGTCGGGCGGTGCCAGGACACTCTCCGATAAAAGTTGGCCCGGCGGAATGTCGCGCGGCGCCTTCCCAAGAGTTTGCACCGCGAGGTTGAGCAACCAGCGAACCTCCAGGTCCTCAGGCTCCAACTTCAGAAACTCACTGAACAGGTCAAAAGCACGGCGCGACCCTTCCTGCATCTTATGCCGTGCTGCCGGCGTGAGGGGAAAGATGCAGCTCCGGGCGTTGTGATTCGATATGCAGTTATCCCACTCCCCTTTGCGTAGCCACCCTATGCCCAGCTTCTCGCGGAGCGCCTGCCGGTGGTCAGATCCATCAGCCGTGGCCAACCTTAGCGCACTCTCCAGGTGCGAAATACTCCTTTCTATCTCTCCACGATACGCATAAAGCTGAGCGGCCATATGGTGCGCCTGCATCTTAGTTGATCCGGCAACCTCAGTTAACACCCGCGCCTCTGCTTCTTTAATCGCATTCTCAATGGCCGCTTTCTTGAGATCGCAGATGACGCTAAGGTCCTGGTGATAGTTATCCGGCTTCTGCAGGCGAGAAAAGAAATACAAGCTCTCTTCGAATCCCGACAAGTAAGCCACGGTCTGTGACTGCTGAGCACCTCGCCGCGGCAGCGACACCCGCCGCACAGGCAGCACCCGAAGCAGCGCATAGGAGTCGCCCAGCGCAAATGGTTGGCCGGCCTCGTACGGACCCAACCCTTTCACCGCCTGCTGTAACTCAGGGCGCAGATCTTCAACCTTCACTTCACCCAGGTATCCTCCTTCAGGCGCGGAAGGGTCGGACGAATGCCGTACCGCCAGCACTTCAAAGGACTCACCCGACTTCAGACGTTTAGCAAGCGTTTGCGCTTCCTGGGCAGTGCTCACCACTATGATGCTCAGAATCACTTCCGATGCCGCCCCGCGAAGTGCACTCCCTAGAAACGTGGCCATCGTAGCCACCAGCAGTACGCAATGCTTGGCTTTCATCGGGTGCGGTTCGCTAGCAGATCGAACCGGCGGCGAACCAGTGGCCGTAAAGTAGGCTTACCCTCGGTGATCTCGATCGCTTGATTTGGCGTTACATTCTGGAACGTTTGCGTGGTCTTGCTTGTGGGCCAGTACACTACCAGACTTCTGACCCCAGCCGTCCCCAGGCCGATGTGCTGCTGTAGTGGGGATGTTCCGAACGAAGTCCCGGTGTTGATCACACGGTGGAGTTCCCGCCCGTCTGTTAGGGTGAGTCTTAGCCGCGTGCCAATCGCCGCACGATTTGTCTTCATACCCGCGACCTTGACTTCTACCCATCCGTTCCGATTGCCTGGATTGGCAAACAGCGCATTAGCGTATGAGTCGCCGGGCACCGCACCGCCCGAGTGCAGGAATAGATCCTGGTCGCCGTCATTGTCCAGGTCCGCGAAAGCGATACCGTGCCCTTTTTGAAGATGGCCTACGCCTGCCGAATAAGTCACATCCTGGAACAGTTTGCCCTTCATATTCCTGAACAGCAGATTCGGAACAAGTGCGCCATAAGAAGGGGCTCCGGTGCCGAGATAGAAATCAAGGTAACCGTCGTTATCGAAATCTCCGAAGTTGCAACCCATCGTCAATGCATTCCGAGCCATCCCTACTTCGCGGGTAACATCGGCAAATCGTCCCTTGAGATTCCGGTACACCTTGAACGTTTCTCCCTGTACTGGCTGGCTTAGATATCCACGTGCCACGTCAGCCAGCGACTGCACGTACCCCGATACGAAGAGGTCCTGCCACCCATCGTTGTCGTAATCCATGAACCAGACTGGGAAGCTGTAATCCGGCTTAGTCACGCCAAGGCTGCCAGCTACTTCGGTAAATGTACCGTCGCCGTTGTTGTGGTACAGGAAGTTAGCTTCGCCGAAATTAGAGACGTACAAGTCGGGGAGGCCATCGTTGTCGTAATCCGCCGCCGCGGACCCTTTGGTGAAGGCTGACCGGGCCACCCCGGCTTTTACACCGACATCTTCGAACCTGCCATTCCCGAGATTGCGGAACAACTGGCTCGGGGCGAATTCGTTTCCAACGAAAAGATCAAGCCATCCATCCTGGTCAAAGTCGAACCATACTGCGGTTTGTGACGCGGTAGCCGGAGCCGCGAGGCCCGCCTCAGCCGTTACATCGGTGAACGTTCCGTTTCCATTGTTCCGCAGCAGTGAATTTCGCATTGGGAATTCCCAGCCGCCACGTAACACGTATATGTCGGGCCGCCCATCGTTGTTGTAATCGGTGCTCACCAGGTTCAGCCCACCCAATTGGTTAATCAGCCCAGCGCTGCTGGTTACATCCACGAAGGTCCCGTTTCCCAGATTGCGGCGGAGTTTCAGCGGTCCGCAACTATCCTGTGTCGATGTCACCACGTCGAGGTACCCGTCCTGATCGAAATCCTCAACGATTGTTCCACCAGCCATGTTGCTGTTGTCCAGCCCTGAGGCCGCAGCGACATCCACGAATTCCGCCACCCCCGTCGCTTGCGCGAACGATTCCGCCGGAATCAGATAAGCCGCCGGAACTCCTTGCGGGTACTTTCCGAGCGTCATGTAGGCGATATTGAGCAGCCATCTAGCCGGCAGATCGCTCAAGTCTTTTAGCAAAAGCTTTGTGAATAGTTCGATGGCGCGCTGCGACCCCTCTGTGCGCCGATGGCGTGCGTCGGCGTGGATGGGAAGAATGCAGCTCTTCGCATTTCGATGTTGCAGGCAGTTCTCAACTTCGCCGCGTCGCAGTTGCGCAACAGCGAGTTTCTCCTCAAGAGAGTGTTTGAATTCGTCAAGCCCCAGCTTTGTCGCGAACCCATATGCTGTCTCGAACCGGGTGATCGCCTCTTTCACATCGCCCCGATACATGGCCAGTTGAGCAAGCTGATGGTGAAGCTTCATGATCTCTTGCTCGTTACGCCCGGCGACAGGCAATGACTCGAGGTAGGCCAGGTAATCCGTGGTAGCTTGAAGCGCATCCGCCACTACCGTTCGTTTCATGGCGCAGATGCTGTTCAGATCTTGCGGGTCGTATGGAACTGAGGAGAAAGGTGTTAGCGCGGACAGGCCGGAGATGTCCGTGATCCCCTCAGTCCACGTTCGAATCACCCGGGAGTTACGATCATCCTGGGCGGTCCCCGCAAAGATGTATAGCAACGGCAGTAACGCCGCGGCCCGTTTCGGGAACCTCATTCGATTCCTTTTCTCTGCACCACAGTAACTATGCGGTCAACAGCGGGCACGGCGACGGTTTCAATCTCACTGTTCGCCCAATGGATCTCCAGTTTGTCTATCTTGTCCGACTTGCCAAGCCCGAAATGTACCCGTGGATCGCTCTGTGATAGATAGCCGCGGCCGGAGGAGACCTCTGCCTTCTGACGCCCGCCCGCCGATTCGCAATACACCACGGTTCCGATTGCATCCCGCGGCGTCTTCCTCGCCGGGTCACCGGATAGTTTGAGAGTAATCCAGTGCCCTGACTTATTACCTCCACGATTGCGAAGCAATGTGGCTGGTTCGTCCATGTTACTGAGAACAATATCGAGATCGCCGTCGTTAAACAGGTCGCCTACCGCCGCGCCTCGCGAACTCTTTGGCCGGTTAATACCTGGTCCCAGATTTCCGCCAACATCGGTGAAATTACTCTTGCCAAGGTTTCGAAACAATAATGTTCTCTGCCGGTACGTGGTAAATGCGCTGTGCTTATCTACTTGAGGGTATACGTGGCCATTGGCCGCCACGATATCCAGCCATCCGTCATTGTCGTAATCGAAGAACTCCGTACCCCAGCCTAAGAACGGTATTGTTACCGCACCGATGCCCGCCGCAAGGGACACGTCGTCGAAATCAAGTTTGCCGCGATTTCGATGGAGCGCGTAATTGTCATTAGAGAAGGTCGTAAAGAAGAAATCCGTCAAACCATCGCGATTGTAGTCGCCCAGCGCCATACCCATGTACGCCTGGGCGCGCCCGTCGCCATTCGTCGCAAGTCCTCCGAGCAAGCCCACTTCTTCAAAGGTTCCGTCCCCTTTGTTGTGGTACGCGTAATTCGGGCGGGAGTCATTCGCCACGACAAGGTCGAGTTTGCGATCGTTATCCAGATCAACCCACGCGACGCTGAAGCCATAATAAAGCTGCTTGTCCTCCACCCCAGCTCTGGCTGTCACGTCTTCAAACGTGCCGTCCCCTCGATTGCGGAACAGAAAATCGGCAGCACCTTTAATTCCCATGGGACCGCACGCAACGCGCATTCCCAAAAAGGTGCAGAACGGCGCACCCGGATCGTAGGCGGCGCCGCCCATGCCCCCTTTATCGTCGGCAGCAGGTCTCGCGATTGGCCCAGTAGATTTGAGCGGACCGCTCGCCCGCGCAATGGTCTCGCTCGACTCACCTGGCGGCGGCGGATGATTCCAGTCGAAATCGACGTATCCGGCCACGAACAGGTCAAGCAGCCCGTCGCCATCGTAATCTCCAAATGCACAACCCGTGGCCCACAGATCGATCTGAACGTGCGACTTCTCCGCTACATCCTCGAATTTTCCTTTACGGTTGACGTAGAGACGGCTCTTGCCGAGGTTCGCGACAAACAGGTCCGGCCAGCCGTCATTATTGAAATCACCGGCGCACACGCCTGTTCCCCATCGATTGTTAGCGAGGCCGGCTGTACCGGTTACATCAGTGAAAGTGCCGTCACCGTTGTTGCGCAACAGTGCGGACGGTTTCGGTACCTCGCTACCCACACGCGCCTTGTGGGTGAGCGAATTGACAAAGTATATGTCCGTCCAGCCGTCGTTATCGAAGTCCAAAAGCGCGACACCTCCACCCGTCGTTTCGGGCAGGAATGGCTTTAGAGGTTCACCGGCGGTGTAACGGAACCGAGCCACTCCCGAGGAAACAGATACATCGTCGAACGTTACTCCCGGAGCTGCGTGCGCTGATGGAGGCGGCGCGACCTGAGTTGGAACGGTGTAGCCCAACACGGTCAGAAGCGGCAACAACACAACTGTGACTGCCGCCCAGCGAACCCTCCGATAGCTGCCAGACATAGCGAGCATTCTATACCCGGCAAGCCTCGGTCAGCTAAAGTGTCCCGCACAGTGAGTTGATCTCAGACGTTTAACACCCGAGTGATATGGCCATTGCGGCAAGAACTCTGTCCAACGGGCGAACACCGGGGAGCAGCGAAATTGGCAGCGGCTATCCCTCGAAATTGCCCTTGGCTCAGCTTCGATCCTCTGTTAGCACGCGCGTGGTCGTCCCCGTTGCGCCCCGAGACGAGCCCGACCGGAGAGGCGATTACGCCTCTGAATGAGTGCTCTTATCCTTGAAGTGCAACGATCCACTGCCGTGTGTAATTGTGTACTAGTCTCGTGAAAAATGGGTTCCTGGTTGAACCAGGTAGCTTGCCACGCCGGAGGCACGGAACTCCTACGGTTCAACTCTTGGCTGAAGAACCCTTTCTCACTGCAGCCGCTCAGAAACGAGACTACAACTCTCACCGTTCGGGTCCGTAATGTTGACCAGGTTGTTGCCAACATACGAGTAGCCGTTCCAAGTCTGCGGATTGGACAGGGCGGCGCCGGCATTCTCCGGGTCCACGCTCACGAACCGTCCCTGCTGCGGACTGTAATAGCGGGCGTGGAAATAATCGAGATAGTTCTCGGTATCGCGATGCTGACCCGTGAACTTGGGATTGAAGCCGTCCGGGGCGGACTGATAACCCATCGCGGTGGTGCGGCCCCCCGTACCGGCTCAAAGCTCTTCGCCGAACAGGGTGTAGTCGTAGCGACGGACGGCGTTACCGTTGGCGTCGGTAACCAGGCGCGTGCTGCCAATATGATATGGCGGTGAGGGTGGGATTCGAACCCGGAGCCGGGATTGCGGGCGCACAACTTATTGATTATACAAAAGACTCAAAGTTCAGGAAGCGCCGAACTGCCGCTCTTATCGTACACCTATCGTACACGCGGGATGGACGAGTTGCGGTTCAGTGGGCGCAGTGGTCTTGTGTCACCTCAGACAACAGGACGGTCTACCCAACGTACCCAACATCGAGGAGGTCAATCATCGTGGCGCGTTCCGGGTTCTCACGCCTTGATTGTGAGTATGCTGTGGTAGTCCGTGCGAACAGTAGCGAGCTAACGCATAGCAAAGCGCGCATTTGAGTCATGGTGAGCCCCTCGCTGGTAGTACCTGATACAGCGCGTAATATTCCCGACCTCGCGCGGTCCAGGGAAGGAAATTACGGTTAGCCGTCGGGTAGCCGGCTCTGCACCGCCTTCCGCTTAACAGTCATTTACTTCCTTATCGGCCCTCTGGTCCCATATACTGTCGCGGGAACTGTCGCATGGGAAGAACCGCTAGCCATGACAAATGACAAGACTCTCCGAGTGCTCGAAGCCAAGGCTGCGGAACTACGCAGCAGCATTCTCACAATGGTCTACCGAGCCAACTCGGGCCATGTTGGCGGCAGCCTCGGCGCCACCGACTTGGTGGTAGCGCTGTACTACCACCTGATGCGTCACAGCCCTCCAGACCCCAGGTGGCTGCAGCGTGATCGCTTCGTCCTGTCCAAAGGCCACTGCGCGCCTGTGATTTACGCCGCGCTGGCGGATTGTGGCTACTTCCCGGCCGCGGATCTTGAGACCTTTCGGTGCTCCGGCTCGCACTTGCAGGGCCACCCTGACGCAACGAAGACCCCAGGCGTCGATGCATCTACGGGTACGCTTGGGCTGGGCATCTCCACCGCGGTCGGGATGGCGCTCGCGGCAAAATTGCGAGGTGAGATGCAGTATTACTACGTGCTTTGTGGGGACGGTGAGTGCCAGGAGGGTCAGGTCTGGGAGGCAGCCATGTTCGGCAACAAATACAAGCTCGACAAGGTGATTGCCTTCGTGGACCGCAATTATCTCCAGACCGACGGCAATTCCGAGGATGTCATGCCGCTCGACCCGCTCGCCGCCAAGTGGGAAACCTTCGGCTGGCGGACCTTTGAGATCGACGGCCACGACTTGCGCCAGATCATCGCCACCGTGGAATGCGCCAAGACGTTAAGAGGCAAGCCCACCATGATCGTCGCCCACACCATCAAGGGTCGCGGCGTTTCATTCATGGAAAACCAAGTAATGTGGCATGGGACGCCCCCTGACCGCGAACAATACGAACGCGCCATCCAGGAACTGGCTCATGGAGCATAGAGAGACCCGCCAGGGATACGCCGATGCGCTGATCGAACTGGCACGCGTGAACCCGCTTGTCCTTGTTCTCGACAGCGATGTCGCCAAGGCCACGAAGACATGCGACTTCGCCGAGGCCGCTCCGGACCGCTTCTTCAATTGCGGAGTACAGGAGGGCAACATGATGTGCGTCGCGGCTGGTTTGGCCATCGAAGGCTTCATCCCGTTCGCCACCACGTTCGCCATGTTCGCCAGCACGCGCGCCGCCGACCAGGTGCGCAACGCCATCGCCTACCCGAAGGTGAACGTGAAGATCGGCGCGACTCACGCCGGCGTCTCAACGGGTGGCGATGGCGCATCGCACCAGGCGAACGAGGACATTGCAATCATGCGGTCGTTTCCCAACATGACCGTCGTCGTGCCGGGCGACTACGAAGAGGCGCGGCTGGCAACCCGCGCGGCCGCCGATTGGGAAGGTCCGGTGTACCTTCGGTTCGGGCGCGACAAGTATCCGGTCGTGCCGGAGATCCACGGCGGGTTTCAGATCGGCAAGGCCAAGGTGTTGCGTAGCGGGGATGACCTCGCCATCGTCAGCACGGGCATCATGGTGAGCGAGGCGCTTGCGGCGGCGGCTCTGCTGGACGACCAGGGCGTTGCCGCGCGCGTGATCCATCTGCCTACGGTCAAACCGCTCGATACGGAGGTCCTGCTCCGCGCCGCGCGGGAAACCCGCGGGATTGTGACGGCGGAGGAGCACTCGATCATCGGCGGATTGGGAGAAGCCGTGGCGGGATTCGTGGCGGAACATTGCCCCACGGCTGTGCGTCGTGTCGGCGTACGCGACGTGTTTGGCGAGTCTGGAACGGCGAGCGGGCTGCTCACGAAGTATGGCTTGCGAGCGGCCGACATCGTCGCGCTGGCTGAGTGCATCATGGCGCGCCGGTCGTCGAATCCAGTCCCTTCCAGACGCGCCGGCGCGGATCAATGCCAAGTAATCAATGGCAAGTGAAGAAGATCGGCATTCTACCATGAACGCACAGACTCGTCGCCGGGCAATCGGGACAATGGTCGGCGGCGTGGCGGCGGCTACTCTGGCTCCAGCGTCAGCCCCGGCCGGGGCGTACACGAAGATCTTGCTCCCCCCGGCAAGTCCGCTGCCCGTGGAGACAGCGGCCGCCGAATTGGCCGCGAGCACAGGGGCGGAGATCGTCCGGCGGGGGCACACCGGGATGGTTCAGGCCGGCGAGATTGCCCTGGCGCTGGGACAGGAGGTTCCGTAGGTTCCCGGAGGCAGCGGAACTGGTGCCCTCGTCCGGGACGCCGGAGTGGGAAGTGACGTGGCGCTGCGGTGATGGGCTGGTCATCGCCGGAAGTTCGCCTCGCAACGTCTGCCACGCCGCTCTGCCCTGGATCGACAACCCTGCGGCCGAAACTGGCCGTGTTTCAACCTTTGCCTTCGTCGAGCGGTTCACGATTTGGGACAGCGCCTTGAACCAGTGGTACCGGAATTCCAGGAAGTTCGACCGCCGACGGCACATCCAGGAAATCGCCCGGCTGGGTCATACCGGCATGGAGGTCAACCGGTACGCCGGCGCGGGCGGCTACTGGGTGAATAGCGGGAGGTTCAAGGACGACTCCTACGCATGGTACCTCAGCTACGCGCCAGCGCTGGACGCCTTCGTGGAGACGTCGCTGACCGAGGGCCTCTACCCTGGGGAAGAACTGGCAGCCAATCGGGCTGATCTGCTGGGTTCCGTGAAAATCGCGAGGGAGTACGGACTGAAGCCCGGCTTGGTCTGCTACGAGCCGCGATGCGTGCCGGAAACGGTGTTCGACCGGCACCCCGGCTTGCGGGGCGCGCGCGTGGATCACCCTGGCCGCAGCCTGGAGCCGCGCTACGCCCTCGACATTGCCAACCCGCGCGTCCTCGTACACTACGGCGAGGCGCTCACTCGGCTGATGCAGGCTATTCCGGACTTGCGCTATCTCGTCCTCTGGACCGAGGATTCGGGCAGTGGCATCCCGTTTACGGAGGGACTCTACGCCGGACCGAACGGAAGCTGGCGGGCGCGATCGAGCACGGTGGGAGGGACGGTGGCCGATTTTACGCGCGCGCTGCAGGATGCGGACCGAAAGATCAACCCGGAGTTCGAGGTGGTCATGAAGATCGGCTGGGAATGCCGGGACCATGAGCGCCGGGAGATCACCGCTTCGCTACCGCCCGGCGCCACCCTGGCGCACGATATCGGCGGCAGAGCGTTGACGGGAGGCGAGGCCGGGCATGGAGAGACGCAGGTCCGCGAGTCGCGCGAACGGGGCGTGAATCCCTACGTTTCGGTTGCAGTGGGAGCGTCCTGGGAACCCGAGCCGATCGTCGGAATCGTCCGTCCGTCGGTGCTGCTGCGAAAATTCGCCCACTTGCGCCGCCTGGGGATCAAACGGATCTTCACCGAGGGAGGTATCGCCTCTCCCCTGCAGTGCCCCTACCAACTCTCGCAAGAACTCTTCGCGGAATTGATCCGCAGCGAAGTGCGGGACCCCGAGATTCTCTTTCTCGATATCGCCGAACGATGGTGCGAAGGGAACCAGCGCGCAGCCGTCATGTTGGCCGACGCCTGGAGGACCGGCGACGAGGCTATTGGCAAATGGCCTCTGCTCAACTGGTACCACGCAGGAGCCGGGCAGACTCAAGGGCTCTGGATTAGCCGGCCGATCGTTCCCGACATCTCGCGGCTCGATGCCCGCGAACGCCGCGCCTGGGAGCGGCAACTGTTCACGCTCCCCTGGGACATCGGGCGGCTCAATATCGTCTTCGAGAGTGGCATCCGCATGTACGAGGACGAGCAACTGGAGCAGGCAGTTCGCGGTTACGATTCCGGAATGTCCCCGGCTTGGAAAAGACCGTCGCCATCCTCGACCAGGCACTGCGGGAAGCCGGACCGGGGGCGGTCCTGGAGGACCAGCGCGATCGCTACCTTGCGCTCCTGCTCAGCGCCCGGACCGTCCGGAACCTCTTCGAGGCTCAAGCCGCCATCAACGGGTTTCTCACCTTGAAGAAAGATGCGCCGGCCGAGCGCGCCCGCCTCGCCGCGGCAATCGCCGCCGAGATCGCCAATACGAGGCGGTGGCTCACCTTTTTATCCGCCGCCAGGTCCGAAGCCTTTCGCGTCACCAACGGGGACGAGACTCCGTTCCTATATAAGACGCCGGCCGAGGACCTCACCCTGAAACTCGAAGTGATGCAGGCTCACGCCAACGACTCCCCTGTGCCCTACTTGAAAGAACTGACCGAGCCGCTGTCGGTCCGGAACCTCCTCTACTTCGGCGAGTAGCACTGGCCCGTCCGGCTCAGTCCTGCGAGCGCATCACCTGCGCGCGCCCAATGTGGTTCATGCGCCGGTTGTCGCGATCCGGGCCCGGACTGGCACTGAACGATTGCCTCGTTCGCGGTCGCGTTTATTGATCGAGAATTCGAGTGGCGATGCACTTCACTTCTATGACTTCGTCGTCGATGTCCATAGTCTCGACACGAATCAGCAGTTGGAAGCGGGAGGGCAACTCCTCGGAATCCCGTAATCCCATATCCTCGATCACCTGATGCACCTTGTCGCCCATGGTCAGAAAGTGCCCGGCGCCCTCGATGGCCCGGCCGTGGTTCGCGGCAATCATCGTGACGGCGCGGCCGGGCGATATCCCTGGACGCCTGGTCACAAGAGCATACTCCGTCATCCGCATCAGGCACCCGTCCAGCCGCCTCACGCCCTCGTAGTGCAGCGGTTCGTTTCCCTTGGGCTTCCGGTTCAGGATTCGCTCGGAATCGATGGCAAACGGTTCATCGCCTTGTAGCGCGGTGAGGAAAGCGTTTGTTCGCGGACTTCCCAGCAGGATGAGATTATAGTGCCGCAGTTCCTTCAATGAGGAGCGGCGCGAATTGCGGGTTTCCACGGGGACGTTCAACTCCTGGAACATGCGCGAGAGCGAAAGCATGCAGTTCACTTCTCCGGCCGAAAGGTAATGGTATGAAGCGTGGAGTTCCGCCAATGCGCCCGTTGGAAGCCACTCCCGCAAGTGATTCTCGCCCTCGATGTCGTTAGTGTGCCAATCCCGGACATAGTGGCCGGCGTCATCGCGGAAGAAGAGCGGTTCGGTATACACGATGACGGTTCCGCCCGCCTCGGAGGCCGGGCTTTGCCAAAAGCGCTGGACTGGCTGTAGAACCAGTTCGGCGTCCCCCGGGGTGTTCGAGGACAGATCCCGCTCGAAGACGACGGCGTATTGTCCTTTAGGAATGGTCAGACGGACTGGCTCGTTCCGGCCTTCGAGTGCAAAGTAGGAGACGAGGCGCGCACGAATGCTGGCCAGGCTGACCCTTACGATGGGATCGGATCGCGGATCGAAACTCGAGGGACGTCCCATCGCTTCCACTGCGATCTCGTACTCCTTGGGCGCGGCAGCCTCGGGATCGATCGCGCGTTCGACCAGGAACCAGAGTATGCCCTTGAGCATGTGGGCGTGGGCAAACTCGCGGCTTGCCAGAATCCGGTTGAGCAGGGCGGTTTCTGGGCCTGTCGGCAAGGACTGAACCGTCTCACTCATGTCGGGACGCGCCCCTCCTTCCTAGCATCAGTTTACCCCAGGAGCTAACCGCAACTTACGCCCGGCGGTGCGGGAGAGCCCGTAGACTGGTGCGAGGAAGAGACCCATGCGAGCAATTGTGAAAACCGCGCCTGGTGAAGGCCACATCGAATTGCGCGATTGGCCGGAGCCGACGCGACGATGGGGGGAAGTGAAGATCCGAGTTGCCGCGGTGGGTATCTGCGGCACAGATATCCACATCCTCCATGGCACTTGGAGATGCGACCCTCCGGTGGTCCTGGGGCACGAATGGTGCGGCACCGTCGTCGAGACCGGTCCGGGCGCGACACACCTGAAACCTGGGGATCGCGTGGTGGCTTCAAACCCCGCCATCACGTGCGGGCGGTGTTTTCATTGCCTGGCGGGCAACGATTTTATGTGCGCCGATCGCGTGTCGGCGGGCTACATGATAGACGGCGCGCTGGCCGAATTCATTTGCATCGACGCGAAGCGCTGCCACCATCTGCCCGACCACGTGACCTTTCAACAGGCTTGCATCGGGGAACCGCTGTCTGTTGCCGTCCATGCGGTCATCGAGCGCACGATGGTCCATTCGGGCGATCTAGTTCTGGTCTCCGGTCCGGGGAGCGTGGGGCTGCTGACGATGCAGGTGGCGCGACTTGAGGGCGCGCGGGTTGTCGTGGCGGGCCTGGCGAGGGACGCGGCGCGCCTGCAGTGCGCGCGCCGTCTCGGCGCAGAAGTGGTGGTCAATGTCGAGGAACAGGATCTCCTAGAGGTTGTCCGGGATCTCAGCGGCGGACGCGGGGTCGACCTCGTTTACGAGTGCGCCGGTTCGGAGGACTCACTGGCGGGATGCTGGGAGGCCGTGAGGGGGGAAGGGACCCTGTGCGTGCTTGGCGTTCATCCCGGCCCCATCAGGACCGACTTCAACAAGATAATGATGAAGGAACTGCGGGTGATCGGTTCCTACGGCTACATTTGGAGTACCTGGCAGCGCACAGTGCAACTGCTTTCCGAACGTAAGATCGACGCGGATCAGATGATCTCGCACATCTTCCCGATGGAGGAGTATGAGGCGGCGTTTCGTGTCACTCAGAACGGGAGCGGCATCAAGGTAGTACTCAATCCAGGATTGCTCCAGGCCACCACGAGGGCTTGAACGTACAATGAGGTCAAAAGGCAGTCGGCTACCTCCCTGGCTGGGCGTCCCGTCGCTTGCCGCTATTGGCACGCTCGTGTCAATCTGGGCGCATGCCCCCGGCTCGAACGCGGGCCGCGAGGCCGCCTTCCAGTATGTGGTGATCGACGCCGCCGGTCCTCGGGACCCATGGCTCAAATCGGCCGGCGATTTGAACGGCGATGGACGGGTTGACCTGATCGCCGGCGGCCACGAAGGGGGCGGGTTGGTCTGGTATGAGAACCCGTCCTGGAAGAAGCACGTCATCGCCGCCGAGGGGGAGTTCAGTACCGACGGCGAAGTGGCGGACGTCAACGGCGACGGTCACGTGGACATGGTGGTCGTCACGTCGAAAGAGCTGCTGTGGTACGAAGGCCCGGACTGGAAGCCGCATCACATCGATGACGTGGTCCTCCACGACATCGAGGTCGCGGACCTCGACGGAGACGGCCGGCCCGATATCGTCGGGCGGGATCAGAGTGCATTCGGAAAGCACAGCGGCAACACGCTCCACTTCTACCTTCAGGAATCGCCGTCGTGCTGGAAGCATCTTACGATGCCGATCCCGAACGGCGAAGGGCTGCTGGTCACCGATATCAACCGCGATAGACGCCCCGATGTGGTGATCGGCCGCTCCTGGTTCGAAAACCCCGGCGGGGATCTGTCAACTACGGGTACCTGGCCCTCTCACGAGTACGGAGGGAACTGGGACTACCCACACGTCTACGCTGCCGCTGGCGACATCAACGGCGACGGGCGGGTGGACATCGCCCTTGCACCGTCGGAGAGAGACGGCGGCAAATATCGGATCAGTTGGTTTGAGGCCACCGCCGACCCGAGGACCACCAACTGGAAAGAGCACGTGATCGAGGACGAAGTCGAGACGGCGCATCACTTCATCGGCATCGCCGATTTCAACGCAGACGGGCAGACCGACGTCGTCACCGCCGCAATGCATCAGGCAAAGTCGCCGCAAATCACCCTATACCTGGGAGCGAATCACGGCTCGCAGTGGACCCGCCAGGCGGTCGCGCAAACCGGATCGCACAGCATGCGCGTGGTGGACGTCGACGGCAACGGTCTGCCCAGCCTTTTCGGCGCGAATTGGGAAGGGGTGAAAGTCGAGCTGTGGCGGAACGTCACCAGAATCAGGAGAGCTGCCGTGCCGGGGGTTGGGATGGAGTTGTGGACCTACCGGACGCAACTGAAAGCGGATCTCCCCGGCACGCTGGGCATGATCCGCGCGCTGGGCTTCACCGACGTCGAAACGGGCAGCTACTATGGCCGCACGGCGGTCGAGTTCCGCAAGCTGCTTGATACGGCCGGATTGAGATGCGGCGGGATTTTCACGGAATACGAGAGGCTGAAGAACAATCTGCCCGAGGTGGCCGCCGAAGCCCGGACGTTGGGGGCGCGATACGTCCTGGTGGCTGACATTCCTTACACCGGACACTTCACCGCCGCGGACGCCCGCCGCGCGGCCGCAGACTTCAATGGGTGGGGGAAGCGGCTCAAGAGTGAGGGGCTTCAGTTCGCCTATCATCCGCATGGCTTCGAGTTCGAGCCGAGCGCGCGCGGCACCGCATTCGACATTCTGATGACGGAGACCGACCAGGGTCTGGTGACCTACGAGGTGGACACGTATCATTTCCTGGAGGGCGGCGCGGATCCCGTGAAATACCTAAAGAAGTATCCGGGCCGATTTGCGCTCGCGCATCTCAAGGACATGGCCAAAGGTGGACCCGCCCGTTTGGCGGCCGGTACGGCAGGCAGGGAAACCAGCGTGACGCTGGGAAGCGGAATGGTTTCCTGGCAGAAGTTCTTCGCGGCAGCCGGAAAGGCCGGCTTGCAGGTCTACTACGTGGAAGATGACAGCGCCGACGCTCCTACGCAGGTCCCCGCGACGTTGAAGTATCTTCGCCAATTTGGAATCGTCCCCAACGGTGGAGGAAAGTAGGAACATGAAGCTGAGTTTGGATTCCATTGGCTACGGCGGATACTTCACCCGGGGAGGAGAATCCGCGCCTCTCGATGAAGCGATGCGCCGAGCGGCCCGTTTCGGCTACGACGCAGTGTGCGTGTATGCTCACCGGCCCATGGCCTTTCCGATGGACATCAGCGCCGGCCGGCGGAAGGCGCTGCGGGACCTGGCCGCGCAGCTCGACCTTGAGTTCGGCGCGGTCGTCTGCTGCACGAGTTTCCAGGAAGGCAGCCATGTCCTTCTGTACCCCCAGGAGAAGGAGATCCTGTACGTCAGATCGGCCATCGACTTAGCTGTCGACCTTGGCGCTCGGATCGTGCGAATCCTTGCTGCGTTCCAGGGGTATTTCCAGAATCCCTATGCCGCGAAGGGGTACGGGATGCCGGCCTTCGAGTCGCGCAGCAGGCGCGTATCGCGGAACGAGGACTTCCTGGAAGCCTGGCATGACGTCCGGCGAGGTCTGCGTGAAGTCGCGCTCTACGCGCACGATCGCGGCGTAGTCCTCGCCCTCCAGACACACCCTGAAATCACAGGCAACAACGAAGAGACGCTCGCCCTGATCGGCGAGGTTAACGTCGCCAGCCTCAAGGTGGGTCTCGATCTGCCGCTGCTCGAATCGTTCGAGCCGGGCTTTGTGCGCGATACGGTGAGTTCGATGAAGGGTTTGATGGTCTATTCCCATACGATCACGCTGGCCAAGGCGGCCACTGTGGGCGGAGCGCCATATAGCTGGGAGGAGGTCACCCCGGGCGGTCCTAAGGACAACTTGCCCTGGGAACTGTTCCTGCAATCCTGCAAGGAAATTGGCTACGATGGCGTTCTCTCACACGAACAGTGTTCTCCAATCATCGTGAGAGGACATGAGTTGGGCGGCCTGGATACGGTGGACGAGCGCTACCGGGAAGCTAGGGCGTTCTTCCGGCCCCTGCTCGAACGGCTCGGCTGCTACACCGGCCACAAGCCGGTCACGTTGTCCGCCGATCAAGGGTAGCAAATACGCCGTCGGCCGCTCCTCCGCGCCGGGTGCTGACGACAGGAGGCGGCAAGCTCCAGCGTTCGGCGGCCTTCCATCGAGGAAGCGGGCTACAGGCCAATGGTCCAATCTCCTCGTAACTTCAAGGGACCAAAGGGTGAGGTGTGCCATTCGCACCGGGGTCCGCAATCGGAGGTCCCGGTGCAGGACCCTTACCGTAAGTTACTCCTACCGAGGGAAGGGCTACCTCTAGAATGATCCAGGTGGCCGAACCAGGAGGAATTCACACATGCAGCCTTTATCAACAAAAGGGGCACGTCGCGTTGGCCGTATCCCCAAGACCGCGATCTTCATATTTCTGGCGATATTGTGCTCACCGGGGATCACTCTCGGACAGAGCACGTATGCCTCCCTCACGGGGACGGTAACCGATAGCACCGGCGCGGTGGTGCCGAACGCTACGGTGACGGCGACGAACCTGGCGACGAACATCAAGTCTGAGTCCATCTCGAACGAGGTCGGCGCCTACATGATCGGACTGCTCAAGGAGGGCACGTACTCGCTCAAGGTGGAGGGTGCCGGGTTCAAGGAGGCAGTCGTCAACGGCATTTCCCTTACGGCTCGAGACATCCGCCGGGTGGACGTTTCGCTCAGCGTTGGGGCGGTCGAGTCCCAGGTCACTGTCACGTCCGGGGCCACTCTGATCGAAACCGAGACGGCACGCATCTCGGCCACGCAGGATGCGAAAGCGCTCAATCTGATGCCGCTGAACGCCCGCTGGCTCTGGGCGTACCTGGATCAAGTTCCCAACCTGCTGAATGGCGACGACGGCTACCGTTTCGCCGGCAGCACCGGAAACCAGAACAATTGGTCCATCGACGGCAGCACGATGAACGACGGTCAAGGCTGGGCCATCGGGCCGCAGTTGAACTATATCGAGTCGTTCCAGGAGGTGAAGGTCGACACCACCAACAACAGTGCCGAATTCGGCGCCATCGGACAGGTGGATGTGATCACGAAATCGGGCACCAATCAACTGCATGGATCCGCGTACGACACCTTCATGACCCCTGGCCTCCGCGCAAGAAACTTCTTCGCCAACAGCATATGGACAGGGCGCTTCCACATCTTCGGAGGGGGTATCGGCGGCCCGGTTGTCATTCCCGGTCTATTCAACGGGAAGAACAAGACCTTCTTCTATTCATCGTTTGAGCGCTCCGCCGGCAACGCTTCTTTCACGAACCTGAACCCGAGCGTGCCGATTCAGGCGTGGCGTAACGGGGACTTCTCAAGCCTGTTGCCGGATACGGTGATTTACGATCCACAGTCCGGCAGTCCTTTCGCCGGTAACGTCATCCCCACGAACCGTCTGAATAGCGTTGCGAAGCTGATTCAAGATAAGTACTACCCCCTGCCCAACGTCGGCAGCGGGAATGTCTTCCAGCCGAACAACTACAAAGAAGTGAAGACGATGCCATGGAACGTGCCGTGGAGCTGGACGGGCCGCATCGATCATCACTTTTCCGAGAAGGACTTCGTCTACGGGCGAGCCATCGTCACGAACAGCACATCCAGATGGTGGGAGAGCAATCTGCCTACCGTTGGGCTTCACATCCAGCACCGGCCAACCCGTTCCGCGACGGCGTCGTATTCCCACCTTTTCAGCGCCTCGCTCAGTAACGAAGTCCGCTTCGGGATGAACTACAACAACATCCCCGCAGAAGGTCCGGTGCGAGGTTCGGATGAAGTGAAACGGCTCGGCCTGGTGGGCTTGGCGTCGAATCTTCCCGATGTGGCCGGAATGCTCCAGGTAGGCTTCGATGGTTTTGGTCTTCAGTCGATCGGACAATGGAACGGTGCCGACCCGCAATTCCTCAACGACCACAAGCAGATTCAGGACAGGATCTCCTGGTTCCACGGCCGCCACAGCGTGAAGGCAGGATTCGACATCGTGCGGGTGCGTGGGGACGACTTCACGATTCCCGACGATCTTTTCGGCTCGGCCATGTTCTCGAATCGCTTTACCAGCCTCGACAAGGAAGGCGCCGTTGGCGGCTTCCCGTATGCCGACTTCCTGCTGGGCATCCCCACAACCGTTTCCCGATCGACAAGCTATCTTGACCGGAACAGGAACCGGTGGCAGTACGGCATGTTCGTCACCGACGAAATCAAAGTCCGGAAAGACTTGACATTGAATTTTGGCCTTCGATATCAAATCCACCAACCCTGGCGCGAACAGAACGGCCGGATGAGCATCTTCGATGTGACGTCTGGCAAGATCGTCGTTCCGGACGGTGGCGTTGGCCAAGTTTCGCCACTGTTTCCCACCAGCTTTGTCAAGGTGGCGAGCGCTTCCAGTCTGGGACTGCCCTCGAACACACTTTTGTACACGGATCGCAACGACTTTGCTCCGCGCGTCGGTCTGGCTTGGCGGCCATTCGGAGAGCACACCGTTGTGCGCGCAGGCTATGGTGTCTTCTACGATGTGACTCCGTTCGACTTCAGCAACGACGGTAGCCCCTTCGTGCTGGCTGAACCGTCGTACACCAACCCAACCAGCAACCCGCAGGTCATCCTGCCTCGCGTGTTCCCGGCAAGGAACGACTCGGGCGAAGCCTATACCGACGTCTCGCTTCCGAACGCGGTGAATCCGAAGCTGGTCACGCCGTGGAGCCATCAGTACAGTCTGACGATTGAACACCAGCGTTGGAATACGGGCTTCCGCGCCTCATACATTGGCACGGCCATGCGTCAGGGGACCTACTCGTACGACTACAACTCCCCGGTCCCGGACGGCCGGCCTTACATCTCCAAACCAAGACCTTTCCCGAACTTCCCGTCCATCATGTACCGGACCAATGGCGCCGGACATCAATACAACTCGTTGAGCACGGAGGTCAAGCGCTCCTTCGCGAGCGGCCTCTATTACCAATTCGCCTGGACGTGGGCCCGGGACCGCTACGACCTCGGGCGGTGGGACACGCTCGAGAATCCGTTCAACCGCCAGCGCGAAGTTGGTGTCGCCGCGGATGTGCCCACCCATCGCGTCACCGCGAACTGGGCTTACGAGCTGCCCTTTGGCAGGGGGAAGAAATTCGGCGGCGGCGCCCCAAGAGCCGCGGATGTCCTCATCGGCGGATGGACGCTCTCCGGTACTTATGCCTCCCATTCGGGTCAATTCCTCACACCGCTGTGGAGCGGGCCTGATCCCACCGGTATCGCCTACACCGACAGCGATTCTCCGGCCTATGTGACCATCCGTCCAGACCAGATCCGCGACGGGAATCTGCCCAAGAGCCAGCGGACCATCAATCGTTGGTTCGACGCCTCCGCCTTCAAAGCACCGCAAGCCGGCCGGTTTGGAACTTCGGCCAAGGGCGTGATCAAAGGACCGAATTCCTTCGTATGGAACGCTGGACTCCAGAAGAAGGTGAGCATCGGAGAACGTGTCCAGGTGATCATGGAGATTACCTCGCGGAATGTCTTCAACCGGGCGAACTTCAGCAACCCGGACATGGACATCTCCGATGCCGGCAGCGTGGGAGTCATCAGTTGGGCGGGAGGGATCTCCGACAACGGCGGCCCGCGCGAGGAACGGCTTGGACTTCGAATCGTGTTCTGATGAACCTCGCTTCCCGCCGCCGTACCCGAGTTGACGATGGCGGCCTGTTCGGAGGTCAGTTGCCCTCGCAACTGAGCGGACCGCCTGCCGCCTCCTTCCCGCGCTGTTCCGCGCGGGGAGGCGACGCTGTCAGGTGAACCACCGTTGTCAGCCCGCTGTTCTCGCCCCAGACTTGGATTCCCATCGCGGTTGGAGGTGGTGCATTGAAGGCCCGTCTTTTGTGTTTCTTGATCGGCATGGCCGTTTCGGCTCAAGTTCAATACCGGCAGTCGGGTTTTGGTCCGGAGACCGATGGTTGGACCGCTTGGAGCCATCGCCCTGAAACCTCTCCCCGGACGTTCGTCGAACCGGTGATCTCACTAGGCGAACCAGGCGCCCTCGCGGTATCCGGAGGCGGCCGCCTCGGCGCTTTCGGAGGCTGGCGAAAACGCATTCCCGGAGTTGCAGCAGGGACTTGGTATCGGTTCACCGTCCACTACCACACCTCAGGCGTGACCAGCGAGAACTGGCAGGTGCTCCCGCGGCTGGAGTGGCTTGATGCACAAGGTAATCGCGCCGGCGGCTCTGAGCGAGTGGACTACGCATCTCGCGCGGTGTGTGAAGGTCTGTGGACCAAGGTGCGGCTTGAAACCGAAGCCCCGCGCGGCGCATCCACGGCGGTGTTGCAGCTCTATCTCGCGCACGCCGCCGCAGGCATCGTGTATTGGGACGATGTTCAGTTCGAGCAGATCCCCGCGCCGGAACCAAGGTGGGTCACAATCGCCTCTATCAATCTTCGGCCCCAGGACTCACTATCCGCCGCCGGAAACGTTGAGAAGTTCGCGCAGGCTGCTGAGCGCGAAGTGCCGGACAACGTGGACTTGATCCTCTTTGCGGAAGGGATCACTGTCGTCGGAACGGGAAAGTCATACGACCAGGTCGCGGAGACCGTTCCGGGGCCTACGACGGCACGCCTGGGTACCCTCGCGGTCAAGAAGCGGACTTACATCGTCGCCGGCCTATATGAGCGCGATGGGACAGCCGTGTTCAACACCGCGGTGGTTATCGACAGAAAGGGGAGCGTCGTAGGGAGGTACCGCAAAGTCCATCTCCCCATGGCGGAGATGGAACAACTGGTCCCCGGCAACGACTACCCAGTCTTCCGCACCGACTTCGGCATCGTCGGTGTTATGACCTGTTACGACGCTGTCTTTAGCGAACCAGCCCGCGCGCTGGCGCTTCAAGGCGCTGAGCTTGTGTTATTGCCAATCTGGGGCGGAGACGAGACGCTGACCACCGCTCGCGCGATTGAGAACCAGGTCTTTCTGGTTGCGTCTGGATACGATCACCCCACTTATGTCATGGATCCCGAAGGCAGGCGGCTCGCGGAAGCTCCGAAGCGGGGGAAGGCTGCGATCGCGACAATCGATCTCAACAGGCGGTATCTCTACCAGGGTCTTTGGGACTGGAAGAACCGCCGCCCGCGAGAGTACCGCCCTGACGTTGTAGTGCCAGCCCGCTGAGTAAAGGGGCCACTCTACGTGGTCTCGTGACTAATATGACTTCATCGCCAAAACACTCCCTTGCTCGCCGCACCGGGAAATTCGTGTTGATTCTCATGCTCCCCGGTGTGTTAGTGCACGCGCAAACAGGAACGGACTGGGAGGTGCTCGGTCCGGGAGGAGGCGGTTCGACATTCTACCCTTCGATCAGCCCGCATGATTCGAGTCAGGTGTTGGTTGCCTGTGACATGACTGGTGCATACCTGACCCGGAACGGCAGCGTCTCCTGGCGATCGTTCAATCTCGGCGTCGATACCAAACAATTCATCTGGGACCCGCGCGACTCACTCGTTATCTATGCGCGGGCTAGTAGGGCGCTCCACAGAAGCAACGACGGGGGGAAGGCGTGGGAACGGGTGTACCCTCCATCGAATCAGATCAGCGGGGTCAACAGCAGCAACGATTACGCGGCTCCCATCTACCTGGTTGACGACAATCCTGCTCCTGAAATGACGGCGATGGCCGTCGATCCCACACATTCCGCAACACTCTACGCCGGCATTGGCAGCGCCCTGTCCGCCTCCCTCAACCGCGGCGCCTCGTGGGTCAAGGAAATCGACCTGCCTTCCCCAGCCAGACGGATCTGGGCGTCCGGCGAAGTTGTTTATGCGGCGACAGACCGGGCCATCTGGACCCGCCGGAACGGGGCATGGAGAGAAGGAGCGGCGTTTCTTGGTCCGTGGATCGATCTCTCCGGCTCCGGCGAGGCCGTCTACGCCGTGAGCTCTACGGGCGGCGCTTTCTCCAGCGATGGCGGGAGGAGTTGGTCGGCCTTGGTTCTTCCAGGCGGTGCGCGACCAACCGCCGTGGCCGCGAGTGCGGGGCATCCGGATGTGGCCTACGTGGGATTCGAAGACCTGAAGCAGGAGAACCGAAACCTGTTCGGCGTCCTCAAGACCATCGACCGCGGGAAGTCATGGCGGATTGTCTTGGGCCAGGACGCCGGTATTGCCGGCAACCTCTCGGAGGCATGGATCGTGCCAGAGCTCGGAGCCGCCTATCCCGGCAGTCCCCTGGGGCTTGCGGTCGCGCCGAACAACCCCGACATCTGCTACGCGACAGATCAAGGGCGCGTCCTGCGCACTCTCGATGGCGGCGCGACTTGGCAATCTCTCTACTCTCGGCCAAGCCCTCGGGGATGGACCTCGACCGGCCTGGACGTCACCACCGCTTACGGTGTCCATTTCGACCCCTTCGAGCGCGCGAGGATCTTCGTCTCCTATACCGACATCGGTCTATTTCGTAGCGAGGATCGTGGCCGGAGTTGGACAATCGCCATCAAAGGCATCCCCGACCAGTGGATCAACACAACGTATTGGATGGTCTTCGACCCGGCAGTCCGCGGCAAGGTGTGGGCCGTGGTCAGCGGTACACACGACCTTCCTCGTCCAAAGATGTGGCGCCGGACTTCACCAGCGGCTTTCACCGGTGGGGTTGTCACCAGCGACGACGGCGGTCGAACCTGGCGACAATCCAACGGCGGAATGGGCGAGACTGCCGCCACCCACATCATGCTGGATCCCGATTCGCCGACCGAGGCGCGGGTGCTGTATGCGGCTGGTTTCGGCAAGGGGGTGTACAAGTCGGTCGATAGTGGGCGGAGTTGGGCGCTAAAGAACGCGGGAATCGAACAAGTCCATCCATTTGTCTGGCGCCTGGAGCCGGATGCCAAAGGCGGCATCTACGCGATTGTCGCGCGGGCGAGCTACGATGGCGAAATCGGCAATGCCGGAGATGGCGCTCTCTACTACTCCTCGGATGGAGCGGAAAGTTGGCGCCGGATTCCCCTCCCCGCCGGTGTCAATGGCCCGACCGCGCTGACCGCCGACCCCATCCGGCCCAAACGTCTCTACTTGTCCGCCTGGACCAGGGTTGGAGACCATTCCCGCCGCTCGGGAGCGATCTTTGTATCGAGCGACGCCGGCGCCACCTGGAAACAGGTCTTCCGGAAGGACCAGCACGTCTACGACGTGGCGATCGATCCTCGCGACTCGAGAGTCCTCTATGCGTGCGGATTTGAATCTTCTGCATGGATCTCAAGAGACGGCGGAGAGACCTGGCAGAGAATCCGTGGCTACGATTTCAAGTGGGGTCACAGAGTCATACCGGATCCGGCGGATCCGTCGAAGATCTATGTGACCACGTTTGGGGGTAGCGGCTGGCACGGTCCCGCAATCGGCGAGCGCGGCGGACCAGCGAGCGCCGCACTGCGCCCCAACAGCATAGCCGTGCCGTCCAAGCCTGGCTCTTAGTGAACTTAGCGCTCAACAAGTCTCATCTTTGTCTTACACCCCATGCTTGAAAGTCAGAAGTTATGATCACGACTTCAGAGGAATTAGAAGAAAGACTTTCCCGCCCAACCGAGGAGGACTGCCGCGCGGTTCGCGAACTGGGCGGACACCTGCTTCTGCTTGGCGCCGGGGGCAAGATGGGACCGAGCTTGGCGGTTCGAGCTAAGCGAGCAATCGAAATCACCGGCGTGCCCTGGCGTGTCATCGCAGTGTCGCGGTTCACCGAAACGGCGCAGTGGGACTACCTGAACCAAGCTGGCGTGGAGACAATTGCCGCCGACCTGATGGATTCTGCCTGCCTGCTTCACTTACCAGACGCGCCAAACATCGTTTTCATGGCTGGCAGGAAGTTCGGTACAGCCGGGGCTGAGTACCTTACTTGGGGAATGAACTCGCTTGTCCCGGCTCTCGTGGCGGATCGGTTCCGTACTTCGCGGATCGTTGCATTTTCATCAGGAAACGTCTACCCGTTTATGCGAACCTCTGAAGGCGGCGCGACAGAGGATGTCAAAACCGAGCCGGTCGGGGAGTACGCACAGTCGGTACGCGGCCGCGAGCGGATGTTCGAATTGGCATCCCACCGTCACGGAACGAAAGTGCTCCTGTTGCGCCTGAATTACGCCGTCGAACTACGCTATGGCGTCCTCCTCGACATCGGCAGGAAGGTGTTCGCAGGGCAACCAGTCGACGTTTCGATGGCCTGTGTGAACGTCATGTGGCAGGGCGATGCCAACTCCGTCGCTCTACGCTCTTTCAGTTTGTGCGCGTCCCCGCCCACTGTCTTGAATCTGACTGGTCCGGAGACGCTTTCGGTTCGCCGTATCGCCGCGGTCTTCGGGCGCTGGTTCGAGCAGGTGCCGAACATCACGGGGATTGAGGCGGAAACGGCGTTGCTCAATGATGCGGGGAAGTGCCACAGGCTGTTCGGATATCCGTCTGTGAGCGTCGATGAACTCATCGAGTGGACGGCTGATTGGATCCGAGCGGGAGGAGCCGACTTGGACAAGCCGACGCACTTCGAAGCCAGGGATGGAAGGTACTAGGATCATGACGTGGCGGGAGAAACTCCTCGAGGGCGTCGCCATCCCGGCGCATCCGCTCGCTTTGACTGCAGACCGCAAACTTGACGAGCGCCGACAACGGGGGCTGACCCGATATTACTTGGCGGCAGGTGCGGGCGGTGTTGCAGTTGGCGTCCACACTACGCAATTTGCCATCCACTCGCCCGAAATCGGGCTCTATCGGCCAGTGCTGGAACTGGCGGCCGAAGAGCTGAAAAACTCCGCTGCCGTTCGCGTAGCCGGCATCATCGGCGAGACGCGTCAGGCCTTGGCGGAAGCGGAACTGGCCGCGAGTTTGGGATTCCATTGTGGGCTCGTCGGCCTCAACGCCCCGAGATCCGGTTCCGAAGACCAGTTGATCATGCACGTGAAGGCGGTTTCGGAAATCATTCCCGTCTTCGGCTTTTACCTGCAGCCCGCCGTTGGAGGACGCGTGTTGCCTTTCGATTTCTGGCGGAGATTTTCGGAAATCGAGCGTCTCGTGGCCATTAAGATAGCACCCTTCAACCGTTATCAGACACTCGACGTCGTTAGAGCGGTTGCGGACGCTGGCCGCGAGCGCGAGATTGCGCTCTATACCGGCAACGACGACAACATCGTAGTCGATCTGCTTACTCCCTATGCGGTGAACGGCAAGATCGTCCGATTCAGGGGAGGCCTCTTGGGACACTGGGCCGTCTGGACGCGCTCGGCGGTCGTGATGCTGAACCAGATCCAATCCGAGCTTGCGCAGAGTGCCGACGTCGCCTTGGACTGGCTCACGCTGGCGCAAGAGGTGACCGACGTCAATGCGGCTTTCTTCGATGCCGCTAACTCGTTCCGCGGGTGTATCGCGGGACTCCACGAAGTGCTGCGGCGACAGGGCTTGTTGGCGGGGCGCTGGTGTCTGGATCCAGATGAAGACCTGTCGCCCGGGCAGTCGGAGGAGATTGAACGAGTCTATCGCGTCTACCCTCACCTCAACGACGACGCGTTTGTTCGGGAGCGACTGGCCACGTGGATGAAAGGCTGATGTAGGTCGTGCAACACCGGCGGGATTGCCTCGCAGCCCATCGCGCAACTCGGCATTCGAGCTCGGCGCGCCGAGCCTCGCTGAGGCACCAGGCAGAATCGTCGAAAAGGGACTCGTTAGCGGATAGCAGCAGCAGCGGAATAGAGCAATGCCCGCATGGGAGGGTAAAGAGTTTGGCTTTCAACGCGCCAGGTTCATGCCTGAATTCATGCTTGCGGCGCGTATTGGCATGTGCCGTATGACAACAATGTTCGTCAGGCGCACGCCCTTCGCCCACCATGACGCTCTCGCGCCTCTGTCATTGAATCGCTCCGCTACTCTAACGCGTCTCTCCGTTGGTGCTGAGGCCCGGCGACTTTTCGATCTGACTCCGAAACTCGAGTGAGAGCGAATCGTGCCGCGGAGCAGGTACGCAAGATTGAACCTACGCGGTAGCGGAGGATCCAACAGATGAATCCGCCGATTGAGTTCCGCCAGTTACGATACGTGGTTGCTGTTGCGGAGGAGCTGCACTTCACGCGGGCGGCGGAGCGGCTACACCTGACGCAGTCAGCCTTGACGCGGCAAATCATGCAGCTCGAGGATGTCCTCGGGGTCCGCCTGTTCCACCGAGACACGCGAAACGTCCGGCTGACGGCAGCCGGGGAGGTGTTTGTCGAGGAAGCCAAACGGGTGCTCGCCTTTGCGGATCGAGCTGTGCGGCTTGCGCGCGGGACTCAGGCAGGTGAGTTCGGAGAAGTGCGGATCGCCTACTCACCGTTCATCGACGTACGAGTCGTGAATGAGCTGAAGGCTGCGCTGGCGGTGGTGCGGCCGAGTTTGCAGCTTTCCTTTCATGGAGTGCCGACGGCTGAACAGATCGGCGGCCTGCTCGACGGCACCTACCAAGCGGGACTGGTCTTCCTGCCGATCAGGGATGAAGCGATCGAAGTGGAGGTACTGTTCGGCGAGCAACTCCATGTCGCCTTGGCGGCAGGCCATCGTCTGGCGCGCAAACGGCAGATCGAGTTACGGGTGATCCATAGCGAGCCGTTGATCTGGATGCCGCGCCGGTTGAACCCAGCATTTCACGATCACTTTCAGGAGTGGTGTCGGACTGCGGCCTACCATCCCGTAATTGCGCAGGAAGTGACATCCGTGCAGGAGTGTTTGCAGTTCGTCTCTCAGGGTGTCGGCATCAGCTTCGTCTCCTCGTCAATGCGGCTGAATCGGTTCGAAGGCATTGCCTTTCGACCGCTGATCGAACCCTCCTTCGTTCTGGAAACAGGGATCGCCTACCGCCGCGACAACAAGGCGGGCGTCGTGGGGAGCATCCTAACCGTGGCGCGCCAGAAGCTCCGGCGGGTGCTGGACGATGGCCATGCTCCCGAGTGACCACTCACCCAGGGATATCCTGGTACCATTCGCCTTCAGGCACAGTAGTTCGGTTCGCCGTGGATACTCCATAAAGACGAGAGCCTCTGTGTTGAGGTCGTAGGCATCGAGGGTCTGCTCGATATGGAAGTCGCCTGGGTCTCGCCATTGCCCAGCGGCGACGTAGCACACCGACGCCTGGCCACAGATCAGAAGGCCGCGGCCCTGAGAGCCGGCGATACGGACTGCTTCCTCTCGGAGGCTTGAGAAGAACCGTTCGCCCGCCGCAGTCAGCAATTGATCTTCATCCGGAGGTTTCCGGAGTGGATCCTGAGGGGCTTCGGGCGGAATCATGTGTCTGCAGACAGTCTCTGTGATGTTGGCACCAAGGAGGGAGGTGCCGGCGAAGAGGACGGGTTGTAGGGTGAGCATTAGTTGCCTTGACCAGCATTCGTTCTGGACTTCAAGGCGCGTGGACCGACGGGGGACTCGCGCGACCGAAACCTAGCATAGGCCGTTTTGGGCGTGTTGTCAGCGCCCGACTGATGCTTTCTACGAATGAATCCGGGCGCCCGAGGAATAGGCCGTCAACGCTCGGGGGCGGATGCTTCAGGCGCGTTCAAGGACTCCAGGGCCTTGCGGACAGTGCGCTCAGCATAATCGGCGACATTGGCCTTCTCGCCGTGGCGGAAGGCGGCAATCGCAGTCGCGACCGCCTCCGGTGCCTCCCCGCGCGCGAGCGCTCTTCGGGCGAAGGCCCAGTCTCTTTCGGACTGAGAATGATGCCCGGGGCCGATGCTCGGGGGATTGGGATCGCGGTGGACGGACAAGCGAGTGCCTCGACTCCCTGATTCGAGCTTCGGGAAGTGCTCGGGTGAGTAGGTCTCCCGCGACAACTCCTTCACCCGGACGTAATGCGTGGGCGTGTATTTGTGGTTGTAAAAACCTGGCACGCGCAGCACCCTGGAGCAGTCGGTCGCTGCGGGGTCCGCTCCAAACTCGCGCGCCATGCCGCGCTGGAGGTCTTCCGCCTGCGCTTTGGTGAATCCCTGGACTCGCCAGGTGACCTGCCACTTCCCGGGTGATGTGCCGATCAGATAGTTCGGCTCGGGCATGCCGGCGTGATGGCGGAGCCGCTCGACCGCGGCCGTGCCGTCGTGGTCGAAGTCGAGATACACATGGCGGACGGTTTCGATGTCGTCCTTGGTGCGGCCTCGGGCGTCAGGGTGGAGTGTGTTGAGGGTGCAATAGACGTCGGCCTTCTGGGCATTCTGATACCGAAGCCAGGCCTGGAATTCCGCCGAGGCGATCTGGCCGGCAGTCGCCAGGCGTTGGACGACGGAGCCGCTCCGCTTGTTGATGAGGACGACCGCCAACCGGTCCTGGGGATCGAAGTTGTCTCGAAGGTAGCGGGCGGCCTGATCGCGCGGCATGGCTGATTTTCCTCACTCCTGGCGGTGCACTACTTCATATCGGAAACTGTCAGTGGCCGAATCGAAGCCCTGAATCCGTAGTAGCTCCGCCACGAATCGGCGCTCACGGCGCCGCTCGAGATGCAGGACCACCTGCACGGCGTCGGCGATGTTGCGCCGGATAGCCGCGTAGGGCAACTCGATACCGGATTGCAGCACGCAGCTCGTCAGGCGCGCCATGGCCTGCTTAGCGGAGTTAGCGTGGATGGTGGAGAGTGTGCCCGAGTGGCCGGTATTCAGAGCCTGAAGCAGATCGAAGGCCTCGCCGCCGCGCACTTCACCCAGAATGATCCGGTCCGGCCGGTGCCGTAGAGTCGCCCGCAGCAGATCCCGAATAGTCACGGCAGGCAGATTCTGTTGCTCGCGGCGGGCCTCGAAACGAACCAGGTTCGGCTTGTCGATCTGGATCTCCGCGGTATCCTCGATGACGACGATGCGGTCCTCGTCGCCAATGTAGAGCGCCAGGGCGTTCAGAAGGGTGGTCTTGCCGGTTCCGGTACCGCCGGAGATCAGGATGTTTTCGCGCCGCTCAACGCCCGACTGAAGCGCGGCCAAGACCGCCTCCGAAATTGAACCGATTCTGACGAGTTCGTGGGCGGTAAACAGCCGGGACTGAAACTTGCGAATCGTGAGCGTGGTGCCGCCGACCGAACACGGCGGGATCACGGCGGCAACCCGCGAGCCGTCGGGCAAGCGGGAGTCAAGGTGAGGCTTCTCCTCGCCGATCTCGTCGCCCAGGGCCCGGGCGATGTTGCGGACGGCCACCTGGAGGGAGCGTTCGGGGATGGATACGCCCGGGACTTCCACGACGGCGCCGTGACGCTCGATGAAGACGCGCGCCGGCCCGTTCACCATGATCTCGGAGACCTCCGGATCGAGGATCAGGTGCTCAATGGGCCGAAGAAAGGGCAGGATGATGTCAAAGCTCATTCGGCACCTCAGATCTCGCCTCGCGCCAACTGCTCGAAGTAGGTGCGGTTGGGGTCCAAGTAGTACGGCTTCAAGTAGCAGTAGGACGCCGGCAACGGATTCACGCCGTCGTAGGCGAGGACGATCGACTGCGCGTTCTTGAGCTCAGTGAAGATCTTCGGCTCAAACACCCAGTCCCGTTGCAGGTTGTAGGTCTTCGAGGTGCTGATGGTGGCGCGATGCGCGGTCGCCCGGCCGGTGAGGACGCTGACGCGGGCGTCCTGGTCGTTCTCCGATAGGCTGTAGCTGAGTTTCAGTTGCTCTTCCTTGCCGCACAATTCGCTGGCGGTTCGCGCGCTGAAATCGTCGCTCAACGACAGGAAGATCTTGGTGCGAAATGTCTGAATGAGAGTTCGCCAGGATTCGCCCGGCAGTGTCGAGCGCAGCGAACTGAGACTCTGCGTGGCGACAATCGCGATGCAACGGGCTTGGCGCGACATCGCGAAGAACTTCTCGTCGCCGGTCGGATCGCTCTCGCCCACTGTGGCGAAGCTTTGGTATTCGTCACAAAGAAAGAGAGCATCCCGCCAGTTCCGGCCGGCCTGAGATTCCATCGCCGGGATGCGGTTCAGCATCGCCCGCTGGAAATCCTGTTTCATCAGGGTGCCGATGGCCCGCGCGAGGCCGGGATTGAGGGAGACGGGGAAGTTGAGGGCGCAGACCTTGCCTTGCTCGATGAGATCGGCGAACGGAGGTAGCGGGGTCCCGAACTTGCCGTCGCAGTTGAGGCCGGGGTCGTAGCATTCCTTCGGCGGACAGAAGGTGTACTTCACCGATGGGTTGTCATCGAACAGCGAAAGGAAGACCGAGATGCCTTCGACGATCGAGGTGCGGAGCTTGGGCTCGATCCGTCTCCAGTCGTGATAGAACCACCGTTTGACGGCCTCCAGTTGTTCCCGCTTTCTCCGCTGGTCCGGACGGTTGTTGTTGGCGTCCGGACTAGTCTCGGTCACCAGGGAATAGGGAATGCGGTTGGCATCCAGAAACCGCAACAGATCCGCCGCGATGGGCGACTTCATCTCGTTGGTCGGCGGGTCCTTCTCAAACTGGTAGCGCGCCAGTTCGCGATGGGCCACGTAGTTCGCCTCGGAAACCAGGATGTACTCCTCGGTCTGAAACAACCGCTCGCCTTCGCGGATCTTCATCTCGAGCTTCTCGGGGTTGATGGCGCACTCGTAGACATCGAACAGCGTGACGTAGTCGTAGTTGACCTTGTGCAGGAGGATGATGAACTTCACCAGGTTCGTGTAGGCCTGCTGCCAAAAGGGCTCCTTGCCCTTGCCAAACAAGTTGTTCAGCAGGCTGGCGATGCCGTAAGCCAGCGCATAGGCTTCCAGGTCATTGTGCAGCGGGTTGTATCGAAATGCGGAATCGAGACTCACCTCGGTGTAGTCATCCGCGCGGCCGTATCGGGCCAGCAGCCTGCGGACCTTGTGGCAGAAGTCGCCCTTGACTTCAAGAACCAAGCCGCCGATTCGGCGTTCAACATCGGTTGCTTGAAAGGAGAGGATCTGCTCGGCGAAGGGGTACATGCAGCAGCTCGTTTTGCCAGAGCCGATGGCGCCGAAGACGGCAATGCCGGTGTACAGGCCACGGTCGGGGATGGCCAGCCACTGCGGCTCTTCGACGGGCTCGGACCGCTTGGCGTGATGAAGCTCTCCCACGATCAGGAAGAGCTTCTCGCGGAGGCGCGGATCGGGATACGGGGGCAATGGGCTGATCCGTGCGAGCTTCTCGTGCCGGACGACGAAAATGTAGAGGAGCGAGAAGACCATGGACGCCGCGATGAAGGGCGTCGAAAACAGCATGGCGATGTAGCCGTACTTGATGGCCAAGAAAATGTGCGGCCGGTTGACATAAACGAGTTGGAGGATCACCTGGTGATCCGGAAACGGGAACCACTGGAAGAGCAGGAGGCCTGCGCAGCAACTTGCGACGAAACTCAACAGAGTACGGTGATCGACAATAGAGCGGATCATTGCGGGCGCCTCATGCGGCTGTCTCCGGCGGCGGCACTGCGCGCGGCGCAACCTTGCGCGTGCGGCGTTCCGCACTGAACTGGGGATCGAACGACGCCTGGACGGGCGCCACAGGAGTCCGAGTGTCTCCGTGCTGTTCCGCCCACTCGGCGAACTGTTTGTCCTTGCGGAAGATGAACTCCAGCGCCGCGCCAATCACATAGTCGCGACTGGAATCGAGGTAGCGGCAGTAGAGTTCCAGGCTCCGCAGGACATCACGGTCCAGCTTGATGGTGATTTGCTCGCGTTCCTTCTTCGGCTGTTTCGGGATGAAGGATGGCATGACGGCTACTCCTTTCCGGGCTGCGAAACTGCGATGCGAAACGCAATGTGAAATGGAATGGCAGGGGCGGGAGAGACCCACGAACGAGCCAGGCGAGTGAGGAAGGTTTTGTGGCGGCACAGCCGGCAGGAAACCGGGGTCGCTCCCGCCCCTGCCCCGACCCAGTTGCGACGGCCGAGCCGCCCCAAGGCGAGGCCGGAGCCAGCACGTACTCCATTGAATTCTGGAGGTTGGCCGGCTAGTTTGGGTGAGCGCCGTGATCGAAACTGGGGTGAGCGCCCGTTTTCTTCTGTGTTCACGGAGAGTACTCGGAATTGGCATTTCATGAAGCCACCTCGACGCGTCCGAACATCTCGTAATCGTGCTGCAAACGATATTCTGTGAACCGGCCGCAGGGCACCTTCACGTCAGCGAGTTTGCTGCGGAGGATGACATCCCCGTGTTGTTTCCAACTCTCGAACAACTCCGCGAAATAGTCGCCCGAGAACGAATCGAAGTCATCGCGAAGACGGTCGAGACGCTGCCGGTCAAATCCGGCCGTCTCGCGCTTTTCGAATAGCGCGCGGTCGTGGAAGTGAGCCACAAGCCGATCGACGTCCCCTAACTGGGGCAGCCACGGACGGCCCTTGCCGAGGACGCGCCGGAAGATCGCTTCCGCGTCACCGAAGCGAGCATCTGTCGTGCCGGCATAGACCAGTTCGAACGACGGCAGGGCTTCGAACAGGGCGGCGTAGCTTCGGAGGAACGTCACGAAGGGAGAGCAGGTTTCGTAGCCTGAGTCGATGTAGCAGAATGTGGCATCGTCTTTGCCGGGCCGCACGAAAAGCGGAAAGCGCTCCACGAAGTACCGCCGGGCCGAGGTCGATGCTTCCGAACGGCCGAAGAGCTTGGCTGGCAGAGACTCCCGGGCGATACCGTAACCCCCCGTGAAGAGTCCGACGCGTTCCACCTCGGTGGCATAGTACCGGCATTCCGGATGGGCGAGGACGAAGTCGAGTCCCATCAGACGGGCCTTGACGGCCTGGGGCTGATGATCCCGGCGGTTGCGGCTGTTCTCATCGCCGACGGCCGCATAGAGGGGCCGGAAGTGCAGATGAAACACTTGCCGGTTGTGTTCGTAGACCTGGCGCCGGGCGTGGCCGCGATCGAGGAGTTTCTCGACGAGCGCTTCGGTGCGTTTGCCGCGTTTCACGCCGAGATGACCGTCAAACTCGCGGCGGACGAAGTAACCTCCGTGAAGAGCCACAAGGGTGAGGAACCGCGCTTCCGGCTCACCGTAGCCCAGTTTGGCGACATTGGCGATACGCTCCGAGTCCGTCACATTCTCTCCCCTAGAGCGCCAAAACGTCGGCGGTCAGTTCCCGGCCTTCCCATTCGGCGCGATGGCCCCGGCTGGTGGAGTTCACGCCGTACATCTTGAAACCGGCGCGCGTCTTCTGGCTCATATGGCCGGGGCGGTAGTTCTCGGTGGCAAGCTCCAGATCGATGTGGGCGCGGCTGCCATCGGCGGCCTCGTATTCGATCCGCAGATCGGGCAAGCTGATCTTCCCGTCGACGACGGGCAGGTCATGGAGCCGCGCCAGCTCTTCTTGGCGGCGGGCGTATTCGACGTCGCCGTAATCACCGTCCTTGTTGAGCTCCGAGTAGATCTTTCTCTTGAATTCGAAGTCGAGCACGACGCGGCTGACTCTGCCGCCGGCAGCTTCGATGTGGGCTGCCTCGGCCTCGTACATCCGGTAGATGGAGGCATCGTGCGACACCTCGGCGGGCTTCACAAAACCCGCGTAGATGGCTTGAGCGGGTTGGAGAGCTCTCTGGTGTTGGAGAAGCTTCTTCGCCTTCTTGGAGAGAACAACGATGTGGCGGATGTCGTGGTTCTTGCCGACAACAACGGACCGGCGCAGAAGCAAACCCTGGCGGCTCAGGTGCTCGGCATCCTGGCGGAACTGTTTCGCGCAGCCCCGGTAGAAGACCCGCTCGATGTCGTGCTCGTCCATGGTCCGAAAGCGGCCCACCTCGGCGAGCATCTCGCGCTCTACCTCGCTCCACTCGTACCGATGGCGGCCGTGCCGGACTTCGGTTCTCTCGTGACTCAGGGGCTCTCCCGCACCCGGCCTCAGGCCGGCATGGCGGCGGCTATGGCGCGGATCGTCCTCCGGCGAGCCGGCGCCGCCAGCGCGCCCCTGAGATAGCGTTACGCGGCTCTGAGAGGCTTTCTCCTCGATGCGCTCCACGTCATCCCGGTCCATTCCCCGGCTCATAGCGAGTGCTCCTTCAGGCGCTCGGTCAGTTCCTCGGAGATACTCTGACCGGTCCGCAGTTGCTTCTCCAGGTGGGCGAGCTTGCGGCCCGTGTCCTTGAGCAGGAGCTTGCGAACCGCGACGTAAATAAGGGCAAAGATGTTGACGAACAACAGGGCGGCGTACCCGGCGATCCAGGGGCCGTATCTGCCGACAAGCAGGCTCCGGTAAGGGATCAGGAATTCGCACTGCTGGAGCAGGTAGAAGGCGAGCGCCATGAACAGAATCGTGGTGGCGAAGAAGACGTTGGTGATCATTCAGGTCTCCTATTCGAACGCCTGGTCCTCTCGGAAATACGTGATCGTGAGGCCAAGCGGGTTGACGGGGATTAAGGAGTTGGGGACCCGGTCCCTGACGACGAAGACAAAGTGCGCGGTGTACTTCTCGCGCTTAGATTCAATCGAGTCTCCGGGGTTGTAGTAGACCTTTTCGAAGTCCACGGTGGCTTTGTAGGGAGAGGTCCGGAGGTCCTCGATCGAGACGTTTTTGACGGTCACTTCAATCTCCTGGCCCTGCCCGGCAATGAACGTTTCGATGGTCTTGTTCCGTTTGTTGGCCTCGATGGTGGCGTCCGCCAGGCGCCCGTCGAGAAAGTACAGCGACTTCGCGTAGTTCTCCCGGACGGTCGCCCGCATTCGGCTGTAATGCTTGGCGACGAATTGCATCAGGAAATAGCGGATCTCGGCGTCGCGAGGCTGGTACTCCAGCGAGTCGTAGCTGACCGCTTCGGCGCGGCCGATCTCGTTGATACGGACGATCAGGGGCTTGAAGCGGCTAAACGACTGGTAGGTCTTGATGTTCAGGACGAGCAAGCCAAGGCAGACGCTCGCGAGGCACAAAGTCGCGATCTTGAGGTAGTTGCCGGTGACCAGGGCGGAGCCGTACAACTCGACGAACTGGCGCTTGGCGGCGTTGAGGTCCCTCTCGGGGCGTGGCAAGGGCGTGGATGGCGCGGACATGGAAACCTCCGTCAATGTCAGAAGACTCTTGGGAACGCGGCTTCGCCGGAGCTGCCGCTGAACAGGGAATTCACCAACGACGGAATTCGCAGAATGCCGTAGGTGAAGGCGATCAGCAGAAACAGCAACGGCGCAAAAAGCAGCAGCAGCGCGGCGCCGTCGTAGGGCGGTGGATGCGAGTCCACGAAGTGGACCAGCAGGTTGCCGAAGACGAACAGGTAGGCGTTGGCGACCACCTGGTAGAAGGCATACTGCAGGAAGGCCTTGAACCAGCCCCAGAACATCCATTCCAGCTTCGGAACGATGAAGAAGGGAATGAAGATCGGTCCCAGCAGGACGCACACGGCGGCCGCGATGTAGCCGAACGAGATGACAAAGAAGATGGCGGCCTCGGCGGCCAGTATGGCCAGGACGAGGACGGCAAAGTAGACGATCTGGATCACGCTGAACGCCAGCACGGGCATTTCGAGGGAGAAATAGATGGAGTCGAGCCGCTGCCAGACCTGGTCGGTCATCGCGTGGTTGAGGACATTGGCAAGGGCAAAGCCCTGGTCGGTGATCAGGTGATGGAAACTGATGCCGATGCCGGGAAGCGGCCGCGAGTAGTAGGTGATCATGGCGAAGCCGAAGGCGATGGAAAGCAGGAGTTGCGCGAACTTGTCGAATTGAAAGCCCGGCCCGCCGCCCGCGGAGGAGAGTGCGCTCTTGGCTCCGAACCAGACGATCAGGATGAGGGCGAAGGCGCGGAACAGGTTCATGCCGAGCGTCTCGAAGATGGCTGAGTGCATCGTCAGCAGATCGGTCATGAAGCGGAACAAATCGTTCATGGAACTGGGCACACTGGCACCTCCGCGAATGGAATGCAACGGCAGTTTTGATGAGCGGCGACGCCGATCAGGGCATGCGGAACGCGGTCATGGCGGCCGAGGCGTTGGCCTTCTGCGCGGCGAGCAGCGTCTGCTCGCCGGCCATGAAGCGAATGTGCTGATTGATGGCGCGAGTCTCGGCGTCGCGCTGGCGCTTGGCTTCGACCGCCTGGTGTTCGGCAAGCGCCACCAGCACCTTGTTCGTGTCCTGGGTGTTGCGTAGGCTGATGATCGAGGCGGCGTTGATTTTGTTCAGCACTGCGACCTGGGTGTTCATGTTCGGGTCTGACGAGAGCGAATCGTCCTCCAGTCCCTGGATGGCCGTCTCCACCTGGCGCGAGTTGCGTCGCAGTGTGCCAATGGTCTCCATCGCGTGCTGGTTTGCGCCGTCGGTGAGTTCCACGGTTGCGTAGTTCTTCTTCACCCGCTCGAGCTGGTCAGCGGGGACGTTCGCCAGCGCGGCGCCGTAAACCATCAGTTGTTCGGCAGCCTGCAAATAGCCGGTGGCGACGTTGGCGCCTGTATTGATGGCGCCAATCCAGCCTCCGGTGGTTCCGTAGGTATTCGTCGCGGCGGACGTCCGCCAGGGCGTGAGGAGCGCCCGGTAGCGCGCCGCCATGTTGACGGGCACCTGGCGGGCCATCAACAGCATGTGGTTGTACTGATTGGTGATCTGGTTGTAGGTCTGCACCAGTTGCCGGTACTGCTGCTCCAATTGCCGCAACTGGTTGACGGCTTCGGCCCAGTTCGTGGGATCGAAAACGGTGATGCCGAAGAACTGGCCCACTGCGACGGTGGATGTTGCGAGCAAGGCTGAGACTAGAAGAATCTGCTTCATATGAGCTCCTCTCGCCGAGTCGGTGAGATTCGGCCGGCAGCGTCAGCGGACCTGCCGCCATCGGGGTTGTTGAAGGATGACCGGCGCGCGGTGGCGGTGATGCCAGGCCAGATAGGCCAGCGTCGCCATGAAAGCCAGCAGCGCGAACACGACAAATGACCGTCGGCCGGTAAACAGGAAACGAAGCAGCCACATGATTGAGAAACCTCCTTACAGCGAACCCGGCATCCGATGCCGGTCGTAGGCCGACAGCAACAGGTCGTCGGCCAGGTAGATCTTGATGCGGTGACCCTCCCGCACCGTGAAGGTCGGGAGAATATTCAGATAACGGTCGAGGATTCGCAGCGAGCTTTGCGAAAGGCTGGTCGCCACGCCCTGGCGGTAGGCGTCCGAGCTGGACGTATCGAAGCCGGAGCGCGTGTTGGCCTGCGCCAATCCGGCGATGGCGCCGATGGCGAGCGAGACACCGAAGGTTTGCAGGTAGTGCCGGTTGACCTTGTCGCGCAGGCCGGTCTCGCCGATCTGATTGAGGCCGCGGAATTGGTCCAGGTCCAGCGAGAAGCCATCCGGCATGATGAGCCGGTGGAAGACGACGGCCAGCCGCTGCTGGCCGAAGCTCGAGACCGGCTTCACTTCTCCGAGCACGCGGCTGCCCTGCGGGATCAGCAGCCGCTGGCGGTCGTGTGAGTAGACGTCTGTGGTGACCATACAGTTCACGGGACCGGCCAGAGAACCGGTCAGTCGGTTGGTCAGGACGGATTCGATGATCGTCCCTTCAAACAGCCGGTACTGCGGCCGTTCGGCCCGGTCCAATCCCTCCCTGCCCTTTCTTTTCGGCACGGTCTCCGGTTCGGCCCTTTCGGGCATGTCGGCGACACGCTCGGTGAGTGAGTCGGCGGGGGCGCTTACTGCGAGCGAACCTGCCGGCGGAAGCGGAGCGACCGGGGCAAGCCTCGGATTGTCAGGTGGCATCTGCGTCTGCGCCGGTGCAGTGGGTATCACGGCGCTTTCCTTACGAAGCGAAAGCGCCACGTTGGAGGCGAACAGGGATTCGTATTCCCGCTTCTGCCGCGCTGCTTCCAGTTGATCGCGCAGGCGCGCCTTTTCATCCACGGCGGGCGTTGCGGGTGGCGCGGTCTGGATGGGTTGGATGTACGGATTCGCCACCGGAACGCCGCCGCTAGCGCTGGGTTCAATTCCCAACGCCTGCTTGGTTTGCGAGAGCTGGGCCTGTTCGGCGGCGAGTTTCCGAGCCTGCTCCTCGATGCGGTTGCGGTATTCGGCGATGCGGGCGGCGTTCGGATCGATGACGGCCTGCTGCTTGGGCTGGCTTGCCGCCGGCGACGGCCGCGGCGACGATCCGCCGGAGAGTGCGATGACCAAGATCATCACCACGGAAATCCCGGCAATGACCAGCGTCTGAGCGTTCTTGGGCAGAATCCCGGGAGGCTTCGCCGCCAGGTTCCGCACCGAGGCGTCGATTGGCAGTGAGTTCGGTTCCGGTGTTGGGTCGGCCATGGCTCTTCTCCTGTGCTGTCAGTCCACGCGCAAAAACGAAAGCTTTTGCTTGCCGATGGTGAGGTAGCCACTGGCGAGCACCTTGGCAACGACGTAGGACCCATTCTTGAACTGGAACTGGATCAGGTTGGGCTTGCCGTCTTTCAGCTCGTAAAGCGCCGGCGTTTCCTGCGGCTGCGCCTGAATGTAGGTGAACTTGCCGTCATGGAAGATGGCCTTCACGTCGAACGGAGGTTTCCCCGCCTCAAAGCGATAGGGAAACTTGAGCGCTCCGGGATAGCCGGAGCGAAACTCATTCGCCTCCGCCTCAATCGCCGCCTGGGCGGCCTCCTTGGCCTGGCGGGTCTCCGCCTTGGCAATCTCCACCTGCTGGCGGAAGTCCTCGAGCTGCTCGGCGGGGACGAAACGGGGATTGGCTTGGAGAGCGCCGATCATGGACGGCTCCTTGGGTTCGACGAAGACTTTCAGGTCGGGCTCGGTGCCGGCAGTATCCGACACCTCGGTCACCACGAAGGAGTAGATGTTGCCGCTGGCCGTGATCAAGTTGAGGTTTGTGCGCGAGCCCGGCTTGGCGGGCTTCAAGTAGGCGAAGTTTTGGCTGCCGTTGACGATCCAGAACTCCTTGTCGCCGCAGGTGAAGTCGAGAATCTGCTCCTGTTTGGGCAGCACCAGCAGCGTGGTGTACCGGATCTTGGCGTTGACTGGCACGATGTCCCGCTCGCCGTACTGGACCACCTTGGCGGCAGGCGGATCGGCGGCGGGCAACAAGGTACAGAAAGTCAGGCAGAGAAAGACGCGTCTTCGGTTCATGAGGCACTCCCGGTGAGGATTTCGAGCCCGCGGGCGAAGCCGTGCTTCTCGAAGGCTTCGCGCCGCCGCTGGTTTTCGAATGGGTTGGAGGTGTACAGCCAGTAGCCGGCGGGATCCACGTTGAGGTTGAGGACCTTGCTGTAATCTGGCCGCTTGAGCAGAATCTGCTGCTTGGGAACCAGACGGGCGATCAACTCCGTCTCGGTTTCGTTCAGATGAAATGTCCGGCGATAGGCCTCCCGGTCCATGCCCGGGTTGGCGAGAAACAGCTTCGTGGGGCAGCTCTCGACGATCACGCCGAGCATTTCGGAGCGGTCCAGGTCGTCACTGGACTGCGTGGCGAGGATCATGGCGGCGTTTCGTTTCCGCCACGTCTTCACCGCCTCGGTGATGTAGCGCCGGATCGTGTCGTTCTTGAGGAACCGCCAGGCCTCGTCCATGACGAATGCCTTGAAGGTGACCGCCAGCTCCGGAGAGCAGATCGAGGCGTTGGCGCGATGGAGGATATAGAAAAGCAGGGGTTCGAGCACCTGCGGGTATTTGTCCATGCCCTCGAAGTCGAAGGCCTGGAATCGCGAAAACGTCAGGTTATCCTCGGCGTTGTCGAACAGAGCCCCGTACTGGCCGCCCTGCACCCACTTCTGAAGCTGTTGTGCGAGATTGCGGCTGAGGATGTTGGCCAGCGTGAACAGGCGCCGCTGTGCAGGGTCTACCGCGTAGACATTCTCAATCTGATCGTAGAGGTCGCGCTCATCTTGGCTGGAGAGTTGGTAGCCGGCTGATTCGATCAGGACGCGCACGAACGAATACAGGAAGTGCAGATTTTCCCGGGTGGGCTCCAGCCGGAACGGGTTGATGGTGAAGGCGCGGTGTTCAATGCCGACTGGCAGGTAGCTGCCCCCGAACAGGCGCGTGAGGCTCTCATACGATCCGCCCAGGTCAAAGATGTAGGTGAGCGGCGCGTATTTCTGGAGGTTTGTCAGCAGAAAGTTGAGGAAGAAGCTCTTGCCGGAACCGGTCGCCCCCAGGATCATGGTGTGGGCGACATCCTGGTAGTGGAGGTTCAGGAAATAGGGTGTCGCGGAGTTGCTCTCGAGGATCGCGAGGTACTCTTGGCCGAGATGGGAGTTTTCCCGCTCTCCCGTGCGCAAGCTGAACAAGAACGACAGGTCGGCGTAGTTCGTATTGAGCAGCCAGAGCGGGCGCAGGTTGTAGGCGCGATTGCCGGGAATGACGGCCAGGAACGCGTTTAAGAGATTGTAGCGTTCCTCCACAAGCACGGCGTCATGGGTGCTGAGGATCTTGAAGCACTCCGCCACGGATCGCCGCAGTCTGCTGCGGTCCAGGTCATACAGAATCACCGTCAGCGTGAACTGTCCGAAATAGGCGCCGTTGACTTCCAGCTCCTTGAGGCAGCCACCGAGGTCGGTTACGACCGCCGAAGCGCCGTCGTCGATCAACATCTCCTGCGCGTTGGGCTGTTGGTTTCCGATGTAGTTTGTGAGAGATGCCTTGGAGTTGTGGAAGTGGCGGCGTTTGGAGTTGATCTCCTTGCGCACGTCGAGGTTGGACTCGCGCTTCCATTCGCTGGCGATGACAAAGCTGGAAGGAAGAGCCTCCAGGTCCTTCAACAGGCGGGCAAATGTCTGCGCCGGGGGCTCTTTGAGGGTCAGCACTTCCATGAAGTAGTCATCCAGCCTCAGGTGGTCGCGATGACATTCCAGCGTCGAGTCGCAGGCGAAATAGTCGAGATGTTCCGTGTACTTGAGCGAGGCATTCTGCTTGGCCGGCGAGTAGTTGAGCAGCCGTCGGAAGAACTGGAATGCGGCCTGCCTGTCGAGCATCTCGGTGCCGAGCGTGTCCGCAAGTTGGACCTGGAAGCTGCGGGCCTTGTTGAGTAGGATTTCGCGGGCTTTGTCGATCTCATCCGCAAGAAGGGTCGTGCGAGCCTTCGCCGACAGTATTTCCGCGAGTGTGGCTCGGGGCCGGCGCAAAAGCCCCTGCAGGTGTTCCAGATGGCCGCTGGTCTTATGCCACTTCTCGTACAGGAGCACCAAGTAGATGTCGAGCGAATAGAGCTGGTCGCGCTTGCCGGCGAGAAAGCTGATCCTGTTGCGGATGGCTTGCTCGACGATCGGATTGTCGTACGTCCGGTGGGGAAGGGCTGCGCCGTCTTGTTTCAACATGTACTGGTAAACCCTGAAGCTCTCGTTGAGAATGCGCGCGGCCGCCTCGAAGCGCCGGGCGACTTGGTCAAGTTGCGCATGGTCGAGGCACTCTCCGTCCACACCCCCGACCCGAAAGACCACGCCCAGGTCGCCACCCTTGGTCAGAAAACAGTGCTCATCGACGAAGCCGCACAGACCGATGAGGGTGTTCATCGCCCCCGCCTCGCGGTACTCCTTAACGATCCGGCTGACTGGCACCATGGCGCCTCCTCCCAATCACCACCGTCCATGGCTGCCACCGGGTTGGGTCGTACTGTGCCCGGAAGCGTGAAGAATTGAGAACGATCCGCAGCACCTGCGGATCGGTTCCGGTCGCCCACCGGCCGAAGACCCACAGGGCGGCGAACATTACGACTCCGCTGAGTAGGCTCGCGAAGAAGTTGAATGTTGCGCCGCCCATGATGACCGCCAGGAAAAAGAGCCGCCGCTCCACGCCCCAGATGGTCAGGGGCTTGTTGAGCGACTTGTACACCGGCCGGAACTGCGGCTCATTTGTCATAGCTCATTGCTCCCATCTGATGAGAGAGACCTTTGCGATTACGGGAACAGCCAGGCCATGAAGTTGACGGCGCCGATGGCCATTCCGACGCCGAAGATGATGCCCGCGAGCGCCCGTTTCGATTGGCCCTCCCCGAAGGCGAACATCAGCCCGCCCACGACAATCGCCACGAGGCTCAAGCCGCGGGCGATGGGTCCCGTGAAGGAGGCGCGCAGCACGTCCACCGCTGTCTCCCAGGGCGACGCCTGTCCGAAAGCCGGCGCCGTGGCCGCCAGAATCGCCAGAAGCGTTCCCAGCGTGCGAAGCCGGAGCCGACCCCAATGTGGACGGCGTCCGATCCGGTCGCCGATCGTTGCGTGTGAGAGGGTGAGATGCATGGCTGTTTGCCTCCTTCGTGGTGGGCCGGTTTCGCATCGGGAATCGCCGTGGCGTTTGGATGCGACCGGCTTGAAGAAGAGCGTAAGGGCGAACGCGCCAATGGGTCCAATGCTTTGTGGGATTCGATTGATGCTCGCCCGCCATGAAAAAGGCGGCCCACACGGTGGGCGGACCGCCCCAACAACTACGCGGCGAGTTGCGCCGCCGGATCCCCGGGCATCACGGCCTTGAGGATCTCCGCGGCCACCTGCTGCACGTATGCAAGCGATTCGGCGAGAGTCGCCTTATCGCCGGAGTGCAACTGGATGTAGTCCGAGCTCGACGTACTCGTGTCGAGCCCGATGGCGCTCGAAACCACGAAGGCCACGGCTTCCGCTTCGGTCTCGCGGACTTTGTGAGTTGTTTCCTTGCGGCGGTCGCCGCGATGAAGCAGTTCATGCGCGGTTTCATGGACGAGAACCGAGAATTCCTCGGCGGCGTCCATCCCGGGCAGCAACGTGATCTTGCCACCCGCAGACGTCCCGCGCGCCGGCCGGATGCGGTCGTCGTATTCGAGCGCGATCCCCTGGGATTCGACAAACGACTTCATTCGCTCCGTGTACCCAGCCGGGTCACCCTGCACTCGGGCGAACTCCGGCAGCGGTTCACCCTCGGTCTGGCTCACGTCAAACACGTGCGCCGCCCGAAAGCCAAAGACGCGGGTCTGCTTGTCCTCGGACAGTTCCGGGTCCTCGGTCTTCTTGCGGCCGACCATGGGCGCCAGGATGACGATGCCTTTCTCGCCCTTCCTGACGTAGCGCCGCATCCGGAGCCAGGAGTGAAAACCGGCCACATGCGTGGAATCCGGCCGCTGCGCGTAGATGAGCAGGATGTTGCCCCACGAGTAGCGATGAAACTTCGCCATCACGGCGAGGTAGAGTCTCAAGGCCTCGCTCTGGCCGTGATCCAGGGCTTCCATCAGGCGATCGAGCGCCGATTCGCTGAGTTGTTTGGCTTGTTCGGTATTCATGGCTCGCCTCCTATGGCTTCCTGAGAGAGGGCCGCTTACGCGGCGGCCCCCTCTGCCGGCGTCTCCGACTTCACCGGACGGTCGAGCTTGGTGATGGAAACCACGCGGACTTCGGTGATCGACTTCTTCACCTCGACCGCCTTCTTGCCGGAGGCCTTCTCGGTGTACTCGCGGGTGCGGATCTCGCCCTCGATCTGCACGTGCGCGCCCTTGGTGAGCGTCGCCGCGTAGTCGCCCAACTTGCCGAACACGATGCAGCGGTGCCAGGTGGTTTGTGACCTGTACTCGCCGGACTCGCGGTCCTTCCAGCTCCGCTTGGTGGCGAGCGACAGAACGGTGAACGACGTGTTGTTGCGGGTGGACTTCACTTCGGCGTCCTTGCCGAGGAATCCGATGAGGGTGGCTCGATTCTGATACATGATGCGGTTCTCCATTTCTGCTCCCGATGTCTCTCGGGGCACCCAAAAGCGAGCGGAGCCGCTCCCAAGGTCAAGGGCTGCTTTTTCGGGGGGACCGCCAAGGCGCCAGCCGGTCGCTCGCGATGGCGGGGGAGCCGAAACCCGGAACGGGGCGCGGCACGCGCAAGCAGAAGCCCGCAGCGCCGCCGGGCGCGGCTAGGCCCTCAGGCCGTCAAGCGAAGCAGTGCCCGAGAGCACGGGGCAGAACAGGAACAGAACCGCCGTCGGAATCGAGCACCTCCACGAATGATCCTGGCGAAGGGCGAAGAACCGGCCAACCGCCTTCAAGACGGTCATCGGCTCTCCGCCCAACGAGCGGAGATGAATTGGACCTTCAGGCGACCAGCCGCCTGGCATCGGCTTCCTCCAGGCTTCGGACATGGCCGGCGCGGGCGACGCATTCGAGCTTGCGCATGCGCGTGATCGAGAGGCCGAGTTCCTGCGCGAGTTCGGACTCCTCCGGCTTCCGGCCGAAGTGATGTGTCAACCGAAGTTCGGCTTCCTCACGCTGCTTGACGAACCGGCGGACGGATCGCGGCAGAGGATCGAGCTGACGCAGGTAGTCGAGCATCGCTCCCCGGATGCGGTAGTCGGCGAGCGTCTTGAGCAACAAGCCACGGCTCGGATCGTACCGGTCGATCGCCTGTATGAGGCCGATGACACCGGTCGAGACGAGGTCTTCGATCTCGACTTGCCGGGGACATTTCGAGTGGACCTGTGAGGCCACCAGCCGCACCTGCGGCAGATGGGACAGAATGAGACGGTCACGCTCTGGTTTCGAGAGAGAGGTGTGGACGGGCATGAGAAGGCTCCTTTCCCGGCGAGAGTCGGTCGAGCGACTCCCGCTCTGGCGGAGCCAAATGGGCGCGCGGGCGCGGAGCGGTCAAGGCCGGGAAGGGACCCGGCGCCAGCGGAGCCTTGACGGCGAGCACCCACGCGATAAGAAGGGGAGAGGCGGGAGGAGCGGTTAGCGGATGGCTTTGACGCCGTCCTCGAAGCGCTGGACCAGAGTCACGAGCGGAATATCGAGAGCGCGGCACACGAGCTGCAATTCGAGAAGGTCAAGACGGCGCTCCCCAGACTCGTACTTGCTGATGAAGGATTGCGGGACGCCCAGGGATTCGGCCAACTGGACCTGGGTGAAGCCGGCGGTGAGGCGGATCTCCTTGAGCAGCGACAGCAGGAGCTTACGGCGTCTCTGGCGCGCGGCCGTAGCTCTGTTGACCATATCCTGAAACAGGATATGGAGGGCTTGCGCGGTATCCCAAAATCGGATACCGTTGGATACCATGCCGGAACAAGATCAGACGGGGCGGAAATGGGCGGCGGAGATCCGAATCACCATCACCGTGCCGCCGGACTGGACGGCGGAAGAGGACCAGCAACTGGCAGCGAAGCTGGAGAGGCTGCGGACGACACTGACCGCGACTGCGGCGACCGTGCTTCCTGCCCGGTGCGTTGTCAATACAGAGATGCTTTGAGTGATCCGAACCGGCTCAGAAGGACTATGGGGCCTGCGATCAGGTGCGTAATGCATGCGCCCATTTCCGCACCAGCGCGTGTTCGAACTCAATTCGCCAAGAAGGTTGCGCTTGGTCGGACACACGATACTCTGCAGGCATGTTGGCCCGGTGAGCCCAAAGAAAAGCGTCCGTCATGGAGTAAGCGTGATACATGAGGGCTTCGCATTCGGTTGGCGAGAACCGATTTAGGTGGGTGCGGACTGCTTGGATTCCCCTGACCAGGCAATCAGGTATGTCACAGGTCCTGCCAACTTGGTTCAAGTAAGTCTCTCTGGCATCTGGCGGGAGCCTCCGGAGATCGCTGCCAAGCATTACAAGAAGTCCCTTCCTCTTGGAATGCGGGTCAAGGAAGGCGCTCATCAACTCTCTACGTCTGAGAGCCGATACCTGCTCTCGAGCAATTTCATCGACTCGATAAAGTAAAAGGCCGGACTGCCAGCCCGGAACTCCGCTCCGATGGAAGCGCCTGGGTGGCGGGGCGCCGGCGTCGCTAACAACCAGGAGCTGCGGCGGCGCAACAGGTTCGGGTAGGCCTGGAAGCTTTGTGGTCTTGATGAGAACTTCAAGCCCGAGGTTGTCGTACACCCCACCATCCGTCAGGGCGACATAGGGATGTTTCTCGATGCTTTGTCCGCCGTAGATCGGACCGGTGAATTCGCGCTCACCGATCGGAATACGCATGGGCGGGAAGACGGGAGGGAACGCGGCACTTGCGGCCACACACTGCCCCAACGCGAGCGGTTTGTGATTCCATGAGGTGTGGCCGATCTGCGAATCGCCCATCCCGTCACGCGTGAAACGCCAGGCTCGCATCGAAATTAGCGTGGTTGCGTTCATGACGAGGTAAGGGCGCGCAGGCAAGTCGGCGCAGGTTTTTTCCTCGAGCAACGACGAGGAGAAGACTTCTCCGGCGAGCGAGGTTCGGGTGTAGCTCGAATCGATGAGCTTCTTGAACGGAATGATCGGCAGGCGACAGAACCAATCCGCAGTGAAGCTCCTGTGGCTGACGAAGTCAAGGAATGGTCGGACCATCGTCTGATCGAATGCGTTAGGGTCTTGCTCGCGTCCGGCCAAGCGGTGCCAGCGCAGTGCCAAGAATGCGCCAAGGATGCTGCCGCCAGAGACAGTGGAGATGATATCGATCTGCGAAAGCCAGGAGCTCTCAGCAAGACGCTTGAGTACACCGAGGTGGAAGATGGAGGCCCTGAATCCTCCCCCGGATAGCGCGAGCCCAATCCGCGGTCTAGTGAGTTGCATTGGCGGATCAGTCTGCGTCATGGGTAAGTGGAAACTGACCTAGAACATTGCACTGACCTGATGATTGCATCTGAGGGTCAAAAGCTCTCGAAAGAACCGCTTGCCTTGCCACCGACCCAAACGAGTGCGACCAGCAGTAGCGCGGCGTGGACGGCGTCGCGTTGGAAACTCTGCGGAATTCCGGTCACAACCTCTGAGGCGAAATCTTGACAGTTGTAGGTCCACTGCCACGGCCGCCCTAGTTTCTGTTCCGCAACTTGGACACGGCCCACCGCATGAGTCCAGGATTGAGGGACGTCGATGATCTGAACCCTGGCCGGCCTTCGCAGGATCTCGGATGTGGGCCAGACCCTGACGGTTGACCCCGGGCCGGCGTTCTCGAACGCCCAGCCTGCGGATGCAACGATGAAGTCGTGCGCGACACCGTAACCCACAGGGGGCCATCGCCGGAGCCAAGTGCCCGGAGGGAGCGCGTTCGGATCGATCGTCTGCAGTGCTCCTCCTGATTGTGGTCCAGATCGTTGTGTCAGCATATGTTCAACCTGTCTGATCCTGTCCCTCTATTCCGAAGTCTACTGGTGGTGAGAGCGCTCCGTAACATATATTCCATAATGGTCGGCCACGATGAGCATCAAACCAGGCCTGCCGGTGCCAGCCAGGTGGGCGCGGAGCCAGCCAAGGAGAATCAGGTCGTCATGGCTGGCAGTGGGGCTGCTTCCAGAAGGGTGGCTGTGCCACTCTCCAAGGTAGGTTAGCCATCCGTCTGTCACCGCTTCGATTCGGGCGACCTCGGCCGGAAGGCCGGTACAACCTCGGATGTACGCGGAAGGCCACTCCTCGCTGTCGGGTGGAGACGGAATCTGCCGGGCGAGATAGACGAGGTTTCTGTCATGATCGACGTGGCCCACAAGTACGCCGCCTGTTTCGTTGGGCAGCCTTCTGCGTCGCTGTTCCTGCAGCCCTTGAAGCACGTCCTGCGGCACCACGACGGACCAGCCGTCAATCTGAAGAACCTCAACGGGTGAAACCTGGATTGCCAGCCGAGAGACCTCCCCCGCCTCGTTTGAACACCAGATCTCGATTGCAGCCTGTCCTGATTGGATGCAGCGCCGGAGCGCTCGACCTCCGATTCCGGCAAACGCGGTCACGCTCTCGCTTTGCACCACACTGGTGACGTCACGGCAAGACATCGAATATCGGAGCCGGCCGTCAGGCGCAGCCATGTGATCGGAGAGGCTCGGGGTGTTCGTCAGGGCCGCCAAGTACTGCATCTCCAGCGAGTCGAGCCGGGTTGATCGTGCGGAGTCTTCCGCGAGGACCACCAAGTCGGTGCCGCGCGGGTTCAGGAATAGCGAGATCCGTCTCCCTTTCGCATGGACGTCCGTCGCAAGGTGACGAGCTACAGCGACCGAAGCCGAGCAGTCCACAATAGCGTCGCTTCGCTCAAAGGCATCATAGAGCGCCTGCTGTTTGTCGCCTGGGGCAAGGACGTCGGCAACGATTGCCTCAATCGTTGGAGGTCCCTCCAGAATGGCGTTGCACAGTTCCGCCATTTTCGGCGCCTTGAACCCACCCATTGCCTCGGTCGTCAGCGCGTGTCTTCCAAGATTGTGTGGAAGCAGCAGATCATTATCCACGCATGTCCATGACCCGAAACCCGACCGTACTGAACTCAAGAGTATCTGTGAGCCAAGCGCGCCGGCCCCGACGATTGTGATTTGCGGTGGCACGCCGTCGACACTAGACTGTCTCGCTGCCTGTTGGCGGGATAGCCAGCTCACGGGCCGGAGCGGAACCACTTCGGTTGAACTCGCGGACCGCGAGTCGAAGCCGGCGGGTTGGATGAGAGGCACCACGAGTCCATTGTGGGTCCCCCAGATTCCGAGCATGTGCCCAAGCTGAGCGAGGTTCAGGGAGAGCGGCATGAAGGCCCAGATTTCAATGGCCTCCGGAGGTTGTAATTCTGTCCGCTTTCTGGGTATCCGAAGCAAAATGATGAACGAGCAGGATCCATCCTCATTGGGGCGACACGCGCTGTCCGAGAGCTTTCTTGCGAGGTTCGTTGCGAGGTCGAACCCAAGCTCGCCGCAGAGACGGTGCAGTGCGCCCAAGTTAGCAGGGGCGTGGCGGATGACTCCGTGAGTCTGTGCGGGGAGGTCCATGACTAGCGGAATGAAACGCTGAGAATGCTGGGGTTGTCGAACACCCGGCAGCGCGAGCAGGATTGGGCAGCCGTCCTCACCTCTGTAGATGGGAATCGCCGCGCAAGCGCCATCTAATTGCGTGGGATCGAAAAACTGGCTGGGAAGCACTATGTACCAAGTCGACGCTAGGAACATAGGCTCGAGTGGCTGATCATCCCGATGGAGCGAACCGTTCGCAGTATCGCGGAGCCATGTCCGCATCCACTCCACGAGAGATCCGGGGGCAAGACGAAGCCTCTGCTCGGACCAAGCTAGGTCAAACATGCAGAGGCTTCGCGGGAACTCCTGGGCGCGAAGGTTCGCGTGGGGAACCCACGGGAAGTCCTGACGGAGCGCAAGCACTTCAGGACACCGGCTATCATCGGGTTCAAACGCAACCGCGAGCCTCTCGGTACATGAGATGCCGTTCGCTCTCACCTGCGGGACTTCAATGTCCAAATCCAAGACAATGACTTCAGCTCCGCTGGGCATCTGGCGGGTTTCGACCAGCGCGGCATAGGGGTTGAGCCGAGAATCTAAGTAACCGCATAGCGCCTTGGCGCGAGGGATGGTAAGGCCGGCAGGGTGAACCAGCACACCAGGCGGGTCGAAGCAGGTCATCCTATCCCGCTCGCGGCGCAGCAGAGCTAATGACCGCAGCCGCGCCTCCCAGAGCGCTCTTCTTGATGGTAGCCTTCTTCGCTCCAATCTCGATCTCAATGGGCTTCGGGCTACTGCAACTCGGATGCTCCATGGTGACTTTGAATTCGCCCTCCCGATTCAAAGTATGGGTTTTGTGGAACCTGGCCGCCTGACGGTGTGGTGGCTGGTCACAGTTGTCGTCGTCCGTACCCTTGGCCGGGATCGGCTTGCTCGTCGAAACCATGATTGCCGCTTTGAGCCCTTGATCCACGTAAAGCCACTGAGTATCATCTGTCGGTTCAGTCGTTTCGTCTCCGCGCTCGGGGCCGACGGAAAGGTAGCTGCAGTGGTGCGGGAGTTTGAAGATGTCCCACTCCAGACGAGCCTCGTTGCCATGCTTCTTGGTGACCTGCACGATTTCACCTATCGCCTCATGGTCGACGTCAGAGCCAAGAAGGAGCTTGGTCTGTATTCCATCGACTTCAAAGAGGGCCTGCATGAACAGGCAGTCGGAGTTGCGGTCCAATAGTTCGCCAGAGTCGAGCCGGTGGGCGAATGGGCTATGGACAAAGAATTCCACTCCATCATCCGCAAGCGAGATGCCTGGTACAACGCGACCGGCGTCAGTGATCAGATCCTGTCGGTCAGCGAGCGAGAGGCCGTTCTCCTCAAGCCATTCCTCAAGGACCTCGGGACGTGAGAACACCCGGATTCCTTTGCCCGCCAGGAATCGAAGTCTCGCTTCGGATCGAAGGATTCGCGCTTCACCAGTGAGGCCCTCCTCAACGATGGCCGCCGCGGGAACCCAAAGTTCTTCGATCTTGATGCGGTCGGCGCTCTGATATTTTTCAGCGTGCTCGAGATAGAAGATCTCCGACGAGCGATGGATGTGGTCATCGTCCAGGTGGGTAAAGGCCACCACTCTGAAGGAGTTCCGCTTGTCCTTCTTCAGGTCATCCCTGATGTCGGACGCCAGATCCCATCGCTTGTCGGACTTGTCTGATTCATCACGCGTGTGGGCGTAATCGAAGAGAATCCGATCACCGTTGGGAAGTTTGATGCGGCAACAATCCGCGTTGCCTAATGGAAAGAAGGTAAGTGTGTGCACAAGTCAAGCTCCACGGATCTGGACCCGGTGACGGGGTGGGCGTCAACGCGAGTCGCCAATCGACGACATGTTGCCAAATCCATACAGCCACGCTACCATGGGGTATGGGTATGAGTCAACACCAATTCGCAACAGGTTGTATATCGTGAACACAATCGACCTGACCCGACTGGGCCATACCATTCGATTCCTCCGACAGGGGCGGGGCTGGACACTCGCCGAGCTGGCGGAGCAGTCTGGGGTCTCCAAAGCGTATATCTCCGATTTGGAGAATGGTTCGGCTGGAAAACCGAACATCCAGTACGTTTTTTCGGTTGCCAACGCTCTGCAAACCACTCTCGACCGGCTTCTGGACCAGGCGGTTCCTGGCCGAGTCAAGGCGGAGTCGAAGGCCACGGTGTCGTTGCCTCCTGGGCTGGGAGAGTTGAAGAAACAAATGGGCCTCTCCGATGATGATGTGGAGAGGCTCGCGTCAATCAACTTCCGCGGTCATCGGCCCCGTGATATGGAGGGCTGGCGCTACCTGCTTGAAACGCTCAGGATGCTCGGACAGAGGCGCTCGGAGAAGTAAACGTGGATCGAGTCACCATCGACGGGCGCTCGTATTCGGATCCTGACGTACTTTCCCTGATCCGGAGCCGGAGTGGCTCGGTCGATCCTCGAAGAGAAGTAATACGGAAGGCGAGGGCACTGAACGCTCGCCTGCGTTCGTTCGATGCGATTGAGGACCCGCGCGAGCGTTTGCGCATCCTGGGATCGCTGGCAGGCGTGACCATCAACCCAATGGTTGCCGGCGCCAGTCCTGACAAGAAACGCGAAGCATTAATCTACCAGGATCAGGACGGACGGCGGTTTTCGTTCTACGACCCGAACTTGAATGAAGGCCGTGTGAATTTCTCTATCGCCCACGAGATCGCGCACACATTCTTCCCGAACAGCGGGAACGGAGCTCGGTTTAGAAATTTGCACGCGGAGGACTCAAAGGAAGCGAATGAACTGGAGCGGCTCTGCGACCTGGGCGCTTCGGAGTTGCTCATGCCGCAGGAGGAGTTTCTGGATGCGACTCGCGGGGACATGGGCCTGCACCTCGTTGCACCGCTGGCCTCGAGATTCGGGAGTTCATTCGAGGCGACGGTGTTTAGACTAGCCACCGCGTTTGAAGGAACTGCTGTGGCAGGCCTCCTGCAGTACCGACTCCGCAAAGAAGAAGCAAGAGGCGCGGCAAGACGCGATCAGCAACTACTGTTCGAGGCAGATCCACGAAGGTCCCAGAAAGATCCGGTGCCGCGTTATCGGCGACAGTCGTTCCATACATCATCAAAGTGCGGGCAGGAGTACTTGGTGCTGTGGAACAAATCCTTCGATCCAGAATCCTGTGTTTACTATGTGTCTGGTACCGAGGTGGCCACAGGCATTGAGACTCTGCCGACAAAGGCGCGGCAACGCGGCTTCCTGGAGGCTTGTCGCGCTCTCTTCCAGCGGGAAGGCTCAGATTCAGACCACCCCGATATGCTCTTCCTTTGGTGGCAGTAGGACCGCAGCAATCGCAGGTTTCGCGGTTTGATTTAGCGCGGACGGGGCGGTGGTAGTCCTCGTTGTTACCGTGCCGACGTAATTGAAGTCCTCAGCTTGCGCAATCCTCATCCGGGCATTCCCAAGTCACCCCAATGACGAAGGAACTCAGTGATCGTTCCATGCGCGTAGCGCCGCAGGCGAGCACGGACCTCCTGATCGTCACCACGCATTTCGAAGTTCGCGTACTGGGCTGGGCCTCGATGATCGGGAGTGTTGAAGTGCTGCCGAAGGACTGTGATGGCGGCGGCCACGTCTGGATGGCGGATGATTGGGCTCATCGCCATCGCCTGAGCCGCGGAGTGCGGTCCGTCACCATACCCGGCGAGGGTCCAAACTAGATCGTAGCTATCCTTCGCCTTATCCCTCTCGTCGAGCGCGAACGCTTTCAAAACGACGAATGGGAGCAGGTTTGCGACCCGCACTGGCGTGTTCTCCTGTATGCCCCCATTCTCAAGAAGTTCCCCACTCAGGGCCACGGTGATAAAGTCGGCGCCGGCAAGTTCTGCACCCCGCGTGCGGATGGCGCTGATCTTGGATCCAGCGCCGCCTGGATTTCGCAGGAGCCTTCCAGACTCCCCGTCACCCACAGGGCAGAAGAACTCAAGCAGAACACGGACGCCCTCCACTTCCCGGTGCCATCGGAAAGTCTCTTCCTGACCGGTCTCTGCGTTTCGGGCAGGAGAGAATCGTGCATCCTTCAGGTTCTGCTGCAGCGTCCTATATGCCTCCTCTTCTTCAGTCGCGAGCGAAATTCCCACGACGATGTCCAGGTCGGTGGTCCCCACATGTTCGGTGACGCCAGTCGGGGCGGTGCCGACAAGGTACCGAGGGGCCAAGCCGCCTATCAAGATCAGCTTCGATCCCCATGGACCGATCTTCGTTAGCAACGTCAGCAGCGCTTTCTCGCATGCGGCAACGGCAGCCGGCGTATAGGGATCACGTGGGTGAATCCCCGGATCAAATGTGCCCACCGACCACCTCCTCACGGACTTTTTGCGCTACGTCAGCAGAACGGCCGCCTTCCACCAGCGACTCGAGGTATGCCCGGGGGCGGGAGACGACGCGAAGGCTTCCACGGCCACTCCACGCAACAGCATGCCGAAGCGGAAGGTCGTGCTCTATCTGATGGACAAACACGTTTGCCCCCTGCTCGGCGAGGGAGCCACCAAGACTCCGGGCTACATTTTCCGCCGGCACGCTCGAGTCAATCCAAATAGTCGGGGCGGGATCGACGGTCAGCGTCGGTTGGTAGAGATTGGCCGCGGCAGCGCCACCAAGTGCCCAGTGCGCGGTAATCGCCGAGATTGCCGGTATCTTCTCCAGGAGGGCGCGCGTGGATCGACTCCAGACGTACAGGGCGGTCCGCCGGGCTGGCTTGACTGCTTCTTCACCGGCCCAGAGATCGAGGAGGCCGCCGCGGTCCAGCAATCGCCAGTTGCGATATGGTCCAGCACCTCGAATTTCCACCAACCCTAGTGCGCTCAGTCTGGCCAAAATGCGGCTTGTCAGCGCCAGAGATACTCCGGATGCACGTGCGAGTTCTGGCAGGCGAATCGCTTCGTCGAGTGGTCGCAGGAGAAGCGTCTCCGCGATCCATCCGGAGCGACCTCGCAGTTTGGCACGAAGAAGGCTATCCGAGCGTTTCACCCCGGAGTCAGGGCGCGTTACTTCCACGAGAAGGCCTGGAGCGGCAAGACGAACGGCACCCGTCGATTGTTCTGCCCAGGAGAATCCCGCGGAGCGAAGGAACGCGCGAGTGGGTTCGGTGAGCCGGCGCGTCGCGATGAGAGAGAACGGCGGCGGTTGTCTCGTTGTTCTCGACACGAGATCGGTCGCCCGCTCGTGGCTGAGTACGGGCACGTTTACGACATCAAACGGCGCGGGGGCGCCGCCCTCAAGTCGCAGAATGATTGAGTTTGGCCTGAGCCCGGGTTGGACGCGGAGGCCCTCCACTCGTCGGAGGATCCGGAGGAGCCAATCCTTCAGGCCAGATGGCTGCGCTAACGCCACACCGACAGTATACAGCATGAGACCAGTTTACAGCAAGAGTGAATAATGCGCGTTTAGTAGATAAGACAATCGTTTCAATACGATGCAAGCACACACGGTCTATGGATAGTTCATCGGGTTCAGAAGCGATGCGTCGAAGCACTGGCCAGCCGATTATCGGGTGCTGCTAGCCCTGCGGAGGGAGAGCGAACGAGGTCGTGCCACCGCGCGGCACTCTGTTTCTGCACGTACCCGACGAAATCTCTGGGCGCTCGCCACGCTCTCGTGCTCACAATAATGACCGGGCTATGCGGCCATCTCGTTGCGACACGCCAGAGACAGTGGCTCCACCCTACGTGGTGCAGAAATATGATTTCGCCCCACCCGACGATGCCCAGCACTATGCCCACCCCATGCACAGAGGCGTTGTGAGCGTTTGCCACGACTTGCGCCTCGATTATGTTGGCCCGGAGTCACTTGTAGCTGCGGCTCGCAAAGCATCGGAACTACTCTAAGTTATTGATCTCCTTCAGGATCACGTCCGTAATGATGGGATCGCCGGGCGCCCCCCAAGAGGCACTTGGGAGCCAGCGCATAGCCTCCGAACTCGTTGCCGGTTGGGCACGGTCAGGTAGTACGATGTCCCCATCCCCAGTCGCCGCCGACCGAAATGAAAATCTCAGAGGTGAAGCCACGTCGGGAAAATGATGCGCTGACCCGATTGCATAGGTCGTCTCGGACTGACGCGGCGCTTGCGCCGTTGAACTCGCCCGCGGTGGTGGTTGTTGGCAGGGTAATCGTCGAACCCTGGCTCGAGTTAAGTTGCTTGTTCAGCCCGATCTGAGCAAGATCCGAGTATGCCTTCTGGTAGTCATCATAGTTTGCATTCTTCAGGTCGAATGTGCACACGGCGAAATAACTCATGCAGCTGTCTTTCTCCTCTCTGGCTTCTGGCCATGCATGCGGGATCTGATGGCCCGCGCCCGACACGGGAGTGAGTGGCAAGCGAGAGCAACTACAATTGTGTCATAAACCAACCCTTTTATCCGCAAAAATAAGCCGGGAGGCCGGAATGCCACAGAGGCCAGGGCACACCAGCAGAGAGCCGGGAATTGAAGTTGATGACGAGTCGGCGGACCAAGTGCGATCGTCGGCAGGGGGAAGCCAACACTAGTGACAGCCGACATGAATTGCTGAACGGAAAGCATTGGACGCGCACCGAGAAGCCGATTAAGCTCTGGCTGAGTCACCGAGAGCGGCCATGGATGCGCTGCGGGAGCGATACCTCACAGTGAAAGACATCGCTGAGCATTGGAATCTCAGCGAGGTGGCGGTGCGCCGTCTGTTCCTCCACGAGCCTGGTGTCTTGGTCCTTGGGAGACGGGAGGAAAGCCGTCGCAAACGTGTCTACCGAACTCTGCGAATTCCCGAGAGTGTCCTGTCGCGCGTTCGCGACCGGCTTGCCAATCGAGGGTGATCCCGCAATCCCGATCAAGTTCAGATCAAGCCTTCACTAACCTGGGCTTCTGTTGTTCCCAAGTGCGTCGAACTTCCTCTTCCAACATGTCCTGTCTAGTTTTTACCCAGGGGGCGTAGTGCCGCTCGGTGACTTTGATTGATGAATGACCGAGCAGGATTGATACGTGCTCGATTGGGACACCTGATTGCAGCAGTTCGACGGCAAAAGTATCTCGGAATCTGTGCGGATGCCCGCCTTTAATCTCTCCCGCTTTGAAGACTTTGGCAAGCTGTCTCCGCCATAGATCCGTACATGTGTCGAGACGCGTGGACTCTCCGCGCAAGAACAAATAGCCACCGACTGGCTTAATTCCAGCGAGCAAGTTCGTCAGGGAGTCTGGAACGGGCACATGAACAGGCACACCAGTCTTCTGCGTGTACAGGAACACTCGGTTGCCGTTCACGGAGTCAGCGCGGAGCATGGCTGCGTCACTGATGCGCATGCCGGTGTACCGGAGCGTCAGAATAAACGCGAGAGATGAGCCAGCATGTTCTAGAATGCGCGCCATTTCTTCGCGGGTGAATGGCATCGTCGGCTTATCCTTCACGAGCGGCGCTTTCAAGCTCGCCACCGGACTAACCTCGATCCACTGATTCTCGACGCAGAACTTGAAGAACGCCCGTAACCGCTCCAGCTTCTTGCCAGCCGCTCGCGGGCCATCCTTCCAGGACTTGCGGAAATCACGAATGCGTTCGACGGAGAAGTCCCTCAGGTGAGGGAATCGGGAGTTGGAGAATGCGTTGATCAGCTTGGCGAGTAGCCGGTACTTACGCGACGTGGCTTCGCTCAGGTTTCGCGCCTCACATTCCGCAAGAAACTTCGCGGTGGCCTCGCGGACGGTTACTTCCTTCGTCAGGGGGGTGGGCACCACCGGCAGTCCGCTTGCAGTGCCGGCTTCGAGTTCGCGCTTCTTCTCTTCCGCGCGTTCCCACGAGGTGAGCTTCAGAGTGTGCCGGATGTACTCGCCGTCATCCTTCGTGCCCTCGACCCAAACGGGGCACTTGCAGCGGCGGTAGTAGCGATCGGTCTGCCCGCAGGCTTTGAGGTGACGGCGGTAGAGAGTGAGCATTTCGGCCTCCCACTACCGAGCTTATCGTACATCTATCGTACGCGAATAGGAGGTCAATGCTTAAGTTGTTGATTCTAAACAGAAAATAGTTGGCGGTGAGGGTGGGATTCGAACCCACGGAACCCGTAAAGGTTCAACGGTTTTCGAGACCGCCCGATTCAACCACTCTCGCACCTCACCGCATGTGGTTGTCTTTCTATTGTACCGAATCGCTTGCGGGCTTGGCGCTCAGCTTGATTAACTGTTCGGCGTGCTTGAGGGCTTCGGGCGTTAAATGCTGTCCGGACAGCATTCTGGCGAGCTCTCTGGTTCGATCGTCGCCGGCCAGGGCGTCGATACTTGCTACCGTTCTGCCGGACACCTGGCGCTTCTCGACCGCGAAGTGCTGGTCGGCGAAGGCGGCTACTTGGGGCAGATGCGTTACGCAGAGGACCTGATGGGTGGCGGCCAGTTTCTTTAGCCGCCTGGCGACCGATTCCGCGGTGCGGCCGCCGATGCCGGCGTCTACTTCGTCGAACACCAGGGTTCGGACTACAGGGCCGGACTTCGATTCTTTGGGCTTCACGGCTACGCAGGTTTTGAGTGCCAGCGCCAGCCTGGACAGTTCGCCGCCGGAGGCGATCTTGTCCAGAGGCTTTGGTTCTTCGCCGACGTTGGCAGAGACCAGGAAGCGCAAGCGATCGGTCCCTCGCGCCGACCATTCGCCGATGGAGAACTCGATGCGGAACTCGGTGCCGGACATCGCTAATGAGGCCAGTTCGGCTTGGACCGCCTTCTCTAGTTTTCTGGCGGCGGCCTGCCTGGCGGCGCTGAGTCTGCCGGCGGCGGACTCATAAGCGACGGCTAGGCGGGACCGCTCCTTTTCCAACTGGGCACGGCGTTCGCCGGCGGTCTGGACCGCCTCCAAATCCGCTTGCACGGTGGTCAGAAACGCTAAGATCTCATCGACCGTGCTGCCGTATTTGCGTTTCAATTTGTCGATCAGCGCCAGCCTCGACTCGACCTCTTCCAAACGGCTCGGATCGGCTTCCAGACCGCCCAGATAATGACTGAGCGAGTGCGCCGCTTCGCCCAGGGCGATCTCCGCGGGACCTAGGGAATCCAGCGTCTCCTGGAGCGTTCCGTCGATGCGGCAAAGGTCCTCCAGCCGTTTCCGCGCTTGCCTCATAAGTGCCAGCGCACTCTGCTCGGCGTCGTAGAGCGCCTCATACGCCGCGGTCGCGTTCTCCTGCAACCGCGCGACATTCATCAGTACACGGCGCTCGGCTTCGAGTTGTGCGTCCTCGCCGGACTTCAAACGGGCGTCCGCAATCTCGCCTTCCTGGAACTTCCACAAATCCGCCAGGCGGAGCTTTTCCTGCTCGGAGCGGTCCAATTCTTCTAATTGCCTCGCCGTCTCGTGCCACGCGGCGAACATGTCCGCGACTTGCTGCCGCAACTCCGTTGTCTGCGCGAAGGTGTCGAGCATGTCGAGTTGCGAATCCGGTTCGAACAACTCCTGCTGATCATGTTGGCCGTGGATATCGCCCAGGTGCGGGGCCAATTCCTTCAAGACCGCCAAGGTCACCGGGCGGCTGCCGACAAACGCGCGCGACTTGCCGTTGCCCTGGATTTCGCGCTCAATCAGCAGTTCGCCATCCTCGGCCTCGATACCGTGATCGTCCATCCACCGCCGCAACGCCGTTGTCTGCGGGACCTCGAAAATTCCCGCAATGCGCGCCCTATCCGATCCCGACCGGACCGCATCCGCCGACGCGCGCCCACCGTACAGCAGCCCCAACGCGTCCACCACGATCGACTTGCCGCTGCCGGTTTCGCCCGTCAGCAAGTTCAGCCCCCGGGCAAACCGCACACGGATGCGCTCGATCACCGCGTAATTTTCGACAACCAATTCCAGTAGCATCCGCTCTTCAAACATTGTAAGGACCGCCGCAACCCGCGCGGAACCTCGTAATGTCGAATCCAGTACAAACATTTTGGGACTATAATGTTTGTGGGCGGCGCACGACCGCCGGTGCCGTTAAGATAGTAGTAGATACAGACGCTGACGCGCCCTCCGTAGGAGTTCAATCGTTTTGTTCCTGGCACAGATTACTTTGTGGGAGATGGTCAGCCGCTCCAAACCCCTGCCCATGGGGGTGATGGCGCTGCTGCTCGTGATCTCCATCCTGTCATGGGCTGTCATTTTTTCAAAATGGAAGGCGTTCCGCGAAGCGCGCACCAACAACATGGGGTTTTTACGGGCGTTTCGCAAGAGCGAACACCTGGTCGGCATCGCCAAGGCGATCGAAAGCTTTCCCATTTCCCCGCTGGTTTCGGTGTTCGAATTCGGATTTGAGGAAGTGGACCGGCAGGTGAAGACGCGCGGCAACCTGCGCAACAAACTGCCCATTGAACGCGCGCTGCAGTTGGGCGTTAGCGAACAGCTAGCGCGGCTTGAGCGCCACATGAACTGGCTGGCCACGGCGGCGACCGTTTCGCCGTTCGTGGGCCTGTTCGGGACCGTTTGGGGCATTATCGACGCTTTTGCAGCGCTCGGCATGGCCGGCTCTGCCAGCCTTCGGGCTGTCGCCCCCGGCATTTCGGAAGCGCTCATCACCACGGCGCTCGGCCTGGCGGCCGCGATTCCCGCCGCCATTGCCTACAACTACTTCACACACGTACTGCGCGAGATGTCGGCCCGCATGGAAGACTTCTCGCTCGAATTTCTCAACCTGGCTGAGCGGAACTACGGAGAGTAGCCGCTATGGCGATCCAGATCAACGGCAGCGGTAGTGGAGCCGGCAGGGGCCGTTCGCGCGGGCTGCCCGCCATGGCGGAAATCAACATTATTCCGCTGGTGGACGTGGTTCTTGTGCTGCTGATCATCTTTATGCTCACGGCGCACGTCATGGAGTTTGGACTCGAAGTGGACGTGCCGCGCGTCGACGACCAGCGTGCGTCAGCCGAGGAACTGCCCGTGATCACGATCAGCAAAACCGGCGAAATCTTCTTGAACGACAAGCCCGCCAACATCAACCAGTTGGGGCAGGACGTTCAGGCGCGGTTCAAAGGGGCGCGCGCTGTGTATGTGCGCGCCGATAAGGAGACCGTGTGGGACCCGATTGCCCAGGTGGTAAACGCGCTGGGCAAGGCAAAGCTTGAGGTCCGCATGGTCACGCAACCGCTCGACCGTACACCGGGGAGACGCTGACTTAAGTACGCTCACCATGGCTCTCCAGCACCACGACGTTCTTGAGAATCCCGATCCACTACGAAAGTGGATTGCGGGATCGTTGGGGCTGCATGGTGTGGTGTTCGGCCTGTTTTTCGCCGCCACCTGGGTGAGCGGATCGACGGTGAACCCATTCGGGGACCCTAATTCTTCGGGACCGGGCAGCGTCACCATCTCGCCCGTAAGAACCATTCCGATGTACAACCGCAGCGAGCGTGTGAACCCGGTGGCGAACGATACCGAGTCGCAAGTGCCCGAATCGCGCAAACCCCGCGAACGCGAACAGCCCGAACCGGACGCCATCGCGATCGGCAAAAAAGACCAGAAGAAGCAAAAGAGCAAGAAGACGCTGGATCTCGGCAAGTATTACCGGAACCGCGAAAAAGAGGAAGAGCAACCCAATCAGCTCTACAGCCGGTCGGGCGCGGCCGCCAGTACGCCGATGTTCGGAGCATCGGGGGGCGGCGGGGTCGGCCTGGGCAACAGCAGCCCGTTCGGCACACGGTTCGGGTACTACGAACAACTGGTGCGCGAAAAAGTCGGCCGCAACTGGCGGACCAACGACGTTCCGTCGAGCATCAAGACCGCGCCCGCGGTGATCGTCCTGTTCGATATCCAGCGCGACGGTTCGGCGCGCGACGTACGCATCGGCCAGTCGAGCGGCATCGGATCGCTCGATTATTCCTGTCAGCGGGCGATTCTTGAGTCCGCGCCCTTCGATCCGCTGCCCAGCGGTTTCGAACGAACATCGGCCCACATCGAATTCTGGTTCCAATTAAAAAGATGACTTCGAAGAAAAGCTACCTTGCCTGCGCCATCGGCCTTATTGGTATGGCGGCGCTGATCGGCGCACAGCAGCAGAGCGACATGTTGATCAAACTCACCGGCGGCAACAAACAGCCGGTGATCGCCGTGCCGGACCATCGCGCCTCAGGCGATGCGCAGAAGTACATGGATGTTTTCAATCAGACACTTTTTTCTGATTTGCAGGAATCGGGCGCGGTGAAGATGGCGCCCAAGAGCATGTACCCGCTCGACATCCCGCAGCGCCCGCAGGACTTTCGTCCGCCCACCGGCACGCCGCCGAATGTGCAGCGCCAGGGGCCGTGGCTGACAGACTGGTCGCAGCCGCCGGTGAATGCCAATTACCTTACCGTCGGGTATGCCGCGGCGCAGAATGACCGGCTGGTTTTCTTCGGCTGGCTCTACAACGTGAACCAGGCCGATATCAATAATGCCCAAGTATTTAATAAGATGTATTTTGGGTCGTTGGATGCCGCCGGCGCGCGGCAGGTGGCGCATGAGTTCGCCACCGACATCCTGGCGCGGTTCGGCGCCGAGACCTTAGCCGGAAGCAAGATATACTTCACATCTGACCGTACGGGAAATAAAGAGATCTGGGTGATGGACTTCGATGGACAGAATCAAAAGCAGCTGACACGGCTGCGTTCGATTTCGAAGTTCATCGCCGTTTCGCCTGATGGCTCACGCCTGGCCTTTACCACATTCGCCAAAGGCCAGCCCGAAATCATGATGATGTCGCCGGAGACGGGGCGCATCCTGCCGTTCTATAATCAACGTGCTTCGATGAACGGCACGCCGGAGTTCACACCAGACGGTCAAAACCTCCTTTTTTCCTCGAGCGCCGCGGGTGGCAGCCCCCAGATTTTCCAGTGCAACTTAAACGGTTCAGGGCTGCGCCGCGTGTCCGCAACCACCGCCATTGAGGTGGAGCCCAAGATAAATCCGAAGAACGGAACCGAAATTGTCTTAACTTCGGGTCGCTCCGGACCCCCACAAGTATATAAAATGAATATCGATGGCTCCGATGTCGTCCGCCTGTCCTCAGGCGAGGGCGAAGCCGTCAACCCTTCGTGGAATCCCAACGGACAGCATATTGCGTTTAGTTGGACGAGAGGGTATGATCCCGGTAATTACAACGTTTTTATTATGGACGTGGCGAGCAGGGAGT
>JADLDI010000083.1 GCA_020846745.1 Bryobacterales bacterium | reverse complement strand
CGCTGACAACCCGACTGCGTTCCTCAATCCCGCCAGGGAGCGGTGTTCCGAATCTTTGCACACGCCCAGGGAGCGGTCTTCAAACGCCCCCAAAATCCCCTACCCCCCCGTTCTCTTTGCGCCTTTGCGCCTTCGCGTGAGACAAAAACACGATCTGCCCCCCGGCCTCCACATCGAAGCCGTAGCGAAATACCTTCAACGCCTCAGCCCCATCCTCTTTCCGCTCCGCGTGCGATCCCCCTTCACCCCTCCCGCGGTAACGTAAACCGGAACGTCGCTCCCCGCCCTTCCTCGCTCTCCACCCAGATACTTCCTCCGTAACGTTCCACCACCCGCTGACAAATGGCCAATCCGATCCCCGTACCCGACTGCGTTCCTCGGTTCAAGCGCTTAAACACTCCAAATACCTGCTTATGATACTCCGGCGCAATACCGATACCGTTATCTTCCACCGAAATCAGCCAGTGCTTTCCGCGTGCCTCCGCCGACACGCGAATCCGCGGTATCTGCCCCGGTTTTCGGTACCGGATCGCGTTACCCGCCAGATTCTGGAATAACTGCACCAGCGGCACTTCATGGCCCGTCACCTTCGGCAATTTATCGCGCGTAATCTCCGCCCCGCTCTCCGCGATCGCGACACTCAAGTTACTCAGCGCGATGTCCAATATCTCGTTCAAGTCCATCCGACTTGCCGGTTTGTCCGCAATATCTCCGGCCTGCGTAAACGCCAGCAGGTCGTCCACTAACATCTGCATTCGTAACGCCCCGTCGCGAATGTAGTTCAGAAACTCGTCCGCGCCGTCGTCCAGCCGCGATGCGTACTGCCGCCCCAGCAGCTCCGAATACAAGCTCACCATCCGCAACGGTTCTTTCAAATCGTGCGCCGCCGCATACGCGAATTGCCGCAGGCTGTCGTTCGTCCGCTCGAGCGCCCGGTTGCTGTCCACCACCAGCGACCGTTCCCGGTCCACTTGTTCGAACAGCCGCGCGTTATCCAGTGCAATCGCCGCCTGCGCCGCTATTCCGCGTACCAGTTCCTCGTGCCGCTCGCTAAACGCATTCGCCGCGCCATGCCCGAACACCAGGGCGCCCAACACCTCCGCCGATCGCGAAATCACCGGTACCGCCAGATAGCTCCGCGCCGCGATTCCCATGCTCCGGAACGCTTCCCGATACTCCTCCTCTCCTTCCACATCCTCCATCCGAATCGTGCGCCCCGCCCGGAATGTCGCATCGAATATCGGCCGCTGCTGGATCGACGGCAGCTTCGGCAAAACCTCTTTCGCCATTCCCGACAAACTGTAATGAACCTGCGGTTTACCTTCCTCGTAACTCGTATAGAACAGCCCCCCGAACTCCGCTCCCGCCAGAATTGTCGCAATATCAATCACCGACTGGATCAGCCGCTCCACATCTAACTCCGATGCCAGCGCCGGTCCGATCCTGTTCAGTAACTCCGCCGTCTGCCGCGCCTCCCGCTCCCGGAACAATAAGTCGCGCCGCTCCTGCTCCGACTTCTTCCGTTCCGTCACGTCCAGCGTTACCCCCACCATTCGCAACGGCCGCCCATCCGCCGCATACAAACACCGCCCGTACGCCAGCACCCAATGCAGCGCCCCGTCCGGAAACCAGATCCGGTACTCGCATTCGAATATCGAAGTCGTTTCTACTGCAATCCGCGACGCCTCCTGCCACCGTTCCAGGTCCTGTTCATGGATCCGCGCCGCCAAATCTTCATAACTCAGTTCCTTCTCTGGATCCGCCCCCACATTCCGCTTACATTGCTCCGATGCCGACAGCGCCCCCGTGGCAAGGTCCCGCTCCCACACGCCTAGCGCCGCCGCGCTCACCGCCAACCGCAGCCGCTCTTCGTTTGACCGCAGCGTTTCATACAACCGTGCGTGCGCGATCGCCGTTGCCGCCCGCCGCCCAATCTCTTCCGCCAGTTGCAAATCGTCGTGGTTGTAGCGCCGCCGCGATTCCGCCGTCACAAACGAAATCACCCCCAGCCGCTCTTTCCCGCTCGTTATCGGCACCACTATCAGCGAACTTAAGCCCAGTTCCCGCATCAGCCTCAGGTGCTCTTCGTCTTGCGCGCGCCTCGACAGTAACTCATCCGTGATCCGCTCCAGCAGAAACGACTTATTCGTTCTTATCGCCGCCGCCGTCAGTTCTTCGCTCTGTGGATATCTCTCCACCAGTTCAAACGCGATCCGCGCTTTGTTCGGATCCGAATGTTCCACCGCTACCCGTTGCACTTTCTGCCCGCCCGTGACAAGATCCACACTGCACCAGTCCGCAAACCGCGGCACCGCCATCCTCGCCACGTTCTTCAACGTCGTCTCATATTCGAGCGACGACGTCAGTATCTCCCCCGCTTCCACCAGAAAGGCCGCCCGCGATTGCGCCGATTGCGCCGCCGCCCGCAACATCGTCTGCCGCTCATACAACTGCGCGGAACTCAGCGCCGTCGCCGCCAGGTTCCCCAGCGTCTTCGCGATCCTTACTTCACTGGCCTGAAACGCGTGCCGCTTCCGCCAGTAAAATACCACCGTCCCGTTTACCTCTTCTCCCATGCAAAGCGGAATTGCCATCAGCGACCGAACGCCTTCTTTTTGATAGATCTCCGCGCGAGCCGCCAGCATCGGAGCCGCTGTCACGTCTTCAAATAGCAATGCGTCGCGTGGCATCGCCGACGCCGGCGCATGCAGAATTCCGTCGCTCGCGAAATCCTCCGACAATCCCGCCCACGACGACAATACCCAGTTTCCGCTCCCACTCCCACTTCCGCTCGTGGCCCGCCACACCGCATGCCCGTCCGCCTCCACAAACCGTTGCGCCAAATCCACCGTCGTTCGCATCACTTCCGACGAGTAAGGCGATATCATCAATGCCGCCGATGCTTCTACCAGCAGCAATAACTCGCGTTGCGCCTTCTTTTGCTCGCTGATATCCACCACATACACCACAAAGTCGCCCGTCAGTGGTAACATCGCCGCCCCCACCAACGCCGCTACCCTCGTCCCGTCCGGCCGTATATACTCTTTCTCGAACGGAGCCACTGTCCCCCGTTCCGATAACTCCTTCAGTTTCTCCCGCTCCAGCGCGTGATACTCCGCCGGAGTAATCGTTTCCCACGCAAACCGCTGCTTCGGCATCTCCTCCCAACTGCGCCCCACAATCCGCAGCAGCGCATCGTTGGCCTGCAACAACTCGCCACCCCTGCTCCACAGCGCAATGCCGAATGGACTCGCCTCTACCGTGTGCCGGAAATGTTCCCGCAACTCGCTCAGCCGTAGCTCCGCCTCGCTGCTCCGGTTCTCCGCTTCCCGCGACTGCTCGTCAAGTGCCTCCGCTAGGCGCGCCTCTAGCTCCGCGACTCGCTTCCGTAGTCGTGCGACCTCAGTCTCCGTCGCCGCCGCTTCCATCTCCTCGGGTGACAGACTACGTGCTTCCACCGTTTCGGATCTTTCGATCCACCCCATTACCCGGCGGATCGTCTGGTAACTTTAGTAGCCCCGCATCCCGGCCCGCCGATACGTCCCCCGCACCCACTCCAACTGCTCGTCCGCCTCCCGTAACCCTAACTCCTCCACCATCTTCCGCACCGGCAGCCGCGCATCGTTCGACCAGAAAATCCCCAAATCCTCTTCCTCGTAGTACCGGTAGCCCGCCCGGCTCCCGTACTTTTCATCAAACAACTTTCCTCGTTTCAACTGCGCACTCCACGGCAAAATCGCGTAGCTCAGGTCGATCTCTTTTACCGCGATCCCTTCCGTCCCCCGCACCTGCGCCACGATCTTCCCCGTCGGCTCAAACACCGATGCATTGTGCCGCCACGTGCTCGACACGATAAAGCACCGCTGCTCCATCGCCCGCGCCGCCGGCTGCGATGTCTGCGGCGATTGCGTCGGCCACGCCACCAGTTCCGCTCCCTTACTTCCCAGTTCCTTCCACCCCAAGTCGAACTCCATGTCGTAGCAGATCTGCATCCCCAACTTGCCGAAATCGCAGTCGAACACCGGCACTTCCCTGCCCGCCGTCACCCCGCCTTCCATCACTCTTCCATCCGCCGACGGCACCACATGCATCTTCCGGTAAGTCCCCACTAACTCGCCCTTCCGCCCCACCAGCAGCGCCGCGTTTGAGCACTTGCCCCTATCCTCGGCCTCCCGCAAATAAGTCGCCGCCACAATGTAACATCCGCGCTCCCGCGCCTTCCCCCCAAACGCCTTTGCCACCGGACCTTCATATGGTACCGACTTAGCCCGCGTCTCCCGCCCCGTCTCCCCGGTTACCGAAGCCTCCGGCAATACCGCCAAATCCACCCCGCGCCCATACTTCCGCCGCGCCTCCGCATCCATCCGGTCCACCGCCCCCGTCAACTCCTCCAACCGCTTCTCCAACCCCGGATGCGCAACCCAAAACGATTGCATTAATGTCCCCACAATCACCTTCCGCGGCGCCATCGAAGACGTACTACCCCTAGTAGCCGTGGCCAAAGCAGCACTCCCCAAAAACTCCCTGCGCTTCATCGTCACCTCCGGTTCCACCAATCAGTCCGCACTCGTCCATTCTCCTACTCCCCAACACCCCGCGCGACCGCAGTCCAATCGCCACACCCAGTGCAAACTCGCTGCGCTTGCCATCTCTGAAACACCTCAGTCTGCGAAAAAGTCGCCGAGAAGCTGTCGGCCTTGCGAACGGAAGACTACTTCCGCGAGCGCGCCGGTCGCGGTGACGTTAACAAGGCGAAACGGATTCTTCAGCGCGCTGGAAAAAAGAATCCCCCCGCCTCAGGTGATGAGTTGGATTGAACTGTTGAGAGTATCCGATCACCTGTCGCCAGCCCCACCCCAGTACTCTGCCCGGATCAGTACCACTGATTTCAGACACAAACATCCGTTAACAACCCATTCAAATTTCCTAACCCGCTGAATCTAAACACCAATCCCACCCCAAAATCCGCAAAATACTTGACACCCCGTGCTATAGGTGGACCTTGGACGGCATTTTCCTGCCGTCCTTTTTCATTTTCCGCACCATTCCCGGCCGAAGCCGTCAGACCTCGACCGGTGCCCGGAGCGCCTGCGACGGGTTACCAAGGGGCGCAGCCGCCCAGAAAGGTCGAACATCCGTATGTCTACAAATACTCTCAGCACCGGACCCCGTACCGAAGAAGGTAAAGCCAAATCCTCCCAAAATGCGCGCAAACATGGCCTCGCCGCCGAATCTATTCCCGCCGATCTCCTGCCTGTTTTCAACGATTTGCGAAACGAACTCCGCTCCCAGTGCCAACCCGACGGCCCGCTCGAAGAAATCTTCTTCGACAAGTTGGTCACCGCCCGCTGGAACATGCTCCGTTCCCTCGACTTGGAAAACGAACTCTACGACCTCTCCGAAGGCAAAGACCCTCTCTGCCACCCCGCCACCGTAAAACTAGCCGATCTCTACTCCCGTTATTACATCCGCTTCGAAGGCAGCTTCAACCGCGCCTACAAACAACTCAAAGACTCCCAAACCAACCGCATCTGCCAACTGATCGAAACCAATCCCGAAGCGCCTCGGCCCACCCTCGTCCTCGCCGATGCCATTAAGATTCAACACTTTGCGAAACGAACTCCCGCCCAGTGCACCGGCCCCGTAACGGAGCCGCGACCGTCAGGGAGCGATGCGCCATCCGACGACATCCTCAAACACTTCCCCCCCGCCGAAGCCGCGATGATCCGCGAAGAAGCCGCCCTTTGCGACATGTCCGTCAACGCCATGGTCGCCGACTTCGCCAAACTCGGCTACAAAACCGCCATGGACGAATATATGAGAAACGAACCCAATTTGGACCTGCGTTAGGCGCTCGTCTTAAAACGGACCCGAACTCAACACGCGCCGCGCATACACATCCCACAACTTCCCGAAGAACAACCGGCAGAACCGGCTCAGTGCCGACACCCGGTCTCCCACCGTTCCCCCCGGAGCCTCGGCCCGGAACGTGGTCAGTTGCTTCAGGAAATCGAGCGGTTGAATGATGATCTTGCCCGACGCCAGCACCTTCGCCGTGTCGTCCTGCCCGGCCGCGACATCGCCCTGCAGCAGGTGTACGAACAAGGTCGTAGTGTCGGTCCATAAGTCGCCGCCCGGGTCGTCTTTTACCTTCTTGAACCCGGTCATCGTCACCTTATGGCCCACGCTCGTCTCGAACACCAGCCGGTACAGCATCTTCTTATACGCCGGGTCCTGCTGATCGACAAACAGGTTGAAGTGACCTTTCTCGACGTTCAGCTTACCCCCCAGCGCATCGCACTCCACCCAACCCACCACGTTCTCCGTGTCGTGCGCCGGCTCTTCCACAAACCGGTCCACATCGTCCGTCGAGATGGTCAGGTGGAACATGAAGTAGTTGCCGTCCTTCTTGCCCTGCTTGTAACCTTCTTCGAAGTCAGCCGCCCCAAAAGCGACATACCCCTTCATCTCTTCGGTGAAACTGACACTCGCCTTCGACGGCCGCGCCGGCTTCGGCGGCGTCTGCTTGTGCAGCGCAATCCCTTGCTCCGCGCACCACTGCCGCGCGCGCTCCACACCCAAATTCACCGTCTCCGTCAATCGGTCCTGCGAGAAGTTAATCAAATAATGCAGCGCGACATCGGCCTTTAACTCCTTCACCAGAATCGGCCGCCCGAACTCGCCTGTCCCCCCCACTGCGATCGCCTCGTTGTTCTGCCGGATCCGCTCCAATATCGCCCGGTAATGCCCCACCGCCGACGTCTCGATGATCTGGAAATACTGCGCCACAAACCCGTCGTTCCACTCGTCCTTATCGCTAACCGTCCAGATCACCCATAACTCGTCCGCCCCGCGCCTGATCGCTTCTTCGATATTGGCGTCCGTCAGATACACCGAGTCGATGTAAGTCTGTCCGTTCATCTTCACCGGCGGAAACCACATCGGCAGCGACACGCACGCGGCCAGCATGTCTTCCGACATACCCGAAGGTTCGATAACCTCGATCTTCTTCTGCGAGAAGTTGAACACGTTGAACGTCGCGTTCAGCTTCGATGCCCGGATCGTGTTCCAATCCAAGCCCCAGCCCGGGAACACATGCTTCCGGTAGTTATCCAGCGTGAACAGCGACTTCGAGTAACCCAGCTTCGCCAGTTCCGCCACGTCAAACGATATGCCCGCCCGTGGATTCAGGGTCCGCCAGTTATCCGCAATCTGCTGTCCCGATTGCCCCTGGCACATCATCGCCAGGTTGAATACGCCGCCTGAGGCGGCATCGACGTGGTCGAACGTCAATCCCGCTTCGTCCAGCCACACCTGTAGCACCCCCGCCTGGAACGCGACCTTCACGCCGCCCCCAGCCAGGATCAACGATCGTTTCATTGCCTACCTCCCAGATTCGATTATTCGCGTCGCAAACCGGTCTGCCAGCGCCCCGATCGTCAACGCGGGGTTCGGACCAACCGGCCCCGGCAGCACCGATCCATCGCACACATACAGCCCCGGTTCATCAAACACCTCGCCCCACTCGTTCACTACGCCTTCCCCTTTATGCCTGGCCATCGCACACCCGCCCAGTGGATGCGCCGTGATCACCTGATTGAAGAACTCATACGCCGGATTGTCCTGATACTTCGCCCCCAGCGCATGCGCGATCTTACTGCCCGTCTCCACAATCCGGTCATATAACTCCGCCGAACCGTCCCGCGTCCAATCGCACGTCAGATACTTACCCTTCAGCGCCGTCGTGCCCGTCGGGTTGTCGCGGCCCATCGCCAGCACCGGGAACGAACTGTTCGACGTGATGCAATCCCCAATCAGCTTCGATAAGTCCCCCGCCAGGTCGGGATTCAAATCAATCCCAATCCGCGACAACAGGATCCGCTTCCCAAACTCATACGACCGCCGCAAATCGCCCGAAAGGTCGCCCGCCGTCTCAATCATCCACGCCAGAAACGCCGGAAAGCCGCCGTCTTCCACATAGAACCCGCGCCCCGTCGCTCCATTGCCCTCTAACTCATCCGGTGTCCGGATTCCCGACGTGATCACCGGACCATACGTCCCATCGATATTCCGGCAATTCCCATCCGGACCCGTCGCCTTGATAATGAACGACAGTAAGTCTCCGTTCCCTGAGTATCTCTTCCCTAACTGCTCGCCTAACCCGGGAAACGCCGCCCTATTCTTCAACAACAGGAAGCTCGACCCGAACGTCCCCGCCGAGATAATCAGCTTATCCGCCGTGATCTGCTCCGGCACCGCATCATGGCTCGTCCGCCCTTCCCGGTGCCGCACATACCGCACGTGGAACTTCCCGTCCGGCCCGCGGTCAAATGACTTCACCTCGCACATCGTCCGCACATCCGCCGGCGCCTGTAACCGCGTCGCCGCCGATATGTACGTATAGTCCAGCGTGTTCTTCGACCCGTAGTTACACCCGGCATCGCATTCCCCGCACAGCCGGCACGTCAACCGGTGCATCTTGTGAATGTTCTCGTTCCCGTTCTCGATCGGCGCCCCGTACTCCGGCGGATTCCCCGCATCGTCCGGATGCCGGAAGTCGTCCACAGGCTTCCGCCTGAAGCTCACCGCCAGCGGCAGTAAGTCCCACTCCAGCCCGAGCTTCCCCGCCGCCTCTTGCATCGCCGCCGTCTTACCCGTCTTGTTATAAGGCGCAGCGTGAAACGGATACTTCTGCGCGTTCATCATCTTCTCGACCGCTGCATAATGCGGATCGAGCGCCTTCCTATCCACCGCCCACGGCACATACGACCCGTCCGGCGACTGATCCGTAAACCACTTCTCATCCTTCCGCAGCAGCACGTTCGCATAAATCAACGAACCTCCGCCCAATCCCGACGACACCAGCGCCGCTGTCCCCGGAAACGACCAGAAGCTGTACAACCCATACAGCCCCGCCGACGGATCCCAGAAGTTCTGCTTCATCCCGTGCGGCGTCCGCGGAAACGACCCCGGCGGGTACGCTTTCCCGCGCTCCAGCAGGCATACCCGCTTGCCCGCCTCCGCCAACCGGTACGCCATCACCGATCCCCCAAATCCGCTTCCCACTACCACTGCATCGAAATGTTCCATCGCGTTCTGCGCCTCTGGCATATCATAGTGCTCCATGCGGTGGTTTGTATTCTTTTTTCTTTCTTTAATCCTTTCCGCCCAGGAATGGGCTTATTACGGCGGCGATTCCGGCGGCATGAAATACTCTCCTCTCCGTCAGATCACCCCTACCAACGTCACCCGTCTCAAAGTCGCCTGGACTTTCAAAACCGGTGAAATGAGCGACGGAAAAACCCTCCCCACCCGGTCCGCCTTCGAAGCCACCCCGCTCGTCGACGACGGCGTCATGTACCTCACCACGCCCTTCAATCGCCTGATCGCCCTCGACCCCGATACCGGCAAACAGAAATGGGCGTTCGACCCCAAGCTCGACCAGACCCGTATCTACAACCTCTACATCTCCCGCGGACCCGCCATCTGGCGCGATGGCGCCGCGAAGAAACGTATCTTCTACGGCACCCTCGACGCCCGCCTCTTCTCGATCGACGCCGCTACCGGCGAGCCCGATCCTACCTTCGGCTCAGGCGGATCCATCAACCTCCGCGAAGGCGTTGCCGACAAGTTCCCCCGCGCCGGCTACGGTATGACCTCCCCGCCTGCCATCTACAAAAACCTCGTCATTTGCGGCGCCCTCGCCGCCGATGGCGAACCTCGCGGACCCTCCGGCGACATCCGCGCCTTCGACGCTAAAACCGGAAAGCTCGTCTGGCGCTTCCATGTCGTCCCTCACGAAGGCGAATTCGGCAACGATACCTGGGAAGCCAACGCCTGGCAGGACCGCGGCGGCATCAACGCCTGGTCCATTCCTTCCATCGATCAGCAGCGCGGCATCGTCTACCTGCCCTTAACCTCCCCCGCTACCGACATGTATGGTGGCGACCGCAAAGGAGCCAACCTCTTCGGCGACTCCTTGGTCGCCCTCGACGCCACCTCCGGCAAGCGCCTCTGGCACTTCCAAACCATCCACCACGACATCTGGGATTACGACCTGCCCGCCCAGCCCAACCTCGTCACCGTCCTCCGCGACGGCAAAAAGGTCCCCGCGGTCACCCAGCTCACCAAAACCGGCTGGGTCTACCTCTTTGACCGTGTCACCGGCAAGCCCCTCTTCCCCATCGAAGAACGTCCCGTCCCCGCCAGCGAAGTCCCCGGCGAGCAGGCTCATGCCACCCAACCGTTCCCCCTCAAACCGCCGCCCGTAACCAGACAGTCGTTCCATCCAAACGAACTGACCAACGTCACTCCCGAATCCCGCGCCTACTGCGCCAAGCTCATCGAAGGCGCCGTCTTCGGCAATCTCTACACCCCCATCGGCCTGAAACCCACCGTCCTGTTCCCCTCCACCAACGGCGGTGTCAATTGGGGCGGCGCGTCCTTCGACCCCGAAACCATGACCCTCTATGTCAATTCCATGGACATCGGCTTTGTCACCCGTATGACCAAGCGCCCGGAAGGTTCGCTCATCCCCTACCGCACCGCCGGACTCGGCTCTCCCAACTCCCGCTTCTGGGACCAGAAACTCAATCCCTGCCAGCAACCGCCCTGGGGACACCTCACCGCCATCGACATGAACACCGGCGACTTCAAATGGCGCTCCGTCCTCGGTGTCGTCGACGAACTGATCGCCAAAGGCATCCCTCCCACCGGCACTTCGAACATCGGCGGTTCCATGGTCACCGCCGGCGGCCTCGTCTTCATCGGCGCCACCAACGACCGCCGATTCCGCGCCTTCGACAAGAAAACCGGCAAAGAACTCTGGACCGTCCTACTCCCTGCCTCCGCCCACGCCAACCCCATGACCTTCCAAAGCCGCAAAACCAAAAAGCAATACGTGGTCATCGCCGCCGGCGGCGGCAACAAATACAACGACACCTACTCCGACGAACTGATCGCCTACGCGCTGCCGGATTAAGCGAGCAGCTTCGCCCCGCGCACGCCCGCCAGCTTGATCCGGAACAGCCCGCCCGGCGACTTGCCCTCTTCCATCAACGCACCCGTGATGTACAGCGTATCCCGCTGCGGCCCGCCAAACGCGACGTTGCTCGTCGTCAGGTTCCCTCCCGGATACCGCCGGATCAACTTCCCGTTCCGGTCGAGCACCTGCACCTGCCGCATCCCCCAATGCGCCACATACAGGTTGCCCGCTTCATCGAGACAGATTCCGTCGGGAAGGTTGTCGATCTGTCCCTCGCCTTTCACCGGCAGTTTGGCAAATTCGCGCGGTTTTGAGCATTTCCCGGGCGCGGACACATCGCACACGAAGATCGCGTTCAGCCGGCTGTCGCCGAACAGCAATTGCGACCCATCCGGCCGAACAACCAACCCATTCGGCATCGGGAACCCACTCACGCAAAGCACCACCTCGCCTTTCGGCGACACGTAGTGCACCGTCCCGATCGGTTTCTCGACAGTCGAGTTCCCTCCCGGATCGGTGAAGTAGAACCCGCCCTTCGGGTCCAGCGCGCAGTCGTTCGGCGCACGCAACGGCTTCCCGTCGCACGCCGCCGCGGCCTTGCCAATCACCTTGCCCTTCGCGTCCAGGTGCAGCACCGCATGGTGCGACCCGTCGCAAACAATGTGCGTTCCGTCCGGCAGCACCTTATGACCATTCGGCGCACCCGTCTCCGCCCAAGTCACCGGTTTGCCGTCCCGGCCCACCTTCGAGATGAACCGCCCGTGCGATAGGTACGCGTCTCCGGCACGATCGAAAACAATGCCTTCGGAATACGACGGAACGGTGCAAACCTGTTCGATCTTCACTTCGGATTCGAGCGGTAGATTGGCAGCCATAACAGGAGTAGCGGCAACGGACACGACAAAGTGACGGCGGGTCATAAAACCAAGAGCCTCAGGCTACTACACCTGAGGCTCTCTTTTCCAGCAATGCTTTGCTCGACTATAGGATCGGATCGATCTGGATCGGCATGTAGTTCCCGTCGGACCGCGACACGCTCCGCGTCTTTGCCACCCGGTCGAACGGAATCGATACGATCGCGGTGCTCTCATCTCGAGGTTCGGGATAAAGCCGCAGGTCCAGGGGCTCTTTTCCTTCCTTCAGCAACTGGGCCTCTTTCGGCGTGAGGTACCCCAGCACATGCACTTCACCCCGTTCGAGCTTATGCACCTCAAATACCTGAAACGTACGCCTCGCGAACAAAGGCGTCGACTCGTTGACGGGTGAATACGAAAAACCGTAAATGTTGTCGGGCAGCGACGCCAGCGCGACTCCCTCGAGTTCATCTGTGATCAACGTAAGGTTCCGCGGATTGCGGATGGCGGCAAACTGCTGTTCGACTTCCGGACTGACACTAGGCGCGAGATTTGACATTCGAAATTCCCACCGTAGCACGATTGGCGCACCCGGAGCGTACCAGCCCTCCGGGTGCGTTGTGTCTCCCGCGCAGTTCTCGAAAACCCTATTTCTTCTTCGCCGGCTTCAGCGGCTTGCACATCAGGTTCTTGTACTGCACCACGCTGTTCGGATCGTGCTGCTGCAGCGCCAGGTAACCCTTCACAAACGTGTTCTTCTCATCCACGAAATCAACCACCGTCTTGCCGTTCACTTTGATCACGATGTGATTGCCCTGCGCGATGATGTGCTGGTTCCACCACGTGTCATCCGGAACAAGTTGCTCGAGCACCTTTACGAAGTTGTAGAGGCTCCCCGTTTTCACAGGGTCTTTGTGCGTATTGTTCACCTGCGCTTCATAACCCTTCGGCCAGCTCTCGCCCCACGCCGCCCGGAAGTACATCCCCGAGTTACTGCCATGCGTCAACTTGATATCAGCCTTAAATTCGCAGTCGGTGAATTCCTGCTTCATCCAATACAGGTGGCTCTTGGGACCCTTCCCTTGGATCGTCCCGTCTACCACCGTCCACGATTCCGGGTGCTCGTTTGCCTTCCAGTTATTCAGCGTCTTGCCGTCGAACATCGTGACCCAACCCTTGTCGGCGGCGCACAATGGGAGAGCCAAAAGGAGCAACAGAACTGATTTACTCATAAACCCGCATTCTACAATGTTCCTCATGCGCTCTTGGCAGGTGGATGGCTCTTTCTCGATCGACGGACTGAAAATTAATGATTCGCCCGGCCTTACTCCGGAACACGGCGAAGTCGTTATCCAAGTCAAAGCCGTTTCGCTCAACTTTCGCGATCTGCTCGTCGTCAAAGGGCTTTATTCGAAAAAGATTCCCCAACCGCTCACCATCTGCTCCGACGCCGCCGGCACCGTTGCCGCCGTTGGACCCGGTGTCACCCGCTTCAAAATAGGAGACCGTGTGATGGGCATCTTCATGCAGTCTTGGATCTCCGGCGAACCCAACGAAGCCAAAGCCCGTTCCGCCATGGGCGCCTTCTTTCAGGGTGTTCTCGCTGAACAAGTCAAGCTGAGCGAAGATGGTCTGGTCGCCATCCCCGGCCACCTGACCGACGAAGAAGCGTCCACTCTCCCCTGCGCCGCCGTCACCGCCTGGAACGCCCTCTTCGATCAGGGCCATCTGCAAACCGGCGACACCGTCCTCGTGCAGGGCAGTGGTGGCGTCTCGGTCTTCGCCTTGCAGTTCGCCGCCGCTGCCGGCGCACGCGTCATTGCCACCACCTCAAGCGATGTCAAAGCCGAGCGCCTCCGGAAACTCGGCGCCAACCACACCATCAACTACATCACCCATCCCGATTGGGAAGAAGCTGCCCGCAAGCTCACCGCCGGCCGCGGGGTCGATCACATCGTCGAGATCGGTGGCGCCGCCACCATCGGAAAAAGCATCCGCGCCGCGCGCATGGGCGGGTCGATCTACCTCATCGGCAATCGCGCCGAAGGCCAGGCCGACGTCAACCTCACCGCCGCCCTCATGAAGGCCATCCGCATTCAGGGCATATTCGTCGGCTCGCGCCAGATGTTTGAAGCCATGAACCGCGTCATCGACTTTCATAAAATCTGCCCGGTCGTCGACCGCGTCTTCTCCTTCGACGAAGCCCGCGAGGCGCTCCGCCACTTCGAAACTGGCAGCCACTTCGGCAAAGTCGTCATCCGCGTCTGTTAGAATCCTCCTGATGAATCGCCGCAAGTCGATCCAAGCCCTCGCCGCGGCCAGCGCCGCCGCCGCATTCTCAACTATGGAAGCCGCCCCTATGACCGCCATACAACTACACGTCGACCTCGAAGTCGACCCCGCCAAAACCAAGACGCTCGAATCCACCTTCAAAAACACCTTCGAGCCTGTCATCCGTAAACAACCCGGCTTTGTCGACGTCAAACTCCTAAGGTTCAAGAAGGCCATGGTTGGCAACGGACCCGGCAAGTTCAACTACCGTCTCCTGATCAGCTTCCAGACCGAAGAACAACGCGTCAAATGGGTCGCCAGCGCCGAACACCAGCGCGTCTGGCCCGAAATGGAAAAAAACCTCACCGGCGCCAAATACGTGCCGTGGCTGTACGACGTCGCCTAGTACACGATTTCAAAAAACCTCACGCGGTCCATCAAGCCCCAATGCAGCGGGAGCGTAAGCGACCCGGCCAATAACCTGCCACCTATCGACCCGAGCCGCCGATGTAAATCGGCGGGTCTCAGCTCTCTTCCTCCCTCCCATAACGAAGCCGCCCTCAAACACTCCCCGTCAACCCAGCCTCCCGCCGCCCCTTCAGGAAAATCGAGGGTCACCCAGCACTTAGCGAGCCTTGCGCCTTGGCGAGACAACTAGCTATCCAAACCATCCACCACAACGCCCCTGTCTATACCGATTCATCCACGTTTTGTATTTCCAGATCATTTACCCTGAAATAACCCTTGACTCCGCCGAAATACGCGGCGTAGCATTCCTCACTGTAGGCAGAAATCGAAGAATCGGCCTGCCTTCTTCCGAGTTCTAACCTTCCAAAATGCACGAGCGTGTTATCGCCATTGTCCCCATGGCCGGCTCAGGCACCTTCAACGATCCGGTCCGCCCAATGTTTGCCCCGCTACTCAACTCCGCCCGCTCCGATCCTCTGTGCTGCACACTTGCCCAACATATCGCCAACACGCACAATCGTCACCGAGCCGCGACCGCAAGGGCGTGAGCAAAAATCCGCTGAAGGCGATTAAGCACCGCGCCCCGAATCCGGTAAACCTCTGCAAACACGCACTGCTCCGGAAACAGAACCGCAACCGTAAGGGCGCGGGCCGCATCTTTTCTCAATCCCGCAATGGAGCGGTGTTCAGGAGAAGAACCGCGCCTATCTAGCTATAACTCCCGAATCCAAAACACTCGTGCGGCCTCCGACCCGAGCCGCCGCTTTGCCAAGCGGCGGGTGTTCGCCATTGCAAGTCACACCCTATTCAATCCCCCCCGAATACAATCCAGCGCCGCATTCCCGCTCCGGCAAACTACGGCAACCAAGCACGATCCCTACTGCCGAACCGCGGCGCGTAAGCTCGCGGTCCATCATCAACAGCGCGACGGCATTAACGAACGTCATGAGTTCACCTACAGCCCCTATGGCGCCGAACTCTCCCAAGTCGCCTTTCCACTCGGCGGAACTTTCAGTTGGACCTTCCGCACTTTTACCTACTCCGGCAACGTCAGCCACCGCGAAGTGTACAATCGCGTCGGTCCACAAGGCACTTACCAGCTCTTACGCGACGATGCCGGCGACGCTTCACGTCCGTTCGTCCCTGGGTACTCCACCTACGCCTGGGGCCGTTTAGCCGCCGTGCGCTACGTCTTGAACCAGGCCATCATGAAGCCGATGATCGAAATGTTCGCTTACACACAGGCCGGGCAGACGACCAACAAACGGGTAATCGCCGAACGCAACGACTACTCGGGCACCTGACAGTTCAAGCCATTTACACTTACTGGAAGAGGACACTCACGCAGAGCCGCCAAGCTCAACTCGCCCCACTGCGTTCTTTGCGTCTTAGCGTCTTGGCGAGACATTAGGAAGAATCGGCAGGAGTCGACACCAAAGCCCGCATGACAAGGTTCATGCCAGGCGTCACCCAGTCCTGGACGTACAATGAATTGGGACAGTTGACCAACCTGTCCAACAGCGCGGGGGTGAACATCAACTACACGTTCCCAACCACCGGCAACAACGGACGCATCCAGTCCATGACCAACGTCCTCACCGGCGAAACCGTCACCTACCAATACGACGCTCTCAACCGCCTTGCCACCGCCACTTCCAACGATCCTACCGGCGGCCAGACGTTCACTCCCTGGGGACAGTCGTTCGCCTACGATGGCTTCGGCAACCTCACTGGGCAAACTGTCACCAAAGGGTCTGCCCCCCAAATGGCCATCACCGTCGACCCCGCCACCAATCGCGTCAACGGCGCTGCCTACGACGCCAACGGTAACATGCAACTGGCTGGTTGGGGCGCTTGCACGCCGAACTGCTATGATGTCGAAAACCGTTACACGGGGGGTGGCGCCTTTGGCTACGCACCCGACAACAAGCAGGTCTTGCGATATCGGACTTATTATGTCGAGGGAGAAGAGCAACAAGACACTCGCTTGACCTTCTACGGCATAGACGGCAAGCGCCTTGGCATTTACAAGTTACTCAAACAAAGCGGCGCCGGTGGTTTGCTGCGCGCCGATAAGGTCCAGGAAAACGTCTACGTCGCCGGCCGCCTCATCTGGCAGAGCGGCGAGTTCATCGTTACCGACCGTCTCGGCAGTGTCGTCCTGCGCAGAAGCCAAGGTGTGGTGCAGAAGTTCAGTTACTACCCATACGGCCAGGAGAAAAACGTAACTTATCCCGACGACCGCGAAAAGTTCGCCACCTATTGGCGCGACTCTTCTGCCGTTACTCCCTTCAGCCACACCCTCGACTACGCCGACCAGCGCTACTACAACAGCTTCTGGGGCAGGTTCGCTTCGCCAGACCCGTGCAAAGCCAGCGCCGCCGCCGAGGGTCCGCAGTCGTGGAACCGATACTCCTATGTCGAGGGGGACCCGGTGAATCGATATGATCCGAACGGCCTTGAAGCCGCAGAACCACCTTCAGATCGAATATGCTCGGTTTCGGGCGTTCAGTTCGTCGGCCCAGTGTGCGACTTGATCTACCAGAGACTCGACCCGGGTGCGGACGAGAAGAAGCGAAAGCCGACCGACCAAGAAGTTCGCAAGTTCCTCAGTCTACGCGCCGGCGAGATGATGCCGTCTGCATTCTCAGCAGCAATTCAGGTCCTCGTTTCAAATTCGGACTGTATGAACCTCTTTGGTAATGAGAAAACGAGAGCTAACGGCTTCAACCCTGTGAACGTATTAACATCCATTGTGTACGGGGACCATGCTTTTGGTCATGTAGAATTTGAGTTCCAGAACTCCGGAGCGGCTAGAGTCACACCAAATGGTATACCCAAGTTCACAAGCTCTGCCACAATTAAGATAAACACTAATCCAGATTTCTGGAACGCAGGCAATATTATCTATAATGCGGAGACGCTGCTGCACGAGTTAGGTCACGTCTATGACGTTATTCAAGGCTCTGGGTCATCAAAGATAAAGTCGCCCGATATCGTTGAGGGCAGCAGCAGATTTAACGATTGGCTTATCGATACTACTTGTTTTGGCGGTGTTCTGGGGTACAGAAACTGAAATGAATCTCAACATGTTCGCGCTTTTCGCTGTTCTGTCCTCACTGTACGCGGGCCCTAGCGATGTTTGCGAAGCAGTCCGCGGACGCTCTGGATGGAGTGTGATACGTGGCGTAGGCTACGTGGATCCAGCCGACCAAGCACTTGTGATGATCGATTTGACTTGCCCAGTTAATCCATTGTCGCGCAATGACACTCGAATTCCAAGCTCGATCGTCCTTCGGATCCCTAGTTCTCGTTCAGCGGAAAACCAGGAGTATCTCGGAATCCATTTGCAAATAGGCGTGTACTATCAGATTCGCGCAAGAGGCAAGATCAGATGTAAGAAGGCTTTCACTGCCATAGCAGATAAGACAGGCGACATGTTTGGCAACGGTTTTGGGGCTTGGGGTTTGTCCGCGTGTATGCTCTCCGAAACGGAAATCGTAGCCTTAGCGGAGCTGCCCACTTTAGCACGTCCACGGCCTGCGCCTACTATTTCGGACGTAAAGGCTACGAAGTGACACAAAGGCGCAGAGCGGAGCGAAGGCCGTCTGGGGCCCAAGGGGCCCAACGGGTCAGTCACAATCAAGCCCCAAATCGCGAACGCGTCGGAGGTCTCCGTCCCCTTCGCCAATTTCGCCCCTCTTCGCGCGTGCCCCGCCGTCCAATCATCATTAAATAAACGAAATTCAGTTTCCTTTCTCCCCAATCCGTGATACATTGACATCTTGGTAGTGGACGTGTCTTCGCACGCCTCACTATCCTCGAAAAACCCGCCGGCCCCCGCGCCGGCTTTTTCATTTTCCGCACGCCTCCGGTCGAGTCCGACTCACCCGACCGGTGCCCCGACTGTCATGGAGGGATTTGCTAAACCAACTCTCCCGAAAGGAGCACAAACAATGTCCCATCAAACCGGACCCCGCACCGACGAAGGCAAACAAGCCTCCGCCCAGAACAACCGCCAACATGGCTTGTCCACCGCCAACATCATCGTCTCCCCCGACGAGCGCCCCTTCTTCGACCAGATGGAAGCCGAACTGCGAGACGAAATCCTCCCCGCCGGTCCCCT
>JADLDI010000082.1 GCA_020846745.1 Bryobacterales bacterium | reverse complement strand
GCGGCGGGACGGTGGTGGCGGAGACACTGCCGCTGCCGACGGAGTTAGCGGGAGTATCGGTTAGCTTCAACGGGCACGCGGGGCGGATACTTTCGATCTCGTCGACCAGCGAAGGGGATCAGATCAACGTGCAGGTGCCGTGGGATATCGATGGACGCTCCCGAGCGGCGGTCGTGGTGAGCCGGGAGGGAGTGGCGTCGTATGTGACGTATGTGGTGAACCAGTTTCAGAAGCCAGAAGTGTTTCGGACGGCAACTGGAGAAGCGTTGGTGATTCACGCGACGGATTTTACGTTAGTGACGCGGGAGCGACCCGCCCGGGGCGGGGAGTTACTGGTGCTGTATGCGACCGGGTTGGGGTGGGTGGACCCGCCGGTTAGGGACGGTGACGCCTCGCCCACGTCACCTCTTTCGCTGACAAGGTACGACAACATGGTAGTTACCGTGAATGGTCGTTTTGTAACTCCACTGTTTTCGGGCTTGGCGCCCGGGTTAGTAGGAATTTTCCAGATAAATTTCATGCTTCCGGCGGACACGCCGCGCGGAGAGAACATGATCGGCATTCGGTTTGGGACCCCCGCTACGATGTGGGTCCAATAACAAAACAGCTTCGCGAAGATTTGGAGAGTCTGAAGTGAAACGTTATTCGTGTGTGTATTCGGGACTGCTGACAGTAATGGGTGCGGTGTATTGCGGGTCGCCAGCGAGCCGCGATAACAACGGAGTGACGCAGACCAAGTGGACCATTCAGGAATGCTACGCGTGGATCATCTCGGAGAACGGCAAAGTGGGGAATTGCCGGTCGCAGGGGGTGACTGGCGTGCGATTCATGGACACGCTGGGGGGCGGATTTTTCAGCACCGCGTTTGAGGATAACGGGTTGGTGAATCTGGAAGAGGAGGTGTGGAGCGGTCCACATGGGTTGGCGAGCGGGAACCCGGCGGCTACGGGCAGGTGAGACTCGAATTCCGGTGGGTGAGAAAGGTTGGGCGCGCGGCACATGCCGGTTGGTGGAAGAGGGCAAGAGCTTTCGACTTAAACCGAAACGCCCGGCGAAATTTTGGACTCGGCCGCCGATTAACGCGGATTAACGCCGATGGGGTCGGGGGCGCGACGGCTTCCGACCTGAGGTAGTGCGAAAAAAAGACCGCGGAATGGCGGTCCTTTTCGAATTGTTTGGCGGGTGGACACACGTCCACGACCAAGGGTCAAGTGTTCCAGCAATGCCAGCGGAATAGAAGTGAGTATTGGCAGTTTAAGAGGCAAGCGATTCCCCGGCGAGCGCTTTTGTGGATTGTGATTCCTGGATGGTTGGGATGTCGGTCCGTTGCAATTGATTGACGTATTCGGCGGCGGCGGAGAGGGTGAGGCAGACGGTATCGGCACCGGGGATCTCGGGGAGAGCCTGGGTGGAGTTGGGATCTGTCCACAGGCAAGCCACGATTTTGGTTTCTGGAAAAGTGGCGCGCAGGCGGCGGCACATGAAGCGGAGGTGGCGATCGGCTTGCGGGGGCACGGCGGATACACAAATGACTTCGGCATTGACGGCGGAAATGGCTTCGTTGAAGGAGGCGGCGGCTAAACGGGGCAGGGTGACGGGGCGGATGCCGTGGCGTTCAAGAACATGGGCGAGCATGGAGGCGGCAATTTCGTCAGCCTCATCGCGAGCGGGCAGGCATACGACGGAGGTGCGCAGGCCGGCGATGGGGACGGGCTCCGTCACCTCGTCGATCAATTGGCGAGTGGTGTCGATGACGAAGCGTTGGCGCGTTTCGTCCAGTTTGTGCGCGTGACGGTCAGTTTCGGCGAGCACGAGGGCCGGCAGGACGATGGTTTCGAATAGTTGCAGGAGCGACCCGCCGGCGGAAAGGAACTCGTCGGCGATCTCGGCGGGCTCTTCGGCATCAAGCGCGAGGAGCCGCTGGTAAAACCGGGCCTGAGAGGAAAGGGCTGGACAATCGCTGAGCAGCACGCTGAGCCACTCGAGGCGTGGGACGTGTGTTCCCATGACGACGAGGCAAACGGTAAGCGGAGTGGCAAGGAAGAGGCCGGGAAGCCCCCAAAGGGAGGTCCAGAAGAGCGCGGCGCCGATCAAGGCCAGCGACGAGATTCCGGTACACGTACCGTACAGCCACGGCTCGATCACGTTATTGCTGATGATTTCGAGGACGGCGAACAACGCGAGTGTGCAAATGAGCATGGTCCAGCCGGGGTCGACTGCCAGTGACAAGACGATAGGGCCGAGGGCGCCCGCGATGGGTCCGGCATAGGGAACGAAGCGGAAGGTCATGGCGAGAAAGCCCCAGAGGAACGGACTCGGCACACCGATGAAATAGAGGCCGATGCCGACGGGCAGTCCATAAGTGGCGTTGACGGCCAGTTGCATCAGCAGGTACCGGGAGACGCGATAGGCGGCATCGTCGAGGGCAGTGGTGGTGACGTGCAACCGATCGATGCCGATCAGACGCAGGAAGCGGTCGCGAAGGTCCTCGCGGCCGACCAGCATGAAGACGACGAAGATGACGACTGCCGCGGCGGTGCCGAGGGGACCGGACAACTGGGAGAGCAGGCGGGCACCCAACTGAGTAGCGGTTTCGGGTGTTTTCTGAATGGCTACGGGAACGGCGCGTTCGCCCGATTTTTGACGGTTGGGTCCGGACTCGGTGACCTCGTTGAGGACATGGGTGGCCTGCTCCAGTTTCTTCTCAGAAGTGCGGGCCAGGCTGTGGAACTTGTTGCGAAGGTTCTGCTGGTATTTTGGCAGGTCCTCGATTAGCTGAGAGAATTGGGCGGTGACGAGATAGCCTGCGGCTCCCACGGCGGAGAGTGCGAGGGTGACGACCAGCACTACGGACGGGATGCGCCCGAGGCGCCAACGCTTCAGCCTTGTGACCATCGGGGCGAGCAGAAATGTCAGCAGCAGCGCCAGGGCGAAGGGCACCAGGACGTCGCGGCCGAAGTAGAGCCCGGCGATGACGAGGGCAACGGTAGCCAGAGTGGTGAAGCTCGAGTTCAAGAGAACCTCAGGGAAAGGAGAGCACGTGAGCGACCAACTCAATCTGAAAGACCGCTCCCTCGCGGTCGCGGCTCGGTTAGATGCTGCTTGTTTCCGATGGTTTGCCGGAGCCAGAGGGCGCACGGAATCGCATTCGCGGCGTTTTTGCACACGCCCGAGACGTTCGCCCCACACGCCTACGGTTTGAGATACTACACCCCATGACGTTGTTTAGCCGCCGCGATCTGTTCAAATACGCTGCCGGCGCCGCCGCCCTGGCGCCTCTCGCCTCGAACGTGGCCCGGGCCGCCAGCCGTATCCGCTTCACCAAGTACGAGGTGTTGCCCACCAAAGTGCCCATGGCCGAACGGCTCCGCGAAGCCTTTATCGAAAGCTACCGCCTGCAGGGCACGTTCCAGACCCACTACGCGCCCGTCTTCGTCAAACTCTATACGGACGAAGGCCTCACAGGCATCGGCGAATCGCTCACGAGCCCCGCGCAGACCGAAGCCATCTGCAAGCGCATCATCGGACACTCGCCCGTCGAGTACTGGCAAGACGACTCCCTTCAAGGCGTGCTGATGGCCGTTCACGACATTCTGGCCCAGTCGATCAATGTTCCCATTTGCCGACTGCTCTCCGCTTCACCCAAGCCCAAGATCGAGCACACATGGTGGACCCATTGCCTGCCGCCGGACCTGATGGCCAAGGAAGCGAAACTCGGCGCGAGCCTCGGCTATCGTGTCCACAAGGTTAAAGCCCGCACCTGGCAGGACCCGCTCGAACAGGCCGCCGCGATGTGCGCCGTCGTCCCCAAGAGCTACCGCATCTGGGCCGACGCCAACGCGAACTGGAGCACCCCCAGCCGCGCGCTGCACTTCATCAACGGCCTTGCCAAGCACCATAACTACTTCGCGGTCGAGTCGCCCGTGCAGTACCGCAACGTAGCCTACTTCCGCGAGCTTAAGGGGAAGAGCCCGCTGAAGATCGCCGAGCATATGGGCGACGACCCGATGACGTTCGTGCAGGAAGGGCTGCTCCATGCCTTTGTGATCGGTGGTCCGCTGGGCCGCACGATGGCGAAGCGAGCCCTGATGGCCGAAGTGACGGGCGTACCGTTGTGGGTGGAATACGGCATCCAGAGCGGTATCTCGCAGGCGTACCAGGCACACCAGGCCTCGGCCTACCCCGGCATCGAGTACTGCATCGCGGTGACGCAGTGTCTCGAAGACGACTTCGTGAACGAAACCTTCAAGATGGACAACGGTTACTACACGCTGCCCACAGCGCCCGGCCTCGGCGTCACCTTGGATATGGCGGCTGTTGAGAAGTACCGGGCCCGGTAGGCGGCGCGCTGACCAGCGATGGATTGCGGAACCAGGACTCCTGCCCGTGATGCTCGAGCGCGATGGGGGAGTCCTGCTTTTCCGCGAACCGCAGCCACAGGCCCGGCGACACCTGCGGCAATGGACCGTACCGTGGGGCCAACTTCTCTTTGGCTTGGGCCACTTCAGCGCTGGTAAGGCTGTAGGCGAGCACCTGCTTGTTGTCGATCCAGTGCTCGACTTCGGAGCCTTTTACGACCAGCCGCGCTCGGTGCCATTGGTTGGGCGAACAGTTTGCGCCACTGGATGCAATCATCCCGTACAGCGCCCCGCAATCCGTCAATGCCGCCCGACTCTCCGCGCTGCCGGGAGTTACCAGTTGAAACTCAAGCCCGATGGGCTTGGCCACCATGCGGGAATGAATCGACTGGTCTTGCCGCCACGCATAAGGGGCCACAGCTATGTTCAGGAGCGCCAGTAACAGGAAGGGCACGCGCAGGTATAACTCGCCAAACCGCTCCTCGGGCATTATCAAGGCCACAATAAACACAGCCACCGCGGGCACCAGCGGAGCAAGTGCGCTGGGTGTCCCCGCCGCAAGAATCTGGCGGGCGTAGAGCAGATACCCGAGCATGCCGACCACCGCCAGAGGTTTCCGCCAAGCCCGCAAGTTGGGCGCCAATACGACCACCGCGGTAGCGACTGCGAGCATGGCAACACCGGCCATCAGCAGGAAGAACTTACGGATGGCGGCCAGATACGGCTCAACCTCAGTCAGCAGCAGATACCGGATGCCTGAGTTACCGTTCGGCGGCAGCTTGAAATCGACGGTGAGCTCGAAGTCGCGGTAAGTCGAAGTTGAGATAACGTCCGGGTTCACACCACTGGTTTCGAGCGCATGCCACTCGCCGGCGGGCGTCTGTTCCCAGTTCGTTGGCAGCGTGGTTGGAAAGACAGCGGCAAGGGCGAGACTAACGTGGCAAAGAGTAAGCCACAACGTTAGAGCCCGCACATATGGCCACATACTGCTTTCCGTCCAATTCATAGGTGATCGGCTGCGCCGAGATGCGCTGACCGTTGTTGAAATGCCAAAGCGCCTTACCGGTTTTGGCATCGAGCGCGGTGAGGAACCCCTGGTCATCACCGGCGAACAGCAGTCCGCCGGCCGTCGACATCAGACCAGCCGCGTACCGCTTCGAGTTCACCTGATGGTATTCCCATTGCAGTTTACCGCTAGTCAAATCGAGGGCCCGCACGTACATGTTCCACGGGTCCGCGGGCGCTTCCACATAGCCGGTAGCCATATACGGGAACCCGCCCGGACGGAACGTGTCGCGCCCCTTATAGTTGATGCCGCAGCCTTCCTGCGCCACCACGTAGAAGTAGCCGGTGTCGGGGTTATAGGCGGGCGACATCCAATTAGTGGCGCCCGAGGTGGCCGGGCAGGTCTTGACGCCTTGAATGGTGGGGATCACTTTCATATCCCGAATGGGCCGCCCTTTGTCGTCGAGCCCCTTCGCCCAGTTGAGTTTCTGGACGAACGGCGTGCCGTGGAGATACTCGCCGGTAACCCGGTCGAGCACATAGTAGAACCCGTTCCGATTCGCCTGCACAAGTAACTTGCGCGGCTTGCCACGGAAGCTCGCGTCTACCAGTACGGGTACCTCGACGGCATCCCAATCGTGCACGTCCCAAGGGGTGAACTGGAAATACCACTTCAGCTTGCCGGTATCCGCATCCAAGGCCACCATCGATTCGGTGTAGAGGTTGTCGCCCTTACGCACGTCGCCATCGAAGTCAGGCGCCGGGTTGCCGATGCCCCAGTACAGCAGGTTCAACTCGGGATCGTAAGACCCAGTTAGCCAGGTGTTACCGCCGCCGTGCTTCCACGAGTCGCCCGCCCACGTCTCGTTGCCCGGTTCGCCCGGTTCGGGAATGGCCTTCCAACGCCACAGGAACTTACCGGTCTCTAAATCGTAAGCAGTAAGAAAGCCGTTCAAGCCGTGATCGCCCGGCGCGATGCCGGCGATGATCTTGCCCTTGATGACAAGCGGCGCCGCCGGCGACCAGTAGCCGTCTTTCGTTTCGGCGATCTTGGTTTCCCACAGCAGCGACCCCGTGCGCGCGTCAAGCGCGACCAGGAAGGCATCGGGCGTAGTCATATAGACGCGCTTACCGTAGACCGCCACGCCGCGGTTCGGCCCTTTCTGCAACGCCGGCTGGCGCTGATACACCCAGATGAGGCGGCCAGTGCGGGCGTCGAGGGCATGGACTTCATTGGGCTGCGAGACGTACATCACGCCGTCGGTGACGATGGGCACGCTTTGCAGGCCGCGCGATTCGGGCACGTGGTAGATCCAACGCGCCGACAGGTCTTGGACGTTGGCGGTATTGATCTGCTTCAACAGCGAATGGCGCTGCGAATGGTACTGCCCGTTGTAGTGCAGCCAGGCTTTCGGGTCGGCTTTCAGCAGGTCGTCATAAGTCACCTGCCCATAAGCGGCGACGGCTAGTAAAAAGGCGATGTATTTCATCTCGCACCTCTCCGGCGGCTCTGCCGGCTAAGAAACGCCAGCAGATCCTGAAACTCCTCCGGGGAGAGAGTCTTATCAATGTTAGTAGGCATCAGGGGCTTGGTATCGTATTGAATTTTAGACGCCTGGTCGCGATTGACCAGATGCAGGTTGTTATCGAGACCGAGTATCTGCAAGGAGAACGGGTTTTCGTTTTTGACGATCCCGCGGAACGACTTACCCGACTTCATGGTGACGGTGACAGGTTGCCAACCGCGCGACGGCAGCGGTTTACCTTCGGTGAGGGCCTGGCGGATATCGTCCAGCTTACGGGAAGTGCCTAAGTCTGTCAGTTCCGGACCGGCAATGCCGCCTTGTCCGCGGATCATATGGCATTCGGCGCACTTACCCTTGCCGAAGAAGACTTCCCTGCCCTTGTCAACGCTGCCGGCCACCGGAACATCGATGGCCGTGGCGCGCAGGGACTGGATAAAGGCCACGATCTTATTCGTATCTTCGTCCTTTAACGGCAGCGCCGGCATCAGCGTTCCCTTAATGCCGTTCTTGATCGAATCGAATAAGTCGGCATCGGTGACGCGCAGATACCGCCGCCCGGCGCCCAAAGCCGGCGCGCGGTCGCCCACGGCGCCGTCGACACCGTGGCACATGGTGCACGAGCGGTTATAGAGGACACGCCCTTCCGCCACCTCTGTCGGATTGAAGTTCCGCCGCATAGGCCCGCCAAACCGGCCGCGCTGACCGCCGCCGCCTTGGCCGCGCTGACCTTGCGCCGGCGCCGGATCGTCGTGCGCCGCCGTAGCGGCGGCCGGTTCACCTGGACGCGCGGCTTGAGCGGTGAAAATCACCCGGCCGAAATTCTCGGGCGTGTGGAACGACCGTTTCTCGCCCCGAATGGGCGACCAAGTGGATTGCTGGCCGTTGGTTTTTCCGCCCGTACGCATGAGGTTCAAGCGCCACTCGTCGCCTTCCTGGGGCGGCGTGTGGGCGGCGTCGCGCGAGAAGTTGCGCAGCGGGACGGCCATCTCGACGATCCACTCGCGATCGTCGGGCGACTCGTCTTTCGACGGCCGGCCGTGGAAGGAAGTACGGTATTCGACGCCCTCCGGATCCCAGAACGCGCCGCCGGTATACCAATCGGTCCGCGCGCGGTTGAGCATGGTGCCGATGGCGTTGATCTCAAACGTGTAGTAGTTGGCGACCTTGTTGGGATTGGGCGAGATAAAGATCTCGACGCAGTCGTCTTTCGACACGGGACCGTTCCGCCTGGTCTCATAGGCCGATATGTGCCGGTCGGTCACACGCCACGACACATAGAGGTTCCGATCGTCCCAAAGCAGCTTCGCCTCGGTGGGCTCTTTGTCGCCCGAAGAGAACCAGTTGAAGATGAACCCGGACGTTGGCGGAGCGCTTTGCCAGGCGGGTTCATCAAGCTTTGCATCGATGGTGATGGGCGAGGCGGCCCGATGTATTTTGTAGTCGCCGGCAGAGAGCACAGCGGTAGCCAAGGCGACCAGGAACCAGCGCATAGAAGTCTATAGTACACTTTCGGATCTATGCAACGTTCGTCACGGAGACGCATGATGGAAGCCGCCGCCGCTGCCCTGGCCATCGGGGGCGCCGCACCGGCCGCCGCGCAATCGAAGAAGGCCGCCACGGGCTCGCCGACGTATAAAGATTTGATCTTTATCGGCGGCATCGGCGGGTGGTATCCGGAGCGCCGGCCCAAGGCAGGCGATGTACGGGAACAGACTCGCGACGCCCTCACGATCATGAAGCAGAGCCTGGAAAAACAGGGTTCGGGAATGGATAAGGTCCTGAAGGTGACAGTTTCATTGGTGGACCCGGAGAACAACTGGGAACCGATGAACGAGGAGTACGAGAAGTTCTTCACGGGCCGCAAGCCCGCGCGTTCTTACTGGGGCACGACGGGATTCCGGCGTAGAGGTCAACTGTTACAGATCGACGCGATCGCCTACAAAGGCGAAGCGTAGTTAGACCGCGAGCAGCGCGCCCGTTTGCGACGTATCGTAGCCGGCGAGAACCTCAAGTTTCCGCCGTAGCGCGGCGCGCTGCAGCACGTCGAGGAAAGCCTTGACGCTGGGCAGATCCGCCGTCCGTTTGCGCATGACGAGATCGTACCGGGCGCTATGGAGCGGGATGAAATCGAGGGCGAATGTCCGGGCGGCGGCGCGCGTAGCGACGCACGCGTCGGCTTCTCCGGCGAGCACCTGGTAGGCCGCGGGGAGGTGACCGAAAGCGACACGGCCGTAACCGCGCACCTTGGCCGATGCGACGCCCGCCTGGGCTAGCAATGTGTCGAGCAGGGCGCGGCTGCCCGAGCCGGGTTCACGATTGATAAGCCGTACGCCTCGCCTGGCCAAGTCTTCCGCTTTGCGGACCCGTTTGGGATTACCGGCGGCAACCACCAGCCCTTCCTCCCACTTCGCGAAGGTGACGACGAGGATGTCTTCCCCGGCGAAGTGTTCGCGCACAAAAGGCAGGTTGAACTCGCCCGACGCGGGATCTTCCAGGTGGGACCCGGCGATGTGCACTTTGCCTTCTTTCAACCAACCGAGGGCCAGCTTGCTGGAAGCGGCGGCGGAGACGACTTCCACGCCGCTTACGCGCTCGACCATCCGGGAGAGCAATCCGGTGGCAGGGTCGCACCCGGCGAGCAGCAGGCGCTTCTGCGAAGCTTCGTCCTTGGCAAATACCATCAAGCCGGCCCGTGAGTTAGCGCGGCCGCCGCGTTGAACGACACCGTCGGCCTCAGGCATGAAATAAGGCGTGCTGGGCACGGGAACGCCGATCCACTTAGAGGCGACCTGGCAGACGCGGACGGGCTGCCCTTTGGCCGGCGCTTGGGTCGCGAGCATTTCGGCGTTCATCGAGTCCGGGCCGGCGGCCGCCGTAGAGGCAAGCGAGAATAACTCGTCAACGGTGACGCTGAGCTCACGCGCCATCAGCAGGGCGACCTGGGTATTGGGCACGTAGGTTCCGGCTTCGATGGCATAGATCGTCTGGCGGCTTACGCCGACGTGACGCGCGAGGTCGGACGCGCCGATGCCGCGGGATTTCCTGATTTGGGCGAGTCTGTTCTCAATGGCGGCGTTCGACACGGGTACTTCAAAAGTGTAGCTTCAAGACAAGCTCGAACACGCGGGGATCGAGCGCTGTAGCGATCGAGCCGAACGCGATGTTGCCAAAGCCGGCGTTCGGATTGCCGAGCGGAGGCGTGTTCGAAACGTTGAAGGCTTCCGCGCGGAATTCGGTGCGGAGGCGCTCGGTGAGATTGAACATCTTGCCTACCATGAGGTCGGCCGTGCGATAACCGGGTCCGGTGACCGGGTTGCGGGAACTGTTGCCGATGGTGAACTGGGGCGCCTGGGTGAAGGCCGCGGTGTTGAAGTAGCGGGCGGTGGTCCGCTCGGACGACGGCAGGGTGGGATCGACGAGGCGATTGGGCCGCTGGATGCCGAACCCGGCGAATGCGTTGAGGTTGGTGGCCTGCGTCACCGCCACAGGGCTGCCCGACTGCAGGCGCACAATTCCCGCCAACTGCCAGCCACGCAGCCATCGGGAGAGCCCGTGGCCGAACGGGATTTCGTAGACGAAAGCGGTGGCGAGGATATGCGGGATATTTCCGGTGGAAACGTCTTTCTCGAGCCGCCGGTTGAAGCTGTCGGCCGCCTGAAAGTTCGCCACGGGTCCGGTGAGCACGGCCGAATCGAACACGGCGCCCGCGTCGTCAATCAGGCGCGAGAACGTGTACGCGGCGGTAAAGGTGAGGCCGTGGGAGAACCGTTTTTCGATTCGGGATTGGAATGAGTGATAAGTGGAGTGGCCGATGTTGTTCCGATAAAGTGTCACCGTCGTGAATTGCGGATACGGCCGCAGTAGCTGGGCGCGGGCGATGGTAGGAGTACCAAGAGATGTGCCGGCCGGCACCTGTCCATAAAACGGGTTTGCCACTTGTTGAGTGAGCTGGGATCCGGCGGCCAGTTGCGCGACGCTGAGTTGATTCAGGTTGACGTCGGGCACGCCGAGGCGCGTCAGTTTCGACGCGAGGTAACCGGCTTCCATGCTCCAGTTTGCGCGGAAGGTTTTCTGCAAACTGAAGTTCCACTGTTGCGCGTAGCCGCTGCCGTTATTCCGCTGAACACCAAACACCCCTTGCCCAAGGCCTGCATCGGGCGTGGCCGCCTGCGGTGCGACGGTGGGCCCCTGCGAGAGAACAAAAGCGGGATTGATGTTATCGAGGCTCTGTTGGCCGAGAGTTTGAATGAACGGAAACAGCGGTGTGGTGAAGGGAGTGGTAATGCCGGCCTGCTCGATCCAGGTGAGCGAATAAGCCGATCGGAGCACGAAAGAATCCGCGACCCGGTAGGCGAGGCCGACGCGCGGACCGAGGTTCAGCCTTTCCAGATCTCGCGCCGTGCGCGGGTATCCGTTCCGCCCGAAATAGTCGAGCTTCTGCGTTTGCAGGTTAAACACCGCGCCCCGATCTCCGGCTACGTTTGAGGGGAAATTCAGTGTATAGCGAACTCCCAAGTTGAGAGTCAGCCGCCGCGTTGCACGCCAGTCGTCCTGCACAAAGAACTCCGCTATCGACGCCCTTGGCTTGAGAATTTCCGACTGCGCATCGATTGAGAACTTCGTCACCCGGCCCAACAGAAACGAAGCGAAGCTGTTCCCGGTGTTCGCCGTTGGAGTGCCTGTCGCACCAAGGCCGGCGGTGAATACACTGGTGAACTGGAAATTGCCCGTCGGACTCGGCGGCTGCAGCACGTCGAGCCGCTCGAGGCGGATGTCGGTTCCGGCCTTGATGCTGTGGCGGCCCCTGATCCACGAATAGATATCGACGAGCTGAGTAACCGAGGTAGTGAATTGCGCGTTGCCGTTGGCGGGCGGCCCCAACTGCTGCAGTCCGACCACATCGTAGGTGGGGAGCACATCGGGAAACGAGGATAGCGGGATATTTGGGATTTGCGTTACATCAGTTGCCGGCCGGCCAGTGGCTAGCGAAGTCCGGTTGAAACCGCGCCGCGTGAATCCAAACCGGAGTTGGTTCACCGCCGCAGGGGTCAGGTTCCAAGTATGTTCGGCCACAGCGCTGTCGACCCGGGTGAGTGTCCGGCCAATATAGGTGGCGGTGAAGGTTCCGCTTCCATCCGGCAAGGGTGTAGCCGGGGCCGAATCGTCGCGGAGATAGGAGTAACGGCCGAAGATCTTGTGATGCGCACTGAAATATCGATCGAGGCGCAGATCGAATTGATCTTGCGCGGTGGTGTCGGCTCCCAGGCGGCGGTAGTTGTTGGCGGCCGCTTCATCGGCCCCGGAGAATACGTTCGGCGCGGGATAACGGCCGACCACCGTACGCGCGGCCGCGTCGAAAGCCGAGGTTGGGATTACATTCCCCGGAAACGGGTCACGCATGTATCCCGAAGGAGTTTGCCTTGTTGTACGCGGATCGAAGACCGGTTGTGAAAACACGCCACGCCGTTGCGAACTCGTGGGGACGGTACTGGTGCGGACCACGCCGGTGTCCAACCGCGTGCCCTGCCAATCGACAAAGAAGAACGTCGTATTCGCCTGTACCGGGCCGCCCAGCACGAAACCATACTGGTTGCGCCGGAAACGGGGCTTGGCGGCAGTGGCAGCGAACAGGTTGCGCGCGTTGAGCGCTTCGTTGCGGAAGAACTCGAACACTCTACCGTGCAGGGTGTTGGTGCCGGACTTCTGGTGGACCATGATCACGCCGCCGTTGGAACGGCCGTATTCCGCCGATGGACTGTTGGTTTCAACCCGAAACTCTTCGATGGCGTCGACAATCGGATAGAACGCCACCTGGCCCGGTTCCGGCTGCAACACACTGATGCCATCGTAGATGTACTCGCTCACTCGGGGACGGCTCCCATTGATACGCGGCAGCAGGTTGCCCGGCGGGAGGTTCACGCCGGGAGAAAGCGCAATCAGCGGGACAAAATTGCGACCGTCGAGCGGCAGCGAGACCACCTTCTTCCGCTCAACCAGGAAGCCGGCGGCGCCACGGTTCGATTGCAACAGCGGCGCCGCGGCGGTGACTTCAAACGACTGAGAGACGTCGCCCACTGCGAGTTCCAGATCGAGGCCGACCCGGTCTCCGACGCGCAGCAGAATTCCATCGCGGCTCAAGCGGGCAAATCCAGGCTTCGCGATCTCAAGGCGATATGCCCCCGGTGACAAGGCGGAGAAATGAAAAGCACCGTCGGCGGCGGACTCGGCCGACTGCCTTAAACCATTGGCCGTATTCCGCACAGCCACTATCGCCGCGCCGACCGACCGGCCCTGGGCGTCACGAATCACGCCAAACAGTTCGGCCTTTGTCGACTGGGCGGGCGCCAGCCGACAGAGGGCGGATACGCCCACAGCGATTCGTAGGACATTGGCCATGCATGTCATTTTTACTTTACGACGACAGTTTAACAAAGATCAGTTTACGAGACGCTATCATTTTTAGTGAGCATGAATCGAATACGCCCGGCGGCCGCCGGTTGTTGCATCGCAGCGCTGGCGTCCGTATCGATTTTGAGCTGCGCCAGAACGCCGGCTCCGGCCAAGCACACGTTGACTATCGCCGCGGCCGCGAACCTGACCGGGGCAATGGACGAACTCGCGCGGGCGTTCGAGAGGCAATCGGGCGTCCGGCCAGTTGTAAGCTACGGTTCTACGGCTCAGCTCGCACAGCAGATCGACAATGGCGCGCCGTTCGACGTGTTCGCCGCCGCCGACACGGCGCATATCGATCAACTGATCGGAGCGGGCAAGCTCCGCCGGGAATCCCGCGCCGTCTACGCTCGCGGGCAGCTCGCCTTATGGGTGCCTGACGGCAACTTGAGAATCGGCGGCATTGAGGACCTGGGGCATCCCGAGGTACGGGTGATTGCGGTGGCACAGCCCACGCTTGCGCCATACGGACTGGCCGCCGTGGAAGCATTGAAAGCTTCGCGAACGTGGGACAAGGTGCAGTCCAAAATCGTCTATGCGAATAACATCAATGTCGCGCGCCACTACGCCGCGTCGGGGAACGCGAATGCCGCTTTCACGGCGTTTTCACTGGTAATGAAGGCACAGGGCGCAGTAATCAAGATCGATCCTGCCCTGTACCGCCCGATTGAGCAGGCGCTGGCGGTAACGACGGATAGCGCGAATGTTGAATTGGCCGAACAGTTTCGCAAGTTCGTTCTGAGCCGGCAGGGGCGCTCCATACTCGCCAGCAACGGGTATGGCGTGCCCTAAAGGCGAGCGCTTTCCTGTGAAGTCTTCGCGGGACCGTAATCACGCCGGAGTATAATCCCCCGATATGCGTTCAGCTACGCGCTTTTTGCTGATGGCCTGGAGTTGTTCGGTAGCGGTTGCCGGCCAGTCCGCGCATGAAGCGGTGGCCGACCTCGCGATCGGCCGAAAGATCTTCGAGTCGCAATGTGCGGTGTGCCATGGCCAAGGTGGAACCGGCGGACGAGGGCCATCGCTTACGCGCGCAACTCTGGCAAAGGCGCCGGACGATGCCGCGTTACGCAACCTGATCAAAGAAGGAATATTGCCGGAAATGCCGGGATCGTGGCAGTTGTCGGTGCGTGAGATCGCGAGCGTCGGGGCGTATGTGCGATCGCTCGGCTCGGTAAAACCGGAAGCGCTCACCGGCGACGCTGCCCGCGGCGCCGCCGTTTACCGTGCAAAGGGATGTGCGGGCTGTCACATTCTGGCGGGACAGGGGACGGGGCATGGTCCGGAACTGACGGCAATCGGCGCAAAGCGCAATGCGGCTTACCTGCGTGCATCGATTCGAACTCCCGCCGAGAGCCTGCCGGACGATTACCTGCTGGTGGAAGTAGTGGCTAACGGGGGGCGAAGAATTCGCGGGGTCCGCGCCAACGAGGATCCTTTCTCGCTACAACTGCGCGACTTAGCCAAGGGCCAGTTTCTGACCTTTCGGAAGACGGATCTGACTGACGTTCGCTATCTCGATCAGCAAAGCTCGATGCCTGCGTACCCGGACAAGGCACTAAGCGATACCGATCTCGAGGACCTGGTTGCGTATCTTGCCGGCCGGCGAGGAGAGTCGAAATGAGACTGCCACAACTCGCGCTTTGCCTCGCCGCCGCAGCCTGGGGTCAATCGCCTGTAGCGCATGAGCGGATTGTGAACGCGCAGGCGAAAGAACCCGGCAACTGGCTGACATACTCCGGCAACTTTCAAGGGCATCGCTTCTCACCGCTTGCGGAAATCACGCCAGGCAATGTGGGCAACCTGAAGGTGCGGTGGGCCTACCAGTTCCCGCTATCTCGAACGCAGGTGTCGCCGATCGTGGCCGACGGGATAATTTATGTGACGGCTCCGAATAGAGCCGCGGCGCTCGATGTACGCACGGGGAAGCAACTCTGGCAGTGGGAGCGGCCGATCCCGCCGGATTACCAGTCGATCGGATTTGGGCGCGTGAACCGTGGTCCGGCGATCCTGGACGACAAACTGTTTGTCGCGACGCTCGACTGTTACCTGGTGGCGCTCGACCTCAAGAGCGGGCAGGAGCGATGGTCGGCAAGGGTGGAAGACTACAAACCCGGATACTCGATGACGCTTTCCCCGCTTGCGCTGAAGGACAAGGTCATCGTTGGACTGAGCGGCGGAGAAGCGGGCATTCGCGGCTTTATCGATGCCTATTACGCGAGCACCGGCCAACGCGCCTGGCGCTTCTACACCATTCCCGGCACGGGCGAGAAAGGCAATGAAACATGGGCGGGCGACAGCTGGAAAACGGGAGGCGCCTCAACGTGGGTAACCGGCGCTTATGATCCGGCGCTTGACCTCGTCTACTGGGGGGTCGGCAATCCGGGGCCCGACTGGAACGGCGATGCGCGGGCGGGCGACAACCTATATACCTGTTCGTTTGTGGCGTTGGAAGCAGATACGGGCAAGTTGCGCTGGCACTTTCAGTTCACGCCGCACGACACTCACGACTGGGACGCGACGCACGTGCCGTTGCTGGTGGATGCGCCGGTTCGCGGGCAGATGCGGAAGCTGGTGGTGACACCGAACCGGAACGCGTTTTATTACGTACTCGACCGCGTGACGGGCGAATTCATCACGGGCCGCCCCTACGCCAAGCAGACCTGGGCAAAAGGTCTCGACGACAAAGGCCGGCCGGTTCTTATCCCCGGGATGGAGCCGTCGGAAGCCGGAACGCTGGTATGGCCGAGCCTAAATGGCGCCACCGTGTGGTTCAGCCCGTCATACAGCCCGGCGACCGGCTTAGTGTATGTGTCGACGCGTGAGGTCGGCAGCATTTATTACAAACGGGAGGCCGAGTACAAACCCGGGACATTCTTCGCCGGTGGGGGCGAAACGCGCATTCCCGAGAAGCAACAGTGGGGCGCGCTGCGAGCGTTGGAAGCTACGACCGGCAAAATGGCTTGGGAGTTCAAACTGCGGTCGGCGCCCTGGGCCGGTGTTCTATCGACAGCGGGCGGCCTGGTCTTGTCGGGCACTAATGAAGGCAACATCTTTGCGCTGGATGCTGCCTCCGGCAAGCCGCTTTGGGACTTCCAGGCGGGCGGCCCTGTTTTCGCCAACCCAATCTCGTTCCAAATCGACGGGCGGCAGCACATCGCCGTGACAGCGGACCGGGTGCTGTACGTCTTCGGCCTTTGAAGGCGAACGTGCGACACTGGCTATCGGCCTGTGCGGACGCTCTCAAAGAAAACGCAGTATAGCCTTAGAGCCCTTTATGCGCTTACGCGGACGTATAATGCGGGTCCGCGATTGATCGTGGACCTTGCGGAGCAGGAATCGATTCCCAGGAAGTTTCTCGAACAGATCCTTCTCGGGCTGAAAGGGGCGGGGTTTGTTGAGAGTAAGAAGGGCCGCGGGGGCGGTTACTCACTGGCCCGCAACCCGGCTGAGATCACGCTGGGCGAGGTGATTCGCCGGATGGAAGGTCCGCTGGCTCCGCTTCCCTGTGCGAGCGAGACCGCTTACCGGAGATGCGATGAGTGCGAGGATGCCGACACGTGTGGCACGCGGATGGTTATGCGCGAGGTGCGGGACGCCACAGCCCGAATATTGGATTCGACGTCGCTCGCCGACGTGTGCGACCGAATCGACCGCGCAGTGGGCAGGAAGCAGGATGCGGAAGCATTGATGTACTACATCTAAGCGAGGTCGCGCGGCGTCGGCAGAAGGCAGAAGACAGGAGACAGAAGACAGGAGACAGAAGACAGGAGACAGAAGACGGAGACAGAAGACAGGAGGCAGGAGACAGGAGACAGGAGACAGGATACAGCAGCAGGAGACAGAAGACAGAATGGCCGGAGCGACTACCGGGGCAGAAGTTTGCGTGCTTCTTCGATTTCGATGCCGCGTGTCCAGATTGCGTCGGTATCGGCTACGCCTAAGCCGAGCTTTTCGGCCTCCGAAAACCATGGCGGCGTGTTGCCGAGAATAGCCGCAACAGCAGCGTCAACAGAAAGCGCACCGGTTCCAGCGACGATCAGATTGGGCTGGAGGGAACCCGCAACGGCCAGGTCTGGTGGATGAAACCGAGCGAGGTCCAGCCAGTTCGCCGGGCCGCGGGCAAACGCGGCATAATTGCGGAGGGTCGAAGCAGCGCCGCCCAGGGCAGCGACGCTGACGACGCGATCGCATTGCTGCAACGTTTGTGGAACATCGAGGAATTGTTGCCGGCTGCGCGGCGCCGGTGTTTTGATGACCGCATCGCGGGACAGGTCGACTGAATCGAATAGCCGCTTCGGAAACCGGCTTTTCAAACCATCGAGCGGCAAACTGTCGAGCGGCAAGCGGCCGGCTACCGTGAATCGCAGGCCGAGCCGGTGCTGCGCCAGAAAGGCAACCAAGGCTTCGAGCAGCGGCGGGGCAAACGACGCATCGGCGATCACCAGCACCCACTCATCCGGCCCGAACAGCCGCGGTTGGGTGTTCGCACGCTTCCCGATGTGAGACAGCGCCACCGCTACCAGTTCCTCTAAGTGCCGGGCGCTCAGCACGGCGTCTGGCGGTTGGGGACTTGCCAAGCCGTTGATACGCGAGCCATCATGTTCATCGGAACCCTTGAAATACGAGGGTATGACGGCGACGCGAGGTGTGCGGTCGAGACTTGCAGCGGCGGTAAATTCTTCCTGTTTTCGATTCGTCCCCGTTTGTGGCATTACAGTTGCTCCCGACTGTCGGCGAAACGATTATAGTCTATGAAACTCCGCCGGCGAGACCTGTTGCTCACCCCCGCGACGGCCTTCGCGCCGAGCCTGTGGAGCGCGCCGGCGAAACCACGCATTGGTCTTGTGCCCTCAACCTATTCGGGCCTGAAACAACCGGCCAGTCCCGAAGACCCGCTCGATTATGAAATTGTGCGTGACATGGTGTGGACCGCCATCCGTCTCGGCCGGCCCCAAGCCGGGAGTCTGGAGGCGAAGATCAAGCCGGGTTCGTGGGTGGTGGTGAAGCCGAACATCGTCGCGCTGCGACCGCGGCCGGCGTATCGTTTGGGCGATATCACAGATTTTCGTGTGACCAGGGCTGTGGTCGAGTACGTGGCCCGCTTTTCCCGAGCTTCACGAATTACGATTGCGGAAGGCGGCAGTTACCGCCGTCCGGGCGACAAAGCGCTCGACAACGTCTGCAAGCAGAACGGAGTGCATGTGGACGCCCGCACCTTCGACTGGGGAACCGATGAGTGGCCCGGCTTCGCCGGAACGATGCAGGATACTCTTTCCGAAATGGCCGCGGAATTCCCAGGAAAGAAGTTCGATTATGTGGATTTGTCGTATGATGCCGTTCGGGACGCGGGCGGCCGCTTCGCCCGCCTGCCGGCGCCCGTGGCGCGAACGGGCGCGGGAGCGTTCGGGGCCAGGCCCGACTACTTTGTGACAAACACGATCCGTAACTGCGACTTCCTGATTACGGTGCCGGTAATGAAGGTGCATCTGCAATGCGGAATCACCTGCTGCCTCAAGAATTACGTAGGAACGGCCCCGCGGGAAGCGTACGCTCCGCCCGGATCGTTTTCCAACTCCAACCTGCACAAAGAACACTCGGTGGAAGATCGTATCGACCCGTTCATTTGCGACCTCGCCGCGTTCCACCCGCCCGATTACGCCGTGGTGGACGCAATCCGTGGGCTGCAATACCAGGAGCACGGCAACGGTCTGCCGGACCAGACGGTCCGCTCGAACATGGTGTTCGCTTCCGAAGATGCGGTGGCCGCGGACGCGCTGGCGGCGCGGTTGATGGGGTTCAACGAAGCGGACATCGAATATCTGCAAATGGCGCAGCAGCGCGGCATGGGAACGCTAGATCTTGAAAGAGCCGACGTGGCAGGAACCGACCCGGCGAAACTCATCCGCCCGTGGGCCAAGCCGCGCGCGTGGCATGGCCGCGGCAACCGGCACTGGCGGCTGGCAGAGGGTTGGGGTACGGCCGAACAGTCGTGGCAGTCCTTTCACGCCGCCACCGATACACTGAACCTTGGCCGCTGGGCAAAAATCCCGGTGGCAGAGGGTAAGCGCTTTACCGCGTCTGCCACGGCGACAAGCACCGGCTACGCCGACGTGTGGCTTTGGACGGGGTTCCAGGCAAAGGTTCGCCTGTATCTGAATAATGACAAGGTGTTCGAACTCGACAATCGTACGCGGTACCGCATTGGGCAGTACCAACACCGGGTATCGCTGAAACCGGGCCGGAACCGGATTGTTTGCGAGGTTGAGGCCGTTTCCGCCACACCGCAGCTAAGCATGCTGCTGGTGACCGGCCAAAATGACGGCGACACGCCGCGAGAGGTCAACTGGCTGGTTTGATTGGCAGAACTGCGCATCGGGGAGCGGTGATCGCCGGGTTGGGCGAACGCCGGTCAGCCGCAAGGTACGCTCTTCGCGACTTCTAACTCACGGGGTGGCCGTGGAAACCTCCGCCGTTTCCACGGCTTCGCCTGCAAGTTAGTACAGAACTTCCTATTCACTTCTTCGTTCTGGTTTTGGACCGCCGCTCCCTTTTGTTTCCAGGCGGTTCGGTAACTATTGTGAACGGCGATCCGGAAACGTTTCAAAGAAGAACGAAGTACTAGCCCGTACCTGCGCGGACGTACGTAGGAAACTCGCCAGGCCGAATGCCGATCTATTCAACAAACCGACTCATCGGTTCGACCACCCTGGGTGATGAGCGGTGCGTCGGTTGAGGAGGTACGCCGGCGATGCAGGAACTCCGCATAGCTGACCACAACGAGGTTGGATCGTCCTGTACGGGAACTCTCTACCTGATGCCGCGAGGCGGCAATGCCGAAATCGTGTGCGACACGTGCGGGGTATGCGTGGCATCGTTGCCCCGGCTGGTATTCGATGCACTGGTGAGCCGGCTGCGGCGATGTCACAGCGCAACGGGTCCGCGATTGAATCGAGCGCTGCGGACGTTTCCATGAACCTTGCGGCTAGGGGCGGCGTGGTCCGCCGGCCGCCGCCTCGATCAAGTAAAGCGATCGAGCATAGTCCGCGCGCGCTTCGTTGAACGTTTGCATGGTTTCGCTGAACACGCGTTGGGCATCGAGAAACTCGATGAAGCCGGCTTCGCCGCGACGGTACGAATATTCCATAATTTCGCGGACACGGCGAGCGCGATCGAGCATCGTGGTTTCGATCGAGGTCAGGAGTTCGGCGGAGGCATTGAGTTGGACCCAGGCGTTCTGCACTTCGCCGGCAATTTCAGTTTCGAGGGCGCGGATCCGCAAGCCGGCCTGCGAGCCTTCCTGGCGGGCACGCTCGATCTCACCCCGATTGCGGTTGAATAGAGGGAGCGGTTGGGTGACGGAGAAGGTAAACGCCCGGCCGGCGATGATACCGATGTTCGATTGGCGAGTGAACAGGGGTTGGATCAACGTGTCACCGATCGTCGTTTTCTGCTGCAGCCGAAGATCGGCGCGGGTCCGTTCCAGATCGCGGCGGGCAAAGGTGAGATCGGGCCGCTGTTTCAGGGCGGCCGCCTGCCATTCGGAAAGAGTTCCCGGTAAGGGATCGCGCCGCAAATCGCCGGCAACTTCGAAGGTAGTGTCGTAGACGAGGCGGCCCATGATGGTTTGCAGGCTGTTGCGCGCGACTTTCAGGCGCGCTTCGGCCTGGCGAGCCAGATTTTGGAACTGCAGGGCGGCCACTTCCGAGCGCGTGAGTTCCACCTCAGCCAGGTCGCCGGCGCGAACCCGGGTTTGGTTCAGCTTTACGATCGTTTCGAGCGATCGCAGCCTGTCGTTGATCAACGCGAGATTCTCACTGGCCAACTGCGCCTCGACGATGGCATATTCCACCTGGACGATGAACCGCCGCGTACGGTCGAGTACGTCGGCTTGCGTGGCATTGCGATTGGCTTCCGCGAGAGCGATACGGGCAGCCCGCTTTCCGCGTTGCTCGATGACGAAGTTAGCCCCGAGGTCGAGTTCGGGCGGTCCGCCCGGATTGGCGAGACTGAATCCGGCGCCGAATACGTCGAGGTATTGGCCAGAGCCATAGAAGGATGGATTAGGCCGCATCCGGGACTGCAGGATGCGCGCTTCGGCGATCGAAATGTCGTACCTGTCCGCCAGTATGCGGGCATTGCGCGCCAACGCTTCGTCGACGATTTGATCGGGGGTCAGCCTGCCAGGCATTTGCGCCATCAACAGGGACCCCAGTAGAAATACACAGATCCCCACTGTTCGCATGTCGGATTCCCCATTGTATGAGGCAGAACCCGCTGTCATCCAGTCAGAGTGTCAGATGCATCATTGTTTTGGCCCGCTCTCGCTCGGGTGGCGGCGTTTTAATCTGCGTCGACGGTGGTAGGAACCGTGCCAACAAAAAACTAAGCCGGACACGGTGCTCCGATGGGAAGCACCGATCCGGCATTATACGGCTCAGGAGGAAAAGGGTTTACCTTTTATGCGGATTCTCTACTGCTGGCGCCCTCCCCAAGTCCGTCCACCACCCATGGGGCCACCACCCATGGCTCCGCCGCCCATGCCGCCCATGCCGCCCGGTCCGCCCATGGGCATTGAATCATAGGTTGCCTTCTGGTCGGCTGTCAGGATCTGGTAAAACGCAGCATCCGCCTTGGCGTTGATGGCGGTCAACTGCCCGGTGATCGTGCCGACAGAAGCCGACAAGCTTTCGATTTCGCTCGAGTTGTTCTTTTTCACGGCGTCGCGGATGGATTGGTGGGTGGTCCGCAGATTCGAGCGAAGGTTCTCACTCGCCGTAACTGCGTCCGTGTAGATGGTAACCGCTTGCGTTTTCTGCGCATCGGTGAGGTTCAGCCGGTTGGCCAGCATATTCACCCGCATCTGGACCATTTGTGCCGGGTCGGGCGGGGTGCCCCGACCCCGAGGACCGCGAGGCCCCGGCTGATCCTGGGCGATGAGCATGAACGCTCCCATTGCGGCGACACTTAAGATTCTATTTAACATCAGGTCTTTTGAAACCTCCTGAATGTAGAACGTGTCTACCGGCGCTCGAGTTAGCACGACAGGCGTTAAGCTTTGTAAAAGGCGTCGGCAGAGGCGGCGGAGTCACCGGAAGGGATTGGCCGAATTGGGTTCGTTTCCGTCTTCAGGGCGGACAGGCGGCGGACTTGAGCCAGGCGTCAGCGTTACGGTATGTCTTTTCCGATCAAATACTTGCCTGTTGCCAACATGTTGTCGACATCGCCAAGGGGCAGGGCGGGAGCATAGAAATAACCCTGCCCGCTTTCGCACCCAGCCCCGCAGAGTTCGTCTAATTGGGCTTGGCTCTCAATGCCTTCGGCGATCACCTGCAGGCCGGTAGCGTCGGCCAAGGCGAGGATGCTGCGTATGATCTCTTTTTCGCGCCCCGTATGCATCATCTTATCCACAAACATACGGTCGATCTTGAGGCCATCCACGGGAAGCCGGCTTAAATAGGCAAGCGAGGAGTAGCCGGTGCCGAAATCGTCAATCTGGATGCGCACCCCGAGATCCTTTAGCTGTTTGAGGATGGCTATGGTCATCGAGGCTTGGCGGATAAGCATTCCTTCGGTGACCTCGAGACAGAGAGACCGGGCGGCGATACCTGTTTCCTCAAGCACGCTCGAAACGTCACTGACGAATTGCGGGTCCATCAGTTGCTTAACCGAGACGTTGACCGCGATGTCGAGCAGGCGCCCGTCGGGCAGAGTCTCCTGCCACGTCTTCAACTGGGTGCAAGCCTGACGCAAAACCCAGTTGCCGATTGCGTTGATCATGCCGGTTTCTTCCGCCAACGGGATGAAGCGGGCCGGCATGATCATGCCTTTGCTGGGGTGTTTCCAGCGCAGAAGAGCCTCAAAGCCGCAAATCCGGCCGGTCTGCAATTCGACCTTCGGCTGGTAATAGACTTCAAGTTGTTGGCGGAGGATGGCCTCGCGCAAGTCCCCCTCCAGTTCCACGCGCTCGAGGATTTCGGCGCGCATGCGCTCATCGAAGACTTCCACGCGGCTCCGCCCGTTGTTCTTCGCGCGATAAAGCGCCGTGTCGGCGTCACGCAGAATCTGGGCGGCCTCATGGATGGCATCGGACCCGATAGCGACTCCAATGCTTGCCGAAATGAACACGTCGCGGTCTTCGAGACGAAACGGCTGCTGAATTTGGGACAAAAGGCGTTCGGCGATGCCGACGGCGTTTTTCGTCGATTCAAGGTCCTCCACCAGCACAGCAAATTCATCGCCGCCGAAACGGGCAAGAAGTACTTGGCGGAGTGAGTGCCTAAGCCGGTCCGCCACCGTTTTCAGAACGGCGTCTCCGGCCAGATGGCCCATACTGTCGTTGACAAGTTTAAATCCATCCAGATCGATGAAGAGCACCGCATAGAGTTTTTGGGGCTCGCGGAGCGAACGCTCGATGACTTCGCCGAGCCTCTCCTGCAGGTACAACCTGTTGGAAAGGCCGGTGAGCGGATCAGTCACTTTTTGTTGGTGAACATCGGCGAGCGATCCGGCCATGCGCAGGGGCTTCCCGTCCGCGCCGCGTACGGCGAGGCCTTTCGCCTGCATCCAGCGATAAGTGCCGTCCTGTTTCAGGATCCGGTGCTCGCACTCAAACTCCGGCAGGTTACCCGTGAGATGGGCATCGATAACCTTTTGCACGCGGTCGAGATCGTCGCGATGGATTCTTTCGAACCACTCCTCCGGTTCCTGCCCAATCTCTGTGTCCTCGTATCCGACGATCGCTTTCCAGCGGTCGGAATAGTAAACCTTATTCGAGCGGAGGTCCCAGTCCCACAGCCCGTCATTGGTCCCGCGGGCGGCTAACGAGTAACGCTGTTCGCTTTCCCGGAGTGCCTTTTCCGCCTTTGTGCGAGACAACTGGGTACTGATGCGCGCCAGAGCCACCTCAAAATCGACCGGCTTGGTCAGGTAGTCGTCAGCGCCGAGTTCGAAAGCCTTCAACAGGTGCGGGTTGTCGGCTTGGGCGGTCAGCATGACGATCGGCAATTCGGTTTTCGCCTCAGGTCCGCGAAGGATCTCGAGTAACTCGAGGCCGGTCATTTCGGGCATGTTGTGATCGAGCAGCAACAAGTCGTATTCGACCCGCCTCAAGATATCGAGCGCTTCCCTGGCGCCCTCGACGGTATCTACTTTGTAGCCCCGGCGGATCAACCTTCTCTGCATGACTTCGCGGCAGGCCGCGTCGTCATCGACCAGCAGCAATCGCTCCCCGCGGCCCGGCAACGCTCTCGTCGGTAACATGATCAGGGATCTCCTTCTTTCTTAGTTCCCACGCTTTGTTGCGGGGCTATTAGTTGGAATCGACATAGTAAACGTCGACCCCTTCCCCAACTGGCTTTCCACTTCCAAATCGCCGCCCATCATTTGACAAAAGCGCCGGCTAATCGCTAAACCGAGACCGGTGCCCCCATATCTGCGCCCGGCGGTAGCATCCACCTGCTCGAATGGACGAAACAGCCTGGCGAGGTCTTTCTCGTGAATACCAATGCCGGTGTCGCTCACGTGAATGCTGCACATCGTGCCCGCGCTCGCTTCCGAGATTGCGACCTGGACAGTCACCTGGCCGGACTGGGTGAACTTACAGGCATTGCTGACCAGGTTGAGAAGGCTCTGCCGGAACTTCTGTTCGTCGCTTTCGACGATTCCTACTTGCGCGCTGGGCGCGATCTCCAGCCGGTTTCCGTTCTTTTCGGCCAGCGGGCCCGCCGTTTGCACTACTTCCTGAACGATCTGTTCCACGGAGAAAGGCTCGCGGCGCACCTCCATCCGACCGGCTTCGATCTTCGATAAATCGAGGACCTCACTGACAATGCCCAACAGATGCTTGCCCGCGGTTGTAATCTTCCGAACGTCCGGTAACAACTCGTCCACCTGACGGTCTTCCAATTCCTCTTCAAGCAACTGGGCGAAGTTGATCACTGCGTTAAGAGGCGTCCGCAACTCATGGGTCATATTCGCCAGAAAGGCGCTTTTGGCAACATTGGCGGCTTCGGCGGCCTCTTTCGACCGGATCAGTTCACGCTCGGTTCGCTTGATCTCGGTCAAATCGCTCCCGACGAGCACCCATCCCGGATCTTCTCCGTCGCGCGGCGACAATGGAGCCGTCATAATGCGCCCTTCAACCGAAGTTCCGTCGGAGCGGAGAAAGGCGTGTTCGGCGCCGCCGGCACTTCCGATGACGTAGCCGGGGAGAATCAGGCTGATGGGTTGGCCGGTCAGTGCTTCGTGGGTGTAGCCGAGCAAGCGTAGCGCAGCCGGGTTGACTTCACAAATCAGACCGCTCGCATCGGTTACGATCAGCGACTCCGCCATAGACTGCAGGATGTTATCGACGTAGGCTTTCGAGACGGTAGTAGTACTGAGGCGAGCCGTCATCTCGTTGAACGCGCTCGCCAGCCGCCCCACTTCGTCCATCCGTTCCACCGTGGCCCGATGGGCCAGATTGCCCTTACCCACCTCATCGGTCGCCTGGATCAACTCACCGACGGGCCTTAGAATACTTCGCACCTGGGCGAATTTGAAAGTGAGCAGCAGTCCGAGAGCGGCTCCGCCGACCAACAGCGCGGTACGCACGGTTCCGACGAAGGCAGCCTCCGCCCGTTTACCCGACATGACAAGCCGAACCTGGCCGATATCGCGTACCTTGTGACTGCCTTCCCACTCCATTAACGAGTTGGTTTTGGGCCCTTCAATCGCCTGTGTGATCTGCACATCACGGTATTCAACAAAACCGCCCCGCTGTTTGTTAGCCGCCACTCCCGCACGGACAACCGTTCGGCCATCGCCGATCTCTACCAAAGCGATGTCGGCGATCGTTCCGGCCAACTCGGCGAGGCGCCGCAGTTCTGCCTTATCTCCTACAACCATGGGAACCTGCGCCTGCCGGGCGAGCAGGTTTGCCATTGTGTTCCCTCGCAGGCCTAGTTCGCGACGCATCGCTTGCCTTTGTCCCACCAGAAACAGCCCGATCAACACCAGTGTGGAGGCAGTCAACACCAGGAAGTTGAATAGAAGCATCCGCAACATGAGCGAACGGTTGAGACGGTCACGCAATCCGGTTCGTTTCACTTCACCACCACCAGTTCTGAGCTTCGAGGTTCCTTTAGGTCGAGCCCCAGCAGGCGCACGACCTGCGGATTCACGCCGACGATCAGCCGCCGCGGCGTTTCGTCCTTGAGCCGCTCGCCCGCCAGTGCACGCACGGTCAGGTCTCCCGTCTGCTTACCGATCTCGCGGAAATCGGGGTAGATACCAATGGCGGCGCCGGCGCGAACAAAGCTTGTCGAAAAGCCGACGATAGGCAGACGGTTCTCCAACGACGCAAGAATCAGGGGCTTGACGGTCGCCCCGTTGAACAACGTCGTATCCGGCACGGCCACCACGGCATCGGCCTTGTTCCGCAAAGACAGGAATGTGGGGAGGAGCTCTTCCGCCTTCGCGCAATCTACGACCTGAACAGTTCCATTCTTCACCGGCGCCGCATCGGCGACCTTCTGCGACTGCGGATTCCGGATCATGGCCAACCTGGTTTTGGAGCCCAGCACCCCGGCGACTTCGGTGACAATCTGGTAGGCGGGGATGTCGAGCGCTACCCGGCCCACGAGGTTCAGCCCTCCGCTCCGCTTGTCGATGTCGGTACGCAGAGCCATTGAAGCAATCGTGGCTGTCGCCTGTTTGGCTCGAGCGGCCTGTTCCAACGCTTCTCCCCCCATCGCCACCATCAACTGACAGGGCGCATCCACGATCCGTTCACCGCCTGTGGCCAGATCGAGAAGCCGGCAAACGCCACCGGCCGACTCGACCCGTTTCTTCAATGCCTCCACGGCATCGGCGAACGCCTCCGCGCCCGAGCGGTAGAGAACGCCGACCGGATTGGGCGGGGCGCTCAGCGCGAGCGGGGCGCTTGCCGCGAGGCTCAACCATCCGCGCCGGCTGTAAATGCCGGGCCGCCACACGTCCACTCCAGCCGCATTGTTTCCGAACGACCTTTCCCGCGAAGGTTGCGGCACCAGGTCTCTCCTACTCTCCGCTTCGAGCGATCAGTTTGACGAACACACTCCGTCTCTCAAACGGCATCCGGTCGATAGCGAGCGCGGCCGGGTGTACGTAGTTACCGTCCAGCAGATTCCGAACACCGGCGACGATATCGAAACGCGGTGACAGGCGTACGGTCGACACGGTCACGTCAAGCATATGTACGCGCGGCACCTCATCGCCAAGGAAGGTGAGCCTCCTGCCCATCGTGTAGAAGGCGCCGGCGAGGGTTACCCGCTTAGGTACCAGGTCATAGGAAGTGCGAGTGTTTACGATCCACCGTGGAGAGTTGACGAGCCATCCCACTTGCCGCTCGCTCGCCCGCTGGAGGGCAACGCTCGCTTCCATGCGCAGACGATCGGAGACGGGCCCGCCGAGTTCCAGCTCCACCCCCCGGCTCTTTATCGCATTTGCGTTGTCATAATGAGCAAGCCCCCCCTCGTAGTTGGTTTGAATCAGCTTGTTTAATCGATAGTCATACACGTTCGCTACGGCAAGAAGGCCGCGCTTCAGTTTGCGTTCGAGCACCCCTTCTAAGGTATGGGCGGTTTCCTTTTGGAGGTTGAGCGCGGCACTAAGAGCAACGCCGTCGTTCCAATACTTTTCATATGCGGATGGATTGCGAAACGGGCGGCCATAGACGATCTTCCAAGCTGTCCGGTTTGACTGCTGGAACACCAGGGCCAACCGGGGAGAAAGCGCGACACCGTAATTGAATGAATTGTCGAAACGAAGCCCGGCGTGAGCAGTCAGCCGCCGGGCCAGTTTGCGTTCGACCTGCGCGAATACCGCCTGCTGCCGGTCAGCGGCGTCGACGAAAAAATCTTCAACCGAATCCAGTGTCCGAGTCTGGCCATGTTGCCGGTTCTGCAACTCGAAAGCGCTGAACGCGCCGATCATGATATTGCCCAAGCGCTTGTTGGAGAAGTCGTAAGTGAGTCGCGTATTCACCCACTGGGCACGGTTCGATTCCGCGTACACCGGCTCCAGATCTTCTTCGGCCCGGTAGTGCTCCTGCGCGGTGTACCGGTACTGATCCCAGAAGATCTGCCACCGTATTTTTCCGCCTCGGCGCACTTCACGGGAGTACATCGCGCCGAGCATGTTCCGCTCGTCCATGGCCCACGAGTCCTGACTGTCGAAGATGCCGGTCTCCGCCCATCCGATGGGAAGGTACTTCTGACGGCTGTTGAAGCAGGCCATCAGGTTCCACTGGCCGATCAACAGGTTCGCGAAGGAGTGGTAGCCCCGTTCCCGATCGCTTTTCGTGCTCGAGTAGCCGAACCCAGTGGATGGAGTATTGTATTCCGGGACATACAACGACTGTCCACGGTTGTTGAACACGGACGCGGAAACGAGCAAATTCCGTCCACGCCCGAGATCGACCGATGTCGACGCGGTTACCTTGCGTTGGCCAAAACTGTCCGTTTCGGTGCTTAGCCTTCCGTGTTCGATGCCGACCGGGGATTTTGTGACGACATTGATATTGGCGAGCATGCCGTTACTGCCGTACAACGCGCCGGTGGGGCCGCGGATCACCTCAATGCGCTCGATAAGGTCGAGATCCAAGCCGAAGTCCGCCCCAAAGAAGTTGTTGGACGCATAGATCGCCTCAGTCAGGGGCTGGCCGTTGAGCATGACAAGAAACCGGGTGTTGTAGTCACCGGGCAGATTCACCCCACGCGAGCCGAAATACTGGTAGGCCCGATCGTTGGTTCCGTAGAAACCACGGACGCTCGCCAGCGCCTCGCCCAGCGTGCGATAACCGTACCGCCGGATATCGGCCGCGGTAATGATTGTGACGTTGGCTGGAGCTTCCTCGAGCGTTTGGGCGTGCAGGGCCGCCGCATGCACGATGGGCAGATCCTGAAACAATGCATCCGATGGCGCGCCGAATTCGCCCGGCGAACCTACCTGCGCGTCGATGGCACTGGCAGCCAACAGTATTACGACACAGGCTCTCCTACAAATCCCATCTATCACCTGGGTATGCGTCTCCTTCCGATTGCACTAGGGGCGACCTATCACATATATCGGCCCCAGCGGGATGAAACTTTAGTACTCAGGTAGGGAATGCCCGCGGGAACCGGTCCTCTTGAGGCAACGAAGAGCCACCCCATTGATCCGGGGTTATGAAAGTGTCACAATCGCTGGCAGTGGAGGTGTGTCGCATGCCGACCGACTTCCCTGCACCTTACGACCGCACGACCAAGATCGTGACGGCAGTAAGTTGCGGGCTGCTGCTGGGCGTAGCGCTGCTGATCCGCCAGCCGGTTGTGACCGTGATTTCGGCCCTGATTATCGGACTGGCCTACGCCTACTCGCCGCGAAGCTATCGCGTGACGAACGAAGAGATTGCCATTCGCCGACTGGTGGGCTCCGTCAGCATTCCAATCGGAGCCATCACCGAGTTGCGAAACGCAACGCCAGAGGACCTGCGCGGAAGCCTGCGGCTGTTTGGCAGCGGTGGGATGTTCGGTTACTACGGATTATTCCGAACGTCCCGGCTGGGCCGCGCCTGGTGGTATGTTACAGACCGCAGCCGGATGGTTGTCGTAGTCACGGATACGGGTACCAGCCTGCTAAGCCCCGAGAATCCACAGGAATTCCTGGAGGTGTGCCATCGGTACACCCCAGTTAGGGCGGCGGCCCAGACAGGTGAGCCCATACCGCGTCGCAGCAGGTGGCAGTCGGCGGCCGTGTGGGTGGGCATCGCTGTCGGAGTTCTTTCGATTGGACTGGTTGCGGCGGCGTTTTTGTACGCACCGGGTCCGCCACAGTGGACGCTCACACCCGAGTCGTTGCGCGTTCACGACCGTTTCTATCCGGTGACTGTCAATGCCTCGGAGGTAGACGTTGACCACGTTCGTGTGGTCGACATTCGGACCGATGCGGAATGGCGCCCCACGATGAGAACCAACGGATTTGCGAATTCGCACTACCGCTCCGGCTGGTTTCGAACAGCGAACGGGCAAAGCGTTCGCATGTATCGGGCGCAAGCTACGTCTCTGGTGCTCTTACCCGCTAAGGACCACGCCACACCCGTGCTGATTGAGGTAGCGGACCCGCTCGCATTCAAAGGCCAGATCCAACGCGAGTGGGTCCGCAATCGCTGAACAGAGCGATGAAGATTAGTTCGCCGCCCCCTATTTGAGCCGGAAGTTGATATCGATCATCGTCGACACTTCGACCGGCATGCCATTCAAGAGGGTAGGTTGGTACTTCCATTGCAGAACGGCTTCGCGAGCGGCGTTAGCAAGGTCGACGTCGCCACCCGTCATTTCGACCAGATCCTTTATATTGCCTTCCTTGTCGATAATCGCCATGAAAGTCACCGTGCCTTCCCGGCCTTCGGCTCTCGCCTGCGCCGGGTACACGGGCTTCACCATGTTCACAACCTTTGTTGCTTGCACGTTGCCGCCGACACGAATGCGTTTGGGGCCGGATTGACGCGATTCACCGGCGCCCTCGACGGTCATCTCCTCCTGAATCTGGCCGACGCGCAGGATGACGTTTAGCGGCACCTCGCTGTTTGCTTGCAGGTTCAAGTTCGGCCGGCGCCAAAAGGCGAAGCCCTGCGCCAGTGCCTGCACCTCGTACTTTCCGGCGACCACCGACTCGATCTGGTAACTGCCGTCGCCGGAGCTGGTTACCTTGTAAACCTGCGATGAATCAACAAGGTTTACCAGTTGCACCGTCGCGCGCGGCACGGCGGCGCCAGACTGGTCGTAAACCCGCCCTTTGACGGTGGCGGCCGGCAGTGTCGCGGCAAACACGAATAGCGTAAACAGAATACGTCGCATAAGTACCTCCAGCAGTCTTGAATTAACGGCTCAGTTTGTAGTTGATGGCGATGGTCGTTTCGACCTCAACGGGTTGTCCGTTGAGCCATGTAGGGGTGTAGCGCCATTGGCGGACGGCTTTCGTCGCCGCGCCGGCGAGAGCAGGGTTGGGTGAATCGAGAACCGAGATGTGACTGACATCGCCTTGGGTGCCGATCACAGCCCGCAGCAGGACGGTTCCATCAATACCGGCCTGTTTCGCCGCCGCCGGATACTCGGGACGGACCTGATGAATCAGCCGGGCGGCTTGCACGTTGCCGCCGATGCGGAGACGCTTCTGGGCCACCGAGACCGGCGCGAGACCGCCCGGACGTTCCGCCACGATATCGAGACCTTCACGAATTTCGCCGACCTGCAAGAGGGACCGTAGATGTACGGCACGGTTGGCGTCCACCGTCACCGCCGGCATCACGCTCTCGGCAAATCCCGGCGCCGCGATACGCAATTCGTACGTACCAGGAGTAAGTTGCGCGAATCCGTAATTCCCGGCCGCATCCGTTCGCGTCCGGTACGTCGCTTGATTGGCTCCGCGGAGCGTAACCAGCGCATTCGCAACCACGCCGTTCCCATCGCTGAGAATGCCTGAGACGGCGCCGCCGGCCTGCGCCCGAATGGCGGCGAGCGGAGTAACCAGCGCCGCCACGGCGGCAATGGCGATTACAGCTTCCGCACGGGTGAGGGGAGACCGGCGAAGCCCGCCTCTCAGGATCGAATGAAGCCGTGTCTGCAGGTCTGAGCAGTTGGCCATCGCCAGCGCCGCCGGCCGCCACATCGAGCGCCCGTGCAGATAGTGCGCAATCTCGAGCAAGTGCTCGGCATAGTGAGACGGACGCACTCCGCGCTCAATCACCCAGTCGTCACAAGCGTGTTCCTGCTCGATCACCATGCGCGCGGCGGCAACCCAGGCCAGCGGATTGAACCAGTGCAGCGCACACCCGATTTGCGCGACAAACCGGGCCAACGCGTCGCGCCGCATCACATGAGCGGCTTCGTGCAGAAGGACAACGTTACGCCGTTCCTCCGGCCAGTCTGCCGCGGACTCGGGCAGCAGGATCACCGGTCTAAACAGGCCGCACGTGAACGGCATGCCGACCTCAGAACTGATGCGCACCACCGCACCGGGCACGGTTCCACACGGGCGCGCCCGCGCGGCCATCCGCGCTACCAGGATGTGTGCGCCGGCCGTGCGAACGATGAGCAGCAGCGCGATCACCGCCCATACACCCGCCGCAGCCCGCCGCCAATCCACTACCGGGCCGTCAGTGACCGTCAGACTGGTAAACGCCGCGGGAACAGTGAACGTCGCAGCCGTGGGAGCATAGACGGTCGCGAGGTAGCCGGCAAGCGGCGTCAATACCGGCATTGCCACCAGGCTGCAAACGCCGAGAAAAAGGACGAAATGCCGGGCAGCGGCAGACGTCCGCCGCAGTAACAGCGCCAAGATCAGCATCGCAGCCGACAGCACCGCGCCTTTCGAGCCTACCTCGAGCAGCCACGTCCAGAGCATGTTACCGGCCCTCCTTTCTCGCCTTGTCGATCATCTGCGCCATCCGGTCCAACTCGTCGTTCGACAACTTTCCCGCCGACACATCCAGCAAGGCAGCGACGGCGGTTTCGGCCGACCCTTTGAAAAACGTGTGCAGTAAGTGGGCGACGGCCGATTTAGCCATACCGTCTTTCGCCGCCACCGGAAAGTAGACGTACCGCAACCCTTCCTCTTCGTGGCGGATCTGGCCCTTGTCCTCGAGCGTACGCAACAGCGCCCGAACTGCGGAATAAGACGGAGCATCTTGCAGCGCGTCGCGAATCTCGGCAGCCGACAGTTTCTCGGCGCGGAACAGGACATCCATGATTTCGCGTTCGCGTCGCGATAGACCGTTGAGAGGATGGCGGGGCATGATTTTCAAGCTCCTGCTGCTTTTCTAGCACTATGCTAGAAAAATAGCACCTCGGTGTCAAGGAAAAAATTGTTGTTGCGGCGAAGGCTGGCGCTGTTCCTTATATTTGAATGCTGGGCCGGACGCGATGGCGCCGATGAGAAAGAAGAATCGGGGGTCGTAACACTCGGAAAGCCGGCCTACCTTCTGGGGTACTACTGTTTTGGTACTAATGGGACGTTGATCCACTGCGGTCTATGATTGACACTAGAAAGGAAAGCGCAAGTGTGACGCCTTTCACCGCGCCATGCCAACCCAAGTGACTCGGCCACAGGAAGACAGTTTCCAAACTTGGACCGTAGAGGGCACGCCTCTCCAAATCGAGTATTCCACATCGGTGATGGAAGAACTGCGCCAAACCGCCGAACAGGGCTTTCAAAAGATCCCGCACGGCGGCGTTGAAGTCGGAGCAATCCTGTTCGGAAAGCACGAAGGCTCGATCGTTCGCATTTGTGAATGGCGGCCGATTGAGTGTTCGCACGCCAAGGGTCCGAGTTTCCTGCTTTCTGATAAAGACCGGACAGCCTTGCAGGAAACGATCGGCGGTGCTGCCGTTGAACTTCCCGGCTTCGAACCAGTGGGCTGGTTCCATACACACACCCGCAGCGAAGTTTTTCTCTCACCGGAAGACGTTGCCGTCTATGACGAGTTCTTTCCACAGCCCTGGCAGGTTTCGCTCGTCATGCGGCTGCGGAAAGAGCAGCCGGCCGTTGCCGGGTTTTTCTTCCGTGAACCGGAGGGTGGCGTCCAGACGACTGCCAGCTATCGGGAGTTTGTGGTCCGGCCCGATCCGCATGCGGCGGGACGCCCGAGGCGCCCGACTTCACTGCACGGCCGGCGGGAACCCCAACGGGTGGCAGCCCCTCACGCCGACATTCCACCGCGACCCTTGCACAAGTCCCAGATGCGTGGTCCCGCACCGGATCCACCCGAGCGGGGGCCAGTATTCCGGGCAGCATCCTCGGCAACGTTCGAAGAGCCGGTCCCCATGGTGGAGCCGGCCAGCATTCCCACTGTGATTGAAGGCCCCCCGCGGCACACGTTTCGCCGGCAGCTCTTTTGGATTGTGGTTGTATGTGCGTTGGCGGGACTAATTGGGCTTGCCGTCCGGTGGTATGCCGAAGGCGGCGGCCGTCGCGCCGGTGTCGGACTTCGGGTCGAGGATGCTGGACAGCAACTGGTAATCCGGTGGGATCACTCCGCTGCCGCCATCAATGAAGCAGATTCGGGCACTCTGGCCATACAAGACGGCAAAGAGTCGAAAAACCTGACGCTCGACGCTCTCACCATTCGCCGCGGCACCATCACCTACGTTCCTGAGCACGATGATGTGGAAGTAAGCATCACGGTGCGAAAAAATTCGGTTATCATCGCCCAGGAGTTCACTCGCTATCTAGGCCGCCGCAACACGGTTGCTCCCCGCCCCGCCGCGACCAACTCCGAGCGGGACCGGATGCAGGCGGAAGCCGAACGGCTCAGGCAAGCGCTACGGGAGGAAACCGACCGGACGCAGCGGCTAGAGAACACGCTGCGGGTGTTGGAGAACCGGCTGGGAAAACAGCGCGAGTGATGTTCGCCTATTTTTCGCCGATACCGAAAAAATCCATTCACAACTAATTCAAAAATATTTTCTAACGCCTAACCTATAGCCCTCTCATACACTTAGCACCCTTGGGGGTATTCTCGTCCAGAGCGGCTTTGACGACGACTTCACCTAAACTCCCGGCTTGGAGGGTTTACGTTGCAATGTTGACTCGTCTTTCGCTCACGGTGCTCACGGCGCTGATCACCGGAGCCCTGTGGGCGGCACCGCCCCTGACAATCATTCGCGACACTGTCTACAAAGCCGACGGCTCGCGATTCACCGGACAAGTAATCGTCGAGTGGCGAAGCTTCGAAGCGGCCGATACATCGTTTATCGGACGCCAACGATTGCAGTTTAATGTGGTCGACGGCCTGCTTACGGTAAAGCTTGTCCCGACAACTACTGCTTCCGCGGCTGCTTACTACTCGGTCCACTACATCGCCGATGGCCGCATCCAGTTTTCCGAAAACTGGGCTGTGCGTCCCAGCGTAGACTCGTTGCGAATTCGCGATATCCGCATTTCCGACCCGCTTATGGGGCCGTCGCTGCCCGGCAGCGGCACGACACCAGGTGAGGTGACAATCGCCGATGTCGACGGGTTGCAGGCGGAACTGGACATCCGGGCACGCAAGGGCTCTTCCTATACGCCCGGCGCGGCGGCGATCATCAATGCGCAGGGCGAGTTGATCGCCGCTTCGGGCAACGCTTCCGATTGCATTCGCGTCGACGGGTCGTCCGGCCCGTGCGGTTCCGGCGGCGGCGGGGCCGGAGTGTTTGGAACCTTTGTGGATGGTGAAACACCCAACGGCTTCATCAACGGCTCGAACTCGGTGTTCCAGTTGTCTCAACTGCCCAACCCGACCGCAAGCCTGTTGCTCTACCGCAACGGCATGCTGCAAAAACAAGGGCTGGATTATTCGATTACTTCGCAGACAATCGCATTTGTATCGGGCGCCATTCCGCAACCGGGCGACGTTCTGCTGGCTTCCTACCGGACGGCCGGCTCAGGCGGCACGCTCACCCAGGTTCTCTGTACCGGACAAGGCGGTTCGACTTCGGCGGCTTCCCTAACCAGTCTCGGAACGTGCGCCATTCCCGCCGGCCTGCTTCGGCCCGGCGACCGCATCGAAATCCTTTTCGATATGTCGCACGGCGGCTCGACGACCGGATTCAGTTTCGATGTTCGCTGGGGCTCGACTACCGTCGGCGCCCGGACCGTCACCGCCGGCACGTCTCTCGTCACCGCTCGCGCAACGGCCGGCGTCCACACCACGGGCGCGCAGTTGTCTTCACAAAGCTGGGGCACAGGCCAATCCATGCTCAGTGACCTGATCGCATCGTCTGACGACATCAACGCGGCGCTGACGGTCGATTTCCGTGCCGCTATGTCGGCAGCTACCACTGACGCAGTGGCGCTCAAAAATTTTACGGTGGTTCGCTACCCGGCCCCGTAGTGGATCGCGCGTGAAACCGGGGCGTCCAAACCATGGGCGCCCCGGGAATTTCTAGTCACCCACTCCAACCGTCTGCCCGTACCGCGCATCGACATACGAGTTCAGAATGTCGATAAACTCCTTCACAATCCGATCGCCCCGCAAGGTCGTTTTCAACTTCCCATCCACATACACCGGCGCCACCGGCTCTTCGAATGTCCCCGGCAGTGAAATCCCGATATGCGAGTGCTTCGATTCTCCCGGGCCGTTCACCACACAGCCCATCACCGCCACTTTCAATTCCTCCACCCCGGCATACGATTGCTTCCAGACGGGCATCTGGTCACGCAAATAGGATTGAATCTGGTCCGCCATGTCCTGGAAAAACGTGCTTGTTGTGCGTCCGCACCCGGGACACGCCGTCACCTGCGGTGTGAAGTTCCGGATTCCCAGCGACTGCAAAACCTGCTGGCAGACCAGCACCTCTTCCGTACGGTCGCCATTGGGCAGCGGCGTCAGCGACGCCCGGATCGTGTCGCCAATTCCTTCCTGCAGCAGAATCGAGAGCGCGGCGGTGGTCGCCACAATCCCTTTGCTCCCCAAGCCGGCTTCCGTCAATCCCAAGTGCAGCGGATATTCGCACTGTTCGGCCAAGTCGCGATAGACGGTGATCAGATCCTGAACATTGCTGACCTTCGCGCTCAGGATAATCTTCTCAGGCGCCAGGCCGTACTTCACCGCCGCCTCCGCCGACAGCAGGCAGCTTGCGACAATCGCCTTCATCGTTACTGTCTGTGCATCGAGCGGATTGGCGGACGTCGCATTCTCGTCCATCATACGGGTCAGCAGCGCCCCGTCGAGTGAACCCCAGTTGACCCCGATGCGCACCGGCCGGTCGTACTCGATGGCGCATTCGATCATCGTCCGGAAGTTGTCGTCGTGTTTCTTGCCGATGTTCACGTTGCCGGGGTTGATGCGGTACTTCGCCAACGCCCGGGCACAATCGGGATACTTCTTCAGCAGGATATGGCCGTTGTAGTGAAAATCGCCAACAATCGGCGCCTTCACCCCAAACATCCGCAGAGTTTCGACAACCTTTGGGACGGCGCGCGCCGCTTCTTCCGTATTGACGGTCACGCGGACCAGTTCCGACCCGGCCTGCGCCAGCGCCATCACCTGATTCACGGTCCCCGTCACGTCGGCCGTATCGGTGTTCGTCATCGACTGGACGACAATCGGATGATTTCCCCCAACTTTCACACCGCCGATATCTGCCACAAGCGACTTACGCCGCGGTTTCACAGCCATCTTGCATCTCCAACACGCAATTTTAGCAGCGCACTTAAAAGTAAAGTATCTACGGGACTTTTCGCCCGCTAACGAAGCATTAAACCTATTGAAGATTTCGCCCGGGAAGGCGCATACTCAGGGCAGAAGCCAGATTAGGAGGTAGTTGAAAGTGTCGTATCAAGCGACTGCCCTCTTGGCGGAACTCGACCCCGCCTCATCCCGGCAACTCACCGAAACGCTGTCGCGAATGGGCCACAACCCGGTGCGCACTCCGGAATCCATCGCCTCAGTCGACATCGTTTTCTGCGGGACGAACCCAATTTCGCTCGCCCGAATGCTCGAAGCCGTACGCCGGCAGCACCGTGACGTACCCGTAGTGGCGGTGGGTCACGACGCGGACACCTCGCTCTGGCTCGACATGCTGGAACAGGGTGCTGCTGATTATCTCTGCACTCCGTGCGAACCCATCCAAATCGATTGGCTGTTTGAGTCGAACCTGCGGAACAAACCAGCCCCCCAAGCCTAGCGCCGCACCGCCGCCTTGAGCCTATAATGTGCCATGCGACTTTTCTCAGCCCTAGGTGTACTTGTTCTCGGACTCAGCCTTGCCTTCGCGCAGAAGGGACCAACGAAAGGCGCCGTTAAGGATGCTTCAGCGACGGCCAAGAAGGCAGCGGCCGCCGCAACCGACCTCATCGATATCAACACCGCCAGTGCCGACGCGCTGCGGACTCTGCCGGGAATCGGCGAAGCCTACTCCCAAAAGATCGTCAAAGGCCGCCCCTACCGCGCCAAGAACGAACTGGTTCAGAAGAACATCATTCCCGAAGCGACTTACGACAAGATCAAAGACAAGATCATCGCCAAGCAGAAATAACTTCGTTAGGGATTGGTAATCGGCAGAAAGACCGGCTGCCCGGTACTCGCCTGCCCCACCGCGAGCGCCAGCGGCTGGTCTCCGGCCCGAACCCCCGGCGGGATCTGGATATTAATTTGGAACAAACCCGCATAAGTCATGCCGGCGTATAGAACCGGCGTATCTACGCCGCCAATCAGAACCTTTACCGCGCTCAAGTCCACCACGGGATAGGCGGCATCGAGCGGGAGGCCGATTGGCGGCGGCGTAGCTGTTGTTCCGAGCCCGGTCGCGAAAAGCAAAACATAATCCCCTGCCCTGGCTCCTTTGGAAGGCGTCACCAAACTTCCGTCCAGAGCAAACACCGCGGTCGCGTAGACACGGTCGTTCACAGGCGCGGCGAATAATACCGGCGCCGCATCGGCAAGCACAATGATCGACCGTAGGGGACCGAACGGCGTCAGAACTTCCAGGGGTACTTCACCGCGCGCGGTATCGGCCGGCGTGAGCACATTGATCTGTGTCGGGCTGACATACTGCAGATAGCCCTCACGCCCGTTGATCTTCACCTGAACGCCATCGACGCTGGTTGGGAAGTCGCCTGTAAGCGGTGGGATACTGACGCCGCGCGCCAGGTCCTCACCCATGATCGTCAGATACGCATAAGGCGATGTCTGTTTCGCTGTCATCGACGTGTTGATCTTGGGCGTCGGGTCGCCCGGAGCCTGAAATGCCCCTAAGTCTTGCGCGCCGCGTGGCCGCGGACGGCTGTCGCGATGGACGACATACTCGCGGTCAACCGGATAGCTCGCCGGCGAGGAAGGCAGCGCAATACCGGCGCCGATCGCGGGAGAGCTTCGCAGCAGCCGGAAGTCCATCGCATTCAAATCCGCAAGGCCGGGGTTATCGCCGCGCACATTGGGCGAGACCTCACGAACCACCACCGGAGCAATCTCGAACTGCGCCCGGCCATAGTTCGTGGGCAGGTAGTTATTACTTAGTTCGATAGTGCCGAAATCATAAGAAATCTGAAAGTCCGACCCACGCGGCAGCGCCACGATGTTGTTCCGGACCTCCGCCCGTTCCTCCATCGTCGTGAGATGCACCCACGTGGTCATGTCGCCTTTTGGCCGGTAGGATATGAACGTGTTGTTGTACAGGTGCAGCGTGCCTTTGCGGTAATTCGCCCGGTCGCCGCCGTCGCCGCCGTACTGAATATATTGATTATTGTCGTTCGCCTGGTGTTCGATGAATACGTTGCCGTACACGTAGGTAGTCCGATACCGCGGATCGTCCCGGATCTCCGGCATGCTGATATCGACTAAGTCGAGGTGGCGATTACCGCCTTCAATCCAGTTATTCGCGATCACCAGCCCCGCCGACCGGTCCTTGATGTTGTTCCCCTGCGATCCCTTCTTTAGAGGACCGAACCGGTTGTATCGCACCAACATGCCTGCGGACTGCAGGTACACGTTGTGGTGCTGATCGTCGTCGTTGGGATATCCGTTGTCGTAGATATAACTCTTCTCAAGAGTGACATTCTTCCCGTTCCCCACAAACATACCGTTCCCGTTATCCGTCAGGATGCAGTTTCGAACGACAATCTCGTCACCGCGCTCGATATATATGCCCGCCGCGTTGTCGGCGTAAGCCTGGATGCTGGTCTGCCCGGCCGTGAAGTACGCATTGCGCGAACGGGCGCCACGCACTTCCAGGTTCTCTACCACCACATATTGTGGCCGCACAGCGTCGCCCGGGATGTCGCTGCCGCCAATCTGCACCACCCCGCGTTCGGGGTTGAAGTATCGCAGGCCCGGCGCGGTTTCGGCGCCATTCGCTTGTAACACCGGCAGGGATCCATCGGGCCCTGGAACGCCGCGTAGCGTGATCGGAGCGGCCGCTGTTCCCGATCTCGAGATGACGAACTTATCCAGGTACGGCTCGGGTTTCCAGTACACCAGCACGGTATCGCCGGGTCCTAACTGCCGCCATGGAACTGCGGCTAAGCGCGCGAGAGTGCGTCCGGGTCCGACTTCATACGTGACGGCTAGCGCGGGGAGCAATGCGGCAAAGAACGAAACGATCAGCTTTGTAAGCATTCCTCCCGTTTATACCCTAGGTCCGAACGCCACACCAAATAAATCCGCAGCGCTGGTAGGTACCTACCGCACCTCTACCTTTCGCCTTGATAGCGTCGGCTCGGTCTTACCTGCTTCCAGTGCTTCGGCGCGCAACAAATAGGTTCCCGCTTGCGCCGGAGCCGCCAGAGTCACGTTCCATGTATGTTGCCCGTAGGCCGGCAGTTCGAACGGTTGTTCAGTTTTGTGCCCGCCCGGTTCGAATCTGACTGTAAGCTTCCCCGCAATCGGCCGCGGTTCGTCGTTCACCATCATCACCGGGAACACGCGGCTCTCCGCCGGTTTTAACGTCGGTTGCCAGAAATTAATGTACAGTCCAAGAGGTTTGAAAGACTCCCTCACCCAATCGGCGAAGTTCGGCTCCATTTCCAACCGGGTCACATCCCGAAAGTGATCTGAAGTCTTTACACCCGGATAACTGCAGGTCAGCGTCGTGAAGTGCAGCACTCCGGCAAAGTTGCGGTGTGCTCGCCAAAACTCCGTCAATCCTGCCAGGTAGTAGGCATATAACTCAAATCGCTGCTGCGCGGTCGAGCTCGGACCAAGCAGATACTCGTACACCTTTTCGGTTAACCGTGTCGGCGATCCGTCGCGGTTGAGCCACAGCCATCCATACTCGTTCGCGATCACCGCATGCCCTGATGGATGGCCAGCGTTCGTCGTCTTAGCGCCCGTCATCTTTTCGAGATTCACCATCTGGAAATCCCGGCCGGAGTACACATTGTTGAAGACGTATGGATGGTCTTCCACCGGATCGTCATAACCCGACGGTATGCCGTACCCGTTCTCCCAAGGCCGGTTCGACAGGTCCAGCTTTCGCATGGCCGGGATAACTACATCGCGAAGAATCGGAGCGTCCGTCTCGTTATTCGAATCCCAGATGGCTACGCTCGGATGGTTTGCATTGTCGCGAATCCACTCGGCGTATTGTGCTAATAACTCCTCAGTCTTATACGGCGGAAAGTACTCGCGGCCGTTCCAGATGAAGAACTCGTTCTGTACCAGCAACCCGGCTTCATCCGCAATATCCAGCCACATATCCGGCACCGGACCAATACAGAACCGGTACGAGTTCCAGTTCATTCTCTTCGAATGGTCGACCAGCAGTTTGCGCACCCACGCGCGGTCCCACGGCAGGCGCTTACACTGTGGATCTTCGAAGAACCGGTGCAATGTAATATTGGAACCCCGAAGGAAATACAGCTTCCCGTTGAGATACGCCCGCTTTGTGGCGGTATCAAACCGGAACTCGCGCATGCCGAACCGAGTCGCAACCGAATCGCCGCCCGCGGTCGTGTTGACCGTGTATAAGAACGGATCTTCCGGTGTCCACAGATGCGCGTTCGGGATAGCAATTGAGTGCACCAACATGCGCCGCTCTCGGGCGTTCAAGGTGAAGGCCCCACCCGCTGTGGCGTTCCCGACCGTATGCCGCAGCGTGAACTCGACTGGTGTGTTGCCGGGGTTGTAAAGCTGTGTCTGGACCGTTGCGGACGATTTAGCCGGCCGCGGAGCCACTTGCACTGCCTCTATAACCGGTAGGCCCGAGAACGCCACCGATACTGAGTCGTAAATACCCGGCGTCCACTTATACTTTTCAAAGTCCGTGCCCGCCGGCGCCCACACCGGCACCATGTTCGGATGTGCGCCGATGCGGATCACCAACTCGTTCTCCGCGCCCGGTTTGATCCCGCCGCGCAGATCGAAGAATCCAGCCGTGAAACATCCCAAATGTTCGCCCACCTTCGCGCCATTCAGCCAAACCGCCGTCCCGAATTGCGCCTTACCAACCTTCAGAATCGCTGCCGGTGTGGCCGCCGGAGCACGAAACGTGCGCCGGAACCATAGGTAATCGCGCTGCTGGCGCGTCACTCCGGCGACGGTGACCCGCGCCGATTCCGGCAACCGTTTTTCGCGAATCGATACCGCGATGAACTCCCGCGAATCGAACTGGTCGACATCCGGCAGCGCAGGCTGGGCCAGGTTGGCCAACCCGGGAACCGGCGCGCGGCGCGTGTAAGCTGACGTGTCAGGCGGCGCGGCCGATTTCGACTCCGCCACCATCCATTCGCCATCAAGCGACACGGTGCTTCTAGCGGCCGATAGCGGCAGTGCGGCGAACGCGAATAACAGGATTTTCATAGCTGTTTGTTTACTTATAGCAAAGAACGGGCTAAGTGGCCGGTCGGGCAAGCCGCCGGGGAGTTCGGCAGCAATGACTTCGGTCGATGGCACAATAGCGGGATGCAGTCTGGCTGCCGGTTCGTGGCTCTGGCTTTTGCCATTTCTGGTTACTTTGCTGCTTCCGCGGACCCGGACCCGCTGCTGGAGTGGATGAATGGCCGCGCGCAGAAGTTTCTGGACGAGCGCGATAAGACAATCGGGGCGATACGCACGAAAGCGGAGGCAGAACGTCGCCGGGAGCAGGTACGCGCGAAACTGAACCAATTGGTCGGTGGGCTGCCTTACTACAACGGACCCCTAAACGCCCGAGTCACCCAACTGTTCACAAACAACGCTTACAGCTTGGAGAAAGTGATTTATGAGTCGCTGCCGGGATTTTATGTTACCGGTAACGTGTATCGTCCGAACCAACCCGGCAGCTATCCGGCCGTGTTATTACCGACGGGCCACACAACCACGGGCAAGACAGAGAACCACCGGATCGGTGCGAATCTGGCCGCAAAGGGCTTCGTCGCGCTCGTATACGATCCGATCGGGCTGGGCGAACGAATCCAGGCGCTCGATCCGGAGAAGCGCAAACATGCAGGTGGCTGTTGCGCGAACGAGCACTTACAGGCAGGTGCGCAGGCGAATCTGATCGGCTTGAGCGTGGCACGCTATTTCATCTGGGATGCAAAACGATCGCTGGACTATCTTGCTTCGCGCCCGGATGTCGATGCGAACCGGCTTGGTGTAGCAGGATGCTCAGGCGGCGGGAATGTCACCACGCTGATTACCGCGTTTGACGATCGGGTGAAGGCAGCGGCGCCCGCCTGCTACCTGAACTCGTTGCGACTGCTATACACGGGCGCCTTCCCCGATTCCGAGATGAGCCTGCCACGGTTCCTGTCGTCCGGATTGGACCACGCGGATTTCCTGGAGGCTGCGGCGCCGGCTCCGTGGCTGATCCTCGCCACGGAAGGAGACTTCTTTACACCGCCGGGGGTGAAGATCGTCTATGACGAAGTACGCCGATTTTATGAACTGTACGGCGCGGCCGATCGGGTACGGTACTTCGTCGGTCCAGGTCCGCACGGAACACCGCTCGAAACACGGCAGGAGATTTACGCGTGGATGCTTCGGTGGCTAAGAAACGGTGAAGGAGATGCAAAGGAACAGGATGTTCCGCTCTACTCCGACCAGGAACTGGTCGTTACCCGGTCCGGCCAGGTGCAGGAAGAGCCGCACAGCCGCAAGCTGCACCAGGTGATCTCGGCTGAGTATTTGGCCCGGCGATCACCACGGCCCGCCGCGGAATTGGTTGGCGAGTTACATCGGCGCGGGATCGTTACCGGCGGCCGTGCCGTCCATACGGAAGCGGATGGGAACCACATTCGGATTGAGACGGAGCCTGGGCTTTTCATTCGGGGCACATGGCATTTACCTGCCGCAAAGCAGGCCCGGAGACCCGCACTGCTCATCGTGGCCGACCCGTCTACTTCACAGCTTGCGGCAAAGATTTCCGGGCGCGGCATGGTGGCGCTGGAAATCGAGCCTCGCGACTCGCCGGCCACCAACGACGAGCGACCGTATCTTGGAAATTGGCTGGTGAACCTGCGCTCAGACGCAATTGGAGGCAACCTGGCGGCCGAACGTTCGCACGACATCCTGCGCGGGCTTGATGTGTTGGCGACGCATGAGCAAGTCGACCCCAAGTCCATTTACCTGGTCGGACGAGGCGTCAAAGGGATTTGGGCACTGCTCGCGGCAGTCGCCGATGAACGCATCGCCGGCCTCTGGATTGACGGCACACCATATAGCTACGCAGATGCGCTGGAGCGGCCTTTGCACACCAATCTGTTTGATGCCTTGCTGCCGGGCCTGCTGCTGCATTGGGACTTGCCCGACGCTGTGCGTGCCGTGGGCAAGCGGACAGTAATCTGGACGAACCCGACGGACTGGATGGAACGGGAAGTAGCCTTGCCGTCGCCATACCGGTACCGGAAGCCCGGCGAGCCCGACGAATCGCCGATCGTTGAATTGATTAAACAGTAAGTCAGTTAGTTGCTCACAATCGACCCGTTCGGAAACCGCTTCGGTCCGAAGTTTCCGCCTTCCAGAGAACATGGATACCGGGCCGCCGCACGCTCATTGATCGTGACACCGTGACCCGGAGAGTCCGGCACATAGAGGTACCCGTTCCTGATCACCGGGGTGCCGGGGAAAATTTCGCGTACGACGTCGCCCTGGATGAACGCGCCCTCCTGAATACCAAAGTTGGGCGAAGCGAGGTCTAGATGGCCGTTTACCGCATGGCCGACAGGAGACAGGTCGCCGGGTGCGTGCCATGCCGTACGGACGTTGAACCATTCGCCCAAACAAGCGGTTTTCCAGGCCATGGTCAATCCGCCGATAGTCGGGATGTGAATCCGGATGAAGTCCATCAAACGTTCCCGGATCAGCCCCGCATAGTCGTGCCGGTTCGCGAACTTCTCGCCGATGGCAATCGGAACGCTCGTCTGCGGGCGAAGCACCTTTAGATAGGCGATGTCCTCGGGATAGAAAGGATCTTCGAAAAAGTACGGGCGGAACGGTTCCAGGCGCTTGACGATCTGGATCGTAGTGATCGGCGGTAACTGGCCGTGTAAGTGCTGCATCAGTTCGACTTTGTCGCCCACCACCTTGCGGACGTGCTCAAAGATGCGTGGTATCTCGCGGCACCACTCGTCGGGATCGATCACCGCGCCTGTGCCGAGTGCGTTGCCCATCGGCATGCCTTCGATGCCGGGTGAAGGTTCCAGCTTGCCCTGGCGGTAGTTCATGCGCACATGTTTGTAGCCGCGCGACATCGCCTTCTGGACGCTTTCCGCCATCTCCTCACCGGTGTTGCCACCGGCGTCGCCATAGCACTCCACCGCGCCGCGAGTCTTACCGCCCAGTAATTGGTAAAGCGGCATGTTGGCGCGCTTGGCTTTAATGTCCCACAAGGCGATGTCGATACCGGCAATCGCATAGTTCTCCACGGGGCCGCCGCGCCACAGGCCGCTCGCGTGCATCGAATGATACATGTCCTCGACCATCGCAGGGTCCTTACCGATCACAAACGGCCTCAAATACTTCTCGATGTAAGTCTTTACCGCCCCCGGGCGAAAGACGAACGAGGCGCAACCGAGTCCATAGAGGCCCGGCTCGCTGGTTTCCACCTTGGCGATGACCAACCGCTGCATCGTCGAGATACTGCCATCGGCATAGGGCGGGTTGGTAGTGATCACCTTGACATCTGCGATCTTCAGCGGTGGCAGGCCGCGCGTGGCGTTCGAATAGGTTTGGGCCAGTGCAGCGGAGGGTAGTGCGAACAGGCTGCGGCGATTCATCGTGTCAGTTCTCCACTACTCCACCTTCGGGCCGCCGCTTGGGACCGAAGTTACCGGGTTCATCGGGCAATGGGAAGCGCGCGGCCAGTTTCTCGTTGATATCAATGCCCAGGCCCGGCGCGCCGGTGACGGTCATCATGCCGTCCTTGATCTTGGGGCAGCCGGGAAAGATCTCTTCTACGGTGTCGCCGAAGACGATCCGCTCCTGAATCCCGAAGTTCGGGACGGCCAGGTCGAGGTGAGCGTTGGCGGCGTGGCCGACCGGCGATGTGTCGCGCGGGGCATGCCAGGCGGTCCGCACACCGTGCCACTCGCACAGCACCGCCAGCCGACGTGCCCGCGTGATGCCGCCTATATAGGATTGGTGGACACGGATGAAGTCGATCAACCGATCTGCGATGAGGCCGACATACTCGTGGTTATTCACGAACTTTTCGCCGATGGCGATCGGTACCGTGGTCGCCTGGCGCAGGCGCGTCATGAACCCGATTTCTTCGGGATAGAACGGGTCTTCGATGAAGTACGGCCGGTAGGGCTCAATGCGCTTGATCATGTCGATGCACTCGGCCGGGTGCAGTTCGCCGTGGATATCGTGCAGAAGTTCCACCTCGTCTCCACAGGCCTTGCGGATGTGGGCGAACAGCTTGGGCGTTTCGCGCAGGTAGCGGCCGCTATTCTGCATCGCCGCCGTGGGCAATCCGCGGGTGGCCGCGGTCATCGTGGCGTCTGTTGCGGGAACAGTCGTGTCCGACAGTTCGATGCGGATGTGCTTATAGCCTTCCGCCATCAGCTTCCGGACCGACTCGGCGCACTCCGACGCATCGCGCCCGGCGGCATGGGCATAGCATTGGGCCGCGGCGCGCATCCGGCCGCCCAGCAGATCGTAGAGGGGCATGCGCGCGCGCTTGCCTTGGATATCCCATAACGCCATGTCGATGCCGCTGATCGCGTTGTGCAGCACCGGGCCGCTACGCCAGAGGGAACTGGCATTCATCGCGTACCACAGGTCTTCGATCAGCTCGGGATCTTTGCCTATCACGAACGGCTTGATCGATTGCTCGATCGCTGCCATCACCGCTTCCGGCCGGAACGTGAACGTGGCGCAGCCGACGCCATACAGGCCCGGTTCGGAGGTTTCGACTTTGACGACCACCAGCCGCGTATACGCCTTGAGGTTGAACCCCGGAAACGGCGGGCACACGCCGAACACCTTGACGTTGGTGATCTTGAGGGCGGGCAGGCCACGCACGGCTTGCGCGTATCCCGCATTCGCCCAAAGGCCGGCAGCGGCCGCTGTCGCGTGGAACGTCGATCGACGAGTCATCGAGCGACTATTCTATCGTCCGTTTCAGATGGCCATGCCGAGGCCCACGAGATTCGCAGCCAGGATGATGATGGCGATCCCGATCCAAAGAATAGCGATCGTGCGCCGGTCCACCTTGGCCCATTCACCGAGCGCAAGACCGACCAACCCGCCGAACAGCACATAGCCGCTCATATGGAGCATCCAATTCACGTAAGTCAGGCGAGGCGGAACGCTGGCTGCTCCCCAGGCGTAGAAGAAGAACTGTAGATACCACATAATGCCGCCGGTAGCGGCGAGCAGGAAGTTGGACAGGTTAGTCGCCGCCGGCTGCGAATAATCGGCACGGAACGACAGGTCGTGCTTGAACAGCAGGCGGGTAATGCAGTAAGCGAAGTTGACGATCGCTCCGCCGCCCATGATGACGACGTAGCTCGGAAGCGCCGCGTACAAAGGCGGTACGCCTAACTGGAGCGCCGCCGCTTCCATGGGTTTAGAGGAGTCGATGGCAAAAGACATACCTGAGGAGAAGATGCCGCAGAGCACAGCCAGCAGCAGACCTTTCTTTACGTCGATCTGCCCGGCGGAGATACCGAGTTTCACTTCCTTTTGATGCCCGGCGTACGTTACAACGGCAACACCAATCAATGCGACCAGGATACCGGCGAGCGTGATCAATCCGCTGCGCGAGGTGAACAGGAACAGGAACTGTCCATGCAGGAACGGCGGCATCAAGGTACCCACCACCAGGGTGGTGCCGATGGCGATGCCGATGCCGAGCGCCATGCCCATGTAGCGCATCGTCAGCCCGTAGCTGACGTTGCCCACGCCCCACATACAACCGAACAGGAAGGCCTTCCACAGGGTATTCGAGTCGATACCTGCGTAGAACGCGGTGAAATCGGGCAGGAAGAAGAAGCTGACACCAATGGGCAACAGAACCCAGGAGAAGATGCCGGCCACCGCCCAGGTGGTCTCCCAAGACCATTTGCGGACCTTGCCGATGGGAGCATAAAACGATGCGGCGGACAGGGCCCCGACCATATGCCAGCCAATCGCGCTAACTATCGGATTCACACGATCTCCTTATACGCTACGAGGTAAACCGTTTACAGTAGCGCACTCCTGGAAGCGCGACCGGCGAATGCGGTACTCTTTTGATTCAGCATGGCTCCGGTTCTCGACTTGGCGTTGCTGGATACGAAGTCGCCCGAAGCGGCGCTCGTTCTGGCACGCGCGAACGGAGATTTCGCGACAGCGGTGGCGCCTCTATGGGAAGCGGAGGCGCTCAATGCGTTCCGGGACCTATTGGAACGCGCCGTCCGTGGTGTACCTCCTGTACCTTCGCCTGAGGAATGCGTGGCGTTCGGCCAGAACCTGTTTGGATTTCTGGTCCGTGACGATGTGAAGGAGCTTTGGGAACGGCTGCCGGAATCGGACGTGCGGCTGCAGATCCTATCCACTCATCCGCTTCTGACTTCCCTGCCCTGGGAGATGATGCAGGAGCCGGGCATCCTGTGCGGGCCGCGGCGGGAACGGATGCTGGCGCGTATTGTATCGGCCGAGGGCCATGCGGCGCCGCGTGCGATTGCGCTGAACGCAACGGTTAGGGTGCTGTTTGTTTCCGCGTCGCCCCGGGATCAGGTGGCGGTCGACTTTGAATCGGTGAAAGCATCGCTTGAGTACGCGTTTCGCCAGCACCTGCCGAAGCGGTTTAAGTTTACGGTGGTGGACGGCGCAACGAAGAAGTCGTTTCGCGACGCGCTGGCCGAAAACCGGTTCGACATCCTCCATTTTTCGGGTCACGGCGATGTGTCGCCCGAGGGCGTGGGGCGGTTGGTATTCATAAATCCCAAGACGCGCGCCGGCGATTTTATGGAGGCTCCTGAGTTCGGACGCCTGGTTTCCGGCCTGGGCCTGCGGATGGTGGTTCTATCGGCGTGCTCGACGGCGGACGGCAAGTTCGAAGACGACTTTGCGGTCCTCTCCGCCGTGTTGATCCGGGAAGGCATTCCTGCCGTGGTGGCCAACCAGTTACCCGTTCCGAATAACACGGTGGCGGCGTTTGTTGGGGGTCTCTACCGCGGCCTGTTGCGTGACGGCGACATCGACCGGGCCATGGTGGAAGGGCGTCTGCAACTTGCCGGGGACCTACGTTCGTTCGAGTGGGCGATTCCGGTGCTTTACCGGCATTACCAGGTGACGCACCTGTTTGAGGAACAGGAGGATGATGCCCTATGAGCCAGCCCAAGGTCCTTTTGTATTCGAGCCAGTCGGAAGCGCGGCGGGCGGAGCACCGTTTGCGGGGATTCGTTGCCGTTAAGGAGGTCGGGCTGTGGGATCTGGAACTGATTTTGGGCGACCTGCCCGCTATGCTCGCGAAGATCGGCCGCATGCCGCTCATCAACGTTCACGCGGTAGTCGCGCCGGTACCGATCGGTGTGGTTGCCGCCGGCTCGCAGTTTGAAGACGACAAGCCTCGGCTGCTGGCCGGCGAACTCGTGCCGCATGCGGCGCGCGTCGCTGAACATCTCGGATTGGACGAGTTAATTGCGTTTACGCCGTGGCAACTCGCCGCGCCGAACCCTATGAGCCACCGCGAAGGCCGTGTCGCGATCGTCTCGATGGAGCAGCATTTCGCAAAACGCAAACGGAAGCCAAGAAACGACGCCAAGATTGTTGAGCTGGCGTTCGGCCTTGTTCCGGTGCTGGCCGGGGTAATCAAGAAACGAGAGATCGTACCTGGATGAGCAAACAAACGGTTGTCTTCGTGCCCGGCATCATGGGATCGGTGCTGGCGCTTGGCGGGCAGGTGATCTGGCCCGGCAGTCCGAAGGACTTCATCTTCGGTTACAAGAAGCTGCGCGAGTTGATGTCGGACGATCTTGTCGCGACAGACATTATTCGGTCCGTTTCGATTTCCACGCAGTATCAGGCGTTGATGAAGACGCTGGAGAAGTGCGGCTTTCATGAAAGCGACGGCACGCTCGTTCCGTTGCCCTATGACTGGCGCCGGTCGAATTTCAAAGCCGCTGAGGCGTTGGCGGATCGGCTCGACCGCATCCGCGACGATACGGAGGTCATACTTATCGGGCACTCCATGGGCGGTCTGGTCTGCCGACACTACCTGGAATCGCGCCGGTTCGATCACCGCGCGGCGTTCGCGAAAGTGCGGGCACTGATAACGCTCGGCACACCGCATCGCGGTTCTCCGATGGCGTTGCCGGCCATCCTCGGTTACGACCGGAAGGTGTTCCTGACCGGGCCGCAGGTGAAGGAGGTGGCAAGCGACGATCGCTTCCCCGCCGTGTACGAGTTGCTACCGCCTGAGTGGGAGCCCTGCTTCTGGAACGCGGATGTGAGTTCGCGCTACACACCTTTGCAGTTAGGAAGCCTGGCAGCGGCGCTGGGGTTGAGTCTTTCGAATCTTGCTTCGTCCATGGCGTTTCATCAGTCGATGGATCTGGCGCGGCGGCCCGCCGATGTTCGCTATTTCTTCTTTTCGGGGACACGGATGGAGACAACCACGGGGGTGAGGATCGACGTCCGCAATCCGGCCAATCTCGATCGGATCGACGTGAAAGACGGCGGCGACGGCACCGTGCCGACATGGTCGTCGCTCGCCAACGGCGTCCAAGGCGCATTTGTCGGCGGGGAGCATGGCGAGATCTATAAGAATCAGGATCTGCGCCAGGTGCTGGCCGTTCTGCTGGGCTATACGGGCACGCTTGCCGTGGTCGAAGAGGTGGAAGTGGCCGTAAAGGACACGGTGGTGGAGCCCGCTCAGCGCATGGTCGTGCTGTTGTCGGTGTCCGCGGGAGTGAGTTCCGTGGAGGGACACTTACAGACGATAAGAGTGGATGCCGGTATAGAAACTCCGGCCGGACCACCCCTGGCGGTGACCGTTGGCGGAGCTGTCGCGGAACACATCCAGATCTCAATGGACGCGCCAGACACTCCGGGCGAGTACCGGTTGCGGTTTGTCGCCATGGACGGGCGCGCGCTGGGCGAAGACGAGTTCTTCGTACAGGTTCCGGAAGAGTAAACCGGTCTGTTGCCCCAGCGGCTCCCGTCGAGGGGAGAAGGGCAGAGCCATCTTGGGGCTTACAAAATAAGCGAAAATCCCGCTGAGATCTCGTTTTGGCGGAACTTGCCGGTCTGGTTTGGCAGGTCGAAGGGTTTGCCGGTCAGGTATTGGCGGACATCGAGGCGGATGGCGAAGATCGGGGTGATCTTTACTTTTACGCCGGCGCCGTAGTTGACGCCGAATTTCGTCGATCCGCCGCCGTAACTGACCGATTGTCCGGGCCAGATGAAGTTGGAGAAGTGCCCGCCGCCGGCGGCGAAGGGGCGCACGCGCGAGCCTTCGGGCGTTGCGTACACGAGGAAGTTATGGAAGCCCTGGTGGATGGCGGTGCCGTACTCGATGGGTTCGACGTCGTTCAGCCGGAACTGGGTGCGGTTGTAGGCGTAGCCGAGTTCGTGGCCGAAGAACCGCCAATTGTTGAAGGTCATGCGGAAGCCGATCCGCCAGCCGTCTTCGAGTGTGATGGAAGCGGTGTCGGCCACGCGGAAGGTCCCGATCTCTTTGCCGGAATGGCGGTTCACGCCGCCGGTGACGCCCATTTCAAAAACCTGCGCCGCCAGGGGCAGGCTTAGCAACATGATCAACAAAACCAGCCGCATCATACGATCACAACATGGATTTCGCCGGGGCCATGAACGCCGCGAACGAGAAACTGTTCAATATCGGCCGTTCGGGAGGGTCCGGTGATGAGGACCATCGAACTGGAGCGGTCGGCCGGCAGGGGCAGGATGGTGAACAACTCGTCGAGACTGGAGAGGATGCGTTCGCGCGAAACGACGGCGATGTGGCAGGGCGGCAGCAGCGAGATCATGCGCGCCTCTTCGTTGGAAGAGAGCATGACGAGCGTGCCTGTATCGGCGAGGGCGTAATCGGCGGAACTGATCCCAACGCCGCGGGTGGCGCAGAGTTCGCGCAATTCGAGCCGGTCGGTAATACCGGAGGCTACGCGCGGAAGGTTGGTGATTCCGCAGTCCTTGAGAAACGGGGCGTTAGAGGCCACGGCATCGCGGCCGGCGAGGGCGGTCTCGACATAGGCGCGGGCCGCGCCGGGGGAGGTGGCGCGGTGGGTCTTGCCGTTAAGGGCTTCAAGCGCTGCGCAGAACTTGTCGATGCGCACGTCGGTGTGCATTTCGGGCGGGTGCATGAGCGGCGGGGGAATCGGCGGAGGCGCCTGGCCTTCCGACCGGCCGAGGGCGGAGCGGACCTTCTGGAGGACGTGTTCGCGGGACATGTTAGTGCAACTGGTCCTTTCCCGGAGCGCCACCCGTCCGGTCCCGCAGCGCCTGGCGTTCGCGCCATAGCTGGCGGAACGAGCGGGGCGGCGGGGGCGGGAGGTCGCGATGGGCGAGCCAGTTCTCCAGAGGTGGGACTTTGATGGGGAGCGGTGATTTTTTCAGCCACTCGGTGGCGCCGCCGAACAGTGCGCCGCCGGCCGAAGCGCCGAATTCGTACAGGCTCGGGCGGCACATCACCCACGACCAGATGCGGAAGGCGAGTTTCTCAAAGCCGGTTTTGCCTTGCCTGGTTTTCTCTTCGGTGACCTCGCGGCGCAGTTCCAGCAGGATCTTGGGAATCTCGATTTTGACGGGACAGACTTCGGCGCAGGCGCCGCACAGGGATGACGCGTACGGGAGCCACGGGTCTTTGGCGACGCCGTGGAACTGGGGCGAGAGGATGGCTCCGATGGGTCCGGAGTAGACCCACGGGTAGTTGTGGCCGCCGATTTTGCGGTAGACCGGGCAGTGGTTCAAGCAGGCGCCGCAGCGGATGCAGTAGAGCGACTGGCGCTTGTCCTTATCGGCAAGCACGCGCGTGCGGCCGTTGTCGATCAGCACGAGATAGAACTCTTCGGGACCGTCGATTTCGCCGGGGCGGCGCGGTCCGGAAAGGAACGAAGTGTAAACCGTAAGAGGTTGCCCGGTGGCGGACCGGCCCAAAACTTTGAGGAAAGTGGCCAGGTCCTGAGCGCGGGGGATCAATTTCTCGATACCGGCCACGGCCACCTGAATGCGCGGGGCGGAGGAACTCAGGCGGGCGTTGCCTTCGTTTTCGATGACGACGACGGCGCCGGAGTCGGCGATCAGGAAGTTGGCGCCGGTCATGCCCATCTCGCCGGCGAGGAACTTTTCGCGGAGGACACGGCGGGCGATCATGGTCTGCTTTTCGATGACCTCTTCGCGCTCAACGCCGAGCTTTTCCGTAAACAGGTCCGCCACCTGGTAGCGGGTTTTGTGCAGGGCGGGGGCGACGATATGATAGGGCCGCTCGTGGGCGAGTTGGATGATGTACTCGCCGAGGTCGGTCTCGACCACCTCGATGTGGGCGTGTTCAAGGCTCTCGTTCAAGTCGATTTCCTCGGTGGTCATCGATTTGGATTTGACGATCTTGCGGACGCCTTTCTGCCGGGCCAGTTCGAGGATTTGGCGCTTGGCATCTTCAGCGTCGGCAGCCCACAGGACCCGACCGCCGCGGGCGATCAGGTTGCGCTCGAGTTGTTCGAGGTAGTAGTCCAGGTTCTCGATGGTGTGTTTCTTGATGCGGTTGGCCTGATCGCGGTATTGCTGGAAATCGTCGATCACTTCCGGTTGGATGGAAGTCTTACGTTTCTGCATCAACCGCCCGGTGGCGTCGTAAATTGCCAGTTGCAGCTTCGGATCGCTCAGTGTCTCGCGTAACTGCTCGGCAGGTAGTGGATTCATATAGCTAGCGACTCGCTAACACCTCAGCCAGGTGAATACAACGTACGTTCGATCCCGCCCTCGACAAAGTGCCTTGCAATTGCATCAGGCAACTGGAATCCACCGATACGACAAATTCGGCGCCGGTCCGGTGGATGGATTCGATTTTGGTTTTGGCCATGCCGCCCGACACGTCTCCGAACTTGACCGAGAACGTGCCCCCGAAGCCGCAGCACTCTTCCGCGGCTTCCATCTCGCGCAGTTCGAGCCCGCGGACATTCGAAAGCAGCTTGCGTGGACCGGCTTTCACGCCCAACTCGCGCAGCGCGTGGCAACTGTCGTGATAGGTAACGGTGTGGGGAAACCGGGCGCCGAGGTCGTCGACCCCGGCCACTTCGGTAAGGAACTTGGAGAACTCCCAGACACGGGACTCGTGATGGCCCAGGAGTTCGCCATAGTGGTGGCAGACCATCGACGCACACGAGCCCGACGGCACGATGATATAGTCGGATTTTTCAAAGACCTTGAGGAAATGCCTGGCGACCGGCTTGGCCTCTTCCCAATAGCCTGAGTTGAAGGCCGGCTGCCCGCAGCATGTCTGGCCATCGGGGAACTCCACCTCGTATCCCAACTGCTCCAGGATGTCGGCCACCGCGAGCCCAACGCGGGGAAAAGCCTGATCGACGATGCACGTGACGAAGAGCGAGACCCTCTTTCGCATGTTCGCTTTATTGTACGACTTCAAGATCCGGAAATTGAGGAGTACAATGGACTTATCCAAGATGACTCGCCGGCTTGTACTGTCTGTATTCACTGGGAGCATCGCCCTGACGGCTCGCGGCCGGGCGGAGGATGCGAAAGCCTCTCTGCGTGGCCGGTTGCACACCGGGGCTCAACCAACGCTTGCGGCGGGGAGTCAACCGGTTGTACTAACCGGTGATAAGGCGACAATGAGCGTGCTGGCGGACGATCGCTTGAAAGACGCCGATTTCGAGGTCCGCGGTCAGGCGCTGGTAAATGGAACGTTCCAGGTGGGCCCGATCCACACACGAGCGATGTTTGTGCACAAGGGCGGCAAGATACTGATGATTTCCTACTGGTGCGAAGTGTGCTCGATCCGGACCTACACGCCCGGCAAGTGCATGTGTTGCCAGGACGAGACGGCGCTCGATCTTAAAGAGAAGTTCGACGAGTAGCTGGTTCTTTATAGGTTACGCGTTCAAGAAACAATCCCGAAGAGGGTGCGGTCCAGGAGGCGATGTCGAAACGCTTGTCGGGACGGCCGTTCAGCAGGCGGGCGAAGTCTTTGAGGTCGAGTTCGCGCAGGCCCACCTTGACAAGGGTTCCGGTGACGCGGCGCACCATTTTGTAGAGGAAGTGCGAAGCTTCGATGCGGACGAGTATCAAGCCCTCAGCTACTTCGATGGTTGCGCTTTCGACAACCACGATCGTGGAATCGTCGGGTTTCGAGACATCGCGCTGGCGGAAGTTGAGGAAGTCGTGCCGTCCGACGAGCAGGCGGGCCGCCTGCCGCATCAATTCGACATCAAGCGGCTGTTTGATCCACCAAATGAACTTCTTGGAGAAGGCGCTTTTGCGGGTGGCGATCTGGTAGCGGTAGGTCCTGGTTAGGGCATCGTGGCGGGCGTGAAATCGCGGCGGAGCCTCTTCGACGGAGAGTAGGGCGATGTCGTAGGGCAGGTCGTCATTCACTCGGGCGAGGAACTCTTCGCGGCGAAAGTCGCGTTTGAGCGCGACGCGCATGTGGGCGACTTGGGCTTCGGCATGGACGCCCGCGTCGGTGCGGCCGGAGCCTTGCAAGTCGACACGGGCGCCGAGGGCTTTCTCGACGGCATCGCGGAGTTCGCCCATAACGGTTCGCGCGTTGGACTGTTCCTGCCAGCCCGAGTAGCGGGACCCGTCGTATTCAACCAACAGCTTGAAAGTCTTCACGCAGGCTCTTACTCGAATTTACCGAACCCGGAAGTGAAAACCCTGGTCCGGTTGCCTGCGCATGCCGGACTTACCAACTACCGGCCGGCGACGGAAAATTCGAGCGAAATCGAACCGGATTCGATTCGAAATACATTGGCGCCCGCCACCGGACCCAGTTGTACGTCCACGCTGAACAGGCCGGGCACTTCACTGTCGTAGTTATTCACCGCCCGGATCGAGCCACCGCCGGAGACGGTTGTCACCACCGGTTCCGGCGTCACGATCGCAAGTCCCGACGGATCGATGATACGGAAGAAAATGGCATCGCTTACCACGCCGTTTCGCCTCCCGATCGTGGTGGGAGATGAAAGAACACGAATCTTCGCCGCCTGGCCGCCGGCCGCCGCATACCAATAGGGAACGTTGGCCTGCGAGCCGGAGACGTTCGACACGATCGTGACAAAGCCTTCGTAAGTGCCCGGGGCGAGTCCGCTTGCGCTCCACGTCAGAGCGATGTCGGCTGACGCGCCAGGTTGTAATTCCAGGAAACTGGCCGATGCAACCGGCGCGGCCGTACCGGCACGCGGGCTCGCCGCGATTGAGTAGCTCTCGGCTTTGTCCGAAATGTTCGTGATTGTAAGGGTTCGGCTGGTGTCGAGGGACGTGCCCCCGGCGCCAAAACCGATCGAAACCGGCGCAGCCGCAATCGACGTACGGAGTGCGGCGCTTACGTCCAGCAATCCCGCTCCGGACTTCTGAATCGCAACCGGCGTGTCGTTCGCCGAGGCTACCGCGCCGGCTGAGTTAATAACTAACGACCGGTACTGATCCGCGGTCAGCCCAGGCCGAGCCGCTTTGATCAGCGCCACCGCTCCCGCCACCACCGGCGACGAGAAACTTGTGCCATTAACCAGCACGAACCCCGACGCATCGTACATGTCGCCGTTCGGGTCATACGACTGCGCGCCGACATAAATCGAAGAGCCCACCGCCATAATATCCGGCTTGATGCCATTGTCGACGTTTGGACCCGCTCCCGAGAACTGCGCCAATCGATTGGGAACCATCGCCACCGACGACAACGCAAACCGCAGCACCGCTACCAGGTCGGACTGCGCGGACACGCGAGCCTTGATCGCCATACCGTCGTCATAGCTCACCATCTGTGCCGGGATTGCGGCGCTGCCGACCGCCATGCTGATCGGACTCGGCGCGTCCGCCGCCGCGTGGACCACCGCCCCCACTGCTCCCGCGCGTTGCGCGTTCAGCAGCTTTGTTTCAAAGGTGCAGCTACCACGAAGGATCACCGCAATCCGCCCTTGCAAACTCCCTCCCGGCAGCGCGGAGCATGCAAGACCCGTAGTATCAAGGTCGGAAACGTTCGCTACCGGACCCGTCACCGTCACCGACGGTTCCGTGCTGCCACCCACCATTCCGCGGAAGCTTGTCCATCCCACCAGTTCCACCGCGGCGCTAAACGTCCGGTCGTTGGTGGTCGCGCCCACCGCGATGGCCGACGGAGCGGTGGACGGCGAAGCGATCGAAGTGTAATCCGGGCCGGCGTTCCCCGCGGCCGCCACCACCACCACACCGGCCTTGGTGGCGCGCTCCACGGCCTGCACATCCAGGTCTTCGTTAAACCGCGGCGCAAGGTCCGACCCCAGGCTCAGGTTGATCACATCCATGCCGTCCGCCACCGCGTCGTCAATCGCCTTGATAATCGCGTCGTCCGACGCGTTGTCGTTGAAACCCGGTGTCCCGAACACCTTGTAACTTCCGATATATGCCTTGGGCGCTACGCCCGTAATCGTCGCCAGCGGCCCCGTTGCCGGCATGCCTGCCGCAACCGTCGCCAGTGCCGTGCCATGCCCCACCCGGTCCCTGGCCGACCGGTCCGGATCGCGCGCCGGCAATAGACTCACATAGCTGCGCGCCACAATCACCTTACTTGAGGTAAACGCCAGGTCCGTCTCCTGATTAGTCCGTGGAAACGCGCCCGGCATGGCCAGCGAGGAGTCCTGTAACGCCGGATGCCCGGCATCCACGCCGGTGTCGATGATCGCGATCTTCACGCCCGCCCCGGCCTTCTCCTGCCCCACCTGGTTCCACGCGTCCACTACTTTATGCAGGATCACCGCGCGATCCATCAGCAGGTGGAACGTCCTGACCGGTACTACCCGCTTCACGCCCGGCATCGCTCGCAGTTGCGCCACGTCGGTGTCTGCCGCCACTTCCACGAACATCGCGTTCGCCACGTTTTCCACCGTATCGAGCACTCGCGCCTGCCGCTGTTCGATCTGCTGCCGCAGCCGTCCATGCTCCTGCCTGATTGCGCTGCGCTTCGCCTCCGCCGCCGAACTTCGCATCCGGTCCGCCACCCGGGCCCTCAGACCCGGCATCTGCTCCGCCATCTGCTCGACTAGCGGTCCCGATTCCAGTTCCACTATGTATCGCCGCGGAACCGTTCCCCCGTAGAGGTTTGAAATAACAAAGAGCGCTAATAGGAAGATGGTTGCGAACAATCCCCGCCGGGTTGAGCCGGCAGATTCGCTGCTGTTTGCCATATCTCTTTCAACGTTTCCAGGGGGCATTGCGTCTCAATAAGTGTGTAAAACCTTATCAGGTGCGATGCAAGCCCCTCAACCTCACCGCTAAGTTCTTCCATTCATGAACGAAACCTGATTCTCGCAAACCTCTCGCGGCCGGCCGCGCCCGGCGCCGCCGCCCCGAATCATTCCCCATCATTGACGTTCTTAACAATCTTTACCGAATCCGCCGGCGGCGGTTCGCTATCGTCAATGTAGTAGGCACGACACATGACATTTGACAAAAACCGCCGGCAGGCCCTGCTGTCGTGGCTCTTTGTCGGGCTCCTGATTGTCTTATCGGTGTGTCTGGGCGCTCTTCAATATGTGTGGATCGGCGAGGTCAGCCAGGCGGAACGCGACCGTCTGCGCGCCGGCCTGCAGACAAGCCTCACCCGCCTTAGTCAGGATTTCAATTCGTCCCTCACGGTTGCCGTTGCCGCACTGATACCGGACCATTACCTCCCGCGGCGTGACGACCGCTTGCAGGATTACGCATCGCGCTTCTTGAACTGGCGGGACGGCAGTCCGCATGGACACATCCTCCGTTCGTTGTCTATCGTCATTCCCTCCGACGGTGGGCTCCAGTTGCGCCGCCTCAATTTCGAAACACGCGAACTCGACAACGCCCCCTGGCCGGCCGAGTGGGCAAAGCTGCAGCAACGCTTCCTGGCCCGTCTCTCCGGCGAGCGCCGCGGACCCATGGGCTTCAGCGAAGACTATCCGGACCTCATTGAAATACCCTACTTCGCTCCCGGCGGATTCGAGACGCGACGCCGAAACGATGCGCCCGGGATGCCGGCGCGCGGTCCGGAACCGGGATTTGGTCCGCCGCTCATCGCCGAGGCCGAGTGGCTCCTCATCGAAGTCGATCGCGAATACATCCGCTCCAGTCTAATTCCCGAACTCCAGCGCCGCCACCTGGCCACCGACGGCGTGATCGATTACGACGCTGAAATCGTTCTGGCCGACAATCCGTCGAACGTCGTTTACCGCAGCGCTAAGGGCCCCATCCAGAAGCCCGATGCTTCCGTACGGTTGTTTGAGATCCGCTTCGATACCATCATGCGCCGCGCCATGGCCGCCCGCGGCCCCGGTCCGCGAGGCGCTCGCGAGGGCGGGCCCGGGCGCCCTCAGGTGAAAGGTCCGGAACGGCCCGACGCGCGCGACCGTTTCGGTGGCGGCGGCATGAGAGGTATGGGCCGGGGACGCGGTCCGGAGATGGCCGGCGACCGTGGACGTTGGCTGCTCAATGTCCGCCATAACACCGGATCGCTCGAAGCCGTGGTCGAGCATGCTCGCCGGCGCAATCTCGCCGTCGCGATGGCCATCCTTTTCCTGCTGCTCGCGGCCGTCACCGCCCTGATCGTCTACACGCGCCGTGCACAGGCGCTGGCCAACCTTCAAATGCAGTTCGTGGCCGGTGTCTCGCATGAACTCCGGACCCCGCTCAGCGTCATGCGGACCGCGGGCCATAACCTGCAGGGGCGCGTCTCCGCCGATCCTTCGCGCGTTCAGCGTTACGGCGAGCTTATCGAACATGAGGCCGAAAAGCTGGGCGCAATCGTCGAGCAGGTGCTGCGCTTTGCCAATGTCAAGGCCGGCCGCGTGATCGGCGCTACGGAATCGGTGCCCCTGGCCGCGATCGTCGAACGCGCCCTGGCCGCGGACCGGCGCCTGCTCGAAGAGTCCGGCTGCCGCATCGAAAAGGATATTCCCTTGGACCTCCCCATGGTCATCGGCGACCCGTCCACCCTCGAACACGCCGTTCGCAATCTCATCAGTAACGCCGCCAAGTACGGCCGCGCGGGCGGGTGGATCGGCATCTCCGTGCGCGATGTATCCCGGCCCGAAGCCATCGAACGCCGTAGCGGATTGGAAGTGGAACTGCGCGTCGCCGACCGCGGCGAAGGTATACCCCAGGAAGAGTTGAACCAGATCTTCGAGCCATTTTATCGTGGTAGCCGGGCCACTGAAACGCAGATCCACGGTACCGGACTTGGCCTGACCCTCGTCAAAAGGATTGTAGAAGCACACGGCGGCGTCATCGCCGCTCGAAGCGAACCGGGCAAAGGAACTGAAGTGCTGGTCCGCCTGCCGGCCGCCCCAGTGGAACGACATGAGTTTGCGGATTCTATTAGTTGAGGATGAACCCGGATTAGTGCTGACGCTGACGGATCTTCTGTCGGCCGAAGGCTATGACGTCGACTCGGCCACCGATGGTATTCAGGGCGCGGACAAAGCCCTGAGCGGCGGCTACGACATGGTCGTGCTGGACGTTATGCTGCCCGGCAAGAACGGCTTCGACGTCTGCAAAGAGATCCGGCAGCATGGCATGGACCTGCCCGTTTTGATGCTGACCGCCCGCACTCAGGTGATCGACCGGGTGGTCGGCCTCAAAATCGGGGCCGACGATTACCTCGTCAAACCCTTCGACCCCTCGGAACTCCTCGCCCGCGTCGAGGCCCTGCTCCGCCGCGTCCGCCGCGAGAACCTCTCGCCAGTCATGCGCTTCCAGTTCGGCGACGTGCAGGTGGATTTCGACCGCGGCGAAGTGTCCCGCGAAGGCACGCCCATCAGCCTTGCCGGCAAAGAACTCCAACTGCTGCGCTATCTCGTCGACCACCGGCATCAGGTAGTGTCGCGCGAGGAACTACTGCGCAATGTTTGGGAATACCAGCCATCCGTGACTTCCCGCACCGTCGACGTTCACGTCGCCTGGCTGCGCCAGAAACTCGAGGAAAACGCGCAGCGCCCCCGCCACTTCCACACCGTCCGGGGCGTCGGCTACCGGTTCACGCCGTAAGTTGGCCTTCTCCTTAGATTTCGCAGTTCAGGATGGCGGCGGCATTGGTACGTTGCGCTGGGCAGCCGAGATTGCGGGGGGAAGAACTGAGGTGGACATGCCCTGGAAATACCATGGCGTCCTGCTTACGGCGTTTTGCTTGTATGTTATTGGAAACGATCAGCCGAAAGTTTTTGATTAAGATTTTAGAACTATTGTGAATGAACTTTTTCTGATCAGGCGAAATTTAGGAGAAGGGGCATCGATTAACGGGCGCCGATTGACAGATCAAGATAAAAAGTCAAGATAAAAAGACCCTTGACACTCAAAACTGCCAGGTTCATTATATGGGGGGAATGAGCCGGTTAGGCATTTATCTGTTTCAGGCAGCAACCTTCTGGTTCTGCCTACAAGGCATCAGGACATAAAATTGCCAACAAGGCCGACGGAGAAGTAGTCATGAACCGCATCACTGTCTTGTTGCTGCTATTAACCGTGCCGACAGCGCTGGCCGACACCGTTATTATCGGGGCGGGGCGGACCCGGCCGTTTCCGATTCCGCTGAGTTACGGACAAGTAACCTACTTATATGCACGGCTGGATAAGCCGATTCCGAACGTGACGGCGAGCGGGTCCACACTGCCGACTACGCTCGGAGGGATCTCGGTCTGGGTGGGCTTTCGGACGCCAGTCTTGAAGATGCCTTTGTTTTCGGTTGAACCTGCTTCGTCGTGTTCAATACCGAACTCCAATATCTATGACGCGTGCGACAGCCCTCCGGTGGCGGCTATTCGTGTGCAAGTCCCTTATGAACTTCTTACGAAGGGATTTTTCCAGCCGGAGACGGCGTGGGGACAAATCTGGATTGAGGTGGATGGGCGGCGCAGCGATCCGATCGTATTTGATCTTTTGCCGTATAACCCGGAGATACTGACGCAGTGTGGACCGAAGGCTCCGAGGTCTTGTTCGACGACAGAACTGTGGCGCGCGGACGGCACACCGATGGCGCGGCAGAAGGCGCGACCCGGTGAGGTACTGAGTTTGTACGCGTACGGGCTGGGGATGATCAGGCCGACACCCGCCAGCGGTGAGCCGGCCCCGTTGCGGACGGATTGGACATTCGACTGGGCGCCAATCGTACGGGATATCTTCCTCGACTTTCGCCCGAATGCGCGGGTGGGGCAGAGTCCGACTGGGGCTGTGGTAATGATCAGGCCGGATTTTGCCGGGCTGGTTCCTGGGTTTGTCGGGCTTTACCAAGTGAACTTCACGGTTCCAGAGCCGCCGCATCCGCTGGAGAGTTGCACGGATTATGAGTCGAATGTGACGGTGAGAATCGCCGGGCAAAGCATTCCGTTCTGTATAGAGACGCCGAACGATCAGCGGTGGACGCCGTGATTCACGGTTATACACACACATAGCGTGATGGGCCGGGCCTATGCGCGTCACTGCGCGTGGTTTGACTCAAGAAAGGGGGCATTGGAGGGGAATGCGATACCAATGTTCCAATTCCTGCCGAACTTCCGGGCGGGGAGGGCGAATGGCCCGCCGGGCGCGATTGTGGTTCCGGACTACGCGGGATTTGTTCCGGGGATGGTGGGGTTGTTTCAAATCAACTTTCGAGCGCCCACACCACCGGGTCCACTGGCGTCTTGCCAGGAATTCGATTCGAATGTATCGGTGTATTTCGTGGGCACGTTGCCGATCGATATTCCGTTCTGCATGGCTCAGTAGGATGGCGGGATCGTGCGTGTTTGTAAACGGGATTGAGATCCATCGCTAACCGGGGGAGGACAGGGGCTTGCGCCGTCTGCATTCTGCTAATACGGTACCTTCCCCAGGGACTCCCGCCATGCAGTGAACGCGCGCGCTCCTTCTTCCCGCAGAAAGTTCTCTGTCCGCAGCGAGCGCGACCCCGGCGCGAGCGGAATCTGCTCGTAGATTAGGGAATCGTCGAAGCCCGCGGCTGCTGCGTCGTCGCGCGTCGAGGCGTACACTAGCCGGTCAATCCGCGCCCAGTAGATTGCGCCCAGGCACATCGGGCAGGGTTCGCACGACGAATACATTGTACAGCCGCTCAGATTGAACGACTTGGCGCGCAGGCACGCCGCCCGTATCGCCATAATCTCTGCGTGTGCCGTCGGATCGAGCGAAGCGGTCACTACGTTCGACCCGGCGGCGAGGATCACGCCGTCGCGCACGATTACCGCTCCGAACGGACCACCGCGAGCGGTGCGTACGTTCTCGACTGCGTAGTCGATGGCGCGACGGAGAAAATCGTGATCGGTCAAGAGAGTGTTTACTTGTTTTGGTCGAAGCGCCGGCCGACGGCGGCCCAGTTCACGACATTCCACCAGGCGTTGACATACTCAGCGCGGCGGTTCTGATACTTCAGGTAGTAGGCGTGCTCCCACACGTCGAGGCCAAGCACCGGGTACTTGCCTTCCATCAGCGGATTGTCCTGGTTGGCGGTGGACAGGATGTCGAGCTTGCCGCCCGCGGCCACCAGCCACGCCCAGCCGGAACCGAAGCGGCCCATGGCAGCGGCGTTGAATTTCTCTTTCAACTGGTCGAACGATCCGAACGTCGAATTGATCGCCTCGGCGAGGGCGCCCGTGGGAGTGCCGCCGGCGTTCGGTCCCATGATCTGCCAGAACATGGTGTGGTTGATGTGGCCGCCGCCATTGTTGCGCACGGCGGTCTTGATTGCCTCCGGCACCGCGGCGAGATTATTGGCGATCAGATCTTCGACGGACTTGCCGGCGAGATCGGGGGCCGACTCGAGCGCCTTGTTCAAATTCGTAACGTAGGTGGCGTGATGCTTGCCATGGTGAATTTCCATGGTCATTTTGTCGATGGAGGGCTCCAGCGCATCGGGAGCGTAAGGAAGTGGTGCAAGTTGAAACGGCATGACTGATTTTGTCTCCTGAAAAATCTAGATGACGGCCGCGGGGCCGCCGATTCGCTCGAATGCGTCTGCCAGACGAAACATCGTCGTTTCCTGGAAGTGGTTGGTGAGGATCTGCATGCCGACCGGCAGGCCCTGGGCGGTTCGGCCGCACGGCACCGACATGCAGGGAATTCCAGCAAGAGATCCCGTAATCGTGAAAATGTCGGATAGATACATCTGCATGGGATCGTCAAGCTTCTCTCCCAGCTTAAACGCAGCGAAGGGCGACACGGGAGCGACAATCGCATCTACCGCCTGGAAAGCGTTGGAAAAGTCACGTGAGATGAGCGCGCGCACCCGCTGCGCCTTGATGTAGTATGCGTCGTAGTACCCGGCCGACAACACATAGGTGCCCAGCATGATTCGCCGCTTGCACTCCGCGCCGAACCCGTCGCCGCGCGTACTGCGGTACATGTCCGTCAACGACTCCGGGTCCGCGCTGCGCGACGTGTACCGGACCCCGTCGTACCTGGCCAGGTTGGAAGACGCTTCGGCCGTACAGATGATGTAGTAGGTCGAAATCGCGTAGTCCGTGTGCGGCAGCGATATTTCCCGCACCTCGCAGCCAAGCTTGGCGAGCGCCTCGACGCCGCGATGAATCAAATCGCCAGACTCCGAATCCAAGTGCGTGAAGTATTCCTTGGGCAGCCCCACCTTCATCCCGCGAACATTGCCGTCCATCGCCGCCAGGTAATCGTCCACCGGGGCGAACGCCGAGGTCGAATCCGCCTTGTCGCGTCCCGCGATGGCTTCGAGCACCCGTGCGGCATCGCGAACAGAACGGGCGAAAGGACCGATATGGTCGAGCGACGACGCGAACGCCGTCAACCCGTAGCGCGATACACGGCCGTAGGTCGGCGTCACGCCGACTACCCCGCAAAACGAAGCCGGTTGCCGGATCGACCCGCCTGTATCGGACCCGAGCGAAGCCACCGCCGTTCCCTGTGCCACCACCGCCGCGCTGCCCCCAGACGAACCGCCAGGCACGCGTTCAAGGTCGACAGGGTTACGCACCGCGCCGAACGCCGAGTTCTCGTTTGACGATCCCATGGCGAACTCATCGCAATTCGCTTTGCCGATGATCACGGCGCCCGCCTGCTCCAGCCGGGCGACCGCCGTCGCATCATACGGGGCGATGTAATTGGCCAGCAGTTTCGACGCGCACGTGTTCTTGACGCCCTTCACCAGAATGACGTCTTTCACGGCCATTGGGACACCCGCTAATGGTCCGGGGTCCTGGCCCTGGGCAATCGCCGAGTCTACGGCTTCCGCCGCCGCCAGCGCCCGTTCCGGACAGAAGTGCAGGTAGGCATTCGTCGCCGGGTTTTCCGCTTGCGCGAATGCCAAAGCCTGTTCAGCCAGTTCGCGCGCGGAAAAGGACCGCTCGCGCAGCCCCGATGTGATCTGATCGATCGAGAGCGAAGCGATGTTCATGCCTATTTTTCGATTACCCGGGGAACTTTGAAAAAACCGCTGCCCGCAACCGGGGCGTTGCCGAGCGCTTCCGCATTGGTGAACGGCGCGTGTTCCACATCGTCACGCAGCGTCGCCGTCTCGTCCGCTTCGTACAGCACCTGCGCCATGGGCGCAACGTTCGACGTGTCCAATTCGTTCAACTTGTCCATGTGGGACAGGATTTCGTCCAGCTCGCGAGCCATTCGCGCAATCTCACTGTCCGATAGACGGAGATTGGCAAGGTCAGCCACATAGCGGACTTCCGTTTCCGTGATCTTCAAGATCCCACTCCCTGACGTTTAAGGCGGTAGATGCGGCTCAGCACCGGATCCCGAATCGCATCCGCGTCATCGGCGGCCCGAAGCGGCGTAAGCGCACGCTGCGGCGACCGGCGCGGAATCGCTATGCGGAATTCCAAATCGGCGATAAGCTCGGCTTCGGTCAACCGTTCGAGGTTTTGGAGGATTTGACGCCTTAACGTCCGTAGTTGCGTCTGCCAGACATAGTCCTCTACCTCGACGATTAGCCGTCCCCTCACAATCGATACTGCCTTCGTGTGCGCAGCGATCTTTTTGCCCACCGCGGCCGGCCACGACGCCATCACCACTTCTTCCGGTGTAACGCATCCGGCCAGCTTCATTCTGGTCAGAAGTTTGGCCGCGCGTTCCATAGCTACTCCGATCGTATTGCTGAGGGAACTTAGGATTCTACCATCGTCCCCCCAGCGGCTGTCAGGCTTGTTTTTTCGTACGTTTGGGTGTTGGCCCTTGCGAACGTGGCGGCTTGGGAACCGCGCGCCGCCGTAGCAGGTTGCGAACCGCCCGGCAGAGATGCGAAATCTCATTCGAGCTTTTCTGCAACACCACGTCCGCTCCGGTATTGCGCTCGTCGAGGCCAAGAGTATCGACGAATCCGGACAGGAGAATGACAGGCGTAATGTTCTTCGTGTCACGCAACCTCGTGATGAACTCCACGCCCGACATGTGCGGCAACTTGTGATCGGTGATTATTACATCAAAACACGACTCAATCAAACGACTGAGGGCATCCCGCGGACTGGCAACCGCGGTGACGCGATATCCCTGCTCTTCGAGTACCACCTTTCGTGCTTGCAAACCTAGGTCGTTGTCGTCTACCAGGAGCAAGTGAGGATGAGCGGTCGAACGAGCAACTGCAGGCGACGACATTCAGGTGAGGAAGTTAGCGTATGCGTGCGACGGATGTCAACCGTTTTGTAACGGTCTCATATTACGGGAAATTCAATCCTTGACATCTGCCTGGGATTTCCCCTTGAGGCTTGTCATCACATCAATCACCAGGTCCTTCGCGTCCGCAATTTGCTTTGAGATAATCTGGACGTCCATGGTTGGTTTTCCGGGCTGACGCGCGCTTTGGCAGTACACGCCGTGCTGTCCCACCAGCACCAGGGCATCTGTCAACAGATCGAGCGTCAGCGCGAGCCGCCCACGTTCCCACCCCATCTGGAACTCGTATCGTTCTAACTCTTCGTTGTGCTCGGAATATACGCTCAAAACTGAAACTCCCGCTTGAGCAGACGCGTTGAATCCTATTCAGGATTCAACCCTTATGAATCCTATTCAGGATTCAACCCTTATGCTCACTGGAAAAGCGAAGCGGGCAGGGCGCCCCGGTGACGAGGCAAGTTCTAGGAATACCTACTCCGGTTTCGAGTACTCCGTTCCAGCCCAGCCCGACACCTACCGCCGCGCCAACTTATTCAGCGTCGCTTCAATCGCTTCCAGGTACTTCTTCGCATAACTCGACTCTTCCAAGTCCGGGTTGAGCGACAACATCTTCTGGAAATTGGCCTTGGCTTCCAACAGGTTCTCCTTCTTTGTCGACTGGTTGAACCGGTCGAGCCCAATGCGGCCCAACTTGAAATAACTGAACGGATCGTTGGGATCGTAACTCAACGCGCGAAGGCAGTATTGTTCGGCCTTGTTCAGGTGTCCCAACCGCTGCTCGCAGTCGCAAAGCCCGAAAAAACCGATATTGCGCTGATCCTTGTACACCTGCCGCTGTGTTGCACGCTTTTTGGAAAAGGCGCTGGTGAACGGGTTCCCCAAAAAATAAAACCCGATCTTTTCCGGGACCGACGCATCGAAATCCGTCAACAACACATACTGTAGATACGCGTCGCGCGCTTCGTCCCACTGCTTTTGCGCACGCAGCGAATCGCCTAACCACAACTGTGCCTGTGCGTTCGACTTATCGAGCTTAATCGCTTCGCGAGCCTCGTCAATCGCCTTATCGTAAGTGCCGGTCATCCGATAAGCCTGCGCCATGTGCGACCGGGCCAGGCTATTCTTCGGATCGAGCGAAACAGCCTGCCGCAGGTGCTCGATCGAATCCGTGGTGTTGCCCATGTCGAGCAGCATCGACCCCAGGCTTAGCCTGCCCTCCACCCAGGCCGGCTGTAACTTCACCGCTAACTCGAGATTCTTTAGCGCCTGCTCCGTGTCGCCCAGCACCTGATAAGTCCGCCCCAAATACAGCGCGGCTTCTTCGTAATCCGCATCCTCCGCCAGCGCCTTCTGGAACTCCGCCACCGCCTGCTTCAACTCGTCGTTGCCGCCCTTGTTGTACAGCTTCAGTCCGTCTTTGAAATGATTCAGCGCGGCGCCCTTGCGAACCTTGCGGAACTGGATCCGCAGCGACACCGGAGTTTCAACGCCAGGGGCCACCAGAATGCGGCGTGGGCCGTCGGGATCGTAGCCGTCCTTCACGCCCTGAACCGTGTGCCACCCCGCGGAGATACCCGGAAACGAGAGTGCCTTGCCGGGATTGACGACGCCCATCACCTTGCCGTCCAACAGAAACTGCACGCCTTCTTTGGTCGACTCCACCAGCAGCACGCCATCGGACAGTTTCGGCGTATCGCCGGGTTCAGACGCCACCTTCGGCGAAAACGCCAGAATCAAATTCGAATCGAAGTCGCCGTTCTCGGTCGGGTTCTGTTGCCGCGACCGTTCGAGCGCGTAGTCGCGGACATGCGACTGTACGTACGCGATCAACTCGTCGGCAGTGACGGCGCCATCCCGGTTGCGGTCCGCGTGCCCTTCGAGCGCCTTCACCGTAAAGTAAGTAAACAGCCCTCCGCCCAACTTGGGATCTTCGTAGGAACTCTCGCGCTTGCGGCTGGCCGTGAACGACAAAATGTTCTTGTCGACGTTTGCCAGGTTCTGGTTCACGGCTTCCGTAGTTTCGGGCGTGATCGCACCGCTGTGGCACGCGTCCGTCAACAGCACCTTCCACCGGGCCGCGATCTTTGTGCCCACCACTTCGCCCAGCCGTTTCATCGGATAGGCGGTTTCGCTCAACCTGTCCAGGTCCGTATCGTAGGGCGCGAGGTAGCCCTTGCTGTCCTGGACAAACCCGTGCCCGGCGAAGTAGATAATCACCCGGTCGTTCTCTTTGGCGACCGATGGCAGCCACTGTTCCAACTCTTTTGTGATATTGGCGAGCGTTGCCTTCTCGCCGATCAGTTTGTGGACGTTTTCCGGTGCAAAGTTGCCGCCCTCCTGCTTGATCAGGATGTCGTGCATCGCTTCGGCATCGCGCTCCGGAAACTGCAGCATGTTATTTTCCGCGCTCAGCTTCGGATATTTCGTGATACCGATGATCAGCGCATAGCCGCGCGGCACCATCGTGGCAGTTACCTTTTTAGGCGGACCGCCCTCGCGAACGATGCCGCGCTGCTCCAGTTGTCTGGCCGGCGGCGGCTGCTGCTGCTGTTGCGCGGCGCAAATGACAGCGCTACAGGAATAAACGGCTACGGACAGAATGCGCAAGCTGCGGCTCATTAAAACATTACTCCGGCTATCGATGCGCGATCCAAAATTCGTAGATCAAGGCGCGGTCGCTCGCCCCGGTGAAGCGGATGTGGCTCGCCTCCGATTTCCGGTCCACCTTGAGTTCGCGCGACTCGAGTCCAGCCAGCGGCTTCGGCAGCGCCGGGCCGGCCGCGCGAGCGCCCGCCGACCTATCGCCGCAAGCGCCCCTGGCGCGGAGTTCGGAATCGTTACAGCGCGGGATGAGTGTGGATTTGGTTCCGGGCGCCGGCGGGATTGTAAGATCGCGCAATACGGTCGGGCTCAGCACCCAGTAGACGACGTCAAATCCAGGCTTGTCGGGAATCGTGAACGCTCCCGCTGTGGCCGGAATCGTGTATGTCTGCCCGGGCCGGACGCGATTATCGGTGCCCGCGTCGGCACTCGGGTAGATCCACATATAGTCGCCCGCCGGCGTCCGGTTCAGGACGTACAAATACCCGTCAAAAGTGGACCGGAACTGAAACCGGACCTCTTCTTTGGGCTTCAGCACCATGCGCGGATCGATAGCCCGCCAAGTGTTCGCCTCAAAACGTTCGAGCGTAACCTCCACATTGTGCATAGGAGGTTCGGCGGCTGCCAGCAGCGTGGCGCCGGCCAACCCGAGGAAAACAGCGCGCGGTGACATGAGATTTATTTGTGCTTCAGCGTGATGTCGAGCACAACGCGCGGCGTCGAAGCCGACGCGACTACATACATCGCATTCTCGTCGCCGCCGCTGGTGCGCCGCACCGTTTCGCGAATAATGCCGCGTGACGACAGTTGCTGGCGCAGCCGGTCGATGTCCGATCCCGGCAACGAAGCGGAGGCGAGCGCCGTGGTTCCAGGCCGATTGGGCCCGGCAGCGGGTGCGGAACCGCGCACCGAATGGATCAGCCGGTCAAAATCCGTTTCCGGCTTCTCCGACAGCACGATAAACAGTTTCTCGATACCCGGATCGTCGTCAAATGCAAAACACTCGCTTTCCTGGCCGGCTGCGCACTTGGGCGGAATCATGACGTTCTGTCCCGCGGTAACGCGATTGCGTTCGCCGGGATACGGATACAGCACATCCCAGTTGCCTTGTGAGCCTTGCACCACAACATAAAGAAAAGCGTCCTCGTTCGACCGCATCGAGACGCCAATGTGTTCCCGCGACCGGAATTCCTTGTCTACATCCACTTCCTGCATCTTGCCGTTCACATTTTGCAAAATGCTGTACCGCAGGCCCAACCGTGGCGCCGTGGCAGCCGGTTTCTGCGCAGTGGCGCTACCCGCAGATTTGGTTTGAGTTGACGATGTGCCTTTCGGCGCTGGTGTGGCCGGGGCCGGCGTTGCCGCCGCCGGACCGTTGGCTGTTTTACGAGTTTGCGGAACAGCCGACATGCGGCCTGAACCGGCCCCCGGCTTAGCTGTAAAGAACAGCTGACGCGCCGAAAGTCCTGAGCCCTTATCTTTATCGTTGTCGTCGCCCGAACCTGCCCCGGCGTTCGACTGCCAGGCGGACAAGGTCAACGAGCAGGCAACGCCTGCCACAAAAACCTGCTGAAATCGACCCAGAATAGAGAGCATTCGCAACCTCCGATGGCAATCCCAAAACAAGCGCCCAGCCGCGACCCCTTGAAAACCGAATTGATCTTACCAGAAAGTTGCGGTAAATTCCAGAATACGAACGCGGCCGCCAGGGCTGCCCCGTGTTCGGATACGGAGGCTATCCACTGAGTTTTTCAAGCGAGTTTAGACGCCTGATTGGTGCACTTTTATTCCTGGTCATGTTTGCGAACATAATGGGCGTACCGCTGAGTGCGCAGGCTGCCGAAGAATTGAAAATCGCCGTCATCGAAGGCGACGGATTCATTAACAACATTCGTAAGTCAACCGCCCGCGATCCGGTGGTAGAAGTGCGCGACCGCAATAACAAGCCCATCGCCGGAGCCGCGGTCACATTCCTGCTGCCTTCGAGCGGCCCGAGCGGCACTTTCAGCAACGGGGCGCAATCGATAACCGTACAGACCAACCAGGCCGGCCGCGCCGTGGCGCAAGGCTTCAGGCCCAACCAGGTCGCCGGCGAATTCCGCATCCAGGTGGAAGCTAAGTACCAGAATCAAACGGGACGGGCGAGTATCCGGCAGCGAAACATCAGCCGTACCCCCTGGCTCTCCGCCAAGCGCCTTCTGCTGATCGGCGGCGTTGCGGCGGTTGCGGCGACGGTCGCCATTGTGGCAACCCGTGGCGGCAACTCGACCAGTGTCGGGCTCGGTACTCCCACCGTTGAGGCGCCGCGATAGGATCGAACCAATGCGATATTTCCTTGCCACTCTGATCTTTGTAACCGCCGTATTTGCGCAGGCGTTAGGGGTGCCTTCTCGCGGAGCGGCGGTATCGGGCAAGCCCGCGGCGTTGCGTCCGGTAATCGGCATTCCGGGCGCGGCAGTTCTAGGCGATGTCGTGGCGCAGGGCACGTTCACCCTGGCGCCTGGACAGGCATGGGCCGCGGTCGATTCCGCCGGCGCGCTCGAAATTGTGCGTATGTCCGGGCAACGCGCCAAGGTAGCCGGCGCGGCCACCGGAACACTACGTGCCTTCAGCCCGCAAGGCGGCCGGTTGGCGATTTACGACGGTACGCACGTGACTGTCGTCGGCGGGTTGCCGCGGTCTCCCGCCGTATCGCAGACGTTGGGCTCGGCGCCCGCGTCGCTGACCTCGCTGTCTCTCTCCGAAGACGGGCAACTGGTCCTTGCCGTCGATGCGTCGGGAGCCACGTACCGCTGGTCGGGCGACACTTGGTCGGCCATCGCCGGCGCTAACGCCATTTCAGCGGTCCAGGTATTGGGAACTTCGCATCGCGCCGTTCTCGTTAGCGGCAGCTTAGGCAACGCCTTGCTGCTGCAAGCCGACGGTACCCTCGCCCAGCTTGCATCGGTCCAAGCGCTCGGAACGTTTCAAGTGATGGATCGTGTGCTGCTGGCCGGCTCGCTCGACGGCCGGTTGGCTCTCGCCGTCGCCGAGCAAGGGACCGATCTCGCGGTAATCGACATCGAATCCGGCAACGTGCAGCACGTGGCCTTGGAAGCCGGCGCGCTGAACCTGACGGCAGGGCCGCAAAGCGAGTTTGCGATCGGGTCCGATGCCGCCACTGGCGCATGGCTGCTCGATGCCTCACGCCGCCTTTCCTACATCCCCGCCGCGGCCCAAAACTGACCGCCCTTGCGGGTGAATAATGGAGGGTATGTGGGTCACCCTTCTGCTACTTCTTCAGGTTCAACACCAGCCGCACCATCCGCCACGCTCAGCCGATGAATACGCCCATCTGCGACGTCCTCCATCACATCGAAAACCGTCCTGCCTACTATGCCAAACTCAAGGCGGCTCTCAAACCAGGCGGTCGCATCGTCAACATCGACTTTTACAAGAAGCCGTTGCCCGTTGGCCCTCCCCCGCCAATGAAACTCACGCCGGAACAGGCCGAGAAAGAATTTGCCGCCGCGGGTTTCCGCCTCGACAAAAGCCATTCGATGCTGCCCTACCAGTACTTCCAGGAATTCCGGGCGAAATAGGACCACCGCCCCTGCGAGAACTCAGCGTAAGCTTGCGTGGGCGAACGTCCTCAGTTCGCCCTCAGGCCCAGGCGCTTTCCGGCTTCCCTACTCCCGCCGCTTCACGACGAATGCGTAGCAGCCGATTCCTAACAGCAGCCAGAACCCGACCGCTTTCACCGGAGCGTCGAAGCTGCCGGTCTGTTTAATTAGCCAGCCGGTTAACCAGGGTGCGACTACGCCGGCGAGGTTGGCGGCGGTGTTTTGGATGGCCACCGGTAATGCACCGGGCATGAACGTTTGGGTTAACGCCCAGTAGTTGGCTGTAGCCAGACCAAGGCCGCACAAGGAAGCGACGGTGAAGAAGATCATCAGTTCCTGCGAGTGTGTGAACACGCTGAGGGTTTGAGTGGCGGCCATGACGAAACCCGCAATGGTGAAGCCGCGGCGCACCTTGATGGGGTCGGCCCCTTTGGCGATCATCTTGTCGGCCCACCAACCGGAGAGCGCGGCGACCGCGGCCATGCCGCCGAAGGAGACTCCGCCAAACCAATTCGACTTTTCAATGGACATGCCGTGGGTCTTCTGGAAATACTGGGGCATCCAGGTCATGCAGTAATAGACGAAATACATGTAGGCGTACGTGCCGCCGATAATGCCCCACATCACCGGGTTCGAAAGGGCCTGGCCGAGAGTGACGCGCTGCGCGGCACTGCCTGTGCCGGACTTGGATGCCGGTTGCGCGGCCGGATCGCTCGAACGCACCCACGTCAACCATGGGCCCAGCCACAACAGACTGCCGACGCCGAGGATGACGAACATCGACTGCCAGCCATAGGCCATGGTGAGGAAGGCGGCAAGCGGCATGCCGACGGCGGGGCCGATCTTCGTCCCGGTCATGTAAACGCCGACGGCCAGTCCGCGCTGCTTCTCGTCGAAGTGGTCGCGAATATAACGGAGAGACGATGAGGTGACGACGCTTTCACCCAACCCGACCACCAGGCGCGCGGCGATTAATGCGCCCAGGTTGCCGATGAACACCGTTGCCGCGGAGGCAATGCTCCACAGCACGATACCGGCGGTGTAGAGGGCGCGCACACCAAATCGGTCCACCAGCATGCCGGCGGGGATCTGGCCGAGAGTGTAGGTCCAGAAGAACGCCGAGAGCGCGATGCCCTTCTGATTGTCGTCGAGCCCCAGGTTTTTGGCGATCTGCGGGATGGCGGCGGTCAGGTTGACGCGATCGGTATAGGCGATCACCATCCCGAGGCTGAGCCACAGGACGACCCACCAGCGTTTGGCGCCGATCTTTCCAGCGGCGGCGGCCGCCGATTTAATCGGGTTGGCCGTGGTGCTCACGAAGCCCTCCCGGCGCCGGGCCGAGTCAGACCGTCACTCAAGATGGTGGGGCACCAGTGCTGTTCAATATGTTCGATCACTAATTCGGTTCCTCGTTTGTGGCTGACCCAAGGCGCCTGGCGCGGGTCGTACATCGCGTCGGTCATATCGCGAGCCAGCACGACGTTCTTGCCCAACCTTGTTAGCTGCCGGATCCCAAACGGGCGGCCGAGTACGCACATGTTGGTGTGCACGCCCATCATGACGATGTTGCGGATGCCTTCCTGCTCGAAGTAATTGAAGATTTCGTCGCCCGAATCGGAGATGCCGTCGGGCTCTTTGATTTCAAGGCCAGGGTGCTGGCGGTCGAACCGGCGCACGGCGGGCCCCACCACATCGTCATCGCAAGGCTGGGTGACGTCGTCGATCGGAAGCGGCGGCTCGCTGGTAAGGTCGAGGTAACACCACTTGGCCAGGGGAATCGGGGGTTTGGAGGAACGCGCATTTTTGACGCGGCGGCGCTGGGGCGTGTCCTCATATTTGTCCATGCAGCCGGAAGGCGAATGGATGATGTGGACACCGAGGCCGCGCGCTTTGTTGAGCATCGCGTTCATGGCGGGGACCATCTCGCCGACACGTTTCGCCGAGTTCTTGCAATAGTGGCCGTTCCACATGTCGCAAATGATAATTGCGGTTTGCGCGGCGGACCACGTTTCCTCGCGCTCAACCGCGATGCCGGTCTTGCGCGACCGCAACCGCAGTTTCAGCGACGTATCCGCGGGCTGAGCGACGGGCACGGCCAGAGCCGCGGCAATCCAGTGTCGGCGAGTGATCATCTTTGAAAACCTCTGTAGAAGGATTATCTCTCCCACGGGAGACGGAGCGTGGCTTCGTTGGCGTAGCGCTTCACGTTCAGCACCATCTGCCCGCCGGAGCCGGGCGCGAGCTTCACGCGAATGGCGGAGTTGTTGACCGGAACGGTTTTGCCGTTCACCGTGGCCGAAACGATGTCGTGTTCGGCATACGCGCCGGCCTGCACGTATACGGTGCGGTAGTGGACCGGGCTGGTGTTGACAACGGTAAGCGTAGTCGAGTTGGCGTCGAACTTCTGGACCAGCGCGGCGACGTCCTGCGGAAGGCCCGGACGGTTTCGGGCGGGGTCGAAGTAACGGACCCGAGCGTGCAAAGTCCAGATGTTGCCGGGCAGGTAGGCGCCGGTGGTCAACTTCGTGAGCGCGTCGTGTTCGGTTGGGTTCATGCCCTGGACGTAGTCGGCCAGGCGCGTATCGGGAGAGGTCGGGTCGTTTTCGATCTGGATGACGCCCCGGCGAATCTCTTCGAGGTCGCGCCTAAGAGCTTTTTCGGGATAGTCGGCATCCTGACCGGCAATGTACTTGAGCCACGGGTCGACGGGCACGCGCTCAAGGTCGGCGGGGTTCATCGACCACATGTAGATTTCGGTCTGGCGCGGAGCGTGCAAGTTGGGCGTCCACTCATACCATTCGGCCTTGTCCGAGTATTTGTAACCGCGCGGATCGCCGTACATCTGCGGCAGCATGGTGCGGCCGTTCACCACCTTTTTATTGGCCCAGAGATTATCCAGTTGCTTGCGCAGCGTATCGACAAACGAGGCATCGCCCTTCGACAGCAGGTAGGCGTTGCCGAACCCGGGCCAGGAGGCCGCTTCCACCGTATTGCGGCTCGCCATTTTGTCGATCTCGCCGTCGTAAATGGTGAAATTCCAGCCGTAGGTACCCTTCCACCATTTGCCGCCGTACTCGCCGCCGGGCTTGCCGTCCAGGCCCACGTTGGTGGGAATGTTGCCGCCGGCCATCGCTGTGCGGGCCTTCCACGCGCCGATATACTCAAGCACCCAAGCCTTATACTTCGGGTCGCCCGTGAGCATGTAGGCATTGGTCGCCAGGCCTGTGGAGGCCATGTTGAGCGGGTGGTCACCCACGGAATCGAGATACTCGGCGCAGTGGGCGAGCATCTTCGGGTATACCGACATGAGGTCGATCAACTGCTGCCGGCCCTTGGGACCGTGCAACAGATGGAAACTGCCGGGCACGGGGTCGCCCACCCAATCGTAGGTGGTGGCCTTGTGCATCATCGGGCCTTTAGAACCGGTCCAGATCGACTTGATGACCTTGTTGACGGGATCGTAGTTCGGCGCCTCGGGATCTTCGTTCATATAGAGCCCCGCAAAGCGGCGGATGCGCGAGATGAGGCGTTGATCGTGCGGATCCGCGAGGCCCAGGAACATGAAGCCGCGCATGCCTTCGCCGGTATGGAACCAATCGGACTGGGTGACGAATTCCTTGTAGTACGCGCCGTTTTCGGCCAGTTTGGTCTTTACGGTGCGCAGTTCTTTGTACTGCTGCAGGTGTCCTTCAAGGGCTTTCTTGTAACTATCGAGAACGTTCTGGTCGGCGCCCAGAGCGTAAAGAAGAGTCCAGTTGTAGAAGGTTTCAATCGCGTCGTCAGGGCCGTCGAGCGTGCCCCAACGTGGCGTGTGCAACAGGTAGCCCCGCTCGTCCAGGTATTTGTCGTGATACACCTGCGCGGCGGCGCTGTTGGCCGCCAGAAGCTGGCGTTCGAGCAATGCCCAGTTCGGGGCGGGCATCGGCTTGTCGATCACCAGTTCCGCGGACGAAGCGGAGAGGACGAATGCTAAGAAGCAGATGAGACGCTGCATGATTTTAGTCAGCGTATCAGATGTGAGGGGGTGAAATCGTCAGTCCGGTAAGCCTACCGTGCGCCGAAACAAAACAAGTGCGATTTCGTTCGGATGTACACCTTGCCGTCCACCAGCGCGGGCGTCGCCAAAATCTCATCTTCCAACGGATTGACACCAAGCAGTTCCTGGTCCGGCCCAGCTTTCAATACCGACACCACACCCGTATGCGAAGCGATGTATACCTTACCGTCAGCCGCGACCGGCGAGGCATAATACCGGTCCGCCTCTCCGCGAACGCGCGCCTGCTTGTGAAGCTTACCCGTAGCGGCGTCGAGTGTCGTGAGGATTCCGCCCTCGTTCACCATGTAGACGATGCCCCGATACACCAGCGGCGAAGGCAACTGCGGTATCGATCGCTGGAACTTCCATACCTGCCCTCCACCGATGCGAAACGCGATCATGGCGTTTTCGGCCTTCATCGAATCGGCGTAGCGTTCCCATTCCCGTTCGTCCATCACTCCGTCGTGGTTTGTGTCCAGGTATTCGAACAGCCGGGCGCTGTGGGGTGTTGGCGCTTCTTCTTTGGAAAGCTTGCCGTTGCCGTCTTTATCGTGAGTTCCGAGCGCTTCGCGAAACGTTGGTACGGCGATCAACCGTCCCGGGTCGTTCTCGGGCGTGTTGAAACCATGCACGTAAATCAAATCCCCTTCAATCGCCGGAACCGATTTCATTTCCGACGGCAACCCGTCCGCGGTCCACTCCACCTTGCCCGTATCCAAGTTATAGGCGTTCATTTGAACCGACCCGGGCGCGATCACCCAGTTTTTGTAGATCACGGGCGTCGAATGGCCCGAAACAGCCTTGGGCCGCGGCGTGCGCCACAGCGGACGGCCCGAACCCACATCATACGCGGCGATAAACGAGTCGCGATCCTGATCGATCACTAAGATAACTTTGTTACCCGCTACCACCGGAGATACTCCAACGCCGTAGGAGTTAGTAAATGGTCCGAGCGGCAGCCGCCACCGTTCGCCGCCGGTCTTGGTATAACTGACTAGTCCGAAGTCGGGAAAGAACGAAAACAGATCATCGCCTTCCACCGCCACGGACGGGCTGGCGGGATGGTTCAGTTTGTGCAGTTTTTCGGATCGGCGCCGGTCGACATAGCGGGTCCAGAGAATCTGGCCGGTGTCGCGGCTCAACGCGATCGTGGCCAGCCGGCCGCCTTCCAATCCGGTCACATAGATCTGGTTGCCACCGATTACCGGCGACGACAGGCCGGGCGCGAGCGCTGTCTTCCAAACGACGTTCCGGTCAGGGCCAAACTGGGCGGGCAAATTACCCGATTCCGAAACGCCGGCGCCGTTGGGTCCGCGGAACCGCGGCCAATCCGCCGCGGGACATACGGATGCCGCTGACAGCAGAGTCAATAATAAAGTGCCGAATTCAGAACCGCGCATGCCGCAGTAATTACCTATAACTTGGTGATCCGCTTCTTTTCCATCGCGTCACGCGCCCCCAAAGCAATCTGGTGGCCGCGATAGATCTCTTTCCACGGAATCGGGTCCGGCCCGTTGTTATAGATATGGTTCAGAAACTCGACGAACACCGATTTCTTCTCGGGAAGCTTGGTGATGACCTCGCGCTTCTGCCGCTTGTCGGACATAACGGTCACACCCGTCGCTTCCATGTATTCCGCGATGCCCTTCAGCCCAGCCAGCCGCAGGCGGTCGTCACCATGCGAACCCGAAGTCCTGGGCCGCAGGTAATCCATGCGAAGCAGCGCCACGCCGCCGTTATCCAATCTGAATACCGTACCGGTGACGTTCTCCGTATCGCCCGTATCGGGGAAGCCAATGTGGTTCTGGAACCCGAACGCCTCCGTCATGTCGCGGCCTGAGATGTGGATCATCAGGTCGATCATATGAATGCCGATCCAGGCCATCGTGCCGCCGTAGGTTTGGCGTTTGTAGAACCACTCGGGGCGGTCCGCTGACACCTGATAGGACTTCTGCGCGTCCATCTGCACGATCTCGCCGAGTTCGCCGGAAGCGACAATCTCCTTCAGGGCCAGATAGGAAGGGGTGAGGCGCATGGGGAGGATGGATGTGAATCTGGCGCTTCCCTTCTCCACGGCTTTGCGCACGCGTTCGAGGTCGTTGAGATCGGTCGCGATGGGCTTTTCGGCGATCACGTGAATCTTGCGGTCGAGGCAGGCGACGATCGGATCCGCATGCATCGAGTTGGCGTTGTGAATGCCGATGACATCGACCTTTTCGGAGTCCAGCATTTTGCGCCAATCGGGGTAATATTTGGCGCCCGAAAGGCGCGGACTCTTCGTCATCTGCGCCACACGTTTGGCGCTCGGGTCGGCAATGGCCACCAGTTGAACGTCCGGCAGTTCCGCGAGCGGTCCAGTGACCTCGCCGGCATGACCGTCGACGCCGATCAGGGCGCAGCGGATCTTTTGTGGAAGACGAGTCGGAGCCGCCATCGCCGGCAGCCCCGCAAGTAAGGTTCGACGCGTCATTACTGGCGAGTCTACAACACTTCTATCGCCCGTTCCGGTTACCGTTGGCCAGGTGCACCGCCAAAAGAGGTGCACCGCCAAAAGATGCGATTTAGGAAAGCGCGAGATTCAGGTTTTCAATCGCTTCGTCGATCTCGGCGGTGCTCTTGTAACCCACGGTCACCGACTGCACGCCCGCCTCGCGGAACGCGAATCGCATCGCCCGCTGCCGCGCTTCCCGATCGGTGAATGCGCCTTCGCCGATCAGTTTCATGCCGATCACGCCGATGCCTTGTTTGCCGACTTTCGTGACATGCGACAACACTTCCGGCACGTTTCCGGGTTCGCGAGTCATGTAGTCCTCGGCGTCCATCTTGGCGCCCTTGTGATTGGTGCGGAACAATGCGACCTGCAGCCACTGGTTCCCGGGAAACCGCCGCAACGCCGGCAAACCGTGGACCGACGCCCCATGCGCGACCACCGCTTTCCGCACTTCCGCTTCCTGCAAGCCGTCCTGCCAGCGGACCGTGTCTTCCGGCCACGTCGCGGTGTGTTGGAAGTGGAGCAGCGCGATGTCGAAATACTCTGTATTGGCCAGTTTGCGCAATTCGTCGATCTTCGCCTGCGGATCGGCGCCTTCTCTCGTCGTCACCTTCGTCATCAGCCGGTAGGTGTCGCGCGGAATGCCCTTCAACGCGATGCCCAGCATCCGGTGCATATCGCCGTACGATTCCGCGGTTTCAAAGAACCGGATGCCACGGTCGTAGGCATGGCGCACGGTGCGCGTAAACTCTTCCTGTCCCAACTGACGCTGCACGCGCCCGCCATTGCTGCCCGTGCCAAACGCAAGCCGTGTCACCTTCACGCCGGACTTGCCCAGCGTCACCCATTCGGTGGCCGCGCTGCCGGTCGCAGCTTTTGCCCAAGGCTGCGCGGACAAACCGAGTGCACCGGCAGAGAGCGAAGTCCGCAGAAAATCGCGTCTTGAGAAATTCGACATTATTCTCCTTCCGACGGCTGAATCTTACCACGGCAAATATCTCCGGCGCATCGAAGGGGCACACGCCAAGGGCACACGTGAAGGGCGCCCGCTTCAATCTTGAATCTTTCCGTCGACGATCCGCACTTAGTGCAAACTAAAGAGAACACCCCGTGACCACGGAACAACAACTCCGCGAAAAATTGCGCAAGATCACCGCCCTCTACGAAGGCGCCGCCACCCCCGGTGAACGTCAAGCCGCCGCCGCTGCCATCGAACGCTTGCGCCAGGTGCTCAGCACCATCCCGAACGCGAATCCCAACGCTAACTTCTACAACTTCTTCACCAATCGCCGCCCCGCGGAAAAAGCTGAAGAGCCCATTGAGGAATTCAAATTCTCCATGGCCGACCAGTGGCAGCGCCGCCTCTTCAACGCCCTCTGCCGCCGCCACGGCATCCACCCCTTCCGCTACAAACGCCAGCGCCACAATACCGTCGTTATCCGCGCCCGCGCTTCGTTCGTCAACCAGAAACTCTGGCCCGAATATCTCGATCTCGAAGCTGCACTGCAGGATTACCTCAACGAGGCCACCGAACGCATCATCCGTGAAGAGGTTTTTAACGACGCCTCCGAGCCCGACCCTTTCAATTCCCGCCGCCGTTAACTAACCGGGGGAAGAGATCGCGGCCGAATCAACTGGCGACCTTCCGCTTGCGCAGTTCGTCAACCGCCACCGCCAAAATGATGATGGCGCCGATAATGGCCTGCTGCAAATAGGGCGAGATACCTAACAAATCGGACCCGTTGGCGAGCAGACCCATAATGAACGCGCCCACCAACGTCCCGATTACCGAGCCTTCGCCTCCACGAAGCGAGCCGCCGCCAATCACCACAGCCGCGATAGCCTGCAATTCGTACCCTTGTCCAGCCGTAGGCTGCCCCGTCATCAAACGAGAGGCTTCGATCATCCCGGCCAGTCCGGTGAGCATCCCGCCAATGGTATACACGGCCATGGTCACAAAGCCGACATTGATGCCGGCGTACAGGGCCGCCTCAGGATTCGATCCGATGGCGAACGCACTCCGCCCAAGGCGGGTGTGCTCGAGGATGATGTGGACTGCTACGGCACAAAGCAGCAGTATCCAGAGGACGAACGGGACGCCGACCAGCGTACCTTCCCCCAGGTAAGAGAACGCTTGGGGAATCTGGTGGACAGGGAGTCCGTTGGAGATGATGAGGGCGATGCCGCGCACGATGCCCAACGTGCCCAACGTCACGATAAAGGGGTTGATCTTCAGCGTGGTGGTGAGCATTCCGTTGATGAAACCCCACAGCATGCCGGCCATGATGCCGACGGCGATACCCGCCGGGATGGGCATGCCCTTCTCCATTGCCATGGTGCCCATCAGACCGCCGAAAGCAAGAATCGAGCCGACCGAAAGGTCGATACCGCCGGCGATGATGATGAGAGTCATGCCAAGGGCCATTATGTTGATTACCGCGGTCTGGCGGACGACGGAAGAGAGGTTGGTGCCGGTGAGGAAATGCGGCGTGGCCAGTGAGAGCCCGAAGAATAGAGCGATCAGGGTGAGGAAAGGGAGTAAACGCTGGATCATTGTCGGGTGGCCAGGTGCATGATTTCTTCTTGTGTAGTGCGGCCGGGTAGTTCGCCGGTGAGTTGGCCTTCGCGCATCACAAGAATGCGGTCGGCCACCTGGATCAGTTCGGGCAGTTCGGAGGAAACCATCAGGAGCGCCGCGCCGGAGCGGGCCAACTGGTCCATGGTTTGAAAAACTTCGACCTTCGCGCCCACGTCGATGCCGCGTGTTGGTTCATCGAACAGGAACACATTGGCGCCGCGGTGCAGCCAGCGCGCGATCACGACCTTCTGCTGATTGCCCCCGGAAAGACGGCCGGCAAGCTGGCGGGGCGATTCGGCTTTCACCCGAAGGCGCTCAATTAAGGAAGTGGACGCTGCGCGTTCGGCGGAATGCGACAGGATACCGGCGGAGTTGGACACGGCACGGAGATTCGCCAGCGTGATGTTGTAGCCGATTGGAAGTGCGCGGATAAGGCCGGCGCGCTGGCGGTCTTCGGGGACAAGGGCAATCCCCGCGTGAACGGCGTCGCGAGGATTTCGGATGCGGGCAGGCTTGCCGTCCACGAAGATTTCGCCGGAATCGATCGGATCCAGACCGAAGATCGCTCGGCAGAGTTCCGTACGGCCGGCGCCGACGAGCCCGGCGAGGCCTACGATTTCTCCCGCGCGCAGAGCGAGAGAGATGTTCTTGAGGAGCGGAAAACGCGTGAGCTTATCGATGCGCAGGCGTTCTTTGCCGGGAGTTTGAGGCTCGCGCGAGTAGATGGCCGCCACCGGGCGGCCCACCATGTGGCGGATCAGTTCTTCGCGCGGAAGATCTTTGAGCGGGCAGGAGTGGACGGTTTCGCCGTCGCGGAGAATGGTGACGCGGTCGCCAATCGAGCGTAGCTCTTCCAGCCGATGCGTAATGTAAATGACTCCGACGCTTCGCTCGCGAAGCGTACGCACGATCCTAAAAACCTCGGCGGTTTCGGCGTCGGAGAGCGAAGACGTTGGTTCGTCGAAGATGAGGAGCGACGACCCGTGAGCGATAGCGCGGCAGATCTCGACCAGTTGCTTACCGGCGGGCGAGAGTCTTTCGACACGCCAGTCGGGCTGCAATGGAAACTTGTGAGCTTCGATCAGGAGCTTCGCGCGCTCGATCATCGTGTGGCGGTCGACAAAGCCGAACCTCGCAGAGGGCGTGCGCCCGAGGAAGATGTTCTCGGCAACGGAGAGGTGCGGCGCCAGCAGCGACTCCTGGTGGACCATCGCGATCCCCACCGCCGACGCATCGGCCGGTTTAGCGAACCGGATCGGCTCCCCGCGCCACAGCATTTCGCCGCCGTCGGGCGAGAGCATCCCGGCCACGATTTTCATCAGCGTGCTCTTCCCCGCCCCGTTTTCGCCCATCAGAAGATGGACTTCTCCCGGTTGCACCGACAGAGTGCCATTGCGGAGGGCGGAAATACCGCCAAAGCGTTTCTGGATGGACCGCAAGTCCAGCAGCATCGAAACGTTACAGTTTAGCGCCGATGGGCAGGTTCGTGCTGTTTTTGTGTAAGAGTGACGTGTTTTGGGGGCGTGTTACGGCGACGGGAAAGACGCCGCGCTTTGAACAGCGCCCCTGGCGCCTTCGACGGTTGCCGGTGCGGCTGTAGCCCTACTTAATGACCAACCCCAGGGATGACCAACCCAGGGATTTGACCGGGGTTGGCGCGACGTGGTGTAATCGGCGCGTGACGGTGGCCGAAACCGTGGCCGAGAACACGATCGTGGCGCGCAATCTCGCGTACGCGATGGCCGCCTATGCGCAATCGTCCGAGGCCGGAGAAGTGAGCGAGCGCTCCGGCGTGACGCTGGTCAGTTCCGGTATCAACTATCCGGTTTTTAATGCCGCGGTTTTGACCGAACCCGTATATGCGGACTCAGAAGTGGACGATCTGCTGACGGCGGCCGCCGCATTCTACCGGACCCGAGGCATCGGCTGGAGTCTCTGGTTGTCGGAAGACTTGGCGCATCCGCGCGTGAGGGCGCACCTGGCGGATGAAGTGACACGGTACGGCTTGTGGCACATCGCGGAGCATCGGGCGATGATGGCGACGCGCTTGCGGCCCGCACAACGCCGGGTGGCGCAATTGGAAGTTCGGCCGGTGTTCGAGCCCGAAACCCGGCAAGATTTCGCGCACCTCTGCACGGCCGTCTTTGGCATGCCCGCGGACCTGGCCCAACGGGTCTACGGACGCCGGCAGTTCTGGTCGGGTTCCTTCCGCGCATGGGTGGGCTACCTGGATGGCCGAGCTGTGACATCCGCTGCCATTCAGCCTGCAGCCGGCGCCGTCGGCCTGTACAGCGTAGCCACCGTGACCGATTTGCAACGTCAGGGATACGGCGAAGAGATTACGCGCGTCGCGCTGCGGTGCGGGGCCGGCGAAACGGGTTGCCGGCGGACCATTCTGCAGTCAACCCCGGCCGGCATGCCCCTATATCGCAAGTTGGGGTACCGGCCGTTAGGCCGCGTAGTGGTGTTCGCGACGGATTGATCATTCAGGCGGTGAGTGGCCGTGGGGCAGCAGCAACGGGCTCGGGTTGGGGTTCGCGCGCGTGTTTTGGATTCGGGAGTCGCAGCCTGGGCGCGAAACGATCGCTATAGAATGGAACAACTCTCTTTCTAAGGAGCGTTGTTTCACCTATGTTCGACCGCCGGTCTTTCCTTCAGTCGAAACTGAGCCTGCTGTTTGCCCGGAAGGTTCCACCGGCAACGGGCAGTGCTCCCGCTCGCGATTTTGTCAAGGAGCTTCAGCTCACACGGTTCATCAACGCCGCTGAGCCGTTCACGCTGCTGTCCGGAGCGCCGCTGCCGGCGGAGGTTGCCCAAGCGTGGCAGGCAATGTCGGTGGAACCTGTCCGGCTGGAGGAAGTGCATAACGCGGCTGGGAAGCGGCTGGCGTCGCTGCTCGGCTGCGAAGCGGCGATGGTGACCGCTGGAGCGGCGTCGGCGTTGACGCTTGGCACGGCGGCGTGCATCACGCGCGGCAATCGCGAACTGGTTCACCGGTTGCCCGATACGGCGGGAATGAAGAATGAGGTGATCATCCAGAAGACGCACCGATACGGCTATGACCATGCGGTCCGGAACTGCGGCATCCGGTATGTGGAAGTTGAAACGGTGGAAGAGCTTGAACGGGCGGTGAACGATCGCACCGCGATGATGCACTTCTTCAACACAAACGAGCCGATGGGAAAGATCAAGGCGCCGGAGTTCGCGCAACTGGCGAACAAGCATCGTGTGCCCGCACTGAACGACATCGCGGCGGACGTGCCGCCGGTTTCGAACTTCACACGGTCGCTGAAGCTGGGGTTCGATTTGGTGGCTGTATCCGGTGGCAAGGGCATCTGCGGACCACAGAGTTGCGGACTGCTCTACGGCCGGGCGGACCTCGTCGCGGCCGCGCGCATGAATGCCTCGCCAAACAGCGATGCAATTGGGCGCGGGCAGAAGGTCAACAAGGAAGAGATCGTGGCCATGATGGTGGCGATTGAGCTTTACCTGAAGCGCGACCATGAAGCCGACTGGCGCCAATGGGAACAGCGCATTGAGCGCATCGCGAAGCAGGCGAAGAGAGTGGCGGGCGTGACGGCCGAACAGTTCATGCCCGAGATCCACTATCGCGTGCCGCACCTGCGGATCCGGTGGGACGAGGCGAAGGTGAAGGCGACGGTGAAGGACATCATTCGCGAACTGCGGGACGGTACGCCGTCGATCGAGGTCCGGTCGAATACGAACGAAGGCCTGGAACTGGGCGTATGGATGCTGAAGCCGGGCGAAGATGCGATCGTGGCGCAGCGCGTTCATCAGGTCCTCTCCGCACATAGGGTCTGAAACTCTGCGAAAATGCAGGGCGGCCTTTATGTTTCGCCCCTGCCTCGCTGTCCTGTTACCCGCCCTGCTCGCCGCCGCTGAACCGGCCGATAAATACCTGAGCGCCGCGCGCGCTTTTGTGGACACTCTGATCGAGAAAGGGACCGACCGTTATGGTGCGGTCCACTCACCGCTGTTCGCGAGCATGCTCGACCTCGACACGATGTCGCTGCCGGGGGCGAAGCTCGATGAGTTGCTTGCGGATGTTCGCGGCCGGCAGGTGCGCGCGATCGGCCACGGGCTGCCTGAGCCGCCCGCCGGGATCCGCCCAGGGGACCGTGCACCGATCGGCGCGAACCTCGAGCACGACATCATGCTGTTGCGCTCGATGTACGTTTTGTCTGAAATCACGGGCGACGCGCGGTACAGCAAACACGCGGATGCCGCGCTCCGTTTCTGGCTTATGAACTGCCAGAGTCCCGCGACGGGGCTGATGGCCTCTGGCGAGCACATGAGCTGGGACTTCCACCATGAGAAAGCGTACGGCGATGTCCACGAAGTGTACCGGCGGTTCCCGTTTTTCGAGAACCTGTATGCCATCGATCCGTTCCGCACCCTGCGCATCGCCGACGGCATGTGGCTGGCGCAGATCGGCAACAAAAAGCATGGCGATTTTTCGCGACACGCCCAGTGGAGCGAATACAACGCTGGCACAGGGGGCGCGCCCGATATGGGCTTTCCACGCCACTCCGGCTTCTACGTTTGGACATACGCCAACGCCTATGCCCAAAGCCGCGACCCGAAGTACATCGATCGTATTGAGGTACTCGTAGAGAGCCGGACGGCGATCCGGCTGCAGCCGTTCAGCCTGATCCTCGAGCCCGGTGAATTTCATCCTGTGCATTCCATCGATCCGGCTTTGCGCATACTCCTGTGGGATGCCGCGGAATTGGTTCCGTCGCGCAAATCCGCTTGGCAGGGCGCCGTGCGCCAACTCGATGAACGCGCGTTCAACCAGTTGCCCGCCTCAGCCGGCACGCGCAGTGTCTGGGACTTCGCGTATGGCGATTCCGGCGTCTCGGGCCACGGACTGGAATACCTGACCCGCTACCACCAGACCCGCGATGAACGGTTTCTTGCACTCGCTGAACAGGTGGCCGATAAGCATCTTCAAGAAGGCTGGCCGGCCGACAAGTCTAAGTTGTGGCCCCGCGCGCCGGGGCAGGCGATCTCGCTGTTGCTTTCGCTGAGCCGCGAAGCGCACATCCCAGCGGCCAAGCAGAAGGCTTATAAGGAATTCGCTACGAAACTAGCCGATATTTCCCTGGCGCTGTTTACTCGCAACAAACTGTTCCGCGCCAGCGGCTCATCGAACCACTACGAATCGATCACCGGCGCTGACGATCTGCTGTACGCGCTGCTCCAACTGCACTGCGCGCTCATCCGGCCCGATCGCCCGCTGCCGCACATCGACGTGAACCTCTAACCTCCGCGCTCTGTTATAATCCGCCAAGCCCTTTGGACACCCTATGACCAAACGAGAATTCCTCACCACCGCCGCCGCGGGCCTTGCTTTCGCCCGAACCGCTCTGTCCGCCGCCCAAGCTCCCGCCGTCCGTACCGGCAACAAGACCGGCACCAAACGCATGGCCAAGACAACAAAGCTGTTCAAGACCCCAGGCGGGTTTCCGAATGCGCTGGCCGCTACTCCCGAAGGCCTCTGGATCGGTGAGCAGAAACTCTCGGGACCCGCCGCTGTCTCCTACAAACTCCCTGAACCCAAGGACCTGACCGAACACGCCTGGCTGGTCGACTGGAAGGGCAAGGTGCTCAAGACGGTTAAAACAAATTCGCGGAACACGAGCGGTATGGCGGTCGGCGGCGGCTACGTCTGGATGATCGCGAACGCTCCGCCCGAGGGTGTGTTCCAGGTGGACATGAATTCCAAGGAAATCAGCCACCGCCAAATTCCGCTTGGCCCCCCCACCGATGGCGGCGGCAGCCATGGCGGCCAGTGGCACGAAAATAAGCTCTGGATCTCGTCCCTGCGCCTGCGCGGGAACCTGCGCGTAGACCCGAAGACCTGGACCCCGGAACTGATGCTACCCTTCTACCAGTCCCCTGGGCGCACGCGGTTCCACGACATCACTTTCGATAAGGAAGGCACGATCTGGCAGGTGATCGGCAACGATTGCAGCCGCTACGCCGACTTCAAGCCGGCCCTGGTGCGGCAGGACGCCGCCACCGGGAAGATGCTCGAGGTGGTAGAGTTCATGCCCGGGTCTTGCGATCCGCACGGGTTGGCCTATCACGACGGGAAATTCTACGGCTGCGATGCCGGTATTCACCCCGGCTGGGCTAATTACGACAGCCCCACGAATGGCTGGATCTTTCAAATCGACATTGTCTAAGCGATTGCTGCCCAAGTTATTCTAAGTCTTGGGGCAGGAGCAGACTACATTCTCCGCCTTGAAACACAGGGACTTCCGGCTGTTTCTCGGCGGGCAAATCATCTCGTTGTGCGGAACCTGGATGCAGAGCCTGGCGCAGAGCTGGCTTGTGTACCGCCTGACGAAATCGACGTTGTGGATGGGAACGCTTGGCTTTTCGAGCCAGGTGCCGGTGCTGCTGCTCGGGCCTTTGGCGGGAATTGTGGCGGACCGTCTTTCGCGGCGCAGCATTGTTATCGCGACGCAGGTCTCGTTTCTGATCCAATCCGCCATCCTCGCTGCTTTGACCTTAACCAACACCATCAGCCTGAAAACACTAATCGCCTTGGCCATGCTGTTTGGCATCATCAACGCGTTCGACATACCGGCGCGCCAATCGTTATTCGTTCATATGGTGGGCAAAGACGACCTGCAGAACGCGATTGCCCTGAACTCGATGACGTTCAATGCGGCGCGCATTATTGGCCCGTCGATCGCAGGCTTTTTGGTGGCGGCGGTGGGCGAAGGGCTTTGCTTCGCCTTCAATTCGGCCACGTTCGTCGCGGTGATCGTATCGCTCGTGATCATGCGGCCGGTAGAGCCGGAACGCGAGCGGGACGACTCCGCCCTGCGGCGCCTTCGCGGCGGCTTCCTGTATGCCTGGAATTCGCGAGCCGTCCGCATGATGCTGTTCGTAACGGCCTTGGCCAACCTCGCCTCCACTCCGATCAGCGTGCTGGCGCCCGTATTTGCCGACGCGATCTTTGAGCGCGGCGCCACCGGATTGGGGTTTCTGACGGGCGCCATGGGACTCGGGGCGATGATCGGCACCTATGTTTTAGCTCGCAACGCGGCGACGGCGAATCCCGTCCATGTAGTGCTGACGAGCACTCTGTTGGGCGGCATCTCGCTGGCGGTGTTTGCCGCGTCGCCGTGGTTTCACCTCTCGCTCGCCGCCATCGCCGCTTTCGGATTCAGCCTGTTCCGGCAGCTCGCGGCTACAAACTCTTTGATCCAATCTTTGATTGACGATGCCTATCGCGGGCGGGTTATGTCCCTTTATTCGATGACGGTGGTGGGCATGCTACCTTTGGGTAACCTTGCGGCTGGTACGCTGGCTCATGCGGTGGGTGTGCGATTGACGGTCGCGGCAGGGGCGGTGCTGAGCGTTGCCGCGGCGTTTATCTGGTATCGCGAGTCGGAGGCTAAGACTTTCTAGATGTATCGGCTTCTGTTCTATTTGTGTGCCGTTGCTTGGCTTGCTTGGGCGGATTCCCCTCAGATTCCCGAAATCATGAAGCAACTGTCGGCGATTACGGGCCTTGAACTGAAGCGGCCCGTGGTGCAGCACACCATGGAGCGAAACGAACTGAAGACCTACTTTGAGAAGCGCATCAAAGAGGTGACGAAACCGGAAGAGATCCGCCTGGAAGAACTGGCCCTGAAGAAGCTTGGCTTTGTCCCGAAAGATTACGACCTCAAGGCCTCGACCGTCGAACTGATGGCCGAACAGGCCGCGGCATTCTATGATTACCGGGCGAAGAAGATGGTTTTGTTGGCGGACGGGGGCGGCATGACGGAAGAGATGGCGCTGGTGCATGAGCTGTCGCACGCGCTGGCAGACCAGCATTTCCACCTGGAGAAGTTTCTTGAAAAAGCCGCCGGTTCGGACGACGGCTCGCTGGCGCGGATGGCGGTAATGGAAGGGCAGGCGACCTGGTTGATGTCGGAGTTTATGGCTCGCCGCCTGGGGCAAACGCTGAAACAATCGGACACGATGGTAGAGACCATGGCCAACATGGCCGGCTCCGGCGGCGCCGGGTTTCCGGTATTTGAAAAGGCGCCGCTCTACATGCGCGAATCCCTGGTGTTCCCCTATGCGCAAGGCATGCGGTTCCAGCAGAAGGTGATCAAGGCTCTGTCTCAGGCCGGTTTCTCTGAGGTGTTCAAAACACCGCCCCAAACCACGCGCGAGGTGCTGCACCCGGAGGTCTACCTGGAACGCCGCAAAGCCAGCCGGGCGGCCGAAAAGCCGCCCGTGTTGCCGGTGCTGCCGAAAGCGAATGAATGGAAGCGGATCACCGACGGAACCTCCGGCGAGTTCGACCATCGGGTGTGGCTGAAGCAGTACGACAAAGACAATGTCGAGCTGGCGGCTGAATGGCGTGGCGGCTTCTACGCGCTGTGGGAGCACAAGAAAGATAAGCGTCGCGTGGCGCTCACCTACGCCTCCGTTTGGAACACAACGGATGCGGCACAGCGCTTTTTTGCGGCATATCACAAGGTGCTCGAAGGGAAGTCCGCCCAGATCTCCGTCACCTCCGAAGCTCCCGCCCAGATCTCCGGTACGACAGAAGACGGCGGATTTGTACTGCAGATCGACGGTACACGCGTGAGTGTCACGGAGGGGCTACCCTGGTAGGCGACATTGAATGGCCGCCCCTGCCCCCGCAGTTCCCAATGTCGACGAAAACCGTTACGCGATTCGGCTATCGCTGGCTATCGGGATCTGCATGCTGGTGGGGAAACTCCTGGCCTTCTACCTCACCGGATCGTCGGCCGTTTTTGCCGACGCGGCGGAATCGCTCATTCACAACATCGGCGTAGCGTTCGCCGGGTTCTCGTTGTGGCTATCTGCCCGGCCGCCAAACTCGCGGTACCAGTTCGGCTACGAGCGCATTGCGTTTTTTTCCGCCGGGTTTGAAGGTGGACTAATCTGCCTGGCGGGTGTCGCGATTATCGTCACCGCCGTCCAGAAGTGGCTGCACGGCATCGCGATCGAGAACCTTTCCGCCGGCACGCTCATCACATTTGGCGCTTCAGCGGTAAATCTCGGCTTGGGCTTCTACCTCGTGCGCACCGGGCGTAAGACCAAGTCGCTCATATTGGAGGCGAACGGGCGTCACGTCCTTACCGATTCGTGGACCTCCTTTGGCGCGGTTGCCGGCCTCGTTCTCGTGATTGCCACGGGTTGGACGCCGTTCGATCCGCTGGCAGCCATTATTCTCGCCGTGGTGATCCTCTATTCCGGCGGGTCGCTCATCTGGCGAGCCATCACGGGCCTGCTCGACTACACAGACCCCGGTACCCGCACGCAGCTACACCAGACGCTCGACACACTGTGTGACGAACTCAACCTCACCTATCACGATCTGCGTTTCCGCTTCACCGGGCAACGGTTGCTGGTCCAGGTCCACTTGTTGTTCCCGTCGGCCACGCCGATCGGTGAAGCTCACCGGCGGGCGACGCTGTTAGAGGAACGTCTTTCAGCCGCCACCGGATTACCCACTGAGGTGGATACGCACCTGGAGGCGCTGGAAGATCACGGCGAGTTACACGGGCGGTAAGGAACGCGGTCAGACGGCGTACAAGCGGCCCTGGTGCCCACCCACCAATATTTGGAAGATCCGGTGCGAGATCAGTTCGTGTAGCGTGAGGAGTTCCTTGTTGGCCTCTGCGATAGCGCCCGGACCCTGCGACGCTGCCGCACCGGCGCCGGCCATCAGCGCGTGCGTCGCCTCATTAATGATCGGGTCGCCGGCCACCTCTCCCGCCATCTCCCATAGCGTGATAAACCGGTCTACCGCCGTGGGGAAACTGACCGAGAAGACACCCCAATTGGAGGTAGTTCTCGGGGGCTTATAGTCGAGGTTGAAAGGTCCGTGATACCCATGGGTCCGCAGCAGCACTAGCACATTCAACCAATCGAGCGGATTGACCAGGCCGACGGCGATGTCGACGTCGTGCTTCAGCCGGTATCCATCATTAATGTCGAAATGCCACAACTTGCCGCATAACAGGGCACGGGCGAGCGCCGCGCGCGGGGCCGCTCCCCACATCAACTCGTGCAGGTATTCCGGGTTCAGGCCCACCATCTCCGGATGCGTAAGCAGGCCGGAGAAGATGAACGCCAGCATGGCGTCGGAGGTGGGCAGCAGGATTTCGGCGGCGGGCTCGAAGGGCTTGGCCTCCATGCAGTGCTTTAAGGTGTCGCGCCCGTATTCCTTCGCGAGTTTGATATCGGCCTCGCAGGCGTGGTTCAGACCCTCGGCGTACCACTTGAGCGTCTGGGTCTCGTCGATGGCGCCCTGCACTTGATAGCCAAGCGAGCCAGGCCAATACACCGCATATTTGGCCCCCAGTTGATGCCCGATTTTCACCGTATTCGCGAGCCGCCATTTGGCGTAATCGCGCACTTCCGGCGCTTCGGCCGCCGGCGAGGCGGCCCAGACGGCGTGATGGAATGTTTCGGTGGTCACCATCGAACACTGTAGGCCGTTGTCCTTGAGCGCCTTCCCGATGGCGGCGACGGTCTCTTCCTGGCGGTCCGTACCGAGCGCGTCGGCGGCAATAACATCGGTGTCGTGCGTGGTCCAATATCCGATGCCGATCTGCTCGTAATGCCGGATTACTTCTTCAAATTGAACGGGATGGCGCGTGGGTGCATGAAAGAGCGCATGGCCTTCGTAGGCCGCGGCCCACTGCGGTCCTGTGATGAAGTATTTCCTTCGCTGCGCGGGCGTATAGCCACCCCCGCAAGCTTGCATCAGACGCGCTACCAGCGCCTGTTGATCGCCGCCGGATACAGGTTTCATAAGCCAATCAGTGTAGCAATTCGGGTTTGCAGCCGATAGGACGAGGCTGGTCCTGCCTTGTGGATTTCGACCCGATTGTCTCATTTCTCTTCAGAGTCAGAAAAGAATTCTAAGGTTTTCCGCTGGTTGGGACGATCAGTCTATTGGCAATGCAGTGGCCCATTAGTTCTCGCGTGTGGGCGGCAGTCACGATCGCAATCGCCGCGGCCTCCCTTGTTACAGGAGTGGCGCAACTGGTGTCGATTCAGCACACCTACGTTTTGAGTGCGGCCCGGACCCGAGACCTTTCTTTTGCGACACAAGGGGAAGGCATAGTTCGCCAGCTACAGGAGGGAGCGTTCGAGCAGACGCCGGCCAAATGGGCTGACCTTCAATCGAGACACCTGGAAGCGCTGGCACATATGGCCATCGGCGGCAAAGACGATGCGCGCATGGCTCAACTGCTGGCTGATACCCGGGCTCTGCTGAGAACCGTCGCTGGTTTGCGGGTCGGCTCGAGCATCAACATGCTCGATCTCGATCGTGTGCATGCCCAAGCTGCGGTGCTGGAGGCGGAATGGAAGCACCTGGGAGCGGAAATCAAACTGAACCTGCTGGCGGACCTGTCGGAGCCGCTGGTTCTCTGGCGGTACGCATCGGGAATGACCGCGCTTGCCCTCATCGCCTGCATGCTGCTGATCATGCAGATGTACCGGATTCGGGCCAATTTCAGCAATGCACGGGAGGAAGCCGCCAGGCGCGCGGCATCGGCGCGTTTTGAAAACGCTCTGAACCCTGCTTATATCGCGTCTTCCGATGGTACGATCCTGGCCGCCAACCCACCCATGGCTAACTTACTCCGGGTGTCGCGCCCGGCGCAAAGCAGCATCGCGGCGTATCTGGAAACACCAGCGGACTGGACAACTGCCGCACAGGCGGTCAGGCGTGGCGAGACGGTTGAGCGGACCTGGCGCGTGAAACTCGCCGATGGGAGCGTCGTTCCCACCGTGCATCGATTGTGGCCGCTGTGCGACGAAACAGGCGCATTTACCTCAATCGAAGCAAGCATTCTCGACGCCGGCTCGCCGGCGGCGGTTGAGCAAACCGTTCTGGAGACTGAGCAATTGAAGACGCAGTTGGCTGAGAAAGACGCCATATTGTCTCAGCAGCAAGCAAGGGTTGCCGAGATTCAACAGCTTTCCCAAAAGCGCCGGTCGCAACATCTCCAGCACTTGGGCGAGATGTCTCGTTACGCCCGGCAACCGTTGGCGTCGCTCCTCCATCTGGCCGGCTCGCTTACAGCCGGCGCCAACTCTCGCGAGCTGGAATTATTGCGCGAGTCAGCCGCAAATGCCCGCACCGTGCTCGCGCGGCTCGATACCGCTGCCGAGTATGTCGAACTGGAAACGACGTTGCCTACACCGACCCGAGTCCCGTTTTCATTACGTGACGTAATCGATTCGGCGATTCGGCAGGTCGCCGCGGCGGCAGAAGCCAAACACATCGACCTTACCAGTCTCCCGGCAGCGCGCCTGGTAGATGCTTATGTCGGCGAACCGGACACTCTCACCGAAGTACTGACCAGGATCCTCGAGTGCTCCATCCGTTGCGCCGATCAGGGACACGTGGCGCTGAACGCGTATCCCATCAGCAGTAACGCGGAAGAGACACTGGTCCGCTTTACTCTGGTCGACCCGGGTTGTGGCTTGCCTCCGGGTGCGGAGGAGTTCCTGAGCGATCCGATGTGCGCGCCTCCGAAAAGCCTCGTCGCGGATGTAGTGCTTGGGTATGCCATCGCGCGCCGGCTGGTCGAACGTTTGGGCGGAACCTTCGAACTGGACCCGAATGCGGGTAACACATTACGGGTTTCGATCACCCTGCGATTACAAAAGCAGGTCGGCGTTCCGTATGAGGAAGAAGTATCGCCCAGTCTGATCTCGATTCTAGTGGTGGACGACATGCCGGGCAGCCGGGCCGTAACGGTCTCTCTATTAAGAGCTTGGGGTTACCACCCGATCACCGCAACATCAGACGTCGAAGCTGTCCGTGAAGTTCGGGCGTCCGCTGAAATGGGTACGCCCATTCGGATCGTGCTCATTGACTTCAGTATTCCGCGCCGCGGCGGACTCGATTTGGCCGAGACCCTGCTGGAAGACCCCGCGAACGCCGGAATGGAGATCATTCTCATGGTGCCGCACAGCCAGCGCAGTTGCTCCGGCGAGCCGCTACTGCCGCGGCTGCGCCTGGTGGTTCCCAAGCCGCTCAGCGACCGCGAGTTACTAACCGCGATCAAGACCTGCTGTTCGGCACAGGCCGGCAACGAGCAGATTCCATCTCCCATGGAACCGCTGCGATTGCTGCTGGCCGAGGACGATCCGGTCAGCCGGCGCGTGGCCGTGCGCCTGATCCGGCGCATGGGCCACCAACTCGACACGGTTGCCAATGGCCGGCAGGCGCTCGAAAGCGTAACCGCTCAACCCTACGATCTGGTGTTCATGGATTGCGAAATGCCGGTTATGGATGGCTTCGCCGCCGCCCGCGCCATCCGCCAACTGCCGGGTAGCGCCGGACAAACACCGATTGTCGCACTGACGGCGAATGCGCTCACCGGAGACCGGCAACGGTGCCTCGACGCCGGCATGAGCGATTACATCAGCAAACCATTCACCTACGAAGACCTGCGCGCCGCGGTGTATCGCTGGGCCGAAAAGCCGGTCCAAGCCACTGCCGAAGAGCCTGTATTAAATGTGTAATTCCTGACCGATCGAACGGACAGGCACTCGGTCTTCGTGCTGGCCGGCGCAGGCGATAAAGCGTTCAATCGGTTCCGTTTTCGGCTCCCGGCTCAAAACGAAAGTCTGATGATGAACCGGGATCATCAACTCCGCTCCCGCGTCGCTGCCCATGCGCCACGCCTGCTCGGGGTTGCAGTGCACGCGAATCCACGGGTTATACGCGCCGATCGGGAGAATGGCAAGGTCCACCGGTTTGCTGCTGCGCACCTCGCGAAAGGCATCGGTGGCGGCTGTGTCGCCGGCGAACAGAACGCGATACCGCCCGTTCTCGATCAGGTACCCGTTGTAGCCGCGATGACTGTCGGTCCGCATCCGGGCGCCCCAATGGTTGACCTGAATTGCCCTAATCGTTAAGGGACCTACCTGCCGCGTTTCCCCCCACCGCAATTCGTTTACCCTCTTATACCGCCCAACACGCAACAGATCGGAGGTCGAAACGGCGGTGATCAGTTCGCGATCCTTCGCCTCCAGGCTTCTGAGCGATGGAATATCGAAGTGATCCATGTGCGCATGCGACACCAGCACGGCATCTATCTTAGGCAGATCTTTCAACGTTGCCGCCGGGTAAACCAACCGCTTAACGCCAAGCGATAGCGGACCAAAGTGCAGTCCGGCCTTGTCGCTGAAAACAGGGTCGGTAATGAAGGTGTAACCGTCCATCTTCACCAAGACCGTGGAATGTCCAAGCCACGCAACGTGCAACCCCGTATCGCGCCATTTGCTGAAGTCGGGCCGGTTTGCCGGTTGCGCGATGTCGCGCTTCATTTCGCTCCAGTACTGATTCCAAAAAGACGGCGCAATGCGGTATGCCGCCGTGGCTAGCGCGCCCAGCGCTCCGAAACCGCCCACACCTAAACCTGTTACTACCCAACGCCTTGTTGTCATTTACCCCGTCCACCTATTCCTTTACCAGGAGAAATTGTGCCGCTCCTCTTTCCACGGGTCGCCGTGCATGTGATACCCGTTCCGCTCCCAAAACCCGGCCTTATCGCGGTCCAGGAACTCGATGCCACCCAGCCATTTCGCGCTTTTCCATGCATAGAGTTGCGGGACAATCAGCCGCACTGGACCGCCATGTTCCAACTCCAGCGGTTCCCCGTCATGACTGCAAGCGATCAGCGCGTCTTCGGCCATGAAATCTTCCAGTGGCAGGTTGGTCGTCCAGCCGTAATCGTAACCATGCGCCAGTACGAATTGAGCGCTGCTCATCATTCCACCGCACTGGTTCACGATTTCGCGGGTCGAGACGCCCTCCCAGACATTCCCCAGCCGCGACCAACGCGTCACACAATGAAAATCGGCAAACACCTTCACCCGTGGAAGTTGTCGGAACTGCTCCCAGTTCCAGCTTCGCGGCTCCTTTACGAAGCCCCACACTTTCAGTTCCCACTTGTCAGTCGATAACCGTGGCGGACCGCTTGCATCCAGCACCGGCCACTTCCTCGTCCGCGACTGCCCGGGAGGAATCCGGTTCGCCCGCCGCGTGTCAGGGCTGATAATCACGCCGTCTCCCTGCCCGTCCGGCATAGGTATACCGTCGCTCTGCAACTTGTCTAGATCCATCGGGGTTATTCCTTCATTTTAGAGGTGGGCAGTGAGATTTCAGACGGTCTTCGACCACTTTCACTTCTGAGGACTCCTAGCTTTCTATATGCGTCAATTCCTCATTGCGTTGCTTTTTATTCCCTTCAGCCATGCCGCCGATCCGGGTGGCCACGCCGAGTACATCGGTGGAACGCTCGAGCGCTTCAACGCGGGCGACGGGGGAAAACTTCATACCCAGAATCCATCCGCCATGATCTTTAGTACGGGAAAGTCCTCCATCGGAGTTCCGTACGAACGCATTAACTTGTTGGAATACGGCCAGAACGTCAGCCGCCGGGTAATCCTCGCCACTGTGGTTTCGCCATTCTTCCTGCTGACCAAGGCGCGGAAGCACTTTCTCACCGTCGGATACCAGGACGACCGGGGTGCGCAGCAGGCGATTGTCCTCAGGCTCGAAAAGTCGCAGGTCAGGGTTTTGCTGGCTACGCTCGAAGCGCGTACCGGCCTGAAGGTCACCTTCCAGGATGAAGAGGCGCGGAGGGCCGGTAAAGGATGAAATTCGTCGTATGTCTTACCACATTCGCCCTCGCGGCCTTTTCCCAACCCAATCTCCAGCCACACGACGAAGCTCTCCTACAGTTGCTGCGCATCCGCCGGATCCATGTCGAAAAGATGTCGGGCGAGACCGCCAATCACGTCCGCGACATGATCATCAACAGCCTGCAGCGCAGCAACCTGTTCACGGTGACCGAGAATCCGGACCGCGCCGATGCGTACCTCCGCGGATCCGCCGAAGACCTGATCTTCACCGATACATACCAGTACAACGACAGCATGCACGCCCGGGTCGGCATCGGGGCGGGCGGCTACCAGGGCTCAAGCCAAGGCAATAACCGGCGGTCCGCATCAGCCTCGGTCGGCGAGCAGGACTCCGCGCGAACCCAGGAGCGCAAGCACGAGTCGGCAGCCGCTGTCCGGCTGGTAAACAAAGACGGGGATGTCATCTGGTCGACCACGAAGGAATCCCTCGGGGCAAAGTTCCGTGGTGCGTCGGCGGACGTGGCCGACAAGATCATGCGCCAGTTGCTTGACGATTACGCCAAAGCCAAGCGACTGAAATCCGGCGGGACAACTGCTCCATCCGCACCCGCTTCCGACTCGCCACCGCCCCCGCGAGAACGCTAACCCGCGCACTTGACATCATGTGCTATACTGACGATTTAGCTGGGACTGGTGTATACAGTCCCACTACTCAATCCTAAAAGGACCGCCCCTGCGCGGTTGAGTTCGATGCTCTCAATTGGCCCCATTTGATGGTCTGAATTGGCCCCACCTGGACAGCCCGGGGGGATGGCGGTTTGCCATCCTGCCGGAGATGGAAAGGAGAGCCAAATTGGAGCTGTTTG
>JADLDI010000081.1 GCA_020846745.1 Bryobacterales bacterium | reverse complement strand
TGGCGTCGCTGAAGGCGAAGGCTAAGACGTTTGGGTATGAGTTAGTGCAGAGCGCTGAAACCCCATGCTAAGCACAAGTTCACGCGGAGTTACTGCAGGAGGGAGAGAAAGAGTCACAGGCTAGGAGTCCGGATGTTCCGACGGTTGCTGGAACGGAGGGGGTGGGTGGCTTCGCGGGGCTGCCGTCAGTTGAGCCTTATCGCCGACGGGAGTGGGGAAAATCACCGGAGTCAGACGGGGTAGTGCAACGCGACGTTAGTAGTGGCTTCACGGGGCCGCGGTGGGACGAGACCCGTCGCTTGCGGGATTGAGAAAAAACGGACCACGGGCTTACGGGACTGAGAAAAAATGCGGCCCGCGCCCTCACGGTTGCGGTTCCGTTTCCGGTGCAGTGCGTGTTTGCAGTGGTTTGCCGAACCAGCCCTGCCTCCGGTGGGGCCGGATTGAACAGGGTGTGACTCGGATTGGCGAACACCCGCCGCTTGGCAAAGCGGCGGCTCGGGGGGGTTCGCGCGAGTGTTTTGGATTCGGGAGTCACAGGGCAGGATCGATCGACAAGCTGATGCAAGTGACGGTCTGAAAACGGCTGTCTGAATCCTACCCATAACGGACTAAAGCGCATTCCGCAGCGGCTGCACTGGGATCGTTACCCTGTAAAGCGCACGCCCATCCGAACCTATCAGCTCGAACCGCCCGCCGATGCTGGGTGGACCGTTCTGCCCACCCAGAAACGTCACCGCCCGCTGCCGGACCGTGCCTTGTCCTTCAAGCCCCATCCAGGTCCCGGTGGCGAGCCGGGCCGGCGGAGTGACGTTGAACTGAAGGATCAGTTGCAGACTCTGCCCCTGATCGGCAAAGGTAGCGCGAACATCCAGCCGCTCACCATCCCGGGTTCCCCGCAACTCACGCAGGACCATTTGCGACACGTTTCGCCCGCTGCCCCCCGTGTCCTCGACCGGCTGCGCCGGACGTCGCCCACAACCGGCCAGCACCATCGCCATAGCGACAACAATCGTTCGCATGGTTAAAAGACCTTGCGGAAGGTCAAGTTGATACGCGCATCGCCGGTTATTTCGTGCTCGCCGGCCTTCAGCGGCGATACCCCGTGATAGACGAACCGGGCAGGGCCGCCCCACACCACTACGTCGCCATGCTCCAGGCGAATCCGGCGGACGGGGTCGGCCCGTTTCCTGCCGCCCCACAGAAAGGTAGCGGGAAGACCGAGTGACACCGATACGATGGGAGCCCATTGGTCGTTCTCGTCCTTGTCCTGGTGGAGGCCGAGTTTCGCGCCAGCCGCATACCGATTGATGAGGCAGGCGTCGGGGTCGTAGGCCTCGAAGCCTGCTTTGGCTGCCGATTGTTTCGCGAGGTTAACGAACGCGGGGGGCATCGCGGGCCACGCGAGGTTTGTATCGGGATCGGAGGGGTCGTAACGGTAACCACGACGGTCAGACACCCAACCCACTCGCCCACAGTTAGTCATCGCAACCGACATGGTATAGCCGCCCGGGGTGACTAAGTGCCGGAAGGGCGCGGCTTCAGCGATCTGGTGAACTCCGCTCAACAGCGATTGGGCGTACGGCAGCGCGAAGGCACGTAGAATGACGGCGCCATCCTCAAGCGGTTCCTCCAGCGGTTCGTGCGCGTGGCTGTCGAACAGACAGGCCATCGTCTTCCATTCTAGACTAGAGTCATATTCGTTTATTTTTCGCCTGATCGGAAAAAGTTCATTCACAACTAATTCAAAAAAACTCGAAAAATCTTTAAGCTTCTTGCTTTCTTTAAGTTACCGAGGCTTCCACCTGCCCTGGACCACTTCCGCTAGTGCGGGTCTCACCCGGCCCAATGTTATTCCCGGGGCATGAGTGAAACTAACTCTACCCTCTTAGACGGAAAAGCTCGCATGATCGAGCTCCTCCACCAGTTGGGCGACGCCGCTCGCCCCGAAGGCATCTTCGAACGCTTGGCCGTTCAACGCTTAGTCGGCGCCTGGTGGCACTTCGAGCGCTTCATCGCCCTGGCCATTCAACGTTCCAACACAGACGAAGCCGCGCGTCATCAGAAGAGCGCTCTCCGTTGGGAAGCCTGCTACAACCGCGCCATGCGCGAACTCCGCCTCCTTCAAACCGCCCGCGCCATCACCAACCCCGCCGACCCGCCCCCGCCCATGGCCAATCTTCAGCAATTACAACATTTTGCGAAACGAACTCCCCCCACGCCGCCCGAGCGTCAGGAAGAGGTTGCCGGCGCCCCCGCCACTCCGGCCCAGCCCGCAAAATCAACAATTTGCGAAACGAACTCCCAGCCCCACGACGTAGGAAGAAACTCCCCCTGCCCCTGCGGCTCCGGCCTAAAATACAAGCGCTGCCACGGCGTCAACGCTCCCCCCATCCTCAATAACGCCGCGTAACACTACAACCCCTCACCCGCGCCGCGACCGCGAGGGCGTGAGAAAAAATCCGCTGAATGCGATTTAGCACCGCGCCCCAGGTCCGGTAAACCACTGCAAACACGCACTGCTCCGGAAACAGAACCGCAACCGTAAGGGCGCGGGCCCTATTTTTTCTCAGACCCGTAAGGGCGCGGGCCGCATTTTTTCTCAATCCCGCGAGGGAGCGGTGTTCCGGATTCTTGCACACGCCCCGAGGAAGCGGCGTTCAGGCAGCCGCGCCTTCCGTAAAATGGGAATGCTGGCATGAAGCCCTTCGAACAGTACATAGCGGATGCGGCCGCCCGGTACGGCGGAGTGAACCTGCTATTCGAGCGTGGGATGTATTCACTAATGGACGACCTGGAACGGATCGTGAAGGTGTTGGCTGAGGCGGGTGTGGCGTTTGAAGTGATTGGCGGAGTTGCGGTGAATGCTTACGTGACAGCAGTTCATCCGGCGCGCGCCGTGGGTACCTTGAACATCGATCTGTTAGTCCAACGCGAAGACCTTGACGCCATTGTGGCGGCGGCTCAGCGGGCCGGGTATTCGGCTCGCCGAATCATGGGCGGCCACATGTTGATTCTGCCCAATCAGCACCCCAAAGAAGCCATCCATCTTCAGTTCGTCGGAGAACGTCCGAAATCGACTTATCCGGCGGCCAATCCCGTACTTAGCCCGGAATTCATGACTGTTGGGCAGTACGGCATAACGGTCCCAATCGCTCCGATTTGCGATCTGGTGCGGATGAAATTGAACTCGTTCCGGCCCAAAGACCAAGTCCACCTGGAGGCGCTCGATGAATGTGGCCTCATCACGTCCGATGTAGAGGCGCAATTGCCCAACGAACTGCACGAAAGGTTGTCGAGCCTGCGTCGCCAATACTCAGACGATGAATTCGCGGAAGAGTAAGTGTGTAGATTCGGGAGTCACAGGCTGCATCAGTTAGGTTTGAGGAGGCAGGTAAGCGCCTTAACGGCGTCGGGCATGCCCCGATTCGCTCGATCTTCCGGCATTGCCGGCGACCGGGTGCACGCCTTGTAGATCGCGGCTTCGATTTCGTCGATCGTAGCCCCGGGCTTTGCTTCCCACAGCAACGCGGCCAGACCAGCCACGTGCGGGGCAGCCATCGAAGTCCCGCTATCCATTCGATAGTTACCGCCGACGTTGGCAGACAGTATATCGACGCCGGGCATAACAAGGTCGGGCACCAGGGGATCGGCGGCACGATCGAACCGCTGGCTGCTCGACTCGGGCGCAACGCCGCCATCTTTGTTTGCAGCGCCGACTGAAATCACATCGGCGTAGTTGCCGGGCGACCGGCTCGTGTCAGGCCCTTCGTTGCCGACCGCGAACACCGGTAGAATCCCTTTCTCCCGAACGATCTGGATCACCGCCGCGAAGTCGTCGGAGTAACCGGGAATGCCGAGCGAGACGCTGACGATCGCGGCGCTCTGGGCTATTGCCCAATCCAGGCCGGCTAACAGGCGCGCCACCAGATCCCCACCTTCCATGACGATGGCGCCAGTAAGCAGCGCGCCCGGCGCAACTCCGATGGACCGGTTGCGCACCTTGCGCCCAGCGATGATGCCGGCCGTGTGGGTGCCGTGGAGAGCCGTGTCGATAGGCTTCTTCCGGCGCGTGGGATGGCCTAAAGGATTGAATTCGGCGAATCCGGTTATCGCTTCCCCAAGGGCAGGATGGTTGCCGTCTATGCCGGAATCGAGGTGAGCGATGCGAACGCCCTTGCCGCTTAGCCCTTGCGCCCAGAGCGCCGGAACGTTAAGGGCCTGAATGCCCCAGGTGATTTCGTCGGTCGGGATCGGCGCGGTGGAACCAGTAGGGTGGATAGGCTGCACAGGCGGCGCGCTAACGATCTGATGGATGTGATCGGGCTCATCGTGTAGCGATTCGAGACCTGACTCATCGACGGTACCGTACGCGATGCCGAGATGCGGGTAATAACGAATTTTCGGTGGTTCAGGTTCAATTGGCGCAGATTCCAAGCCCGCGTCGCCGGCGCCGGCGGAAGCGATTTCTTCGTGATGCCTGGTCCAGCGGAAATTCTTTTCCAAAGTGGTTGGATAGACATTGCGCTCCGGCTTCAGGACCACAATTACGTTGGCCGTGCCGGTTGCCCTGATCTGTTGTGCCGCATAGCTGGACACGAGACTATTCCCCGGTGGTGAACTCGAGTGTTTCGACCTGCGTCTTTCCCTGATTCATGGGCACCAGGGTCACCTGGACGTTGCCCTGATTCCGCACGCGTTCCCACAGTTTACGCGAGGGCGAAACCATAACGTTGCGAGGTCTGCCGCCCGTGGGCGGCAGAATTGTCACCGCGCCGGCGTAGCGTGGATCGTTCACGCTAGTGGCGCGAGTAGCGCGGGGATGGCCGAAGAAGATACGTAGAACGGCTCCCTGTTCCGCGTCGGGATGAATGCCCGCAACACGCAGGAGAGCAAAAGGCGCGGTAGCTAAGTGTTTTGGTATCGGGACAATGACCGTCGCGGGCTGGGGCCCAACGGTCACCGCGGCCATCGCGGCGAGGTGGGCCAAAACCAGACACGACAAGACGGTTCTCAACAAAACATCAAGCCTCCATGAGGTAGACGTTCTTGAACGCCAGAGAAGTACCGTTGGCCGAAGTATCGCCGTAACCAGTCGATTTCAGAATAAGCGCGACCCCGTCCGGAGTCCCTGCTAGTTGAAGGAATTGCGGTGTCGCCTTCAGAGCAAGCGCCCCGGGGCGCTCGTGGTGCGCGTGTTCGCCACGGATAACCGCCACGTAACCGACATAGTTGGGGATCTTTGAAGGGTCAGACCCCGTCTTTTGCGGTTCATTGGCAAAGACAAAGTAATAATTCGTACCGGGCGGCAGAGTTACACCTTCTACGATCAGGGCACGGCTCACGGCAATGCCATTGCTCCCTTGTAACAGACGGTCGCGCTCGGCGGCCGGCAGCTTAATCCGGTTGTTACTCACTTCCAGGTCGATCCGCTTAGTGGGCGCCGGAGCCGCGAGGGCTGCGCCGGGGGCGTAATGATAGCCGAGGTTGCGCACGCTATCGAGCACGTCGCGCGCACGGATGCGGCGGAGAACGCCGTTCTCGTCAAAGAAGGTCCAGTTGGAATCGAGAAATCCGGCCGCGGTTGGATTGGCGTGCGCAGTGGGGTTACGGCGAATCCATTCGGCCCAGAGGCGGTCGATATTGCAGTGATGGGCGTAAAAGATCGGGTCGCGAGCCGCGGTATCAAGCCGTCCCATGTCGGCCCGGCTACCGCCCGCCGTCCAAACGTGAATTGCGCCGTGCGGACCATTCTCCATGTTGCCGCCCGCATCCGCTGTTCCGCCGAAGGCCGCGAAGTTGGGCGAGTCCATCGGATTGCCGTTCGACGGGAAGATACCCGATGGCATCTTACTGCCGTCATTCGTGTTGCGATTCGTGTTGAACAGTGAGTTGCGCGAGGGCGTTCGGCGGTAAGTAGACGGTACACGGCGGGTGCGGTCCACGTCCCAATCCCAATACGGCAACCGGAACGTCTGATCGTTCAAGACCTTGCACAGGATGCGCTCGTGATAGTAGAGATAGGCTCGGTGCCACGGGAGAAACTCCCATGTCTGGTGAATGTCGCGCCCCATGCCGCCGCATTGCCAGCAATGAACATTCGCCTGTTGCATCAAGCTTCCTGGATTATTGGGCGCGGAGGTGTTCAATTCGCGCAGGCGCTGATAGGCCAGGCGTAGGCGGGTTATCTCGTTGCCGGTGAGCGCCGAAATCGGCTTCCGGACAATGTCGGTTTGGCCGGTAGGGACGGCAAATGCCTGAGGCAGTCCACCGGCCGGTGGGGCGCAGGATTGGGCGAAAACCCGTACAAACGGAGTTAATAGCCCGGCGGCAAAGGCGCGGCGTGGAAGAGTTGTTCCAATCACGAGTAAGTTCGCTCCTTAGTTTGATTAATAGTGTCTTGTGCGAGATAGTGGGCGTTCGTATCGTCGGGCTTCAGACCCGAGGTGAAGATGGCCGCCGGCGGACGCAAATAGATGGTCGCCCGCATATCCCCGGCTCGCGAAACCGTGCGCGTGAACAGCGTATGGGTAGGGTCACCGTGCCCGGATAGGGCGTCAAACAAGCGCCGGTGATGTCGTGGGTTCCAGCCATTCGCCGCGATCCAGCGATCCACCCGGTCAGCTATGACGCGTCCGGGCAACATATGTTGGATAAAAGCAGCGGTCGAAGTTACCTCCACAATGTCGCCCGTCACGGTATCGAGCCGTACAGAGATACCGGCCCGTGACTTCGCGGCGAGGCTTTCGCGCAACACGAGTGGAATTTCGGGGCACAGTGCGCCGGCGGTGGCTGGGAACTGCGCTATTGCAAGAATTTGATCGACAAGGTTTCGCCGCCAGCCCGGAAGTTCCCAATAGATCTTCAGGCCAACCCGCCCCTGTGGTCCAAGTCCGAACCCGAGTTCCTGAGCGAATCCTGCCTTGTGCAGCAGGTCAAAAACATGGAGCGAGTTTGAGGAGATAGGCAAACCGGCGGATTGCGCAACTTCCCAGAGATCTGCACCAGGTAACAATCGAAAGTACAGCTTCAGGCTGGGAGGCTCGAAGCCGGCGTGGTCGACGCCGATCCAAATGAGAAAGCGCGTTGCCGGCGCCGCTGTGTGGTAAGTTTCGAGCAGCAGGTCAAACGCGGGTTGAAGACGTTCCCAAGCCTGCTGATAACCAAGCAGGCCGATAGCCTCATTTGCAGTCCGGAGCGCAGAGGCCGCCCTCCTATGTGGAGGCGCTTGGACCTCTCCTGCGTCAACCGTGTATCTCAGTTCCGCGCTGTTTGAGGCGGACGTGCCGGCCGAGAACTCGACGGGAACTCCGCCTGATAGCGATGATAACTGTGGGGCGGGCCATTCCGTGCGCCCGTCAAACGTAGAGCGGGTAAGACATTCGAACAAGGGTAAAGCGTTCGAGTGCAGGTAATTGATGGGGAGGCTGGGGCGTGCGGTTTGCATCGCTCCGGTGCTGCGCCGGATGACGAGGCGTTCCGTTGATAGTAGAGGCAGTGCGCGAGCAAGGGCGCGAGTCGCTTGTGCGGTGGTAAAGATACGCCGGCGGTCGGACGCGATTATGGTCCGCTGGTAGGGATTCCTGTTCGGGTGAGAAGGTTCCACCCGTAACCGCGCATCGCCGGGCCAGGCTCCGTCAGGTTGCTGCGAACGGAGCAAGTGATCCACCAATTGTTCAACCGAGCTGTGGTCACCCCAGTGTGCCGCAATCATAGCCGAGGACGCGGTGTCGAACGAAGTATTAGCAGGTGAGAGGCTCGGACGGTACATAAGCGGAGGTTTCCCCGCAGCGGCCCACACCTCGAATACGAGCGCCGTCGGGTAACTGGATTTATCCCACCAGTAACCTTGCCACGATCCATCCGGCTCCTGATAAGATTTCAGGAAGTCGTCGAAATGCCGGCGAAGGTCGGCTTGACTTAGTTCGCGTGATGCGTGCAGAGCAAGAAGGGCAGATGCCGTGACATCGTGGCATGGGTACGTCCACTGATGCTCCGGATCGTCAAAGGAATAGGTCGCGAAGCCCTGGCTCGGCCGGTAATGGCTCCACAGCAACCGGACAGCAGCCGGAGGAATCGGTCTACCAGCTCCTGAAAGGAATAACATCGCGAACGCTGTTGAATCGGCATCCGCAGCAACTGAACCGTTGTAGCCCCAACCTCCACTCGGTTGGACGTTTGCCGTCAGCCATGCCGCGGCACGGTGTGCGTTCTCGGGATAGCGTTCGACGAGCGCCAATCCGGCGAACGCGGTAACCCAAGCGTCGGAGGCGCCGACAGGAAGACAGAAATCAGTCCAGCAGCCCGATTCGTCCTGCGCGGCGCATAGGTATTCGAGCCCTTTTTCGAGCGCAACTGCCGCGGCCGCCCGGAGCGTAATCATCAATCGCCCGCCACAGGATTAGGGAACACGAAGTGGTTCGAGCCTTCGCCGTCTTTGTCTTCACTCCACTTACCCACGTGGTCGAAATAGACGTTGCGGACGCGATACTTAAACGTGAACTGGCCACCGGACTGCGTGGCCAGCAGGTCTTTGAGTGTCCGCTGCATCGTGATCTGGGCAGACGCCTTTTGCGCTCCCAAAACGACCTGTTCGGTGGCGAATCCGGGACGAAAGATTTGCACTTCGACCCGGAAGACAGTAGAAAACGGAGCCGGCACGGGGTTCTGCTGAAACACAGGACAGTCGACGGTGAGTTTCCAACTCAGCGTGCCGCTGGGAGCGACCTCATGAATGCGGTCGAGTATCTGGGCAGGGGTTTGCGTCAGGCCCATCTTCGTCAGATTGACTTCGACAGCGTTCCAGAGGAGTTCGACGCCGCCAATCTTCGGTTTGACCTGCAGGCTTATCGATTCATTGGCATTGAGTTGACGCGGAAACGAGGTATCTGTTTCTCCGTCGTAGACTTCGAGCGGCACCACGGAGTTAGAGTCGACTTGCAGCAGGCGCGGAACGCACCCGCCGATTCTCAACTGGCCGCCGGCTTCGTTGCGAATAGTTACATGGTCCGGTCGAACCGCATCCTCTTCGACAGCCACGCCGACGGGAAAGCTCGCCAGCGTATCGAGTTTCAGCCGCATGTCGACAGTGCGTTCCAGGCGAACCGCCGGCGTGTTGTCCTTGGCGGGAGTTTCTTGCAAAAGCACCCGCACCCGCCCGACTATACCAAGCGGACCGGTTAATAACTCACAGACGAAGCGGTAGAACTCAAGCGACAGGTCGAGCGTGAGGTCGATACCGCCGGACAGGTCGACACTCAGGGACGCCTCGTTGAGGGTTTTGATCTGCTCGGGAAATGCAGTGAGCATTTCGAGCTTTGCGCTTTGGTACCCGCCAGCCACCAGTTGTGGACAGGCCAGCGCGCCCGCGCTAGAGCGATAGAGATGATCACGCAACTCGACAGACTTTTCCGGGTCGAACCATGGGACGGCACGAAGCACTACGCGCACTCGCACTTCGTCGTGGTCGTCGCGATACAGATTCGGAACAACGTGCGCAGTCCCCATGTCAGGGTTGAACGCAAGACGCACCTCGTTTGGAAGGCAGTAGACGGTGTTCGGAAACGGCGCCCGGCGGATGGGGCCGAACGTTGTATCGGTCCAGGTTTCCTGTACCGTACCGGTGCCGCGTATGGCGGAGAAGATCAAGCGGTTCTGATCGAGCGAAGGGTCGAATGTGAAAGGAATCGACCGGGTTACCGAGACGTTGCGAAAGCTCGAGTCGGTTCGTACTTTTTCTTTTGCCTCAACAGCGGCCCTTCTGAGGGCGTCGCGGCTGAAAAGCAGTTGATCCTCAATCGCGATGCGCCTGGCCACGGCCGGATTGAGGGCCATCGCATGGGACATCGTGACGGCAGGCTGCTCAGTGATGTTACCGAACTTCGGGCCGGTCATGACCATCAGGTGTCTGGGGCGTATAGGTCCTGTACCAAACGGCGGCCGCGGCGTGGGCGTTGGTAACTTGGGTTTGTTATCATCCCGGTGATCTCTTACGATCACCGTGGTATCCACCCAGTAACCGTAGGAGTAAGTGAGTTCCAAGTGAGCGCCCGACTGCGTGCTTGCGAGCGCGGCATTCAGGGCCTCAACCTCACTGGTGTTCAGCACATCGCCTAGCCGCAAGCTGAATGCAGGGGCGAACGGATCCGTTGAGGCTCCATTGTCGATGAAGGTGGGTTGGGCGAACGTCCGCTGGCCGCCATTCCATCGCAGAACAACCGCATCAATACGGACAGGGAACGGTTTTGCTCCCGGGGGCAACGCCCGGTTCGGCTCCTCCTCAAGTTCAAACAGCAGGCGGACGGTACCGTCTGCGTCCCGCAGGAACCGTACTTCGGGGCCGATTGCCGGCGCCTCGCGAGAGGCCACGCGAAACATAGGGCGGTAGAACTGCGTGCCATCCGGAGCCGGAAATACGCGGTTGTCGGCCAAGGGCTCGCTGCCTGCGGCGAAATGTGGAGCATTCTGGTCCGCAACGGTCTGAACGAGCGTCTGGAGCATCGTAAGTTGCATTCCCACCGCAACCTTCGGGGCGCTTTGCTTCTGAATCGCCACCGCGTTGGGAACAGCGGTTAAGGACAGTTGAGCCCGATCTGCCATAGGTGACTCCTTAACGGATGACTAAGAACGGATCCGTTGCGTCGGTCCAATCGACTTCCCGGTCGTCGGCCTGCGTCTTACCGATCAGCCGCAAGCGAAAGCGGTACGCGCGTTTGGACTTATCTTTCAGAAGAACCTTCCAAATCCTAATTTGCTCCGCAGTGGCCTGATCAAAGCGGAATTGGCCGTTCTCCTGCACGCCGTTGGGAAGGTCCTTGTATTCAAGGAACACTAAAAGCCGGGCGTACTTGCCCCAATCGGCCAAACCGGCGTCGACAGTAACTTCCAGTGCGTCAACCGCGCCGCTGCCGGCAGGGATGGTCGCACCCAACCGCGCACGCTTATTTGGCCGGGGTTCGCGACCGCCATTCCGCAGAATTATAAGCTCGTCGTATTCGAACTCACGTGAGTTCGGGTCGCGCAGGCTAAACGTCCACGCCGCAGTTTGCCCGTTCTGCTCCAGTTCGGCGTGAAAGTCGTTCTGAAAATCGTTACGCGCGTCTCGGTACCGAGCGTCGATGATGATCTTCTGGACGACGGTAAAATCGGCTTGCGCCAGGAATCGAGTACTGATCGCTTGCTCGAAGGGGTTAGTAATTGTAAGTGATTCCGCGCTCTCGGTCTGTTCCGGCTGGTCCATTTTCTGACCATCCGCCAATTGAAAGACGACCTTATAGCGATACGGTTGGGGCGTTCCAGCACTGCCCGTGTAAGTAAAGTAGACCGCCGACGGCTTGTCTTTTGTTAACTCAAAAGTCTGCGTACCGGTCGGGAGGTTCGACCCAGGATAACGGAAGGTGACTGAAGCGCTTTTGATGTTGTCCGGCATCGCGCCGAGCGTCGCAGTCACCTTGACAAACCCAAGCCGCCGGTAGGATACGATTAACTCGCGTTCGCGGCTCTCAATATCGCCTTGCGCCGGGATGCGAATCGTTTCTCCCGTGTCCTTGAAAACTAACTCGCTGTGGAAACGGTAGGAATCTTTAGGCGCCCCGTCGGAGCCCCTGGCCATCACCTGACGGAAACGGTGGACCTCAGTTCCCGTCCTGAACAGAAACTCCTTCGATTTCGCCACAACAACGTTACGAAGATCGTCCTTCTGGTTGTAATCGATAAACACAGAGAGGGCAAACACGGGGTCGGCCGCAAAGTTCACGTTTGCGTTGATCTTGACGTCCAGTTCCGTAAAGGCAGGCTGGCCAAGGTCCAGGTAGGTGGTGTGGGCTTTCACCTCCTGAGGAGTAAGCATACGAGCCAACTGGGCGTTTGGATTGACGGCTTTCTTAATGACATCGCGCCGGCGAATGGTGATATCGATAGTTCCCGTTACCTCTTTCTGGACCTCCATAAGCCACTTATCCTTCGATTGCTCATCGGTGGCCGGAGAGAAGCCCTGCTCGAAGAAACTTGGCAAGACGTTGGTTTCAAGAATCCGGAACGCGAGTTCCTCAAGCTTCTGCGTGACATTGTCAGCCGGATTTCCATCGCGGAAGTCGCCGGAATCGATATCGATTGTCAGGCTGTGGAATTTGCTCTGAAACTCCATTAGCGATCCAATTTCCGGCCATGTTTTCTTGCTAACGACCTTGCCGTCTTTCTTGTGGATCTCAGTGACGATGCAGTGTCTCTTGAGTTCCTCATAGAACTGCCGCCGGTCGCCGTGAATACGAATGGTAACGGCAGGGATTCGCGCCAGGAAATGCAGCTTGTACAAAACCAGGGCGGGAACGAGGCCCTTCTCAATACTTTGCCGGAATAACTCCGCGCCGTCGTGCGTGAGCGATTGGGAGAAGGATGCAAGGTTTTCACCGATTAGCGAGGGTTCTTTCGAACCGGCCGAGACCTTCACCATGTCCTCTCCGAACGTGACGAACTCGACCGACCCATCGGTGAAAACAGATGGATAACTCAGCTTCGGTTCGGTTCGCAAAACCGGCAGTAACAAGAACATTCTACGATTCGTTAGTTCCCCATTCAGCAGGGTGCGCAAGTGCCGGCGAATCTTCTCTTCGTCGTCTTTCGACACACCGACACGAGTGGTGAGCGAGAGATATCCACGCTCGATATCGCGATCGTCCACGGCGAGTCGATCGGGGTCGCGGACATATAGGATAAAGGTGAAGAGTGGGTCACCCTGATCGTCACGAGCGATAGACGGACGCTCCGGCACCATGTAGAACTGGTGCGGGTCCTCATCGTCGCGAAACATCGTGACGTAATCGACACCGGGAACTTTGAAACTGCCGTAAAGGGATAACACGTCTTCTCCTAATAGTTAAAGGCTGATGGTTTGAATACGACCGGAAAGATCGAGTAAGCCGGGTTGGATAGCGCCTTCGACGGTCATCTGCACACGTCCGGCGTGGGTAACCGATAAGCTAACCCGAGATGAGTAAGACTGCGTGGAAGCACCGGCGGCATAGTTGCGAGAGGCGTCTGAAGTTGCGGCCGACTGAGCGGCGCCCCGCATCCCTACTACATACTGCACATGCAATCCGGAGGTGCGCTTGAGCCAAGCATCGCGCAACGAGTCTGCTTGAGGGCCCGAGAGCATGGCACTGACGACGCATTCATTCGGGCCGGCGAGCGAAGCATTGCCCTTCCCAGTTATACTGTCGATCAGTTTGACGGTAACCTCGGTATCTATCCAGTCTGGGTAGAGTACCGAACCTTGCAGTTGCCGTTCGATTACCGCACGCTCAGCATGTGAGATCGCCAGGTCAAAAGTGGCCGTAAACTGACCGCCCGAGGCCACGAATTGGCTGGCAGTTGTTTTGCCGTAGATGATCAGGCTAATCAACGGAGCGCCGGTTTCGTCGCGAGATACGCGCGGGTGGGCGGCAAAAGCGTAAAATCGCTTTGCATCCTGAATGTCAGGGAACACAAGCACATCAGGACATAGGGCGATCGGGATAGGAGGCGCGGCGGCGTTCATTGTCAAGGTTCCCATTTTATCCACCCATCGAGCCGGCGCCGGCTTGGCGAACGTGAAGGCGAACGAGATCGTCGCCCCAGACCTCACGTGAATCGCAGTCGATTACTTCATCGGCGATCACCTGCTCGTCGGCACTGATCGTAACCGCCGGGAACGGAATACGCATGCGTTCGATGCCAGATGCGTGGGGCGTGCCGCCCGTGGTTCGAAACGGAATCGCGAACCACTCGTCAAGCGCATCGTCGGGATTGCCGATGGACTGATTGAAGTACTTGCCCCAAAGGTTGCTTCGATATTCCTGAACCGCAACATCCTCCTCGTCCATGAAGGCTACAGAGTGCTCAAAGTCCGTATAGAGACTACGGCGCATCACGTTGGCGGAGCCCACTAAAGCCCAGTTATCGTCGATGATCGATGTCTTGGAGTGGATGGTGGTGGTGAGGTGGCGAAACACGCCAATCCGGTCCTGGTCGGTTTGCCCTAGGCCCCCAAGTAAATGATCGTTGATGGCCTTGGCGAATAACTTCGGACCTACCTGGTTCGGCTGGTCGTTAGGATCGCCCTGTCCGGTAAGCAACACCACCCGAAGGTCAGGGGAAGCCTTAACCGCCGCGTTGATCCAATCGAGCACCTCGAAAGACGTAAATCCCTGGTCCTCAATATAGATGTAAGTCTGCGCGGCTTTAATCGCCTTCTCCCAAACGGTTTTGACTTCAAACAGGCCGTTCGGCGCGAACGACAAGGGCTGATTCTTCGGAAGACTGCCGACACTACCGCCTGTCGCAAAGTTGAACTTAGGCAAAGTGCGAACCGGCTGAACGTGGATCTTCTTAGTGGCCGTACTGTTGATCGTTTTGGCGGGCAAGTCAGGCATCGCTGTCGAGTGGCTGGCGAGTGTAATTGTCGGGTTCCCGGCGGCGTGTTCGTTGGGGGCCGACAACGTGACGGGCGGCCTGGCTTTCACTTCGGTCCACATCGCCCGGAACATATCGAAGAAGACCTGTGTCACCGGTCCGGTAACACGTGTTTGGACGTCACGCCAGCGGTTGTAACGGCCCTTCTGAAGATCCAACCCTCCGGTGAACCCCACCGCCTGCGTAGCATTTCCGACCACGGCCATTTTCAGATGAGCGGCCCCAGCGGGATGGGCCAGGATGTTAAGCACGGCTTTATTCGCCAGGCTCGGTTCCGTGCGCAGTTTTTTAATAAAGGCCATCGTGTCGCCATTTAAGCCGAGAATTCCGCCGGCGCCACCCGACCGAATTCGCGGGTCTTGCATAACTTCCGGCGCCAGTACCCAGCCGAGCACGCGAACGTCAACGCCGGCTTTCGACTTAGCAATCAGTAAGTCGGCAAATGCGGCTGTAGACGAGGCTCCTTCCAGCGAAAAATCGTGGCCGCACCACCACCCGCAAAGATAGGCGAAACTGCCGGCGCCGCTGACTTTCCCGAGTTCGGACTTGAGGTCGCCGAAGTAGGGGGCGCCATCGATCAGCGCCTGTACCTGACATCCGGAGAAAATCGGAATCGCCGGTGCAGCAGACGAGGCGCCAGACGACCCGGCGCCGTTTGCCGTGAACATATAGCGCTGCTTAAGTTCTTCGAAGTTTCCCATGTTATCGCTCCATTAAGCTTGCGGCGGGCGCAAGATCAGCATCGTGCGCGTATCGTCACGAAATTCGGTGCCACTTTCGCTGCCGTTGTTGAAGAACATCTTCATACGCCAGCGATAGGTCTTTTCCCGGCGGTCCGGCAACCGGATCTTCCAATCGTGAATCAGCGACGTGGGATCATCAGTGATGAGCAACGACGTGCTTTGGTCAAACTTCGGATCCTTATTCTTAGCCGTGTACTCAAAATCGAGCATCATGGCATTAATACCCAGCGACGAAAGTTGAGGACCCAGGTAACGCACGTTGACGGTAACAACGTCCTGCGCGGGCACACCTACGATTAGGTTGCTGGTTACCGCATCGCGGAACTCTTCCGCTTCGATACCGCCATCTTTGAAGATGCGGCGTTCACGATAACTGAGGCGGGCCGGCTTATCGCGCTGCGGCAAACGTACGCTGAACACCTGCCGCGCCCCGGACTGCTGTAATTCGAAGGTTTTCGATTGAACGAGTGCGGCCCCTTGGTTTACCTGTGTATCTACCAGGACCGACGAAAGCTCCACCAGCGGGTCCTGCATGATGATGTCACCGGTAAGCAGGTTGCCGGGCGGCACACCAATCACCACAACGTCATCAGAGGTTCCTGTCGTGGGGTCCGGCAAGTGAATCGTCGGCAGTGTTTCTTTAGCGCCGTCGGAAAAGAAGATCGTACTCGACACCTCGAACGTTTCTTTGGCGTCGGCGAGCCGAATGTTAACCAACTCGCTACGTTTGTTCTTATCGAGTGTGACTAGTTTCGACTTATCGATCTGCCGCGCCTGGTTGAAATAGCGCACTTTGCTCTGGACAGAAGCGACGTCATCGGACACATTGGGCGCGAGTTGAACTGTTACAGGCAGGGTTCGGCCAAGCGACCGTGGGTGAACCGCCAGGCTACGCGCTTCCGTGCCGATCCACGGACCCTCGACGCGAACGTCATCCACGCCGATGCCGAAGTTCGATTGATAGTCGACGATCAGTTTGTACTCAAAGCTCTGCTTCTGGTTCGCGTCGGCGAAGAAGGTGAAGTCCTTCGTATCCGTGCGCGCGCGGAGAATTACTTCTGCGGTGTCTTTGGGCGACGTGCCGTCAGGCCGGACGCCGTAGCGAAGCTGTACCGTCATCTGCTTGATTCCTTCAGCGGCGAAATCGACATCCCCGGCCGACACGTTGATGTTGATGCGCTGGAAGAACGGATGATTGAGGTCGACCAGACTGATGCGGCGGCGCAGGTCGGCAGGGGAATACATCAACTGAATGAAACTCTGCGGCGCGATCGTCTGTTTCTGTGCGGTTACCTGGGTAAGATTGTAAGTTACCGTGCGCTCTTCTTCCTGCCGTACCTGCTTAAGGGCGAAAGCGGCCTGAGGCCGGCCTAACCGGTTCCACACATCAGCGGCGGTTTCGCGATTTCCGCCCTGGGTATTAGTGGCTGGATCGGTAGCTCCAGTCGTGCCGGCCGTACCGGTTCCGCCCTGCCCTCCCGCCGGAGTTCCACCGTTGCCGGCGGGGGTACCCGACCCTGCTCCCTGTCCTTGCGGCTGACCCTGGCCCTGACCCTGCTGGGCGTTGGCGTCAGCGGTTCGCGGCAAAAGCGCTTCTCCCATGCCCGCGTTGATGGCGGCGGAAGGCCCGTGACGCACGGCATCCATGGCGCTGCTGGTCGTGCCCGGAGTGCTGGTTGGCGCCGTGTTGGTAGGATCGGCAGCAGTGATCGTGTCACCACTTACACGAGGCTCGCCGGGCGTGAGCGATGGGTGGAACATCGCGCCGGCCGCCAGATCCTTCACTAACTGATCGATCCGTTGCTGGCGCGCCTGAACCGCTTCCGGCGTGGATAACTCAAGAGTCCTCGCCACTTCACGGATCTTGATGCTCTCGTTGCGCTTTAATTGCTCGACGATATTGTCGATATCCGCGCGGAAGAAGAGCGTGCCCAGCGTGAACCGCGTCCGCATGTATTCATACGCCTGCTTGAAGTTGATGGTCACTTCCAGGTCGTACGCGGGTAACAGGCCGATGTATTCCAGCTCGTAGATGACACCGATCGGCCGGGCTGTGACGTTCTGCGTCAAAGCACCCATAAAGAATGCGGCGCCGTTCTCGTTAAGCGAGAACGAGAATATGGCCCGGTTCTGCGCATCGAGCGAAGGCGTGGTGGCGCCCAAGATATTTTCAATGAACCTTGGGCCCTTCTGAACGACCGCCTGGCCCTGCGGCGTCCGTTCATTTTCGACACCGCCGGTGAGCGCCTTGCTATCTTCCCCTAGCGCGATGACTCGAACCTGCCCTTTGCTGAGCGGTACACTGGCCAGATTGATGTCGTCGCCAAACTGTTCTTTCAGTTTGGCCTCTACACGGTCTTTCATTCCGCCCAACCCGGTGTCGACGGTCATATTGAGGAAGCCGCCCGAGACGGCATCCGCGGCCGCCCCGCCCTTCCGGAACAGGAATAAGTCAAACAGAGGCGAGCCGCTTTCCTGAGTGATATGTGGCGGGCCAGGAAGGTAGAAGAATTGACTCTTCCGGTCGGTATCTCGGAATACAGTTACACCCAATATCTCCATCCGGGATTCAATATCCAGCATCCAAAAGCTCCTCTCTGTCGATCCGCTTACCTGCCTTGTGTAAGCCGGGCTCTAAATGTTTCGCGTAGAAATGACAAGCAAACGATTCGTATCTTCTTTCCACGCCGATTCAACCACTTCGCCAGTACGCTTAAACGCGGTGGTTTGATACCGGTATCGGAAGGTAAACGCCGGGGGAACAGTCAGCCGGGCGTCCTGTGCCGTCGGTCCTGCCGGCTCGAAGAAGAGGCTTACCGGGTCGGCCGAATCTGTGGACGCCAGGGCCAATTGCAGCTTGACCATGAGTGCATCCAGATTGACGTCGGTCAAGGTAGCGCCAATCAGCCGAACGTTAACGACAGCCACCCGGCTGCCCACTGCTCCGACGATGATGCTAGCGCTGTCGGTCTCTTGCCAGTCGCCCTCCGAGATAAAACCAGGCTCGTGTGTTGTGGCGCGATAGCGGATCTTCTGGTGGTTGGGGTCGAGAATGGGCCAAGTGATCTCTTTGCTCTCAAACGGCGGCACGAGGCTCGTGAACAACTTGCGGCTATACCCGCCAACCTTGTCCTGGTATTCCACCTCCACGGTCAACTGCGTGATGTTCGGCGATACGACGTTAGGCTTCACCAAAAGGCGGCGTACGTGCTGGAACGGTGAATCGACACGGAACAGCGGCTCCGTCGAGTTCACCACGGGAGCGGTGTACTGCGCGCCCTCGTCGAATACGAAGGTGTTGATCGCCTGGTACGGCGCGAGGTCCCGCTCTCGCGTGCGCACCTGCCACCGCATTGGCTGCCCCGCGGGCGCATTAGGCATCCGATTGATACGAAACCGCTGTTCCGCCTTGAATTGGCTAAGCCGCGACTTGTACTGGAGTGTTACGTCCACCTGCCGGATGCTCTCGTCGATGCGACCGGACTCCACCTCGAGTTTCAGGACACCGAAATCGTTGGTGGGATTGATGAGAAGCGTTCGGCTGGTGGCGGTGCGGTTCGGGAAGTCCAGGCGCTGCGACTCGGCGTCGAGATTCGGATCGGCCACAAAGTCGTAAACGAGCGAGTACTTATACGCCAGCGTCTTGCGGCCCCGCCGCTTGACTGAGAACACTTTGTCGCCGGTTGAATCGGCACGAAACAGCAGCGAACGCGATTCGGGCGGCGAGGCATCGCCGGGCTCGCCGTAGGTAATCGTCGCTTCTACCTGCCGGATACGCAGCGAATCGAACTCTTCCTTTGTCGGGCCTGTCACCAGCACATCGAGTGTCTCAAAGAAGTCGTTAGCCAGGTCGACGCGATGAATTCGCTTCTCGATCTCGGGCTTTGAAGCCAACAGCGCCACAAACGCCTGCGGTGAATGCGTGCGTTCTTCCGGCGCCCGTTCGGAGAATTTGTATTCGAGGACTTTCAGGTCTTCGTTCTTCTGGAACTTCAACGTAAACCCGATAGAGCCTTTGCTGTTGGCTGCCGTCGTGGCGCCGCCCGCGGCCGTTGTAGCGGCGGTGGACGCGATAGAACTCAAGTTATTCGGAACCTGAGGTGCGGTGGGACGGAATAAGTCCTGGATAATTCGATCTTTGAAAAGAGATAGCGCCAGTTCCTTACTCTTTTCCGCGGCGTCGCCGACGGCATGGCTTGTCACCTGAATATCGATGGCGCTCTGTTCTTTCAGATAATCCACGCCGGCACTTATGTCAGCCTTGAACCATTGGTACTGGCCTTCGAGGCCCCCGCCAAAATGTTTGTAGATCCGGGCCAGGTCTGCCTTAACGACCACCTCTATCGAGGGGCGCATACCGTAGAACTTCAGATCGTACACAACGCCAACCGGGGCGGCCCCGTCTTTATAGAGGGCTTCGAGAAATGCGACTCCGTTCTGGCTTAGGCGCAGTGAAAAGATAGAACGCAGGTCGCCAAACAAGCCGGGCGTGGCCTCGCCGAGAATCTCCTCCACGAATGTCGGCCGCCCTTTCAGCCGGTCTTCAGACGCGGGACTTCCGGCGGCCTGGCCTGGCGCGCTGAACTTATCGAGGGCCAGCACACGTACGGAACCCTTGTGATAGGGCGCCGGGAGCGCCACCACTTTGTCGGGGTCGCGATCCATTCGAGTAGCAATCGACGAGCGCAATCGTTCCCGCTGCGCGTCGGTTAGCGCGCACGACACACCCATATTGAGAAAGCCGGCCCCGAGTTCTTCCGGAATGGCGGTGCCCGCCAGCGGCGAGTGTTTCAGTTCAACCGTGTAGGCAAACAAGTCGAACATAATACGCCCGTCGACACGAGCGATCTGCGGGTGCGGAGCAAGATAGTAAAACTGGTCGGCGATGGCGTGGTCGCGGAACACCGTCAAGCCGTCGATTTCGAGAATGGGAGGTTCCAGAGACAACATAGGATTTCAGACCGTCACGGTTTTCGAGCGTAGGTTCACAACGAGAAGGTCGGCCTCGGTGGGTCGAAACGGAACCGTGTCCGTGAAGCCGTTCTCGTCGATAAAGAGCGCATCGTAGTGGACCGTTCGGACCGGCGGATCGCCCAGCAGATACTCCCACGACGGAAATCGTTGATCGTTCTGGTCGGCCTGGACGCGCAGTTCCGTTTCAGTGCGCACCACCTCGCGTCCCGGTTCACGCACCTGTAGCCGCAACCGCACCTGCGCCAGCCGGTTATCACGAAGCTTGCCGCCAACCGACTGGACGCGCACCAATCGGGTATCGACAAGACGGCGGTCGACCAACACCCGCTCGTCTTCTGTCTCGCGCCACGATCCTTCCATCAGCACACCGCTGGCGAGGAAGATGGTCAGGCGGTACTGAACAGCGCGCGAACCCGTATTGGCAATCGGTATGTCGCGCCGAATCACTCGCTTCGCCGGGTCGAGATCGATCTGTTCGTCGTAATGTATGTCGTTTGGATCGTCGTTGTAGCGGAGTTGGATGAACGATGCGGCAATGTCCTGCCACGGCAGGTTCACGAACACGTTTATGGTGCGTTTACGGGGAAGCGGGTCGGGAACCGACAGCCAGTCTTCCGTCTGTTCGATCCAATCCGTCTGGATATCGCCGCCACGATCGGCGAGCCGGTGAAACGTGGCCCGGTAACGATAGGGCAGCAGGCTTGGACCGAAACTACGGTACCGCCACTCGTTCTGCGGTTTCTCCTGGTTCAGAGTTACACGCGCAGCCTGGAGAGTGGCAGTGTTGTCCTGACCCGCCTTTAATTCGACAGTTACTATCGGAAACACGGCAAAAGAAAACACCGGAGTTACTGCCACCTGCACAGCACGTAACTGATACGTCTCCGGTCCACGCGGTTCTACGTACAGTTCGGTGGTGCGCGCGTCTGTCCAATTTGTACTGAGGGGATCGTGGAAGCCGAACCGGCTAGCCGGGTCGAAGTTGACGGTTGTACGGTACTGATACGGCGTGGCCAATCGCGGGTCCACTTCGCCCAGCAGATTCACCGCGTACGATTCACGTTCCGCCGCCGTACGGAACGTGACGGCTTTTGTATTCGTCCGCGCTCCAGAACTATTAATACGGCTCAGTTCGACGTCGATCTTCGAAATACCATCGCTCGCAAACCGATCCTCTACCCCCACCTGGACTTGAATCCGCGGGAAGCCGTCGAGATTGACCTTGGATACGAGTTGGTTCCGAACAGCCGGCCAATTCGGATTCGGGGTGTTGTCCCGAGTCACCCGGAATCGCTGAAGCAACCCGCCCAAAGTCCCCTGGGGAACAACTTCGCGGCGCTCAGCGACCGACTCATTCATGCGGGCGGACATAGTGCGCAACTGGCTTTCCTGCACCGCGCGCAGTTTGTACGAGACGCCCGGGATAACGGCACGAACAAGGCTTGAGACGGTGTCGTCGATGACTTGGCCAATCGCGTTCGCCGTGGCCGCGCCGGGATCAACCATAGCCTGGAAGAGGCGATCGAATATCCAGTCGAGCAATTGCTTGCGGGCACGGTCAGCCGCTGCGCGCGCGTTATCGCCAACACCAAACACAGTGGTGTCGATGCGGATGCCGGACTGTTCCAGCGCTTCGCTCACCTTCAACTCGGCGTCGGCCGTCACGTAATAGACATTGGCTTTGAACTTGTTTTCTAAGTTGCGATAGAGCTTGGTCCAGTCGGCTTTGACGTCGATTTGGAAGCTGGGACGCAGACCGGCGAAACCGAGCCGGTAGATCGCCACTACCGGCAGGTCGGGTAACTCCAGCGTCCGTTCGACAAGTTCCGCCGCCGGCGCATCGAGGACCAACTGAAACGTCGCGCGGTTCGTGCCGGCCAAGGCCGGGCGTCCGGACCCGAGAAACTGAACCGAGAAAGGTCCTTTGGGCGGAGGCGGTGCGGTCGATGGAGCAACAGAGCCGTCCGCCGCCGGCGCCGCGGGCGAACCGGACGTCGCGCCCAGCGCCACTAACTCGACTACGCCATCATCGAACAGAACGGGAATAACACGGATGTTACCGGGTGCGTTCAGCTTCGCCTTCAACCGAGAGCTTAGTCGAGCGAGCGTATCGTCGGTGATCGGTAACTCAACCGTAAGGTTCAGCAGCCCCCCGTCCATCCGCTTTGCATCGGCTCCCCCCAGAAACTGCACAAGCGAGAACTCCGGCAAGCCCGCGGCGTTGAGCGCCAGCGCCGGCGTGGGGGGAATCGCGTAGAACAGCGTCGGATCGGCATGGTCACTCAGAAGAGTGTGCCCGTCAATCACGTAATAAGGCGGATTCAGGAAGAGCACTTCGGCACCTCTGCGTTACCCAATTCAGTGCCAGCAATGGCTACGCTGCGGGGGGCGCCGGCAGCGGCAAGACGTCGCGGATCGAGGTCACCAAACCCGTTTGGTCGTGCAATTTGCGCCGCGATCCGTCCTTCATGAAGTACTCGACATCGAAGAGGTACTTCACCTTTTTGGCGTCGGCCCGCGCGATCTGCCACTCTTTCATTTCCGTGCCATTGCGGAACACCAGCGTTTCCGTATCCAGCACGTCGTTGTCGAGATCGGAGTAAGTCAGGCGTGCGATGACGCGAACAACATCGACCCCCAAACGGGTATCGGCCGCATCCACTTCCACCGTCGCAACACCACCGGGAGCATTGCCCACCACCAAGACTGTCGCGTCGCTCTCGCGCGTCACCGTCGGCCGCGGGTCGACCCTCCCATTGATGTAGAGGATGGTTTGGGTGTACTTATACGATCGCGCCTTCGGATCGCGAATGGGGAACTTCCACACCTGGCGCGCCGGCGTATCTTTCTGAAAGCTGAAGTTCTGCGCCATCCGGAAGTCCGATTTGTCGTCGAGGTATTCCAGGTCGACGACGATCTGCTGCACTTCTTTCCAGTCGGCCGAAGCAAGCACTTGCAAGCTGAATTCCTGGTCGAACGGCGTGTTGATTGTGACGAACCGGGTGTCGCTTGAGGCCTCAAACCAAGGCGTCGTGGAGCGCTGGTTGCCCTGGGTCAGCACATAAGTCGCGCGATAACGGAACGGACGGTTCCAGACGGCATAGATTACGCGGCGATACTTCTGGTCGGGCTTGTCCGCAGTAAGAATCACCGTCTCCGTCGCGCTGGGAACGCCGTTGCGCGGATCGGAATACTCTATTTCCACTTCGATGGCGCTCATATTGTCGCCAAAGGCCTTCGGCGACGCCGAGAACTGGACCTCCACCACGCCCGGGTTGGGGACGCTCAACGTCAGATTGCGCGTGGTGGTGTCGAACGAAGCCATGGCGGCCTGCAGGCGCGGTCCGCTCTTGTAATTCACCTCCACGTCGACGTGGTACTTGTCTTTTCCGACTTCGGCGATGCGGGTTTGAAACTGCTTCGCCGCGCGGTCTCCCTTGGTAAATGTCAAACTTTCCCGTTTAACGATTCGTGTTCCGTCGGCCTTAGCCTGGTCATAGGAGATATGGCCGACCACGCTATGAACAATGTCTCCGTACGCTTCAAAGTCAAGGTTCGTGTCGAGCTTTACGGTAAGAGTATTGAAGAACCACGGCGCATTCTGGAGATCGATCTCCATGACCAGGTCTTCGACCTTGCCTTTCAGGAAACTCGGGTTGATCTGCGCGCTCGGGTTGTATTCACGGTTGATCACGTCACGGAACGAAACGTTCAGATCGAATGCCGCTTTGATGTCTTGTTTCAGGAACTCCATCCACTGGCTCTTGCGATCTTCCGCGGTTTCGATGGTGCCACCGGCCAGAAGGTGTTTCTTGATGAACTCGTCCATCGCACGGAACGCAAACGAGCGCAGGCTTTCCATGTCTTCCTGGCTGAGTTGCACAGAACCCTTGAGGATTTCGAGGCGTATCAGCCCGAGCGATTCCATCGACTCTGAGATCGACGTCCGGTGCCGCTCCATATGCGAGTCGTCGCCCCATACACTGCCGTCGGTGACCTTCGTTTCGGTGAAGGTCATGACCGCGGATTTCACTTCTTTGGAATCGACGTGGGCGAGGATTGTGACGGCGGGCAGGCGAACGGGAAATCGCAGGTTATATTCGATGGCCGCGATGCTGCCGCCGCGCCGCAATGCTTCATAGAAGAGCGTAGCTGCGTCGGAATTCAGCTCCACCGCAACGGAAACGGTGTTGTCACCCATTAGCGAAGGCCTGCCCAGGGTGACGTTCTTGATCATCTTGTTGTCCTTCATGATGATCAGGTTGGCCGTGCCATCCGTGAAGTCAACCGGCGAGATGTTCGGTTCCGGCATCTGCGCGGCCAGCGGATTTTCAGCGCGCAGTTTGGCCGCCAAAAACGGTTTCAGCTTCTGGTCGATTACCTGCTGGTCTTCCTTCAACGTGCTGGTGAAGACCAGATACCCGCCGCCAGGTTCGCCTTCTGTACGCACCAGCGGAAACTGGTAACGCATAAAGGTAAACATCGGCTTGCCATCATCCGACAGCAGCAGGCGCGGGCTTCGCGGCAGATAGTAGAACTGGTTGAAAACAACGTCATCGCGAAATATCGTGATGCCCTCAACCTGCGCAAAGGCGGGAATGGATAGCATTCAGTTCCTCCGAGCCGCACATTTCGAGCGGCCATCGATTTCGAAGAGGACGTAACTACCCTACGGCAGGTCCGGGTTGGGCCCGTCTGGGGAACGTCTCGCTAGCCGGCCCAGAACAGCTGGCTTGCGTTCACTCACATGACTGAAACGTGAAAGGAATTCGCCTTCCGTTTCGCACTTCCAAATTTCTAAAGCGAATAATGCTCACGAATTGGCGCGCAAAGCAAGAAGATCGTGAAGACCGTCTGTACGATTGAGTACAATTTGCCCGTAAAATAGAAAAGCCGGGCTCCCGCGATAGGAGCCCGGCCCAATTGAACGGATAGCGATTTACCAGAGCAGCTTTGCGCCGAACTGGAAGTATCGCGGCGAACCGATGTCGTTGATCTGGCCAAATGCACGGTTGCCTAGCTGGGTATTGAAGCCCCCCAGGTTCATGTGATTCATGGCGTTAAACGACTCCAGGCGAAGTTGGATGCGCATCTGCTCGAGTACGCGGATTTCCTTCAACGCAAAGGCGCTCAGGTCGATGGAACCAGGCCCACGGATAATGAACTTACCCGCATTCCCGTAGGTCCAGTCCTTCGGACGGGCGAACGCCGCCGTGTTGAAATACTGGAATAGCGACCGCTTGTCGGGATCAAGATACCAGTCGCCGACCACGTCGGGCCGCGAAGCCACCTGGCGCGGCACGCCGGTGAGGCTGGGGCTGAACAGACGGCCAGTTGTAAGCGTCCAGACACCGGTGATCGACCAGCCACCGAGAACGCGGCCGAACAGCCCGTGCTGCGATTTGTACCACGGCAGTTCCCAGGTGTGCATGATGACGGCGTAGTGACGGCGGCTCTCCTCTAACTCCGTCTTTTCGGAACGGCGGTCCAGCGGATTCTGGATGCCGCTCGCGATGCCTTCGTTTCCGTACCCGACGATCTTTCCCAAAGTGTAAGAAAGCGAGTAAGTGATCTGGCCCGACCGCCGCCGAACCGCGGCTTGCAAGGAGTTGTAGCTCGACGTCGACGAAGGCTCAACCAAGTTGATGCCGCCCAGACCGCGATACGGATAGTACTGGCGAAGGTCCACTCCTTCGTGAGCAGCCTGTTCGGCCGGCGTCAGGAAGTTCAGCGGACGCGCGAACGACAGTTGCCGACCCGTATTGCCGACATAGCTGACGTCTAGCTGCGTCTTGTACGGTAGCATCGTCTGCAGTCCGAAGCTGTAGTTGTACATTGTCGGGATCTTGTAATCGGTCGGCAGGGCTCCGGCGTCGATTGGGAACTGCGTCGTATTCGGGATACCGCTGGCCGGGTTATCGGCGAATCCATTGGTAATGGTGCTGACACTCGTCAGCGGCGGGCGCGCGCCGAGATACCACCCGGAGTAGGCGATTCCAGTAATGCCGTGGAACACGCCGGCGCCTGTACGAAGGGCCAGCTTGCCATTGCCGAAGACATCCCAGGCCAGGCTGAGACGCGGCTGGAAGTTGGTTTTGCGTAACGGATTGAATCCATCGGGTACGCCACGGAACAGCGCCCGGATGGCCGGGTCGTCATATTGAATCACACGGCCCTTGGCCGCATCGGGCCAACCAGAACCCGGCAATACGAGGCCGTTGTACACATCGCCAGTGCCCGGCACAATCGAACCGTTAGCGGCCACGAGCGGAGCTTTCGAGGGATTCCAGAACTGCTGCATAAACGCCACAAGATTGTTCAACTTGGCGCCCCAAGGAGCGATGAACGCCCAGCGCATTCCGTATTCCACCGACAACCGGCGGTTTACGCGCCAGCTGTCCTGCACATAAAACTCGCGAGCGAACGACTTATACACCGTCTGCACCGGCGAAGTCGATTCACTGTAGCCGTCGAAGTTGCCCAACAGCGCGTTGGCCCAGGGGCTCAAGCTGTTATTAGGATTGGAAGAAGAGCTGCCGAAGGAGAAGCTGCCGTTGTCGTTCGCCTGATTCAACTCGTTCATGCTCATGTTTTCCCAGTAGACTCCGGCTTTCAGGGTGTGTGAGCCGAAGATCTTCGAGAAGTTCTCGCGAACGATAAAGGTGGGAGTCCGGGCATAACTAGGGTGGCCCGCGCCGCTGATGCCCTGAAAGCCGGTGATGCTGATGTTCGGAATGCGATCGAGTCGGTTGCCGGCATAAACCTCGGGGAACGCGAACCCGTAGGTTTGCCGTTTCATACCATCGCCCAGCAACCGGAAGTCCTCACGATAATCGGAATACCCGAAGCTCAACTCGTTAATCGTCGTCGGGCTAACTACCGTGTTCAACGAGAGCATGTAGTTGTTACCCTTGCGGTCGCGATACGCCTGGAACAGCGGAATGTTGTTGCCGGTGTTATCGAAGTAGGACGTGAAGTCCTGCTGGCCCGGCAGCGCGCGGAAGCTCAACTGCCAGTTCTGCTTGATGTTGTAATCCACCCGGTAGATGATGTCGTTTGAAGTGGTGGGCTGGCTGTTCGACGCATAGTAGTTGCCGCCCGGCCCCACATAGTTAGGATTCGGATATAGCTTTTGTAACGAGCGCCCAAAAGCACTGATCCGCGACGAGGGAATCAGGTTGTTCGGGAACGGCGTCTTGGTCGTTGGGTCGACAGGTTTCACCGAACTGGCGCTGAAGTCGCCATTGCGCTCCGCTTCGGTCGGCACAGTCGACAGCTTCGAGTTAAAGCCCGAATTCGTCCGAGCCTCAAGCCCAACGAAGAAGAACAACTTGTTCTTTTCGGTGTTCCATTTCTTGGGGATATAGACCGGACCGCCCAGGGTGAAGCCATAATTGTGATACCGGATGCGCGGCCGGCCGCCCGTAATGTACTGCTGTGCGGCGAACGCCTCTGAGAAATAGAACTCGTAGGCCGAAACGTGATAGTCCTGGGTGCCGCGGCGCGTCGTGAAGTTGATCGCAGCGCCGGTGCTACGGCCGTACTCCGGGGCGTAGTGCGTTGTCGAAACTTTGACTTCTTCCACGAAGTCGACGCCCATAATATTGTTCTGCTGCACGCCGTCGCGAACACGGCCATTGTTGATACCGTCGATGGCGATGAAGTTCATGTCCTTGCGCTGGCCGTTGATCTGCAGCCCGCCCATCGAGTAACTGCCGCCGCGAAAATCGGTCATGAAGTTGCCGTATCGCGACACAACACCCGGCAGGATGCCCATCATATAGAACGGATTCCGGCCAGGCAGCGCGAAATTCTGCAGTTGCTTCTGTGTCACGGTGCGGCCCACTTCGCCGTTTGACGTTTCCACCAGCGGAGCTTCACCGGTTACTTCCACCTTTTCGGTGACCTGCCCCACCTCGAGTGCGAGCTTCAGGTTGATCGTCAGATCCGCGTCCAACCGCAGACCCGTACGGGTTAGCGTCCGGAAACCGCTGGCTTCCACCTTCACCTCGTAATTCGCAGGAGGAAGTGTCGGAACAGTGAAAAATCCCGTCTCAGTCGTTTTCGCGTCGCGCGCCAACCCAATGGCGGGTGCTGTCACGACCACTGTTGCATTGGGAACCGCCGCCCCGGTTGAGTCGACGATTTCGCCGGTTATCGCACCTCGGTTCTGGGCGAACAAGGCGACGGACCCACAGAAAAGGAGTAGATATCTAAAAGATGTCATTTTCCGAATAGACCTCTATTGAAAGGGATCATACCATTTGAAGAGCCTGAAAGCGAGGGGTATCACCGCACTCCGCATCGCTCGCTAAGATAAGCTCGCTAAATAAGCTCGGTAAGATAAGAAGGTACGGCTATCGTTATATGTCGAATTTCCTGGCGCGCGTCCCACACTGGCTCCGCACTGCTGCCCTAGTCCTTCTCTCCGCAATCGCGGCAGCTTTGCTCACCGCCGCGTCCGGGTGGATGTACTTTCATCCATCTGTCGATCGAACCGACGGCGTGGTTTACAGCACACGCCGCGGCCAGGACCTGACGATGGACATCATCCGTCCGAAACACCCCAACGGCCTTGCGATCGCTCTAATGGTCAGCGGCGGGTGGAAGTCGAAGAAGGCCGGCGAAACTCCCGTCTGGCTGATGGCCCCTGTCCTGCGAGCCGGATACACGGTCTTCGCCATCTGTCACATCTCACAACCCGGCGAAACCGTCACTGAGATCGTCGAGGACATGCATCGTGGCGTCCGCTTCGTCCGCTATCATGCCCAGGAATACGGGATTGACCCGAACCGCATCGGCGTCACGGGCGGCAGCGCAGGCGGCCACCTCGGCTTGATCCTCGCCACGCGAGGCGGTCCGGGCGACCCGAACGCGCCAGACCCCGTCGATCGGGAATCGAGCGCCGTACAGGCGGCGGCCCTCTTCTACCCGGTAACCGACCTGCTCAACCTCGGCTCTTCCACCGAATACACGGGACCGGGCCGTCCCCCCAAAAGCTTCATCAAGGCGTTCGGCGTTGAACACGCCACGCTCGACGAGTGGAAGCTGATCGGCCACGACGCCTCACCCATTTACTTCATCACCAAGGACATGGCGCCCACCCTCATCTATCACGGCGATGCCGACACTTTGGTCCCTCTCGAACAGTCGCAACGCTTCCGTGCCAGAGCGGCAGAGCTAGGTGTCGACGTACCGCTGGTCGTGCATCCGGGCGGTAAGCACGGCTGGCCGACGATGCTGTTCGACGAGTTTCATTTCATCCGCTGGTTCGATCAGCACCTGAAATCTCCAAAGCCGTAACCCCCTTTGGCAATCTTGCACAACGTCCTACGATACGATCGTAAGAAGTCTCTGCATGATTACGGTTTCCCGAACTGCGTTCCTGATTGCGGCCGTCAGCGTCCTTTCGCCGGCCCTCGCGCAATCCTCATCCGGCCAACCCGCCCGAGTCACCGTGCTTAAGCCCACCCGCGACCCGCACACGCCCGGCTACGTGAAAGCCCAAGAACTGCCGGACGGCCAACTTCCCTCCCCCAAGCAGAACGGTAACTTCATTATCGGCCCCACCTATAAGCCCGCCCCGGAAATGACGGCCAGGGAAGGCGTTCCCCATGGCGATATCCATGAGTTCACCATGAACTCAACGGACAGCAAGATCTATCCGGGTGTGATGCGCGAAGACCCCAAACTTCAGCCCCTCATCGACCCTGCAGATCCGCGCAAGATACTCGTCAAAAGCTTCCCCGCCCCTTACACACGCAAAGTCGGCGTCTATGTTCCCAAACAATACGTGCCCGGCTCCGAGGCGCCTTTCATCGTGGGCGCCGATGGTCCGGACCGTACCCTATTCACTGCCCTCGACAATCTGATTGCTCAGAAGCGGATACCGGTGATGATCGGCATTTCTATCGGCAACGGCGGCGGCGACGCTCAAGGCAACCAGCGGGGTCTTGAATACGACACCATGTCCGGCCGCTATGCGGAGTTTGTCGAAACCGAAGTGCTACCCGAGGTCGAGAAGCGCTTCCGCGTCAAGCTAACGAAGAACCCCGATGGCCGCGCGACCACCGGTTGCAGTTCCGGCGCGTCCGCCGCCATGGCCATGGCCTGGTACCACCCCGATCTCTACCATCGCGTCCTGAGTTACTCCGGCACTTATGTCTATCAACAGTGGCCCGACAACCCCGAAACACCCCACGGCGCTTGGGACTTTCACGACAAGTTAATTCCCAACAGCCCAAGGAAGCCGTTACGCATCTGGCTTCATGTTAGCGACCGCGATAACCTGATCACCCGCGACGACTATCACGATTGGGTGCTCGCCAACGAGCGTATGGCCAAAGTACTGGCCGACAAGAAATACACCTACCAGTTCGTCTTCTCAAAAAACTCCGGCCACTGCGACCGCGCCGTCAAAGCCGCCACCCTGCCACTCGCACTTGAGTACGTCTGGCAGGGATACAGGAAATAAGAACGTGCCTCCGGCACGCCTCGCCGGCCGCATCGTGGGTTCCGGCGTCCCAGCCGATACCTGACGCGCCACATTTCGTGTACGCTCAAGGAATGCAGCCGCGCCGCGGCTATGCGCTCTGGGCGGGCGCTTTTCTTACCGTTCTGTTTCTCGGCGCCGTCGGTGCGTATTCGCAACGCGGCGGCAACGTATGGTCGAAGTACGAGCACGAAATGCAGGACCCCGTCGACGACCCACCCGATGCTCGCCGAAAAGCCGAATTCGCCCTCGGCCGCCTGCGGTACCGCTCTCCGCTCGACGGCCGCCGCCGTGGCGGATACTCTCGATGGGGCATTGACGTCAACAAAGGCGACCGCACGTTCATCGATCTTCTACAGCGCCTTACGCGCATAGACGTTCAACCGATTGAATCGATCATCGACGTCTCAAGCGACGACGTCTTCGATATCCCGTGGATCTTCGCCGGTTCCGTGGGCGACTGGCAACTCACCCCCTCAGAAGCACAGCGTCTCCGCAAATACTTCGACCGCGGCGGCTTCCTCATGGTTGACGACTTCCATAACGAATACGAGTGGGAGAACTTCATGGCCGGCATCCACCAGATCGATCCCTCCGCCCACGCTGAAGAAATGGAATCGGACGACCCTGCTTTCCACGTCGTCTACAACTTAAAGGACCGTGTCCGCGTGCCCGGCGCAAATGTCGTTCGTGGCAACCAGATCGAACGCGGCGGAACGTTCCCGCACTGGCGCGCCATCCGCGACGCGAAAGGCCGCATCATGATCGCCATCACTTTCAATCAGGATGTGGGCGATGGCTGGGAATTCGCCGACCATCCGGAGTACCCCGAACGCTACGGCTTTGAAGCCATCCGGCTTGGCCTCAATTATGTCGTCTACGCCATGACACACTAACCAGTTTGGCGTCGCAATTGCTCCCAAGGGTTCAAATGACAAACAGGAACCTGCACCGCGACTCTCCCCACTTCACAGGCCGCCGCCCGACGCGGACCGACCGGATGCTGTTCCGCGCCCTGCTCTTCCTTTTCACCGCGGCCCTGGTTGGTAGCATCTGGTTTGGCATCGGATGCGTGAGCCTTTCGCCCTCAACGGCGCACCCCGAACCGGCGCCAGTCACTTGGACGTAAGTGCTCCAATTGATGCGCCAATCCCGCGATCACCGCCGATTGCGGCTCGCTTGCTGTTATTACCGGAAGCCCGCAATCGGCGGTGATCAACTCATCCAGGTGCCGTAACTGCGCCGTCCCGCCGGTTAGTACAATGCCGGTTTCTACCAGATCCGCGCTTAACTCCGGCGGAGCTTTCTCCAACACGTCGCGTACCAGCCGCAGAATCCGCTGGACCGTCGCCGCAACGGCTTCGCGTACCTCGCCGGCGGTTACCGTAACTTCCCGCGGCAACCCGTTCACCAGGCACCGCCCTTTGATCTTCAGCGGTTCACCGCTATCTCCCCGGTCGAGCACCCCGCCGATCCGCATCTTGACCCGCTCCGCCGTACGTTCCCCAATAATCAACTGGTGCTCCGCGCGCACATAGGCGACGATCGCCGTATCCAGATCGTCTCCGGCCACCCGCGTGCTGTGGACGTACACCGTATCGCCGAGCGATACAATCGCCGCTTCGGTTACGCCCGCCCCGATATCCACCACCATTCGCCCGCGCGACTCTTCAATCGGCAGTCCGGCCCCACGCGCCGCCGCCAATACCTGATGCACCTCGATCACATCTGCCGCGCCCGCGTTCTTCAGCGAATCGAGCAGCGCCATGCGTTCCACTTCCGTTACTCCGCTCGGCACCGCGAGCGCCACCTTCATCCGTTCCGTTCGCGTCTTTACCCGCGCCTTCGCAAAGAATCGCTCCAGCATCGCCTCGAACAGCTTCAAATCGGCGACAATCCCGCCCCGTACCGGGCGCGCCGTTTCCAGTTCGAGCGGTGTCCGCCCTAACCCGGCGTACGCCTCTTCACCTGCCGATTCCACTCCGCCGTCGCGCGTCCTCACCGTCACGAGCGACGGCTCATTCACGGCCACACCCCGGCCTTTCACGTACAACAACGTGTTTGCCGTACCCGCATCCAGAGCTACACGTGTCCCCGCAAGGCCGATCATGCACCACCCTCCGGCCTCACCGGCATCATCGCGACCTGATTAGTTCGCTCGCCCACTCGCCTCCGGTTGAGATATCACGCGCACCACCTTCAGCCTCCGCGTCCCTTTGGGCACCGGCCACTCGATCACCGTTCCCACCGGATAACCCAGCATCGCCGTACCGATCGGCGCCAGTATCGACACCGAATTTGCGATTTGCCTCTCCGTCGGGAACACCAGCTTGTATGTCCGTTCTTCCCCGGAATCCACATCGCACAGGACCACTTCGGAATGCATCGTCACCACGTCTGGTGGAATCGCTTCCGGCTCCAGAATCTCCGCGCGGTCCAGTTCCTCTTCCAGCATGTCGAGGTAGGTTCGTTCGTTGGGACTGCCCGCGCGCCGGCCCGCAATCAGCCGCCGGAGCCTGGTGCAGTCGGTATCAGTAATGTAAATACGGTCTCTCATCTCGTACGAAGAACAATCAAAGTGCAAGCGGCTTGCCACGCCTCAACCCTGCCCCATTTCCGCCTATCCTGCTGTCCCCAAACCGCTTACCTGCCCGAAAACGCACAGTAGTGCCCAATTACGGACACCTTCCGGTAAGATTGCTATTCGAATCGGGCCCGAAACGTGTATTTCTTACCGGACTCGCTGGTTTCCGAATTGCCTTACCTGCGGTGTGGACACCAGCACATTTCAAAAAATCCTCGTCCCGGTCGACCTTACGCCACAGTCGCTTGAAACCGCCGTCTACGCCTCATCGCTCGCCCAACGGCTCTCCGCGCAACTGCTGTTTCTTCACGTGGCGCGCGTCCAGTGGCCCCTCGACCACGACCAAATCGAAGTCCGCGACGCCGTTCTCAACCTCTGCGCCCGGTCTGACCGAATGTTATTCCGCCGCGGCGCTCCGGCGCGCGTTATCGTTGAAACAGCGCAGGCGGAACAAGTGGACCTGATCCTGATCGCCAGCCGGAAAAAGCCATTCCTCACACGCCTGTTCGACGGCTCGGTAACGGCCCATGTGCTCCGTCACGCGCCCTGTCCTGTCTGGGCAACGCTCCACGAACTGCTCCCCCTCTCGCTCCAGCCGATCCGCACCGTCGTTTGCGAAGACGGCGGCCCCGTCCTCGATTTTGCGCTCACCCTCGGCGAACTCCTCAACGCCCGTGTTTTCATCCACCAGGAAAATCGCGTCGTCGAACTCACTCCGGTCCATTGTGGTGTTCGAAGTTCGACCGCCGTACTACCCGATCCGGTCGACATCGATGAACCCGATCTCGTCGTCATGCCTAAGCAATCCGGCCCGAAACTGTTCGCCGACGTCCGTTCCGAAGCCTACCAGCGCGCGTTGCGTTTGCGCCACCCCGTTGCCTGCCTGTAGCGCAATGTGCTGATGATTGATGAAGGAGGATATTTATCGCCAGCGCCGTCCGCGTCACCGCCGATCGGATCATCCGGCATCCCCGTTCGAACCCGGCCCTAATCGCCGCATCGTTCGCCGCCGCACTCGGTCTCGATCGCCTTACCGGCACAAGCTCGTTCTTCCCTATCCCGGTCGCGCTCGCCGCCGCGGTGTCCGGTTGGCGCGCTGCCTTAGCGGTCTCCGCCGCCGCGGCCGCATATCTCGTCATCTCTGGCGGTACCGAGCGTCGGCCGATCGTGGAACTGCTGGCCTGGCTTCTCCTCACCGCTGCCCTGGCCGGCGCCACCGCCCACGAACGCCGCCTGCGCAGTCACTACCAGCGCATCGCCGAACAACTAAGCACAGTCTACGGCAAAGTTCAGGCGAACTTCGAAGGCATGAAGCGCGCTGAGCGCCTCTCTTCGATCGGTCAGCTCTCCGCCGGCCTCGCGCACGAGATTCGCAATCCCCTCGCCAGCATCTCCGGCGCCGCCGCCATTCTCGCCCGCAGTAGCGGTCCCCTCGATGCCACCAACGCCAAGTGTCTCGAAATCATCCGCAGCGAGTGCGACCGTCTCAACGGCCTCCTTACCAATTTCCTCAGCTTCGCCGGACCTCGCCCACCCCGCCTCCGCGCCGTCCAGATCGAACCCTTACTCGACAACGTCCTCGGTCTGACCGCCCACGGCATCCGCGGCAAACATATCCACTTCGAAAAGCATGTGGAGGATGGCCTGGGCGCCGTCGAATGCGACCCCGAACAAATCGAACAGGTCCTCTTGAACCTCATGATCAACGCCATCGAAGCCAGCCCTGACAACGGCACCGTCACGCTCTCGGCCGCCACCCGGAACTCCTCCATTGTGATCGGCGTCATCGACCACGGCCATGGCGTCGCTCCCGCCCACATCGACCGTTTGTTCGACCCCTTCTTCACCACCAAAGAAAACGGCACCGGCCTCGGCCTGCCCGTCGCTCACCAGATCGTTCGCCAGATGGGCGGCGAACTACTCGCTCAAGCCAATCCCACTTCCGGTATGACCTTCTCTGTCGTCCTGCCCGGAAGGGCGGCCCGCGCATGACCTCCGCGCGCATCCTGGTGGTCGACGACGACCACAACCTGCGCTGGGTACTCGAAACGCAGCTCCAACAGATGGGCTATCAAACCGAGACTGCCCCCGATGGCCCGGCCGCACTCGCCTGCATCGACAAAAACCCCCCGGCGCTCGTGCTTACCGATCTGAAGATGCCCGGCATGTCCGGACTCGAGTTACTCGACCGCATCCGCCGCGACTATCCCGAAATCCCCGTCCTCATCATCACCGCCTTCGGCACCATCCAAAGTGCCGTTCAAGCGATCCGCGCCGGAGCCTACGACTATCTCACCAAGCCCATCGATTACGATGAGTTAGGCCTCGCCGTCAGCCGCGTACTTGAACATTTCCGCCTCGTCCAGGAGGTCCGCACCCTGCGCGCCAACCTCGACCGTAAGTACGGCTTCGAAAACATCATCGGCCATTCGGAAATCCTGCTTTCCGTCCTCGACACCGCGGCTCGCGCCGCCCAGAGTAACTCCACCATCCTCATCCACGCCGAAACCGGCACGGGCAAGGAGTTACTCGCCCGCGCCATCCACTTCAACAGCCGGCGCCGCAACAAACCGTTCGTCACCATCAACTGCGGCGCTATCCCGCGCGACCTGCTCGAATCGGAACTCTTCGGCCACGTCAAAGGCTCGTTCACCGGAGCACTCGCCCACAAACCCGGCAAAGTGGAAATCGCCGATGGCGGCACCCTCTTTCTGGACGAAATCGGCGAAATGCCCGGCGACCTCCAGGTCAAACTTCTCCGCCTCCTCCAACAAGGCGAGTTGGAAAAAGTTGGCGCTGCCGCTCCCGTCAAAGTCGATGTCCGCTTCGTCGCCGCCACCCACCGCGATCTACGCGCCATGATCGAAGACGGCGCCTTTCGCGAGGACCTCTACTATCGCCTCGCCGTCATCCCCCTCGAACTACCGCCCCTCCGCGACCGTGCCGCCGATATCCCTGAACTCGTCCAGCACTTCTTCCTCAAAGCCAAACAAGAGCAAGGCCGGCCGGAACTGGTCCTCCCCTCCAGTCTCCTGCCCCGTTTCCAGGACTACCGCTGGCCCGGCAACATCCGCGAACTCGAAAACGTCATCGAACGGGTAGTCGTCTTAACCCGTGGCGACGAAATCGCCCTCGCCGACCTGCCCGACTTCCTCCGCCGCGAACGCCCCGCCCTCGACATGCTCCAACTCGAACTCCCGCACCAGGGCATCAGCCTCGAAAACGTCGAGAAAGAACTGTTGGTCCGCGCGCTCGATAAGTTCCACGGCAACCAAACCCACGCCGCCCGCTACCTCGATATCAGCCGCAAAGCTCTCATCTACCGCATGGACAAACACGGCATCCGCCGCAAGCCGGGCGACGGCGATAACGAGGAAGACGCTTCAACCGTCTAGCGGTGTATCGCCGGACCTTTCGGCGCGCGCTCCAACTCTGCCGGAAACTGCGCCGCTTTCGACCCCTTCGGATTCCGCAAATTCGACGTGCCGCCACGGTCCGGCCAGATCGGCATCTGCATCCCGCCCGTCTCTTCCAAGATCTCGAACAGCCGGTTCCGCATCTGCCGCACCACCGTTTGGTGCGGTTCACTGAAAATCAGGTTGTTGGTTTCGAGCGGATCTTCCTGTAAGTCGTATAACTCGTCCAGGTCCCACACGCCGTGGCATCTTATGAACTTGTACCGGTCGCCACGCAGGGCGTGCAGCGTTGGTGTCTGCGGGTAGTTACGCTCCCAGTAGTACTCGTACAACAACTCCTTCCGCCACTCGGCCGCCCGGCCCGCCGCCACCGGCAGCCAACTGCGCCCGTCCCCTCCCGCCGGAGCCTGCAATCCCATCGCATCGAGCACTGTCGGCATGATATCGATGTTCGCCACCACCTGCCGCGCTTTCCGGCCGCCCTCAAACAACTCCGGACAGCGCGCGATCAGCGGCACCCTCATCGATTCCTCATACGCCGTCCGCTTGTCGATTAACCCGTGCTCGCCAAACGCGAACCCGTTATCGCCCATGTAGATCACCAGCGTCGAATCCAGTTCCCCGCGCGCCTTCAGCACATCCAGCACTCGCCCCACACTGTCGTCCACTCCGCACAGTGTCTCTGCATACAGCCGGTAGAACTCCGCAATATCGAGATCGGAATGATAGGGATACTCCACGCCATGCCACGAATTCCGCTGGTTCTGCACCCACATCGGGCTGCCCTTCAGTTTCGCCGCTTCCATATTGGCCGGATACTTGAACTGCTTCCCCGCGTACTTGCCCTTGTGTCGCGCCGCCGGCTCAAACTGCGCGTGCACCGCCTTATGCGCCAGATATAGAAAGTACGGTTGATCCTTTCCGCGGCTCTGCAACCAGTCCACCGCATAATCCGTAAGTTCGTCCGTCAAATATCCCTTCTGCTCGACACGTTTCCCATCCACATTCAAGCCGTTCTTCGACGGCAGATAGGTCCCCTGCCCCTTGAAACTTACCCAACGGTCGAACCCCGGCTGCGGATGATCGATTTCGCCGCCCATATGCCACTTACCCACAAATGCCGTCGCATATCCCGCCTGCTGCAAATACTGCGGGAATAACGTCGTTCCCGCCGGGATCGGCGTGTTGTTGTCGATAATCCGGTGCCGGTGCGCATAACGTCCGGTAAGTACCGATGCGCGGCTCGGGCTGCACAGGGCTGTCGTAACAAAGGCGTTCGGAAAATGACACCCTTCCCGCGCCAACCGGTCCAGTTGCGGCGTGTCCAACCACTCCTGCCCCTTCGTGAACCCCATCGCGTCATACCGGTGGTCGTCCGTCAGGATATAGATGACATTCCGCGGTTTCGACCCATTCCGCACCAGTCGCGGCAGCGGCTGTGCCTGGGCGCCAACAGCACCCACCGCGGCGGCCATGCCGCCCAACAGTTCTCGACGTTTCACGCTACCCATTGTAGGAGCCGCGCAACCGAACCCACGCGAAGCCCCCCAAAGCCACCCCACGCGCCGCCACTCCGAGTCACACCCTGTTCAATCCGCGCCGCGCCCCGAAAGCCCGCGTCCGATTCTCTCACCCCCGGTTACCATATTCCTCATGCGCGCCTTCGCTGCGATCGCAGCCTTTATTCCTGTTGCGTTGACGGCTGAAACCCACACCGTAGTCGGCACGGAGTACTATCACACCTATTCGCGCAGCCATCCGGTGCTGAAGCGGGTGAAGCCCGGCGACCGCATCGTCACTAAAACCGTCGACTCGGCCGGCTTTGACCTCAAAGGCGTCCGCCACACCAAGACGCACGGCAATCCCCAAACCGGAGCCTTCTACATCGAAGGCGCGGCGCCCGGCGACACCCTGGTCGTCCGCATCGATAAACTCGCGCTCAATCGCGACTACGGCTACACCGGCGTCAACATCGCCACCACCAACGCCTTGCCCCAGGAGTTCAAGGTGCCGAAACCGGGCATGGATGTTCTCTACAAAGGCTACGATTACCTCGAACCCTGGGCCATCGACCTCGTGAAACGCGAAGTCTATCCGAAGCGCACCCCCAGCCTTCGCTTCCCTGCCCAACCCATGCTCGGCTGCATCGGCGTCGCTCCCGAAGGCGACTACGCCCCGCGCTCCGGTCCCTCCGGCTACTGGGGTGGCAACATGGACTACAACTTTATTCGTGAAGGCGCCACTGTCTACCTTCCTGTTTTCCACGAAGGAGGCCTCCTCTTCTTTGGCGACGGGCACGCCCTCCAAGGCGACGGCGAACTACTCGGCGCAGGCGTTGAGACATCCCTCGACGTCGAAGTAACCGTCAACGTCAAGAAAGGCTACAGGATCGAACGCCCTCGAGCCGAAACCAAAGACTGGATCATCGCCATCGGAGCCAAAGAGAAGTCGACCATGGAGGAGCGCACGCAGCTTGCCAACGAGGACCTTTTGAAGTGGCTGGTGGCCGACTACCGTCTCGCCGTCCCCGAAGCCCACTTCCTTCTCGGAATGAAGGTCCGCCTCGATATCCTCTCGATGGCCGGCGCAACCGCCGCCCGCATCGAAAAATCCGCAATTCCGAGGCATTGAACCTGCGGATTTCAGTACTCACCTGTCTGAAACTGATCTATACTGAATCCGTAACGGGGACTGAAATGGCGCTGGTAAAGGAGTACCGCCATGAAGTCGCCTGCATGCCCGATTGTCGCCTTCGTTCTCGCTTCTGCGCTGTCTAGCGTACCTCAGCAAGCCCGCGCACAGACTCTCGACACCTTCTTTGACACCAATTTCCTGCACGAGATTCACCTCGAAATCGCCCCAGAGGATTGGCAAGCTATCCACGAACGCTACCTCGACGACACCTACTACCGCTGTACCTTTACCTGGAAAGACGTCACACTCGCCGGTGCAGGCATCAAGTCCCGTGGCAGCCAAAGCCGTTCGCCCATCAAACCCAGCATCGGCCTCGACTTCGGAAAATTCGCCCCCGGCCAGCGCTTCCTCGGCCTTAAGTCCCTTGTCCTGCGCAATCTGAATCAGGACGCCACCATGATGCGCGAGCGCCTTGCCGAACAGGTGTTCCAACGCATGGGCCTGCCGTACTCTCGTGAAGCCCACGCCCGCCTCTACGTCAACGGCGAATACGCCGGCGTCTATCTTGTCGTCGAACCTTACGACGCGCACTATCTCCAATCCCGCTTCGGCGAGGATGGCGGTTGGCTGTACGAGTTCAACAACCCCGATCCACCGTTCCTGTTTGATCCACTCACCCCCGAACGCGAAGCCGATATCCTCTCGATGTTCGAGCCCAAGACTCGCGCGGACGCGCCCGATGCACCCGGCCTTCTCGCCATGATCCGGTTCGTCAACGAGTCCACCGACGAGGAATTCGCCGCGGGCATCGATAGTTACCTCGACGTCTCCGATTTCCTCGCCCATGCCGCCACCGAACAGGTCCTGTCCCAATGGGACGGTTTGATCGGCGTCAACGGTATGAATAACTTCTACTTTTATCGCTTCCAGACCACGGGTCGCGGCGTGTTTCTTGTCTGGGATCAGGACATGGCGTTCGTGGACGTCTGGTCTCCTATCTGGACCCGCGTCGACCAGAACATCCTCATCCGCCGCCTGCTCTCGTTCCCCGAGTGGAACCGCTTGTATCTCGACATGCTCGCCAACGCCAACCATGTCATCAGCCGCGACGACTGGCTCGCGGCCGAAATCGACCGCATTTATTATCAGATCCGCGACGCCGCTTACGAAGATAGCTACCGGCTCTGCCGCGGCGACGGCGGCATTGTGCTGTGCTCACTCGACCAGTTCGAACACGATATCGACTCCCTCCGCGACTTCGCACGTTATCGTCCCGTTTCGATCACTCAAGACCTCGCTGCCAGCGGTTACCCCGACGCTGGAACGCTCTCGCTCCCACCTGGAAGCATCGTAGACGCCGACACCGGAGCATCCGTCCTCTCGCCCGGCACTACGGCTTTCGTTGAGTTCCTGCTCAACGATCCCGTCCGTGTCGACGTATTCCTCAACAACCAGCCGATGGCTGTCACCGCCATCCAACCGGAAGGCATCACCTTCCAAATCCCCGTCACCGGAATTACTTATGGTCCCCAGCCGCTGATGCTGTTAGTCGATGGCAACCGTACAAACTCCGTGATGATCGGCATTCGCCCCAAAGAATAAATGCGCCGCCTACTCACGCTCGCTCTTTTGGCCGCTCATCTATCGGCAGCCACGCTTTGGATTGGACCTTATCTGCAGGATGTCCGTACCGATCGCGCCACCGTCATGTGGGCGGCCCTCGAACCGGCCGCCGGGCAGGTCGCCATCGCCGGCGCCGCCGCTAACTCCCAAGTAACTGAACTTACGCCCGCGCGAACCGGCCTCGACTTTCCCATCTATCTTCACAGTGCCCAACTCCGAAATCTCACGCCCGACACCGACTATCCCTATTCCATCCGCCTCAATGGAGAACCGGTCGCGATCGAACCCCGGCCCAGTTTCCGCACCCCAGGCGCCACCGCTCAGACACTGCTTCTCATCGGCGACAGCGGCGACGGCGGCGAACCCCAACTTACTCTGGCCGCCCTTCTCAACCAGCAACCCGCAAGCGCTCTGCTCCACGTCGGCGATATCGCCTATTTCGAAGGCACTTTCAGGCAGTTTCACGACCAGTTCTTCGAAGCCTACAAGCCTTTGCTCGCCCGCGCCGCTCTTTTCACCACGCCCGGCAATCACGACTATTTCGAAGACGCTTTCCCCTATCGCACCCTGTTCTCACCACCCACCGATAACGTGCCCGCCGCCGGCGAGCGCCGTTACTACTCTTTCGATTGGAGCAACCTGCACATCACCGTCGTCGATACCAACACGCCTTTTGAGCAGGCAATCGAAGACCGCGGTCCCCTCCTCAATTGGCTTGATCGTGACTTACGAACCACCACCCAGCCCCTGCGCATCGTCTTACTGCACCACTCCCCATTCACTACCTCCGGACAGAAAGTAGATGACCCTGTTTCCGCCATGGTGCGCCAGTATCTCACCCCAATCTTTGAGCGCCACGCTGTCCACTTGGTAATCGGCGGCCATGAACATGTCTATCAGCGCACTTTCCCGCGCGCCAACGCGGAGTTTAGCGCTTCGATAAACGGTACGATCTATGTCACCTCTGGCGCGGCCGGATCGCAATTATATGAGCCGGGCGCCGCTCCGTTCCAGGCCAAAGCGCTCGGCGCATCGCACGCGCTCCGCCTCCTCTCCTCACCGCAGCAACTTAGGGTGGAAGCCTTCTCGCCCGATAGCACGTTACTGGACTTGTTCACGATTCCCGTCAGTCCCCAACTCACCTCGGTCGTCAATTCCGCCTCCCACCAGCCTGACATCGCGCCGGGTGCGCTCATTACCATCTACGGTTGGAACCTCGCTCCCGCTGAAAGCGCCCCGGCCTTCCCGCTTCCAACAGAGTCCCGCGGCACACGCGCCACGCTGGGCGGCCTGCCCCTTCCTATCGTGTATGCCGGCCGGACTCAAATCAATGCGCTGGTCCCCTTCAATGCTCCGCTGCCCGACACTCCCCAAATCCTCACCCTCACAACACCGTTCGGGACCACCCGCACAACAGTCCGGCTGAGCTCCGCAGCGCCCGCCATCTTCACCGTCCCCACCACCACCAACGGACCCGTAGCCGCCGCCGTCCACCTCAATGGCGACTTAGTAACTGACGCCGCTCCCGCCGTTCCCGGCGAATGGCTCGCTGTCTTCGGCACCGGGCTCGGTCCCGTCAACGGAACCCTGGCCGACGGCCAACCCGCACCCCTCTCGCCGCTACTGACAGCAAGGAACATAGTGAGCGCGAGCATCGCCGCCCGGATAGCGGAAGTTTCCGTCGCCTGCCTCGCCCCCGGCTACAGCGGACTTTACCAGGTGAATCTGCGCGTCCCCGAAGGTCTACCTCCCGGACGTCAGCCTCTCGTTTGGACAACGGCCGGCGCCTCTTCCGCCCCAGCCGCTCTCCCCATCCGCTGACACGCCGGCCGCGGTACTACCGGCGCACACGGCTCCTGCACCAACCTCACGCGGCGATCGCCACCTTCGCCTTTCGCGACCCCACAATCGACAGCGCCGTCACCCATGCCAACAACAACAGCACAAAGGCGATTGCAAACCGCACCACCATGCTCGCCGCCTGCATGGTGAAGCCCTCAAAACCCGGCACCCACTTTACCAGCAACCACGCCACCGGAATCCCCAGCAGCCACGCCGGCGACCACCGCGCCACCGTCTGCCGGACCCCACGCCGCGCCAGCAGGAGAATCCCCGCCAGCAATGCCAGAAACACCACCAGCGACAGCACCGTCGTCCCCGCGCTCGACTCCGGTACGCCCAGCCAGTACCACGCGAGCGCCCCCAATACAATCAGGCCCAAGCCCTGCTCGAGTAACGTCCGCATTATTGCTTCACCTCCAGGTTCATCGCATCGCTTGTCGCGAAGTATTGGGGTTGATACATCGGCTCAACGCGTGCCGGCGACACCCGGAATTGCCCCGGATTGATCACCTTCAGTAAGTAGAAATACTGCCGGTTCGTCCCGAAGTAAGTCTGGAAGAACGCCGCGCGGTCGTCCCGGAACTCCCTCCGGCTGAACCAGTACCGCCACCACGCCGGGCGCTCTCTGATCTCATACAGATCGTCCCGTTCGATAATCTCCGTCCCCGCCGGAATCGGGTCTTCGATCAGCAGATACTTCCATTCGTTGCCGGTTACGTCTAACTTCACGGCCAGCACATCGCCTTGCGCTGCCGTGCCGCTAAACGGCTCCAGGTTATACACGATCTTCTGCCCCTGCTGCGCCGATGCCAGCTTGTAGTAAGTCCGGTCGATATTCAGTTGTAAGTTACCGCGCTTGGCGATTCTTGGCGAATTCGAGTAATACTCGCTCCGTGCGGACCAGTACACCCGTCCCTCGCCGCTGCGCACCACGCGGATCCGGTTCGTCCCGGGCTGTAACTGCGAAGCTTTCAGCTGTATGGTCGCGGGTACCGTGGCATCCTTCTCGCTAAACCGTTTGGAAATCACCTCTTTGTCGTTCACATACACCGAAACCAACAAGTTCGGCTTCAACTCCCCACTCGACTTCAGATAGTCCGTCAACCCGAAGATCACCATCGCCGTCTGCTTCGTCGAACTCCAGTAGTATCCTTCGCTCCGGTGGTTCACCAGATACAGCGCCGCCTTCGGCAGCAGTGGACTCTGCGGATTCCGGCGCGCCAGTAACTTCACCGCATATGCCGTTGCCTCCGGCGTCACATCGTTACTCACATCCAGTAAGTAGTCGTGCGTCGTTGGCCACCAGGCTTCTAACTCCGTGCTCTTCACCTTGCTTTCCAACTCCGCCGCGATCGCAGAAGCGCGATCGTCCTTGCGGCTGTCGAGCGCCAGGCCTAACAGCGCCAGCGCATAGCCGTTCATCTCGCCCTTGCGTTTCACCAGGCCATCCAGGTTCAACGCCGGAACACCAGCCATCGCCAGCGCGTATTCGCTATACGCCTGCAAGTCCAGCGGAGCCGATTTCAGCTTCTCACCGTTCTTCCGCAACCAGTCCGCACCCTTCTTGATGTTGTCGTAATCAATCGGATGCCCGGCGGCCTTGCCCTGCGACAGTCCCGCCACCACGTATGAGGTCATGAACAGATCGGATTCGTCGGTCTTCCACCAACCCCAACCGCCGTCGTCGTGCTGGAAGTCGAGCAACCGGTCCATGCCAGCCTTTACCTTCTTGGCCAAAAGCGGCTCGTTTACGCGGCCCGGCAGGCCCAAACTCTTCACCGCCTGCGACACCACCACGTTCGGCAAAAAGCTCGACATTGTCTGCTCCGTGCAGCCATACGGGAATGCCGTCAGGTATTCCAGCGCCTCGAATAGCGACCCGGCCACCGACGGTGTCGCGCTCAACTCCAACGCCGCCGAGTTCGGTTCCGCCTCCTGCGGAATGGTGATTCCAGCTTTGCTTTCCGTCGTCTCTCCCGACAACGATCCGCCGCGCGATTCCGCCATCTTCACGCCAAACGGCACAACCGGCAGCGTCATCTCCATCGCGTCCGACTCTTCGTCCGTCAACGCCTTCGCCAGAATCACCGCTTCGCTCCCCACCGGCACCTTTACCCGGAAATCCGCCACATGCGTGCCCTTCGTCGGAATGCTCACATTCATCTGTTTCGCATCCAAAATCTCCAGGCCCTTTGCTTCAAGCGAGACCTGCACCTGCTTTTCGCGCGGCAGCAGATTCTGGGTAATTACCTTCAACGTAATCGTGTCGCCCTGCCGGAAGAACCGCGGAACCGCCAGCCGAGTCAACAAATCTTTGCGGACAATCACGCGATTCACCGCGCTGCCCACCTTTGTATCTCGCGTAACTCCGCGAGCCGTCGCCCGCCACGTAGTTAGTGCATCCGGAAATTCCAGCTTCACCGTCGCTTTGCCGGCGGAATCGGTCCGCACGTCGGCTGACCAGAACGCCGTATCCGGAAACGCCCGGCGCACTTTCGGCTGCACCATCTTATCGGGCTTCAATTGCGCATTCGGGCGGAACGGCCGGATCCGCGCCAGTTGCATCCGCCGCTTCCCAGCTTCGCCATGAAAGTAATAGGACAGCGAGCTATCGGTATTCACCCGGTTCCACTCGCGGCCGTAAAACGAGGTCAGGATGTCCGGCGTCGTGTCCGGCCGCACGCCGTATAGCGCCTCATCCACCACGCCCACTGAAAACTCCGCGTCCTGCACCGGCTTGCCTGCGTGATCCTTCACTTCCATTAGATACGTCGCCGGCTCGCCCGGCTTGAACTCCGTCTTCGACGGCTTGATATCTACCGACAACTGACTTGCCAATGGCGGAACCTTTACCGACTTAGTTCCTTGCATCAGCTTGTTATGCAGCATCGCTACCGCGGTTACCCAGAAGTTCGGCGCATAACTACCCTTCACCGGCACCTCAAGAGAAGCCGTGCCGTCCTTCGCCGTGACAAAGTGCGATGCCAGTACCGACCGGCCCTCCACCGTCACCCACAGATGCATCCCGGCCTCGCCCGCCATCACCATCAGCTTCACGTTTTCGCCCGGCGCGTACTTCTTCTTATCCGTCACAATCTGGATCCGCTGCTCCGTCGACGACTGCATCCACGACGCTTCACCCGACACCCACAGATACTCGTAATCCGATACTTCCCTGCCCTGCCGCGTGTTCGACCGTACCCGCGCCCGCAGCGACCCGCTCGACACCGGCAAGGTCACCCGCGCCGTACCGTCCGCGCCTGTCGTCCCTTGTACCTGCTTCAGCGAATCGCCTTCCCCCTCGCGCCAACGCCACTGCAGCAGATCCACCGTAAACGCCGTGTTCGGCACCGGTTGGTTATCGTAGTCCCGCGCTTCGATCTTAAACGCCGCCTGCTCACCCGGCGAGTAGATATAGCGTTCGGCAGTTATGTGAACGAAGTAAGGGCCAACCGTCGCCACGACAAATCCCGAACCCGATATCTCGCGCCCGGCCGCGTCGGTAACTCGCGCTTCGATCCGGTACCGCTGGTCGTCTTTATAGACCTCCGTCGGTAGCGTGATCTTCAGCTTGCCATCCGCATCTAACTCACCCGATTTCTCCAATATTTGTTCCCGCTGCGCGTAAGGCGAATCGAACTCGGCGCCGCTTCCGCTCTCCGCATCGTCCAGATCGTCCATGAAGTACGGCAGCCAATACCGCGACCGGTGCACCACCCACGTCACCTTCGCGCCCGCCACAGGTTCGCCATAGTAATACCGCGCCTCGATCTCCGCCTTCACCGTATCGCCCTGCAGCACACGCTTCGGCACAGACGTCACCTTCACTTCGTACTCCGGCTTCTTGTACTCCTCCACCTGGAACCCGCCGCTTTGGTACGAATCGCCGATCCGCAGTTGGACCGAATAAAATCCCAGCGATGCCGAAGCCGGCAGCACAAACTTACCGCTTACCGTTCCCATCGGGGAGAGTGACTGCTGCGTCTTATAAACCGGCTTACCCTCGTTGTCCTGCACCTCCACGGCAACGTCGCGATTCGATGGAATTTTGTACGCCTCGATTTCGCGCGCGCGCACAATCGCTTTGTAGTAAACCGTATGTCCCGGCCGGTACACCGGACGATCCGTGTACACATAGCCCTGCAGCCGGTTATCTTCATCGGTCGACACATTGCCGCCATATGTCGAAAGCGCCGCGAAGTCGTCGCCGTGCCGCGCCAGTATCAGCAGCGATTCCGGCTTTTCCACATCCATCTTGATCTCGGTGAACCCGTTCTTATCCGTTTCGCCCGCCCCCAGTTGTTCGCGCTTCTGGCCGTGCGACGAGTCAAATACCTTCACCGGTACACCCGCCACCGGTGCGCCGTCTCCGCGCTCGACCGCCCGCATGAGCAACCGCCCCGGCGCGCCCTTCGAAATAATCGCCAGGTTAGTAACGGAAACAACCGTGTAAGCCGACAGCTTGTTATCCGTCGCTTCCACCAGATACAACCCCTTCCCCTTCACCGGTAGCTCCACCTGCGCCGACTCCCAACGGTTCGCCGGCTGGAACGGCTGGTTCCACTTCGCCACCAATTGTTGCGGGTTCAGGATCGGTACGCCCGCAAACTCCGACACCGCGGGCTTGCCCGGTTTCTTTTTCGCCTCCGCCTCGTCCCGGTTGTGCACATACTCCCGCCGCGCCTCCATCGTGAACTGCGCCCGCACCAGGTCGCGCAACGCCATCCGCTGCCGCTGCTTCCACGCCCGCAACCGCTCGAGCGGCGTCAACTTGCCCTGCCGCTGCGGAGCCCTGCCGCCAAAGTTATGGTCGTCTTCCAGCTTCTGGAAGAACACCACCGGATCCTTCACACGGTACAACCGGAATTCCAACTGCTTGAACCCCTGTCCCCAAAGCTGTATCGCCGGCTTCTCGTCCAACCCAAACGTGCGGTCGCTTGACAACGAAAAGAACGCGCGGCCTTCCTCTTCCTGCGCCGGCGCCGGCATCGCCAGCATGACCAGCAGCGCAAGACTCAATCTCTTAAGATGTTCCATCTATAAACTCCGAGGAAATACGGATTGCCGGGGTTCGGCCGCCAGCGCGGCTCAGGGTGATGCAGTAACTCTTCAACCGTGGGCCGGCGAATCTCCCCGGGAGTCTCGCCGGTGTGATACACGATATGGCCGCCCAAAAAAATCATCGCGTGGAACGGCTGATCTTGAATAGGCTGATGAAAAAACAACAGGTCCGCCGGCTGCGCCCGCTCCAGTTGCTTGCCCAACTCATAGGTGTTGTAGAGCATCAGCGTCTGCGCATCGGCAAACTGCGCGAACCGCCCCCGCCGCATGTCCTCCGGCTCAAACGCGCCGCGCGCCGTCCGGAACAGGTTCGCCTCGAGCGGCGTGAACGGATACGAGTACTTGCCGATGTTCGGTAACGAGGGCACGGCAGTCAGCTTCATATCGGCTGCCCAGCGGGCGTCATGCTTCTTCAGCGCCTCGCGATAGGAAAACCGCACCAGCGCCGCGCAGTCTTTTACCTCGGCGGGCAACTCCGCCGTCTCTTTCAGAAACTGTTGCTCCGCCAGAAACGTAAACCACCGCCGGAACGCCCGCCGGTCAGCGGGGGTATCTAACCTGAGAAAGTCGGGAGTGCCGTCCCCGAATGAGTCCGCCATTGATGGGGGCTTCATAGGCTCGGAACGGGTGTGCGCACGCGCTTCCCTCGACTGCTGCGAGCATCCCAGACACGCAGCGACACTTAGGACAACCGCCCACTTTGCCGCCGGAAGGCGCAACCCTTTCATGCCTTCGAGTCCCCGATTATAGCGTGCTAGCATCTAAGCAGTATGTCGAAACCGAAGGTGGCGCCCGTGGTGTGGCTGCCCGTGGTGGGCCTCGCCTGGCTGTTGCCCGGCGGCGGCCACCTGCTGCTCAAAAAACACGCCCGCGGACTGCTGCTGATGGGCGCCGTCGTTATTGCATATCTCGCCGGACTCATGATGCGCGGTGCTCTCTTCTCGCCACAAACAGGCGATCTCTTTACCACCCTCATCTATACAGGCGGATTTATCGGCAATCTTGCATCAGGAATTTTGTACCTTCTTACGGTCTGGCTCGGCTACGCCCAACCGGATGTCGCCGGGCATGTCCACGACTACGGCACTAAGTTCCTGGTCGGAGCCGGTTTGATGAATGTGCTCGCCATCGTCGACGCCTACGAACTTGCCGTGGGGAAGAAGAGCTAATGCCCAAGATGAACCTCTCGCACCTGGAAGCGAGCCTGCTGTTCGCATTGCTCTGCTCCGTCGTCCTCGGCATCGTCACCAAGAACACCGATCGCGACCGCCTCATGTACGGCCTCTATTGCTTCGCCTGCTTCGTTGGCGCCCTGTTCGGCCTCGGCTGGCTGATGTATCTCGGCCACGGGTGATCCAAAACATTTTCACCCCGTTATGGCGTCGCCTCGCCGGCACTCTCTTCGCCCTGCCTGCTAAACTGCCTGCTAAACTGAAGGCTGTGGGGGGCAAGTCCAACCGGCAGATGCTCGAAGCCGGCCAGCGCGCGCCGGAAGTTTCTCTGCGCCAGGCAGATGGCACTTCCGTGTCTTTGGCAGACCTGCTGAAGCAGGGCCCCGCCGTTCTCGCTTTTTTTAAGATCAGTTGCCCCGTCTGCCAGATGGCATTTCCATATCTCGACCGCCTTGCCTCGGCCCAAACCGCAACCGGCGTTAACTCACCCCGCGTCATCGGCGTCTCGCAGGATGACGCGGCCGATACCCGGGCCTTCGCCAATCGCTTTGCCCCGCAAACGCCCATGCTCCTCGACGATGAGGATGCCGGCTACCACGCCAGCAACGCCTACGGTATCAGCCATGTTCCGACCGTCTTCGTCGTCGAGCAGGATGGCTCCATTTCCCACTCCTGGACAGGTTTTTCCAAAGCCGACTTTGAGAAATTAGGCGACCGCATCGGACACTCCCCGTTCCAGCCCGGCGACAATGTTCCCGCCTGGCGCGCCGGTTGAGGGTCCAAGAACTAGGTCCCGGTTCGGGGCCGCAGGACGCGAGCAGCAGTAGCAACAGTTAAATTGAACTAGAGAGGGTACGACTACTTTCGATGATCAACGAAGTCTTCAAATCCGGCGCCGCCATCGTTAAAGGACTGGGCATCACGCTCAAAGAAATGGTCCAGCCCACCATCACTGAAGACTACCCCGACACCGCGCCCAACTTTCAGGAACGCTACCGCGGCAAGCACGTGCTGCAGCGCGACGAGTACGGCCTCGAAAAGTGCGTCGCCTGTTTCCTCTGCGCCGCCGCCTGCCCGGCCGACTGCATCTATATCGAAGCCGCCGAAAACACCGAAAAGGTCCGCATCAGCGGCGGCGAACGCTACGCTTCTGTCTACAACATCGATTACAGCCGCTGCATCTTCTGCGGCTACTGCGTAGAAGCCTGCCCGACAGACGCCATCACCCACGGCCACGGCTTCGAACTTGCCTCCTACGACACCTCCACGCTGGTCCAGCGCAAGGAAAACATGCTGGTCCCCCTTCCCCCCAACGCCAAACCAGTCCAAATCCAACCCGCCCCCGAATCGGCGGGCGGCCACTAATCTGTTTACCTACCGGTTCGATGCGCCATTAAACGTGGTGGTATCGAACCACCGGGTAGGGACGCGGTTGCCGCTAACAGGCGCTGTTGGCGGCGGTTTGTTAGGCGGGTTCGCCCCGGTTCCAATGCTGCCCGTGAAATCGCCGGCGCGATCGAGGTCGGTAGGGCCCGAAACAATGTAGCAACCGCCAGGCGAGCTAAAGATGCTGTCGCCCATCGGCGAGCCGATGAAGCGTGACCCGCTGGTGAAGCCGCTGGGCGCGGAACTGAGCGCGCCGGCCAGGTTCCCGGTTTGTGCTTCCGCAATCACCGGGAACAACTTGATGGCATCCTCCAACACCTTCAGTTTCGATTTCTGATTCTGGTTGAGCACGTCCAAATTGCGATTCCGGTATTCGGTCGCCTTATCCTTCATCTCGCGGCAGATGGTTTCGATCTCTGCATAGCGGATTCCGAGGGCGTTCGGGTCCAACTCACTCTTTGCGCTCTCGTCGACGATTTCCGATTGCACCTGTCCGATGCGCCTTTGTTTTTCCCACGCCCAACTGTTGTACCCCTCGTTGTTTGTCAGGATCGTCTGCAGTTGGGTGTCCGTGAGTTGCAGAAACTGCTTCACCTGCCCCAGCGGCTGGAAGGGATTGAAAATCGTTTGCGCCCACGCCGCAGTGCCCACGAGCAACAGCGTGGCCGAAAGTGAATGTTTCATGTGTCTATAATAGGGGATTCGATTTCGCATCCGATAGTCCTATAATCTGTGCCGGAGGGTGGCGTGGCTGTTTTGGCGATCGGCCACTACGAACTTCTCGAGCAGATCGGCGCGGGCGGAATGGGTGAGGTGTTTCGCGCCAAGGATCTGTTGCTGGGGCGTGTAGTCGCCATCAAGCGCCTGCGGCCCGACTTCTTCGGTAACGACGACCGGCGGCGCCGGTTCTTGAAAGAGGCCCGGGCGGCCTCTTCCCTCGATCATCCTAATATTGTCTGCATTCACGACTTGCTCGAGTCGGACGGCCGCGAATACCTCGTCATGGAGTACATCGAAGGGGAAACGCTGCGGGCGCATCTTGCACGGGGACCCTTGGCGGTGGACCGCGCGGTGGAGATTGCCCTTCAGGTTGCCGGCGCGCTCGAGGCTGCGCACCGGGCCGGCATCGTTCATCGCGACCTCAAACCATCGAACGTCATGGTGTGTTGTGACGGCAAGGTGAAACTGCTCGATTTCGGCCTTGCCAAGACCGACGATGTCCGCCCGATCACCGCAGACCAGGCTACGATTACCGTCGCATCGCAAGATCGCTCCGCCGAAGGCGTTCTCGCCGGTACGGCTGCTTACATGTCGCCGGAACAGGCGGAAGGTTTGAAGGTGGACTGGCGGTCGGACATATTCTCGTTCGGAGCGGTCCTCTATGAGATGTTGACTGGGCGGCAGGCCTTTGTGGGCCGCTCGTGGACTGCAACGATTGCGGCCATCCTTACGCAGCACCCGCCGCCCATCCGGCAGTTCGCCCGCGTACCGGCTGAACTCGAACGCCTGGTTTCGCTGTGTCTGCTGAAGCAACCGTCGAAACGTCTACAGCACGTCGACGACATACGGGTGGAACTGGAAAACCTCAGCGATGCCCCCGCCGTCGCCATCCCCAACGGGCCGGCCGGCGCTCGCCGGCGTTACACCGTCGCTGCGCTGATTGCCGTGGCTTTGATGGCGCTGGTTGTTTTCGCGTGGTCGATGCTGAGGCCCACTGCTGCCGCGCTCTCCCATACCGCGCGCCTGATTCAGGTTACTCGCGACGCGGGACTCACCACCACGCCCGCGCTCTCGCCCGACGGCAAACTCATCGCCTACGCGTCCGATCGTGCGTCAACCGGCAACCTCGACATTTGGGTGCAGCAGCTGCCCACCGGCGGCGCGGTCCGCCTCACCACCAATGCCGCCGCCGAGTATGCCCCCCGCTTCGCTCCCGATGGTTCCCATATCCTGTTCCGTTCCGACGCGGGCGGAGCGAGCGGCATCTTCAGTATTCCGGCTCTCGGCGGAAAACCGCGCCCGGTAATTGCCGGGGCGACCGACGCATGTTACTCGCCCGACGGCCATCAACTGCTGTACGTGAAAGGCCCACCGGGCGATTTCCGCCGAACACAGCTCTTTGTGCAACCGGCGGAAGGGGGGCCCGTGCGCCGCCTCGCGCCTGACTTCCTGGCGGCGTCGGGCGGAATCTGGTCCCCCGATAGCGAATCGATCCTGTTTCTTGGCATTAACCCTTCAAACGAGGTCGATTGGTGGTTAACCACCCCGTCGGGCAGCCGGCCCGTTGCCGTCAACGCCAAGGCCGCTTTTCGCGCGAATTCGCTGAGTGCCGCCGCTCCGGGCGCGTGGTCCGCCGATGGCCGCTATATCTACTTCGTTGCGGGCAAAGGCGCAGCTTCCAACATCTGGCGCGCCTCGTGGGACCCGCTTCGCAAGACCGTCTCAGCGCCCGAACGCGTCACCTACGGGACCGGCGAATCGCAGTTGTCGCTCGCCCGCGACGGGCGCGTGGCCTTCTTCAGCAGCCGCGACACCGTCAGCATTTGGGGCGTCCGGCTGGACCCGAGAACGGGAATCGCCACCACCGCGCCGGAGCGCCTCACCTCCGGAGCCGGCGGCGAGTTACGTTCCGACCTTTCCGCCGATGGACGTTCCCTGATCTCTATCTCGACACGCGACGGTACGGCCGATATCTGGATTCGCGACCTCGAAACCGGGAGCGAGCACAATGTCACCGCTAATGCCATGGTGGAGGAGCAGCCTAAGTTGAGCCGCGACGGCAAACTGGTTGCCTACATGATCAACGAGCACGGGCGCCACCACTTGTATGTCACCCCTGCGGAAGGCGGCTCGCCCGAACTACGCTGCGATCACTGCGGCTGGCCGCTCGACTGGACACCCGATTCGAGTGGCATCCTTTATGCCGGCGGTTCACTGGAACAAGCTTCGATTTGGATGGTTGACGCGGACGGCCGGCGGTGGCCGGTGGTTGAGGAGAAGGGTATGTCGCTCTGGGCCGGGCGGCTGTCTCCCAACGGAAAATGGGTGGCGTTCAAGCGCGACGTTGACGTAAGCCGCAGCCGCGTCTATGTTGCGCCTATTATTACCGGGCAACGTATACCCGTCAGTAGTTGGATCCCGATCACGGCTGGCGAGCAATGGGACGATCTGCCACGGTGGTCGCACGACGGGCGATTGATTTACATGCTGTCGCGCCGCGACGGGATGGCGTGCGTTTGGGCTCAGGCGATCGACGACGCCACCAAGCGGCCAGTCGGTGAGCCGTTCGGCGTGCTTCATCTTCATCAGATGCGTCTCATTCCGCTTCCCGATATACGGTTGCTTGAGATGGCCGTGGGCGGCGACCGGCTGGTGTTTCCGGGACTGGAGTTGACGGGAAATATCTGGCTGCACCAGCCGCAGTGAATTTGCGAAACGAACTCCCCCGCCCAACTCTGGAAACAAAACCGCAACCGTAAGCGCGCGGGCCCACCGCCCCTCCCGAAGCACTATGTCCTTACAATTCAACGCTTTGCGAAACGAACTCCCCCACCCGAACAGACCCGCGCCAAAATCGGCTACCAGACCGCCCTGCCACAATCCGTGCGGAACGAACCCAATTTCGATCCCACTTCCAACATGGTTAAACGTTAATCCGCTTAACCGGCCACAAACCACCCATCCTCAAGATCCTCCATTTCTGTGTCGCCCACCCGCGGCTTTGTATGCTGTTGCGTCGTCGACACGTCGTATGAAATACTCGACCGCATGGGCTTTCCGGCTGCACGCGTTTCCGACATGCACGTTTGCCCCATGGTTACGCCTGGCGTACCACCCATCCCGCACGTCGGTGGACCGATCATTCCGCCCTGCGCAATTACCGTCCTGGTCGGCAAATTACCCGCTGCACGCGTTACCGATCGCTGCGTTTGCGTAGGGCCGCCTGATGTGATCGTGAAGGGTTCGATGACCGTCTTGATTAACAAACTGCCTGCTGCCCGCATTCTCGATATGACCGCCCACGGTGGCACCATCGTCGCCGGTATGCCGACCGTCCTCATCGGCGGGTAGCCCCAAAACCTTGCCGCAGTACCGCTGATCCTGCTACTTTGGTGTCCCATGCCGCTTTTAGAGCCTGTCATTTGGGCGAAAGGCACATTCCTGAATCCGCAGTACCTGCAGGCGCAGGACCGCTACCTCGAAGACTCGCTGCAATTCCAGATGCAGGCGCTGAATTTCCGGCCCTGGGGGTTCCGCATGCTCCGCGTCGACCAACAGGCTTTAGCATCGGGCACCCTCTCGGTGGCCGAAGCCTCGGGCATTCTGCCGGACGGGTTGTTGTTCGATATTCCCGTATCGGACGCTCCGCCGCCGCCCCGTGCCGTCGCCGATCAGTTCAACGTCGAGCAGGAATCGCTCGATGTATACCTGGCCGTCCCACACTATCGTGAGAAGGGTCTGAACATTGGCGGCGGCGTACGTGAGACGGAAAGCCGGTACCGCGCGGAAGTGGAGATGTTCCGCGACGAGAACACAGGCCAGGCGGAAAAGCCGGTGATGGTGGCTCGCAAAAACTTTCGCCTGCTCGTTGAAGGCGAGAAACTCGACGGGCATTCGACATTGCGCATTGGACGCGTAAAGAAAACGCCGGCGGGCCTGTTCGAACTCGAGCGCCACTTCCTGCCGCCGCTGCTCGACCTGGGCGCGAACGATTATCTCGTCTCCATTGTGCGGCGCCTGGTGGAGATTCTCGCCGCCAAGAGTAGCGAATTATCGGGTTCGCGCCGTCACCGCAACCAGAGTCTGGCCGATTTCACCAGTTCCGATATCGCCGGCTTCTGGCTGCTGTACAGCGTCAACGGAGCGTTACCGGTGTTCCGCCACCTCTACGAGAGCAAAGGCCAGCACCCGGAAGACCTGTACGCCGCCATGCTTTCGCTGGCTGGATCGTTGACGGCCTTCTCGACCAAAGTCCACCCGCGGGATTTGCCGCGTTACGACCACGACAACCTGGGCGCCTGTTTTACTGACCTCGACGACAAACTTCGCCTGTTGCTTGAAACCGTCGTACCCAGCAACTTCGTGGCGCTGCCGCTGAAATTGGTTCAACCAAGTATCTATGCAGCGTCGATCGATCGCGAAGAGTATCTGAAAAACACACGCATGTATCTGGCGGTAAGCGCCGATACAGGCGCCGGCGAAGTCATCAGTAGGACGCCGCACCTGATCAAACTGTGCTCCGCGGACTTGATTGAGCACTTGGTACAACGCGCATTGCCGGGGGTTCCGCTCACGTACATGCCGAGCCCGCCCGCGGCCATCCCCGTGAAGCTGAATTATCACTATTTCAGCCTCAGCCAGAGCGGCGGGGCCTGGGAAGCGATCAGCCGTGCGCGCAACGTCGCGGCCTATGTGCCGGCGGAGTTTCCGAATCCACAGTTGGAATTGGTGATCTTGCTGCCGCAGGCGGGGTAGTTACTGACGTCCTGGGCGGCTTCAGGCGCCGCCGGTGCTTAGACGCAACTCGTCTTCGATCTCGTAAACGCGATCTTCCAGGTTGCGCGTCGGCTGTCCGGCCGCCTTCGCTGTTTCCAGCTTTTTCCTGGCCTGCGCCAGTTTCTTCTCTAAAGCGATGGTCTTCGCGCTTGGCGCGGCCGGCGCCGCCGCCACCACCGGGGCAGGGGCAGGCGCGGAGCCGGGTTTGGACTTGGCAGCCACCTTCTTGCCCTTACCTTTTGCACCCGGTTTGTAACGGAATGCCGTCACCTGGACCGGCGGTTTCAACGTACCGCCGAAGTCCACCTTGTATTCTTCCGCAATCCGGATCGCTTCGACCAGAAGCTGGTGGAACCGCGTTTCCATGGCCTGCTTCGCCTTCGAGCGCAGTCCTTCACCCTGTTCTTTCCACCGTTGATATTGAGAAATCACGTCGTCCATGTCGGTTTGACCAATGCACATTGTAGCCACGATTCAGCTTCGCGTGTTCGCGTCTTTCTCGACCACGTTCTGCACCGCGGGCGGCGAATCGCGTATGATCGTCTTTTCTCTTCCGGTGACCGACTACTTCCAGGACCGGCCAACCCTCCATGCCGATTGCTCCCACCTCCTCACTCCCTTCCGTTCTCCTGGATGTACAGCCCAAGCCGCTCGCCATTGATATTCCGGTTGAGGATTTGCACCGGATCGCGATTGTCGGCCATTTTCGGGGGCATTCCGCAGCTTTCCGCGTTGCGTCGGAACGCCGGGCGCATATTGTCGACCGCGAGCTGCTCGACAGCGTCGTCGCCATGCTGGAACCTTCATTGACGCTGCCGTTGGGCGAGCGTACGGTTCCGCTCCACTTCCGGTACCTGCGCGATTTCCACCCCGACCGGCTTTGGGCCTTTTCCCCGGCGTTTGAAGATCTGGGCCCGCGCCCGGCGCCCCTTCCGCCCGATGACGAGTTTACGCAGTACCTGCGCCGGTTGATTGAGCCGGCCATCTCACCGGAACCCCCGCCCGTGGCGGATAAGCGCTGCGGTTCGCCGGAAATCACCGCACGGCTTCGTGCCCTGCTCCACCACCCCGAGTTTCAGCGGCTCGAAGCCACATGGCGCGGCCTGGAACTGCTCACACACCGGTTGGCCGGCGCGCCCGGAATTCGCCTGGAGCTGATCGACATCTCGCGCGACGAACTCGACGCGGACCTGTTGGCCGATCGCGACCTGCAGGACACCGCACTCTATCAACTGGTTGCAGCCGATCAGCCGTACTCACTGATTCTGGCCGACTTCGATTTCGGGCCGACAATCGAGGACCTCGCGATTCTGCACCGCTTGGGCCGCATCGGCAAACATGCCGGGGCACCGGTGATCGCCGGAGCGGTAGCCGATCCCCCCGCCTGGTCTGACCAGTGTCCGGCGGCATGGCGCGAATTTCAGGAAACCGCTGCCGCCAATTGGATCGCTCTCGCTTACCCGCGGTTTTTATGCCGGCAACCCTATGGCTCTTCGGGCGATGCCTGCGAATTGGTGGATTTCGAGGAGATCGAGCGTCACCCGGCGGCGAAAGGTTTGTGCTGGGCCAACTCCGCGTGGCTTTGTGGCGCAGTGTTGGGCGACCTGTTTGCGTCGCACGGACTTCGGTTCGAGCCAGGCTACCTGCTCGATGTCAACCGGCTTCCGCAGTATCGGTATCGGCACGACGACGCCACCGTGGCGCATCCCTGCGCCGAACACACCCTGCAGGGCGACATCGCACTGGCGGCCTCCGCGCATGGGCTGATCCCGATTGTGCCGGTAGAAGGTAGCGCAGCGATGCGGATTCTGCACTTCCAATCGGTGGCGCGCGCGCGGTTGATCGGCCGCTGGAGCCTGGAGTAGGCGTCGATTATTCCTCAGGCGGCGCAGGCGGCGCGTCCGCTCCGATAACCGAAACGGTAGCCGTACCGCCTACGGCATCGCCCACCCTGATCGTGAGCCACAGGTCGCCTGATGGGGCTTCAACAGGCACGCGGACCTGAATCTCAGATACACCCGGCATAGCCTCGGCTGAGGCGGTGGAGAGCACCTCCAAGTCCGCCTCGCCCGCCAGCACCCGCACCGCATCCGTTCCCGTGCCCAGGCCCGTCGCATAGAGCTTCAAAACCGACCCGGCCATTGCCGGGTGGTCTACGCTGTTCGTTTGCCCGTCTTCATTCAAGGCAATGACGCGCGACGAGTCGAGCATCATCCACGCCGGCGCGGAGGTTGCCAGGGTTACTGTAAACGTCCTGCCCCGCACCCCATCAGCAACCACCTGCACCTTCACCTCGCCAGGGGTTCGCGTGGCAGGAATAATCCCGTTGATCTGCGCGGGTGATACAAGCAGCAACGGAACGGCTTCGCCTTCGATCAGCACCTCGGTGGCCCCGAGTGTCAGGCTTGGCCCGCCCTCCGCCTTCACCGTCGCCCCAGCGAAGTTCGTGCCGGTTAACGTGAACAAACTGCCGGGAGCGAGCCGGGCAGTCTGGTCGCCACTGTTCACCATCGTTCCGGAAATCGTCGGACTGGGCGGAGCTTCCAGGCGGCGCACGCGCAGGTTCTGATTATCGATGACGTAAATATTGCCGTTCGCATCGAGAGCGAGGTCGACCGGTTGGCGGAACGTCGCCTGCGTGGCCGGACCTCCGTCTCCGCTGAACCCGGCGGCGCCGGTCCCGGCAATCGTCCGGATCGACCCGTCGGGCGCCACCAAGCGTATACGCTGGTTATCGGTGTCGGCAATGAAGACGTTTCCGTCGCCATCAACCGCCACACCGGTTGGCCGCGAGAGCGCCACGTCGGCCGCCTGGCCTTCACCCTGGTAGCCCTGGACGCCCGTGCCGGCGATCGTCCGGATTCTTCCGTCTTTGCCAACCACGCGAATCCGATGGTTTTCCGTATCCGCAATGTACACGTTTCCCTGCGCATCCACCGCCACATCCGTTGGCCCGCTCAGACGCGTGAGATTCGCTTGCACATTATCGCTCCGGTAACCCGGCTGGCCTGTGCCCGCGAACCTGGTGATGTCTCCGTCCGGTGTGATGCGCCCAACCACGTGAAGGGCCGGAATGGCCACGTAGAGGTTGCCCTGGCTATCGATGGCGAGTCCACGCATGCTGCCTTGCCGAACGGCAAGCGTCGTCAGGTCGCCTTCCGGAGTAACGCGGCGGACTCGGTTATTGCCGCTGTCGACCAGGTAGGCCGCTCGCGAAGTGGGGTCCACTGCAATGCCACGCGGGGTACGTAAGGCCGTCAGCGCGGCCTGGCCATCGTCACCTGTGTAACTGGCTTCCGTGGTGCCCGCGAACCGGCTGATCGTACCGGCTGGGTTCACCTTGCGCACGTTGCTGTTGCCCGCATCGGTTATCAGGATGTTACCGTCCGGGTCCACCGCAACGGAATCCGGGTTCGATAATCCTGCCAGGCGCGCGGGACCACCATCGCCGAACCGGCCTGCCTGCCCGGTTCCCACCAGGGTGCCGGCCGTGTACTCGCGTTGTTCCGCCGATGGCGCCACCACCAGTTTGATCGGCACCTGCACCGTTCCATTCGCGGCTTGCGCCGACGTGATCCGTACCGAGCCTTCATACGTGCCCGCATCCATACCCGCTGTATCGATGCGGATCTGCACCACGGCGGGCGTCGTCGCCCCGGTGTTCGAGATGCTCAGCCAACGGTCACTGGACGCCGCCATCTGGACCGGAAGCACCCATTGGTCCGTCTCCACTACCGACAGTGGAAGGTCCAGGCGACCCTGCGCATTCGGCGGCAACCGGAAGGTGTAGGGCAGCGACGGCGCGGACAGAGTTGGCTGCACCACGCCGGAGCCGGACGTCCAGCGGCTGTTCGTTTCGTTGACATAGTACGTCCCGCTACCGGTCGCGGTCCAGATGTTCGCTGGGTTTTTCGGATTGGGCGCAATCCAGTAGAGCCGGCTCCCCGACACTGTTGATGAAGCCCACGCCTGGCTGGTGGGCGCCACCCGATATGCCGAGCCGTCTGATGCCGCCGCCCAGAACAGGCCCGGCTGCGTTGGGCTCGCCCACGCCCCGAAGAAGGCTCCCGACATGCTCGCGCGCTGGGCATCGTTCCGCACCAGGTTAAATGAGTCTCCGCTGTTTGAGCTGAAGTACACTCCGCCCGCGCTAGCGTTGCCCGCCGCCGTCACCACCACCAGGCTGGGGTCCTTTGTGTCGACAGCCAGTGAGGTGATTACCGCGTTGGGCAGTGTGAAAGGGTTCGCTCCCAAGGTCCAGGAATTGGTCGCCCCCTCCGCGTTACTGCGAAACACCCCATTCGACTGCGCAGAGTACATGATTGCCGGGTTACTCGGACTGATGGCTACAGCCACTACGTTCGGCCGCAGGGTGCCCCGCACCGCCCAGCTTTCGCCGCCGTTCGTGGTCTTATAGATCTCCGAGCCGACCCAGGCGTATAACGTCTTAGGCGACGCCGGCACCTGCATCAGATAGGTCACCGCCCCGTTCCCCACAGGCAAGCCCTGGTTCATTGTTGTCCATGTTTCGCCGCCGTCAGTCGTTTTCCAGACGGCGCCGTCGTCCAGGTCGGTGCCGGCGTAAAGCACTTTTGGATCGGCGGCATCGACGATCAACTGTCCGATGGAGGGCTGCCGGAATCCGGCCGGCCGCAGGTAAAGCGCTTTCCAATTGATGTTGCTGTTTTCAAGGATTTGCGCGCGCACAAGGCCTGCCGCCGGCGCGGCATACACCACCGGCGGGTTCAAGGGAGCCACCGCGACTAAACCGACCGGCACGTTCAGCCGTGGCTGCGCGAAGCCTATTGCTGCGAAAACCGTCAGCACACACCCCACCCGGGGCATCACTCCGATTCGAATCATCTGGATACATTATGTCGCGTACACGGCGCAATTTGGCGCAGAACTTTGGTTCTGGATCGACGTAGAAATTGCTTGCTTGACGTGGTTTGTCCGCGTAAACTGGACATGTCTATCCAGAAGTAAACTATGTTCTCTCAAACCGCCGAGTATGCCCTTCGCGCTTTAACCTACCTCGCTCAAACCTACCCCGCCCCACAAACCACCGCGGTCATTGCCGAACACACACAAGTTCCCGCAGGCTACCTTTCCAAGGTTCTGCAGCAGCTCGGCCGCGCCCGGTTTGTCACCGCCGCACGCGGCAAACATGGTGGCTGGGAAATGGCTAAGCCTCCTAATACCATCAGCATACTGGATATAGTAAATGTAATGGATCCCATTCGACGGATCGATTCCTGTCCCTTGCGGCTCCAGGCTCATAGCGTCATGCTTTGCCCGCTTCACAAGAAAATGGACCAGGCACTAGAACTCATCGAGCGTACCCTCGCTTCATCGACGCTCGCTGAACTACTGGACACGCCGGGCATGCCGGTTCCACTCTGCAACGCCATCACGGAGGTGCGCCAATGAGATCCGTAGTATTGACCGCCCTGCTTGCGGTTCCTACCCTTGCGCAGTTCTCGGGAAGCTTTGTGCTGCCGGTAGAAGACGAAGCTCTCGGGTACAATCAGCCCGCGCACGACCCTGTGGCGCGGCTGCAAACGAAGCTCGACAGCGGTGATATCAAGTTAAACTATGATTCAGCACAAGGCTATTTACTTTCAGTACTTAAGCAATTAAACATTCCAGTCGAATCGCAGGTGCTGGTGTTCTCAAAAACCAGTTTCCAACAAAGCCTCATCGCGCCCTGGGCGCCCCGGGCGCTCTATTTCAACGACGACGTCTATCTAGGCTTTGTCCAAAACGGTGAAGTGCTCGAAGTTGCCTCGGTAGATCCGGTAAAAGGCGCCATCTTCTACACGATGGACCAACGAAAATCGGACAAGCCAAAGTTCGTCCGGCACGACGAATGTCTGCAGTGTCACGCCTCGCCGCGTACCTTGGGCATCCCCGGCCATATGGTGCGCTCTGTCTATCCCGATGCCGAGGGCTTCCCGCAGCTGCAGGCAGGTTCCTTTACCACTACTCATGCGAGCCCGATGAAAGAACGCTGGGGCGGCTGGTTTGTCACGGGTACACATGGTTCTCAACGCCATATGGGAAACGTGTGGATCAAGGACAAGAACAATCCCGAGAAATTAGATGTGGAATCTGGCGCTAACCGAATGTCTCTAAAGGGGCTTGTCGACCTGTCACCCTATGCCTCGCAGCACTCGGATATTGTGGCGCTTATGGTGCTTGAGCATCAGTACCATGTCCACAATCTCATCACTCGCGTTGCCTACGAAACGCGGCTGGCCCTCTCGCAACAGGAGGGCATCAACAAGGCTTTGGGCCGCCCGCTCGACGAATGGTCGGATTCAACAAAACGCCGGATCTTTGGCGGATCTGAGTTGCTGGTCAAGAACTTACTGTTCACAGATGAAGCGTTGCTCGAAGCTCCGGTAAAAGGATCGTCTGAGTTCACGCGCCGGTTCGCGGACCGTGGTCCGCGCGACTCGAAAGGACGCTCTGTCCGCGACTTCGACCTCACGCGCCGGCTATTCAAGTATCCCCTCAGCTTTATCGTCTATACAGAGGCGTTCGACAGCCTTCCGCTTCAGGTGAAGGAATACGTCTACCGCCGTCTCCACGAAGTACTTACGGCCCAAACTTTGGAGAAGGATTATACCTCGCTGGCCAATGTCGACCGCCCGGCGATTGTCGAAATCCTGCGTGATACCAAGCCCGACTTCGACACCTTTGTGCGTGCCCGCGAGGCCAAGCTGAGCCTCGGCAAGGCATCGTCGGGAGTGCCCGGAACCGGTCGCAACTGAAAAGGTGGTGCGCGCTAAACCGTGCACCACCCCTCCGTCTTTCTATTTGCGCGCAAGCAACTCGTAAAGCTCCGGCCGCCGGAATCGGAACGTATACTCAAACGCAGCCCGCGCTTCCAACAGGCGTTCCTGTTCCAGCCGCACCACCAGCATATCCGCAGCTTCGGACAATACCTCACCCGACGGCCCTATCACCAGCGCGCCCCCTGGAAATGCCTGCTCCGCCCCGGCGCACTCCACAAGGCCCTTGTAGTTGCAGGCCACCCCGAACATTCCGTTTTCGGCGCATCGAGCCTGCAATACAGGTCGGGCCCAATTCGCCCATGCCTCAGCCGTCCCCGGCGCCGGATCGGCCGCAAACGGAACGAGACCGATCTCGCAGTTCTGTACACCTAACAATCGCGTCGACTCCGGCAAGAGCGCGTCGAAGCAGATGTTCGCCCCAACACGTCCGAATGGCGTCTCAACAACCTCCGGCACGCCGCCACCGTTGTAGATCGGCATCTCAAACATTGGGATATGCATTTTTCGCCAATACCCCACGAGCCGGCCGTCTCCTACCAGCACAAACGTGTTCAGCAGGACATTCCCCGCATTTTCCATCAATCCCGCGCCAACATAAACGCCCGCCTCCCGCGCAATCCCGACCAGCGCATCCACCGCCTGCCCATCCAATCGCTCCGCCGTCCCCCAAGCCGTCTTCAACGCCCCGCGCAGCCATTCCGCATGGTCCCCCACCGGATGGTTGGGAATAAACCCGGTGACACTTAGTTCGGGGAAGACAACGATCTTCGCACCAAGTCCGGCAGCCTTTCGGCACGCGCCGGCGATAAGCGCCAGGTTGTCCGGGGACTGACCCGGCTTGGACGGCACCGAGATCGCCGATACAGTCAGGTCTCTTATCATTCAAACACCGTATCCACCGCCACAATCCGCACATTCTCCGCCCGCAGCGGCACCTTCCACTCCTCCACCTTCCGATCTTCCGCCATCAACTCCGCCGGCTTAGCCGAGTTGTACTTCATCGGCGACGCCGCATTCCCCAGCAGCCGCTCGCGCCACTGGTTCGCGTTATCCGCTATCATCACCACCTGCATATCTTCCGATCGCAGATGCTTCCGGATCGCCCGGTTCACGTCCTCCCGCGTCAGTTTGGCCAACCCTTGCTTCACATAGCTGTTGTAATCGGGAATCCCGTAGAACTTACTATCGATCGCATAACCTAACTCGGCCCGCTTCGTCTTCGTCAGCAGGTTCACATATTTCGCGAGGGACGACCGTGTCCGTTCGAACTCCTCCTGCCCCAGTCCTTCCTTCACAAACCGGTCCAGTTCAAACAGCGCCAGCCGGAAACCGAACTGTGCCGTCGGCGGCTCCAACGGCCGGATCCACACCTGGAAGATTTGCTGCGACCGTGCCAGGTTCGGCGGCGGCTCGAACATAAACATCCCGCCCGGGAAATATTCGATGTACGCGTAGTCGCCATAATTTAACCCGCGCGCTTCCCGTATCCGTTGATACAACCGTCCGGACGATTGCCTATGCTGCCCCAAATACGATTGCGCCACCAGCAGCGGCAGGTAATCGGCATCGCCCCGCTTCACCGCAATCGGAAACCCGAACGAGATCGCCACCGCTCGCGTCTTCTTATCCACAAGCGTCAGGTGCATCCCTTCGATCGGCTTGGGCGCCGGCAACCGCAGTACGGGCGCGGGCTTCGACGGCAGCTTCGCGAAATCGGCATGCACGCGCTCCGCGAAGCCTTTCGGATACCCGCCCGCCAACCCGATCGTCAGCCCGGGGTTGGTGTACTGCGCCTTATAGAATGCCTGCAGATCCTCCAGCGTGATCTTCTGCAGCCCACTGACTGTCCCCAGATTGTGGTGCCCATACGGGTGCCCCTTATAGATCTCATTATACAGGACCTCTTTCCCTAACTCCTCATCGTTATTCGACCGTAGGCTTACCCGCAGTTCATTCATCTGCTGATCGCGCAAACGCGCCAGATCGCCGGCACGCCAACCTGGCTCCAGCAGGGTTTCCCGCAACAGTCCATACACCGTCTCCAGATTGTCAACGTGCGTTACCGTGGCGAAGGTAGTCATTTCTTTATCAACCTGCGCCGTGATGTCCGTCGCGAACGGAAACAGCGTATCTAACCGCTGCTCATAACTCCGCTTGGCCGACCCGCCTTGCGCCATCATGGCCGCCGTCAATGCCGCCAACCCCGGCCGATCCGCCGGATCCGATGCCGCGCCCGTCCGAAACACCAGCCTGATCGTCACCAGTGGCGACGTCCCGGGCAGTGTCACTAACTCCGCCGCGCCCAACACCCCCGCCACGAACAACCCTACGAGGGCCTTCACTTCGCACCTCCCGTCAGGGTCACAATCACGCGCCCCTTCTCGGTGAAGTACTTGCGTGCCACGTCGCGTATGTCCTCCGGCGTGATCTTGTCGTAAGTCTCATACAGCGTGTTGATGGTCTCGGGCGTCCGCCGCAAAGCAATGAATCCGGCCAAAGTCCTCGCAATTGCTTCACTGTTATCCATGCTCAGCGCCAGTTCATAGCGCAGGCGCTGCTTCACCCGTGCCAACTCTTTCGCATCCACCAGCGTGTCTTTCAAACTCGAAAACGTCGCCAGCACTCGCTCCTCTACCGCTTTCACATCTTCCGGCTTCTTCACCCGCGTCAGCACCTCAAATAACTGCGGATCGCGCCTGTTCGGATAATACGGCTCTAACTCGTCGGCTTTCTGCTCTGTCAGCACTAACTGCCGGTAAAGCGCTGAATTCGACGAGAACGCCATGGTCGAAATGATGTCCAGCGCGGCGTGATCTTTCGACCGATCGTCATATGCCGGGCCGCGAAACGCGATATTCACCAGCGGCAGCGTCGGCGTCGGCCACTTCACCGTCTCCGTCTTCGGACCGTTCATCGGCGGCTCCGCCGGTATCTCCGCCTTATAAATGCCACGCTTCCACGCGCCCCAGTACTTTTCCACCAGTGCCCGCGTCTGGGCCGGCTGCACATCGCCAACCACCAGAATCGTCGTGTACTCCGGGCGGTAATACCGGTTGAAGAACTCCCGCGAGTACTCGAACTGATTCGGCATGTCCTCGATATCTTTCAGGAACCCCATCGTCGTGTGCTGATACGTATGCGTATGGAACGCCTGCGCCCGGGTAACTTCATCCAGTTTCCAGTAAGGTGACGCCGAGTTCTTGTTGTACTCGCCTAAGACCGCCAGCGCTTCCGTCTTGAACGCCGCCGGCGAGTAATCGAGGTTCTGGAACCGGTCCGCCTCCATCCGCAGCATCCCTTCCAGATCCTGCTTCGAGAACGTCATGTGATACGCCGTTAAATCATCAGAAGTGAACGCATTCGACGCCGCCCCCGCCGCCGACAGTGCCGCTTGGTACTTCTCCGGCGGAAATAGCTTCGTCCCGCGAAACATCATGTGCTCGAAGAAGTGCGCAAACCCCGTCTTCCCCGGCTCAATCTCGTTCCGCGACCCAGTCTGCACCACAATGTACAGCGCGACAACGTTCGGAAAATCCGTCGGCACGGTAATCAGCCGCAGCCCATTCGCATAATCGTCGGTCTTGTAGGGATACGGGAATATCTTGGAACCGGAAGCGGCCTGAGCGAGCGAAAGGCTCAGCACCGCGGCAAGTAGGTACCGCATTCCCTCCAGGCTAGCGCGTCAGAGTCCCTAACTTCTCCACTAGCCCGGACTCGTTCCATGCGCGTTATCGGCGTTAATCGGCGGCCCATCCACTCACTCCCCCCTCACTCCCGCCCCGCCCACTTCCTCAGCACCTCCGCCGCCACCGGAGCCGCCGTCGCCCCGCCCTTCCCTTCCTCCACGAACACCACCACCACCACCTTCGGCTTCTCTGCCGGCGCATACCCCGCGAACCACGCCGATGTCGACATCCTCCCGGGACTCGCCGTCGTCCCCGTCTTCCCCGCCACCGACAACCCGGGCACCGCCGCCAACTGCGCCGTCCCGAACTCGACAGCCCCGCGCAACCCCGGTATCGGACCTTCCTTCGCGATCCGCCGGTACGCCTTCGCCAGAGCCAGCGGCGTCGTCGTCACGCCCGACTCGCCGAGCGCCGCCAGTTGCAACTCGCCCGATGTTACCCAAAACCCGTACCGCTGCAACAGGGCCTTGAACCTGCCGCGATCCAGCCGTTTCGCCATCACCGCGAACCACGTGTTGCACGAATACGCCAGCGCCATGTCCGCATCGAGCGGCGCCGCGATGTGCGGGTGCGAGCAGTCGAACCGCCGGCCCGCCAGCATCAGCCGCCCTGAGCACGCCACCAGTCCATCGCCCAGCTTCCCTTGTTCCTTCAACGCCAGCAGCGTGAACGGCTTGATAGTCGAACCCGGCGTCACCAACCGCGTCTCCGCCTCGGCCGTATGGGTTGCCTCCACCACTCGGCCCGTCTCCACATCCAGCAAAAGCGTGATCGCCGCCAGCGCCAACCCAACCAACATCACTGAACAGCCGGCGGCTGGCTCGCCAATTCCACCAGGGCCTCCAGCGTCTTCACCTTCTGCATCTCGTTCACCGTCAGATACCGGTGCCGCCCCCCCGCCGATGCCTCTAGCGTCGTCGTACCTTTGTCGCCTACCTTGATCGTCCCCGGCTGCGACACCCCGAAATATCCGCGATCCGGCCGTACCGCGTACAGCACCGCCGTCAAGTCCCACGTCTGCCGGTCATACGGCATCTTCATATAATTCCGGTACGCGTCCGTCACCGGATGCCACTTTACGTACCGGAAATCTTTCTCGATCGACACCGCCGGATACTTGATCGCCTCGCCGATCTCATAGCCGCTCGCCACAATCGGCGTCGGCCATTCGCTGAACAGCTTCTTCGCCGCCGCCAAATCGGTCTTCACGTTATATTCCGGCTTCCCCGTCGGAAACTGCCCCGCCATCGTCGACAGCAACCGGACCTTCTTCGCCACTAACTCGCGATCCTTTTCGAGCAGGCGCGCCAGGTTGGTCGAAAACCCAACCTGCACGATCACCACAGACCCGTCTGCCTGCGCACTCAGTACCTTCCGCAGCAACTCCACGGCGTCCGGCGCATCCTTCGCGCTCTTCAAACCCCGCGGATACACATACGCGCCCGAAGCGTCTTTCCGCTCCACCGGGACCTTGATCATGTTCGCGTCCTTCGGAGTGACTCCGTTCTTCACCATTCCCACCGGAATCGACCCGCGCTTATAAAACGTATTCACCAGGTCGCAGTACACCGGCGCGTACGGGTTGTCCTTCGTCACCGTCACCGCCAGCAGTTTCGCCTCGCCGCGACTCTCCAATGCGTGGATCACCGCCAGCGCTAGCGCATCGTCAATGTCATTGCCCATATCCGTATCGAAGATCAGCGGCACGGGTTGGGCCAACGCCATCACCGCCGCGAAAACGATTACTGCAAAAAGACGCATCTCCTGTATCATAAGCAGCCATGGAGGCCAGCCGCTGATGCCGCGTACCGATTGGGGCTGAATGATCGAACCCGCCGAGCTTCGGTCCTGGCTTCTCTTCGAAGACCGCGACCTCATCGTCATCGACAAACCTGCCCACGTTCTCTGCCACCCTTCAAAATTCGGCCCCTGGTCCAGCCTCGCCGGAGCCTGCCGCGAACACTTCCACCTCAAGAAGATCCACCTGCCCTCGCGCCTCGACCGGGAAACCTCCGGCATCATCGTCATCGCCAAAAGCGAGCGCGCCGGAAGCCTGGTGCAGCAGGCCATGGCCAACCGCGAAATACACAAAACCTACTACGCTCTGCTCTACGGCATTCTTCCCGAACCCATCACCGTCGACCAGCCCATCGGACCCGACCCCGCCGCCACCGTCATCGCCCGCCGTACTGTCGTCCCCGATGGCCAGCCCGCCGTCACCACCTTCGAACCCCTGACTCTCGGCGACGACATCACGCTAGTCCGCGTCCTGCCCCAGACCGGGCGCCGCCACCAGATACGCGTCCACGCCCGACACATCGGCCACCCCATCATCGGCGACAAGCTATACGCCGCCTCCGACCAGCTTTTCCTCGACTTCATCGCCCACACCTGGACTCCCGAGATGGAGCAGACTCTCTGGCTCACGCGCCAAGCCCTCCACTGCGGTGAATGGCGCTACGCCCAATACCACTTCCGCACCGCGCTACCGCAAGACTGGGACGCCCTCGCCCACCGCATCGACCTGCGCAACGCTTGACCCCCGTCCTTCACTACTCCTCCAGATCAACCGGTTCGGAGGAATACCTTGTTACGTCGATTCAACCTGCTACTCATCACCGCCGCCCTCGCCGCGTCCCACGTTGCCTGGGGAGCCGTCATCGGCACTGAAACCTTTTCCATCGACGAAGCCGGCTTCGTCCCCAACACCATCTCGGGCGTGCTCGTCCACGTCGGTTCCGGCGGTAATCCCGATGGCCACATCCAAGTCCGCCGCGACCTCGGCCAGCCGTTCTTCGACCTCGGCGCTCTGTCCACCGCCAGCCATTTCACCGGCAACTACGCAGCAGATGGAATAACCGGCTTCACCGTCGACCTCAACTTCCACACGGATAACTTCAACGGAGCCTTCTTCCGCGTCCGCATCGATTCGTCCACCAACGGCTGGCTGCTCCCGCTAACCACCTCCTTCGGCACGAACACGTGGAATACTTACGCCTTTTCCTTCAACCCCACCTGGTCGGATACAGACGCCCGCGCCGCCGGCTGGATCACCGATCAGGACCGCGACGCCCTGGCGATCGCCAGCCCCGCGTTCGCCACCGTCATGTCTTCGGTCGGCTACGCTGAAGTCCGCCTGGCCAACTCCACAGACACCTCAGCCCTGGCCGGTATCGACAACTTCGGCCTAACCGGCGTGCCGGAGCCGTCGTCAATGGTCCTGATGAGCCTCGGCCTTGGCGTAGTCGCACTAAGCCGAGTCCTTCGGCGGTCACACCCAAGAGAGCCGATATCGCGGCGCCGCGCTTTCTGGATCTTGTGATGCACTCGTAAAATGCTCTGCTTATCACTGAAACACGGAAATGGAGAACTTGAGCGGGTGTGGTTTGTGGCCCCTTATCTTGATTAACGTTTAACGCAGTTGTAATTGGGTTCGTTCCGCACGGATTCTTCGAGGGCGGTCTGGTAGCCGATTTTGGCGTACTGGCTGATGAGGAAGTTGACGGAGATATCGAGGTTTTTGCGTGGCGGGGTGAGTGATGGGGTCGCGGCCATCGGAGCGGTCGTAGAGTTCGTTTTGGAAATCCAGGGCACGGAGCATGTTCCAGCAGGCGGTGACGAGCTTGTCGAAGAAGATCTCTTCCAAGGGACCATCGGGGCGGCACTGGGCGTGGAGTTCGTTTCGCAAAGTGTAGAAAACAGGACGGAAATCGGCGGGGATGGCTTCGGCTGACAGTCCATGTTTGCGCGCATGTTGGGAAGATTGGGCTTTGCCTTTTTCTGTGCGGGAGCCCGTGTTGAGTTTTAAGACATCTGATCAATTGAGATCACAACGTTGGTCGCACTGAGCGGGTGTGAGGTGTGTGCCGAGAGCGCAGGTTGAATTGCGAAACCGGCCTGCCACAGCACGGCCAGATCGAACAAACCCTCGACCACCTCGCTGAGTTGGGGCGCAGCCAGTTGCCGCTGGAGGAAGGCGAGACTCTGGCTGAACGAGAGATGCTGCCAGAGTTCGACAAAACGAATCAGGTCACCGCCGCGGCCGCAGCCATGGCAGTAGAACAGATTCTTGCGGGCATTGACGTAGGGACGAGGATCACCTCCTGCCTCTGAGTATACGTAAATACTCAGAATAGGGTCAGATCCCGCCGTTCCGAACCGATGCCCTGAGTTCGATGCTCTCAATTGGCCCCATTTGATGGTCTGAATTGGCCCCACCTGGACAGCCCGGGGGGATGGCGGTTTGCCATCCTGCCGGAGATGGAAAGGAGAGCCAAATTGGAGCTGTTTGA
>JADLDI010000080.1 GCA_020846745.1 Bryobacterales bacterium | reverse complement strand
TGTTCCAGCGGGCGGTGACGAGTTTGTCGAAGAAGATCTCTTCCAAGGGGCCATCGGGGCGGCACTGGGCGTGGAGTTCGTTTCGCAAACTGTTGAAAACAGGACGGAGATCGGCTGGGATGGAGTCGGCGGTGAGGCCGTGTTTTTTGGCATTTTGGGAGGATTTTGCTTTGCCTTCTTCGGTGCGGGGGCCGGTGCTGAGGTTTGCAGACATCTGTGTAGTACTCCTTGTGAGGAAATTTCTGGAATCGGCCGCCGAGTAACGCGGATTAACGCCGATGGGCCGGGGCGCGACGGCTTCCGACCGGAGGTAGTGCGAAAAAAAAAGACCGCGCGATGGCGGTCCTTTTTGATTTGTTGGGTGTGGACACACGTCCACGACCACGGGTCAAGTGTACCAGCAATGCCAGCGGAATACAAGACGGATTGCGAGTGTAGCACCCGATTCGGGTATTGGCAGTACAATAGCCGCAGGTACTTTCACGCGGTCTGCAGGCGATGAATACTCAACAGCAAGAACTCGTTCCCCTCTACTGGCCCGATGGCTGGACGGAAGCTCAACTGGTGGCGGAGTCTCCATTTAACTGCCTGATGGTCGAAGGCACACAATCCGCCGCGCCCATGCAGGAAGGCCTGCGGATCGTCACCGACGCGCCATCGGGCGTAAAGCTCGCCGAAGGTGTGCTGCCGCGTGTCAAGACGGCGCGTAACGACAGCGGCGCCGTCGAGGCGGGACCCACCGGCAAGCCGTGGCTCGAATTTAACGGCTGGGATATCCAGCTCAAACGCGCGCTGGAACCGGGCAAGGCCGTTTGGATGACCTTCGACGTCAGCAAGGGCGCGGCGTCTGAAGACATGTACCTCCGCTCGGTCGCCGAGTGTGCGGCCTATGGCGGGCGCTGGGTCGTCAAACTCGACCAGCAGTTGGCGGATAGCCTGTCCAGGAAGGACCCCGGCGCGCTCAAAACATGGCGCAAGATCTGCGATCTTTCCAATCTCTTTAAGAAGAAAGCCGAATGGCGCCAATGGCAACCGGTCGCCGCTGTCGGCGTCATCTCAACCTTTGCCGGCGACAACGAGTTCCTCTCGCAAGAGTTTCTGAAGCTGGCACTCCGTCGCCCATTGCCGCTCCGGATATTGCCGGCGGCGCGTGCGGCCGAGCTTTCCTGGGATGGTCTGCAGGCGATCGTGGTGGCCGATGACGGTCCACTACCCCCTTCCATTGCAGCCAAACTCAAAACGTTCAAGGGCCGCGTGTTCCTCCAATCCCAAAAGAAGTGGGACGACCCCTACGTCATGGCGGAAGATGTCCACCTGACGTTCGGACGCGAGCACGATGTAATACGCCCGTATAACGCAACCGCCGCGAACGTACACTACACGCAATCGCTTGATGCAAAGCGCGGCGTGGTTCATATGGTTGCGTTCGGCCAGCCATCGCGCGACATCACTTTGGCGGTCAACAAGCGCTGGCGCGCCGCGCGGCTATACACGCCCGACATACTCGATGGTCGACCCATCAAAGTAGTGCCTTCGCGGTTTGGCTCGGAATTCGCACTGCCGCATTTCCGCTGCTGGGCAGCGATAGAATTGGAGGCATAAAGATATGCTGAATCGCCGTTGTTTCGTCAAATCTGGGTTCCAGGCAGCCGCGGCGGCCTCATTCTTCGGTAAACAGGCGTTGGCCGCGCCCACTGCCCCGGTCGCGGTGGCGCCCTGTAAGACCTATGCCGTCTCCGAGTTGCGGCCCACGCTCGAAAAGATGTTCGACCAGATCGGCGGACTCGGCCGCATTGTCGCCGGCAAAACCGTCGCGATTAAGATTAACCTCACCGGCGCGCCCACCTACCGCTTAGGGCACGACCCCGCCGAACTCCGCCAGTGGACCCACTACGCGGTGATCGGCCACACCGTTAGCCTCATGGCGAAGGCCGGCGCCCGCCGCATCCGCTTGCTCGAAAGCCCCTGGAATACCGTCGAACCCCTGGAGCAGTACATGCTGGAAGGCGGCTGGACCCCTCGCGAAATCCTGAATGCCGGTCCCAAAGTCGAGTGCGAAAACACCAACTACCTTGGCACGGGTAAGAAGTACTCGCGCTTCCAGGTGCCCAACGGCGGCCACCTGTTCAAGGCTTACGACCTGAACCATTCCTTCGAGAATTGCGACGTCTTCGTCTCAATCGCAAAGATCAAAGAGCACGCGACAGCCGGAATCACGCTGTCCATGAAGAACTGCTTCGGTAATACCCCCTGTACGATCTACGGCCAAGGCTCGCCCAAGAACGAACCCGGCCTCAAACCTTCCGGTGGTCGCGGTCTGTTCCACAATGGCGACCGCCAACCCTCGGCCTCCGCGTTGCCCGAGAACGACCCGAACAGCCCCCGCGAAGGCGGCTATCGCGTTCCTAGAGCCGTCGCCGATTTGTGCGCCGCACGGCCCATCGACCTCGCGATTTTAGACGGAATCGAGTCGATGGCCGGTGGCGAAGGCCCTTGGATCCGAGGGGCCCGCCCCTGCACACCGGGCGTTTTGGTGGTAGGCACCAACTGCGTAACCACCGACGCAGTGGCAATGGCCACCATGGGGTTCGATCCGATGGCCGACCGCGGTGCAGCCCCCTTCGAGCGCTGCGACTCCACCCTCCGGCTCGGCGAAATGCTGAATATCGGTACGCGAGATCTCAAGCGAATCGAGGTGGTAGGCACACCCATCGCGAAAGTGGTTTACAGATTCCGCGACGTCCCCTTCCCTTCTTAAGTGAGTCCCGCCGATTAGGCGCTTACTACTTCTTTGATCACACGGCCGCCGATATCGGTTAGCTTGCGGAAGCGGCCGGAGTGGAGGACCGAGAGGCGGTGCTGGTCGAGGCCCATCAGGTCGAGGATGGTGGCGTGGACATCGCGCATGGGGACGACTTCGCCGGCGGCGCGGACGGATAGGTCGTCTGTTTCGCCGAAGGTGGCGCCGGGTTTGGTGTCGCCGCCGGCGAACCAGGCGACCAGGCCATACTGATTGTGGTCGCGGCCGGGTTTGTCGGTGATTAGGTTGTTATCGAAGGGGGTGCGGCCCATTTCGGAGAGCCAGACGATTAGCGTGTCGTCGAGAAGGCCGCGGGACTTCAGGTCTTTGATCAAGCCGGCGATGGGCTGGTCCACTTCGCGGCAATGCTTGGGAATGCGGCCTTTGACGTCGCCATGATCGTCCCAACGGTCGCCGCCTGCGCCGTGCAACACCTTGACGAAACGGACACCACGTTCAACCATGCGGCGGGCCATTAACAACTGGCGGCCGAAGGGTTCGGCAACCGGATCGTCGAGGCCGTATAACTTACGCGTGGCATCGGACTCTTTGGAGAAATCGACTAACTCCGGCGCCTTGGTCTGCATGCGGAACGCTAACTCATAAGACGCGATGCGCGCTTCAAGTTCGCCGGTGGCGGTGCGCTCGGCGGCGTGCTTTTCGTTCATCCACTTGAGCAGATCGAGTTCGTCGCGCTGGTTGCCTGCCCCGGCGCGCGGGCGCAGGTCGACAATCGGCGTGTCGCCGTTGCGGAAGAGCGTGCCCTGATAGGCGGCGGGCAGGTAGCCGTTGCCCCAAACGTTGGCGCCGCCGATGGTGGCGCCGCGGCGGTCCCCTAAGACGATGAAGCCCGGCAGGTCGCGATTTTCGGAGCCGAGGCCATAGGTGATCCACGCGCCGACCGAAGCCGAGCCGGGGAACTGGTTACCAGTTAGCGTGTGATATACCGCCGGACCGTGGTTGTTGTTATCGACACGAATGCCGTGGACAAAGGCTAACTCGTCCGCAACCGTGCCTAAGTGGGGCATTAAGTCCGTGATATAACGGCCCGACTGGCCTTGTTGGCGGAGCGGCGCGACGGGCGGGATGATGCGGTTGGGCGCGGCGGAGAAGGTGAGAATTTCGCCGCTGGTGTTTTTGGCCTGCGGCATTTGCTTGCCGGCGAGTTGGGTGAGCAGCGGCTTGTGCTCAAAGAGGTCCATCTGGCTGACGCCGCCTTCCATGAACAGCAGGATGCAGCTTTTGGCTTTGCGCTTGACGTGCTGCGCGCGGGGCTTGAGCGGCGAGTCGGCGGATTCGGCGTCGGCGGCCAACAGGTCGGTGAGCGCGAGCGCGCCTAAGCCGAGGTAGGAATCGAACAGAAGCTTGCGGCGAGAGATCATGTTTCAGTCCAGGTACAGGAATTCGTTGGAGTTGAGGAGCACGCGGCACAGAGCATCGAGCTTGCCGTTGAACTGAGCGAAACGCGCCAATTCGGTGGGTTGCGGGTCGCGATTGAGAACCAGGTTGAAGGCGCGGCGCACCTGCGCTTCTTTGCTCGCGCCGGCTTCCCGTTCGACACGGTGGGCCAGGTGCTGCGCCTCTTCGTGAATGAGGTTGCCGTTCATCATCGAGAGCGCCTGAAGCGGCGTGGTGGTGACACTGCGGCGGTCGCACGATTCGGAAAACGGCAGCGCGTCGAACGAGGCCATCAGCGGCAGCGGCAACGACCGGCGCTGGAAGACGTAAATGCTGCGGCGGCGGGCGTCTTCTTCCTTCTCGTTCGGTTCCCACATCAGTCCACCGGTGCGGCCGTAACGGGCGAAGTCGGCCAGATCTTCGGGCAGCGGCGGGAACATCGACGGACCGTACATTTCGGGGTTGAGGCGGCCGCTGACGGCCAGCACGGAATCGCGCAACGCTTCGGCTTCGAGGCGCCGGCGGTCGTGCTTCCACAGGAGGTGGTTTTCGGGATCGGCAGTGTTCTTCGCGGCGGCGGGATTCTCGGCGGCCTGGCGATAGGTGGCGGAGGTCAGCATCAAGCGGTGCATCGCCTTGACGCTCCAGCCGCTATCGACGAACTGTAGAGCGAGCCAATCGAGTAACTCAGGGTGCGTGGGGCGCGAACCGTTTTTGCCGAAGTCGGATGGAGTGGCGACGATGCCGCGGCCAAAGTGATGCTGCCAGATGCGGTTGACCATGACGCGGGCGGTGAGCGGATGGTCGGCCGAAGCGATCCAGCGGGCGAGCGTGAGTCGCCAGCCGCGGGTGGGGAACTGGCGGTAACGGTCCGATAGCAGGGTGGCGTTCTCTTCCTTGCCGGTGAACGCGGTGGGGAAGCCGGGTTCGACGGCATCGGCGGGCAGGCGATAGTCGCCACGGCGGAGCACACGGATGGGAGCGATCATCGGTCCGTTGGGCGGACCTGGGACGTTGCGAACTGTTAGGGCAACGGGCCGCCAGCGGCCCAAGCGACGGCCGTAGACATCGAGCGCGGCGGTCAATTCCTTGTGCCGCGCCATGTGCTTGTCGTCGAAATACTTGGACGACAGGCGACCGGCTTCGGCGGCAACATCACCGGTGGTGAGCGCTTCAAAGCGGCCCATCGGATCGGCGCCGGGCTTGGCATACGCTTCTTTCAAACGGGCCAGCATGGTGGCTTCGTGCTTGTCGAGCGCTTCTTTTTCTTCTGCGTCCTGCGTACGGTCGGCATCTTCGAGGATGCGCGCGAACGCCTGTTGTTCGCCGGCAGTGAACACCGGCGAGTGGGCGCGGCGCATTTCGAGGCGCACGTCGTCTTTGGTAAGTTCCTTGCCCGCGGCGGCTTTCTTGCGGCCCGCGATCAGGATGGGCAATAACTCCTGCTGGAGTTTTTCGAGTTCCTTTTTCTCGGGACCTTCGTTCAGCAGTTTCTCGTAGTAAGAAACTTTTTCGGCGGCTTTGGCCGCGAATGTTTGGTCCGCATAGGGGACCGTTGTGTCGTCCACCTGAATGGTGTTGAAGAAAGCCTGGAAGCGGTAGTAATCGCGCTGGGGAATGGGGTCGTACTTATGGTCGTGACAGCGGGCGCAGCCAACGGTCAGACCCATGAAGACGGAACTTACGGAACCGGTGATTTCCGCCAGGTAGTTGGCGCGGACTTCGTCGGCCACGAGGTTGGAGCGGTCCCACGGGGCGACACGCAGAAAACCGAGCGGCACATGACCTTGGACGTTGGGCGCATAGTTGTTACGCGTCTTCGAGTGCTCGTCGGCTCCGCCGAGTTGCTGGATCACGAACTGGTCATACGGCAGGTCGGTATTGAAGGCGTTAATGACCCAATCGCGGTAGCGCCATGCATTGCCGATCGCCCCGTCGCCTTCGAGGCCGGAGGTTTCGCCGTAGCGAACCAAGTCGAGCCAGTGGCGGCCCCAACGCTCGCCGTACCGCGGATCGGCCAGCAGGCGCTCGATCAGGTTCTCGTAGGATTTCAAAGATTGGTCACTCAGGAACGCGTCGAGTTCAGCGGGTGACGGTGGCAAACCGATCAGGTCAAAGTAGACGCGCCGCGCCAGCGTCCGGCGCGATGCTTCCGAGGCGGGCGGGATTTTCGCCTGCTCCAGTTTGGCGAGCGTAAACCGGTCGATGGTATTGCGGACCCATGCTTCGTTTTGAACGGCAGGAGGCGTGTGCCGCGCCGGTTTCTGATAGGGCCAGCGCCATTCGGCGGCCGCCGGGGCTTTGGATGTCGTCAGGCCCTTGATCCAGGTTTCAATGGCCGCGATGCCGGCGGGCGGCAGCGATTTGCCGAAGGGCATTTGCGGCTGCAGTTCGCCTTTCAGCATTTTGACCAGAGCGCTTTGTTCCGGGTGGCCGGGAACGACAGCGCGGCCGAACTTATTGCCTCCGGCGATCACATCGTCGACCGAGGCGACCGAATAGCCGCTGGTTTTCGATTTCGTGGAGTGACAGGCGGCGCACTGCGCGTCGAGGATCGGCTTGACTGAGCGCTCGAAAACGGGGTCGGACGCAATCGCAGAACCACTGAGGAGAGCGATCGCGGCGAGAAGTTTGATCATGACCTGGATGCTCCCTATTGTATAGACTTCGGGGGGGCTTCCGTTATACCTTCGATCCTTGGAACCTACACAGACCATCACGACGCCCCGGAAGCAGGCTGTCCGCCAGCAGCAGACGGCGAATGCCCGGACGCGCTTCCGCAGCGCGCGCACCGCGCACTTCACCGAATCGGTGATCCGCGAGATGACACGCCTCGCTATCCAGCACGGCGCGGTGAACCTGGCGCAAGGTTTTCCGGACTTCCCTGCCCCGGACGCGATCAAGGAAGCGGCACGGGCGGCGATCGCGGCCGAGCACAACCAATACACCATCACATGGGGTGCACGGAACCTGCGGCAGGCGATCGCGGACAAGTACCGGCGGACGTACCAGATGGACTTTGACCCGGAACGCGAAATCACCGTCTGCTGCGGGTCGACCGAGGGGATGATCGCGGCGCTGCTGGCCACTACCAACCCGGGCGATGAAGTGATTGTTTTCGAACCTTATTACGAAAACTACGGGCCGGACACATGGCTGTGCGGCGCGGAACGGAAACTGGTCCGGTTACAGGCCCCGGACTGGACGTTTGACCCGGACGAACTGAGGCGGGCGTTTAACCACCGCACGAAAGCGATTATCGTCACCAATCCGCATAATCCGACGGGGAAGGTGTTTTCGCGCGAAGAGTTGGCGGCGATTGCCGAGTTGTGCCAGGAATACGACACCCTGGCGATCACGGACGAGATCTATGAGCACATCTTGTACGACGGCGCACAGCATGTGCCGCTGATCACGTTACCGGGCATGCGCGAGCGAACAATCCTGGTGAATAGCTTGAGTAAGACGTTCTCGGTAACCGGCTGGCGCGTGGGATGGGTTTTGGCCGCGCCGGACATTGCCGATTCGATCCGCAAGGTGCACGACTTTCTTACGGTGAATGCGGCGGCACCCCTGCAGCAGGCGGGCGTGCCGGCGCTGTCGCTGGGCGATGAGTTTTATCGCGACCTGAGCGGGCATTACCGGCAGCGGCGGGACATGCTGGAAGGGGTGCTGGAGGAAACAGGTTTTAAGTGTTTCCGGCCAAAGGGAGCTTATTATGTGATGGCCGACATTTCGGGATTCGGATATGCGGATGATTTGGCCTTCGCGAGGCACCTTTTGGAACATATCGGCGTGGCGGCGGTGCCCGGATCGAGTTTTTTTGAAGATTCGCGCGACGGTCACCATTTAATCCGCTTTTGCTTCTGTAAGAAGTATGAGACGCTGGAAGAAGCTTCTCAGCGATTGAGGAAACATGCTGCCGAACTTCTTGGCTGAAGACGCTGTCAGACGCGAAGATGGCCACTCCGAAGCAGTGGACATCAGTGCCCATGCCGGGGCACAGTTACTTGTCACGCTCGGGATCACCCGCATTGTCGAACAGGAGAGCCTGGACGTAGAACTGGAGGCGTCGCCGGACGGGACCACCTGGACCGGGAAACCGATCGGCGCCTTTCCCCAGAAGTTCTACTGCGGCACCTATTCGATTGTGCTGGATCTAACAGCGCACCCGGAGGCTAAGTTCCTGCGGGTAAAGTGGTCGATGAACCGCTGGGGGCGCGGCGAGCCGAAACCACAGTTCGGTTTCTATGTGTACGCGGAAGCGGCCGGCGCGGCCGTGGCCGCGGGGCACTAAGCCCCGGGTTCCGGTTTCACACAAGCAAAAAGGCACCGGATTGCTCCGGTGCCTTTTCGAACAAAAACCTTCGCGAACGAGGTTATTCGAGTTCCTTGGTGCGCTTTTTGCGAGACCGCTTCCGGGCCAGTGCTTCTTTTGCCCGGCGCTTCTCACCCGGCTTCAAATAGTAGGAGTGCCGCTTGATATCTTTGATAATATCTTCCTGCTGCACTTTACGCTTGAAACGCCGTAATGCGCTCTCCAAAGTTTCGCCATCTTGGACGAGAACTTCTGCCAAACTCGATTCACCTCCGATCCTGGTATAAAGTCGCGGGCCGATGACACACCTAGCCCTTGGGATATTTTAGCGCGATCGAGAGAACGATGCTGACCCGAGGAACCAATTAGTGACGTTTTTTCGTACCGGATTCCCGATCTTCCAAAAATTTCCGTACCCTCTCCCGCTCATCCTCACCTTGTTTGATCATGGCACCGATGCCAGAACGCAATTCTGCAATCCTGACGCGGAGGTCAGCCAGTCTTTCGCGGATTTTGTCAACACTTCCGTCGACTTCTGATTCCGAATCGGACACTCAGCACCCTCGAATTGCAAAAACGGAGAGCAATCGAGTCGCCGTTACTTGCAGAAAAATGCATCAGACATCTACTGCATGTCCGGCCGTGAAGCCACCGTCCACGGCAATTGCCTGTCCGGTGATCCACGCAGCCTCGTCGGAAGCCAGAAACAGGGCCGCGGCTGCGACATCCTCCGGTTCACCGAGCCGCCCTAACGGGTGAAGTGCGGTCAGTTTCGCGAGCCTTTCGGGGTCGGCGAACAGACCGCTCGTGAGGGGCGTTCTCGTGAAACCTGGGCACAAGCAGTTAACGCGGATGCGGAACTGGGCGTAGTCCATCGCCATGTTGCGGGTGAGCGCGACGATCGCGCTGGATGAATAGGCCGCGCGGTTGCGTACACCCGCGAGCCCAACGACCGAGGCCATGTGGACGATCGAGCCGCCATTATCTTCCATCAACGGAATGGCAGCCCGCGAGCAGAGGAACGAACCGCGAACGTTGACGGCAAAGACGGCATCCCACCCGGCCGTGTCCTGCCGATGGACAGGCCGGCGGACGGCGATGCCGGCACTGTTGATCAGCACATCCAGTGGGGCGGCCACCGAGGCAAAAAACCGGTTCACCGCGGCTTCGTCCGTCACGTCGAATTCGCCGCGGTCCACGCGGATCACCACCGCGCCTTCGGCTTCGCAACGGTCCGCGCAGGCTAACCCGATGCCCGAGGCCGCACCGGTCACCAGGACGCGTTTGTTTCGCAATCTCATCAAATCGAGAGTAACTGAACGGCGGGCAAATCCTATAATCCAGGAATGCCCTCCCGTCGCGCTTTTCTCGCCGGCTTCACTGCTCCGTGGTTAGCTCCTCTGATCGATGCGGCCCAGGCCGCCGGCGCCGACATGAAGATCGCGGCGATCGACTTCCTGCGGTTCGATGGCCGGCGCGAAACCGTGCCCACGGCCAACAGACAGCACCAGGTGCAACCACTCCACATTTACGATGAGCATCGTCCCAAGCCATATCACGAGCCGCCGCCGGGCGAAAAAAAGACTGTTCCGGCGTCCGCGGTTTACCTTCGAATCCGTACGGCGGGCGGGCTCGACGGCTTCTACGGACCGATCGACAAAGAAGCTCTCTTTGTGGTGAAGGAACTGCTCCGGCCGCTGCTCGCCGGCAAGAACGCGCTCGCGGTCGAGATGCTGTGGGACCAGATGTACCGGTCAAACAGGCACTCGCGGGCATCGCATTTCATGATCGGCATCAGCGCCGTCGACAACGCGCTGTGGGATTTGCGCGGGCGCTACTTCAAGGCCCCGGTTTACCAACTACTCGGCGGACCAACTCGTTCGCAGGTGGAAGCTTACGGGTCGTGCCTTGGCTTCTCTATAGAACCCGAATCGGTTGCCAAACGGTCGGCGGAGTTCTTCGAGCAGGGCTTCAGGAATCAGAAGTGGTTCCTGGCATACGGTCCCGGCGATCATGCCGAGGGCATGCGCAAGAACGTGGAACTGGTCGCCACGCTTCGCGAGACTTTAGGCGACCGTGCCGACATTATGTTCGACGCCTTTCAGGGCTGGAGCCTCGACTATGCAATCAACTGGGCCAAACAGGTGGAGAAGTACCGCCCGCGTTGGATTGAAGAAGCGTTCCAGATGGACCGTATGGAGAGTTTCGTGAAACTTCGGCAAACGACCAGCGTCCCCGTCGCCACCGGTGAACACATGTATGGCCGGTGGGAGGCTAAGCGGTTCCTGGAGGCGGGCGCCATCAGTGTGGTCCAGGCGGATCCGGAATGGTGCGGCGGCACGAGCGAGCTGGCCAAGATCTGCCACATCGCGTCAACGTACGACGCTCAGGTGATTCCCCACGGGCACGCCCTCTATGCGGCTCTTCATGTGGTCGCGTCGCAATCGCCGCTGACGTGCCCGCTGGTCGAATACCTGATTACGAAGATGGAATCGTACTACCACTTTGAGAAGCAGCAGTTGAAGCCTGTGAACGGCAGAATTACCCTGCCCACCGCACCGGGATTCGGCATCGAGTTCGACCCGGCGAAGGTCGAGAAACAGACGGTGCTGAGTTAAGTTAACCAGGGCTTAGCCGTTTTCGAGCATGGCGGTGATCAGCGCTTCGGCTGAGGCGGGGCCGAACTTACGCTGAAGGCCCCGCGCAAGGGGAGAGCCGAGCTTGGCCATCCAGTGGTTCGGTTTCGAAAATGCCGCCACTTCGTACCAGACCGTGCTGTCGGGCCTTTGCTCGATAAGGAACCGTTCCTCGCCTTTATGTGTGTGGCCCGGCAAGGTGCCGTAAGCGAATCCGAACCGCTGGTCCTCTTCGATGGTGTACACGATGCGGGCGGCATTCATCGACCAAAAACCCATGTGCATGGCGAGCACGGCACAGACTTCACCTTCCACGATGCGCAGGTACGGCCAGCACAGCACCACCCAGTCCATCGAGAACTGACGCCACTGTTTCAGAGCGCTGGTGGCGCGCAGAAAGAGGTGCCGCCCGCTGCCGAGTTTCTCCCGATGAACATCGACGTTATACCCCGGCATACGTGGCGGCTGATCGGGGCTCCATAGGCGTGTCGCACCCACTTCGCTATAAGAGAAAGGTTGGTCGACCTGTGTCGAAAGGAATTGCCGAACGGCCTCGGTATTCGGTTCGGTAAGAGAAAACATTCGCTACCGCGGAGGCGCCGCAAACTTCTGCACGCGCCAGTTCTTGATCTCGACCACGTAGAGCGAACCCTCCGAGTCGATCGCTATGTGATGCGCAAAGTCAAAGGTACCCGGAGCTTTGCCGAATTCGCCCATCGCGCCCAGTACCTGACCTTCCAGGTTGAACTTCACGACGCGGTTGTTGTCGCCGTCGCACATGTAGATCGCGTTTTCTTTCCCGGCATAGATCACACCCCACGGATGGCCGATGCCTTCCCACTTGGCGAGGAACTTGCCCGTCGGATCGAATACCTGAATGCGTCCGTTGGTGCGGTCCGCGACGTAAACCCGGCCCTGCTTATCGAGCGTCACGTCGTGCACCAGATTGAACTCACCGTCGCCCGTGCCTTTGCGCCCCCAATGGCGGATGTACTTGCCGCCGGCCGTGTATTGAATCACGCGCGAATTGACGTAGCCGTCGGACACGTAGAAATCGCCATTGTTCGCGAAGGCGACCGCAGTCGGCTCGTTAAAGGCGTACTGCGAATCGTTGTCGCCCGGGCGGCGTCCGGCATTCGTGATCACCATCTGCAGGCGGCCGAAGGGCGAGAACTTCATCAGGGCGTGGCCTTTGACGTCCACCAGCCATACGTTGTTGTCGGCGTCGGTCCGGATGCCGTGCGTGGTCACCACGGGCACATCTGTCCAGGCCGAAATGAACTTGCCGTCCCTATCGAGGCGAACCACGGGATGGGCGCCGCGGTTGAAGACCCACACGTTATCGGACCGGTCCACGGCCACGCCGCTGGCCTCGCCGAAGTTCCAGCCCGCCGGCAACTGCGCCCATCCGGGCACCAGTTTGTGCGGCAGCTTCGGTACCTTCGCGAAGTCAACGGCGCACAGTGGCAAGGCCAGCGCCAGCGCAAAAGACACGCGGAACGTCATAGCTCTCAAGAATAACGAATTCGCCAAACTACTGGCCACCGACGCTCACGCCTGGAGCGCAGGGCCGGTAAACGCGCGTCGCGCTGACTGTACCTTCGGGAATGCTGAAGGTCATGGTGAGCGGACGGTCGCGCCCGTCGAACACGGGGGAATAGTGCGTGATCGAGTACTGCGACTGCACGATCGTTTTGATGCGTTGGAACAGATCGTTGTAGCTGAGCGGGCGGTTTTCGGTAAAGAACTGGCCGTTGGTATCGCGGCTCAACTGGCGCAGGTACCCGGTGAGGTTGATGTTCGATTCGCCGCCGCCGACCACCACCGTGTAGAACGGAACGCCCAAGGTACGGGCGATGCCGAGCGACTGGTCGAGCGAGAAGGTGCCAGACAGGTTGTCGAGCTTGGTGAAGAGAACGACGGCCTGCCGGCGCCCGGTCTGCCGCGCGGCCATTACGGAGGCGTAGTTCACGGCGTCATACAGCGCGTTGCCGTTGCCTTCCGTAACCGGCCGTAGGATGTCGATCACGTTCAAGGCGCGTTCCTTGTCCGTGGTGAAATCGAGTTGCGAACGGGCGTCCCGTTCGAGATGCACGATGCCGATCCTGTCGTCGGGCTGCAACCCGGCGATGAAGTTGCGGGCCGCATTGCGCAGGAACAGCAGATCTTCGTCGCTGGTGATCCCGTTGACGCCGTAGACCAGCATGACCGAGAGCGGAGTTTCCGCGGCGCCGTTGGTCATCGTACACGGCACTACCTGGTTGTCTTCACGGCAGGTAACGCTCGGCGTGGTCAAGTTCCGGACCGGCAGTCCGTTGCCATCGAGCACCGAAACGTGCGAAGTAATCAGCGGGCAGAACCGCATATCGAGCTGATTGATGAGCGCGAGCGGCTGATTGGCTTGCGGCCCGGCGGTAACGGTGAATGTCAAGGGAGTGGACCGTCCGCCGCCCGGCGCCGGTGTGAATACCGTGATGGTGAGCGTTCCCGCTTGCGCGATGTCCTGCGCCCGGAGCGAGGCGATCAACTGGTTGTTGAAATTGTAGAACGTAGGCCGGGCCTGGCCGTTCACTTCCACCACCGAAGTGCGAGTGAAGTCTTTGCCGTTTACGAACAGGTTAAACGGAGCGCCGCCCGACAGGATCGACTCCGGTTGAATGTTCAAGATGAACGGAACCGGGTTGGGCGCCGGCGGCTGCAGCGTGCCTGCGCCGGTCAGCGGAACGGTCAAGGTGGGGGTCACCGGGTCGGTGGAGGCGATGACCAGCGACGTGGAGAAGTTGCTGGTGGTAACCGGAGCGAAACGGACAGTGATGGTTCGGGACTCGCCGGGCTGGAGAGTAAACGGTTCGTTATCGACCACCGTGAATGCCAGCCCGCCCGCGTCGAACGCGTTGATGTTCAGCCGGAACGCGCCTGAGTTCGTGATCTGGAGCAGCATCTCACGGGTCTGATTGATGACGACATCGCCAAAATCGAGCCGTGCCGGCGTAACGCTCAGCCGCGGTTCGAGGTCGAGCCCGCCGGCGACACGCAGGTACCCCATCGGGGAGGTTTGGCTGCCGTACTTCACGGTTAGGGCCAAATTGCCGTTGCGTGTGGTGGCCGGGAGGCGGACATCGAGTTGATAGAAACCGGGATAGCCCGGTACGAGAGTCGACGTCAGTACACTGTCAGGGGTGAGTTCCTGGCCGTCGAACACGACCGTGGGCCGCTCGACGGTCGCGTAATCCGACTGCGGTATCTCGCCCGCTCCGATCGAGGGAGCAGTCGCGCCGAAGCCGGTCCCGAACAGCCTGAGCGTTTGGCCGGGATTCGCCGGCGATTCGGGCGTCACCTGGGCGCCTGTGGCGGCATTAATGGCGCGGATCGGGTTGCGGCCGTCCGGATTCTGCGACCAATACAGGAACTCCGGCGAGGTGGCCCGGATCTGCACGGTTTGCGGATCGCTGCGAAGCTCGCCGAGAATGCCGCAATTGGAAATCACGACCAGCGGTTGCGGCCCCGGCTGGACGCCTTCGGGCACCTGGAAGTGAATACGATGACCGGCGACATAGAGCAGGCGCGCCGCCTGTCCAGCCACAGTGACGCAAGTGTTTAACAGGGAAGTGGGAAGCTGACCGTTCTGGTAATCAGCGGTACCGGCTTCGCGATCGCCGCTCGCCTGGGTGAGCGCCCGGCCGTTGATCACCCCGAGCCCGAGCGGCGCGAGCGCAGTGAGCGGCGGGTTGCTTTCGCCATAGCTGACAACGCTCGACAGAATTTCCGGTATCGGCGGACCGACGCGCTTCACGAGGAGCGAGAACTGGACCGGCGGAACTCCGGCGTAGGTAGCCGTGACGGTGGCGGCGCCGGGACGGTCGCCGTAGGTCACCAGAATACTGGCGCGCCCATCGAAACCGGTCCTCACCGTCGTGCCGGTGGCAGCGGCATTTGTGGCGCTTACCGTGATGGTGGCGTTCGGGATCGGATTGTTGAACGGATCGCGCAATTCGACGATCAGCGGCGCCTGCACCCGGGTCCCCTGGTCACCTGTTTGATTATTGCCGGAGATCATCACCAACTGCGATGCCGGCAGGCGATTCTCGCCGATGCGGGCGATGAATGCCGTCGTGGTGCCGAATCCCGTCGACCGTTGCAGCGCGCCCTGCGTCAGCGGGAAACTGGGCGACTGCGTATAGCCGGCAACAAAGATGTTGCCCTGTGAGTCGCGAGCGATGGCGCGTCCTTCGTCATAACGCGTTCCGCCCAGGAACGTCGCGAACTTGATGGTCTGCGCATACTGATCGAAGCTTGCAACAAAGGCGTCATTCGGTTCACCCGTGGTGCCGCCGCTCGAAATGTTCTTCTGAATGGCATCGAACGTGGTGGGCAAATCCCACGAATTGCTCGTGCCCACCACCCACACGGTGCCGTCCGTATCGGCCACAACGCCGTTAATCTGATCGTCGGCGTTCCGTCCGAATAAGGTTGAAAAGATGAGTTGGCCGCTCGCGTTGTACCGGGCAACGAATCCTTCCCGGTTCAGGTCTGTCAGGTCGCCATAAACCGAAGTTTGGACTACCTGGGGCGTCACCGGAAAACCCGCGCTCGCCGTGTTGCCCGCGATATAGACGTTGGTTCCATTCGGATCCACATAGAGCGCGTTCGGCGTATCGTTGCCGCTGCCGCCCATCAATGTGGAGAACAGTATTTGGGTGGCAGTGGAATTCAGCTTCGTCAGGAACACTTCGCCCTTCCCGAAATGGTCCCGTTGCGGGGCTCCCGGCGTGGTGGGGAAGTCGCGCAATGTCGTAATGCCGGTGACGTACACCTGGCCGACACGGTCCACACCAATCGCCCGTCCGGACTCATAGCCCACCACATAGGAATCGTTATCGCCGCCCAACAGAGTGGACCAGACAACACCCGAACCGGCCGGGTTCAGCTTCATCACAAATGCGTCGTTGCTGCCCTTGCGCTCCGTCTGCACCACGTCCGCGCTCAGCGGGAACAGGTCGGAGTTCGTCTCCCCGGTGATGTAAGCGGTAGCGGCATTGTCGACTGCGATACCGTTGACCATGTCGACCCCCTTGCCGCCGATCCGTGTCGAATAGAGGAGGTTCGTTCCGTTCGCGTTCACCTTAAAAACAAACCCATCCGTATCGCCCGCCAAAGCGTTGGTGGATTCTTTCAGTGCGCCCGGCGTCGTGGGGAAGTTCCTGGACTGCGTGGTCCCCGCCACATACGCGTTACCGGAGTTATCCACCGCGAGGTAGGCTCCGGTCTCGTCGCCCGAACCACCCACCACCGTCGAATACAGGATCTGCGTGCCTGTTCCGTTCAATTTGGAAACGAAAATGTCGGTCCCGCCGATTACCGACGATTGATATGCACCCTGGCTGACAGGAAAATCGGGCGACGTGGCCGTGCCGGCTACATAAAGGTTGCCTGCCTGGTCCACCGCAAGACTGTTGGCGCTTTCACGCAGCCGGCCGCCGAAAAAAGTCGAAAACTGCAGCACCGGGTCGATGGTCAGCGGTTGCGACCGGTCATAGGCGCCCACCGCGAACCCCGCGCGTCCGTTCGGCAATACGCGAAAGCCGCCGGCGACTTCTACTCGCCGCCCGTCGCGCTGCTGGAAGAGAACGGGACGGTGCTGACGCACCTCGCCCGACGCCGTGCGCCAGATCAGGTCGCCCGACTTGTCGATCCGCGGCGACCGGCCGCCTTCCACCGTAAACGATATGTCCGACGGTTTCGCCCCTGGACTGACTACGAAGTCGTACTCTAATTCGCCACCCTTGCCGTAATAAACAAGGTCAATTCCCCGATATACCGAACGGAAGCGGACCTGGCGGTAATTGGGAACGGCCGTGATCCACTGCCGCCGGTCGGCGCCGGCAAAATAGTTCGTAATGCCTGGAAGGAGTTCTTCGCCTTCGCCGGGAGCGGTTGCGCGAGCACCATCCAGGCGTAATGTCGCGGCTTTGCCGCCGGCGAAAAAGCTGGCGGAGCCAGAACTGAGAGCGAGCGTGTATCCGTTGCCCCGGGCGAGGAACTGGACAGTCGCGGGCGCCTGGCCGCGATTCGGCTCGAACTGCAGGGGGAGCTGAGCAGGAGAGGATGTGGCTCCGAGGAGCGCCGGAGTGAGCGCAACAAAAACAAAACACACCTGTTTTGTCATGACGGTTACCCGTATCATACTACTGTTGTTGGATTTTTTACAGGTTCTTCTCGGGCCGGAAACGGATATTGGGGTCTCGTGGGTATCTTCGATCGCCTGTTAGGTAATAAGCGCACACCTGAGCTGAGCGGGGCGCCCACGGTCCGCCGGGTCAAGACATATCAGGCCGAAAGCGGCTACGTATATCAATACATTTACGGCGGCAAAAGAGATAAGGGCAGATCGGGCAACCGGTTGGAAGAGTTCGCTTTCGACGTGTCGGCGGATCGTAAGACATGGTTTCGCGTCATGGTGGAGGTGAGCCAGACGGCTTTGTCGGGATGGGAAACCAGGGAAGCGCGTTCGTTGACCGAGACGGAACGTTACGCGGTCAGCAAGATGGCCTTAATGCGCGCCTTCGACCAGGTGGAAGCGCCTGGCGATCTGCGGGAGCCAGTCGTCGTCACGGCCCAATCCGCGGTTGAGATCCTGTCGACACTCGATCTCTAAAAAGGTGGAGGGCCGGTCCCGGAAGCGATCCGGGCCGGCCCTCTCGTTGTCGGGAGTGCGGACGAGCTTAGAAGATGAACTTCACCATCAAGCGGCCAGAGAAGCCTGGATTGAACCAGTCGTTCAGGCCGAACAGCGGGCTGAGCGCCTTTGCGCCTTCCGACGTGCCCGCGATCATCGCTTTGTAGTCCCAACCCTTCGCCAGATCGACTGAGGAGAGGTCCACTTCAGCCGAAGCGCGGGCGCGGTTCAGTTCGGTCCAACGGTGGCGAGCGGTCTTCTGGTTGAAGAGGTTCTGGGCGTTGAACTCGAAGCGGAGGCGCTTGCCTTCCGCGACCATAAACTCGTGGCCGATCAAAAGGTCGGTCTGCGTCAGGATCGGGGTACGGCCAAGGTCGCCGCGGCCATTCACAAATACCTGCGTTCCGTTCAGGGTATTGACGAACGTAGAGAGTGGTGTACCGGAGCCGCCATAGAAGAAGCCGCCGATATCCGTGGAGTTGCGATCACCCCACTTGAAGGTCTTCGAACCGAACAATTTGAAGACATGCGGACGATCGGTCGCCAGGCGCCCTTTCGGATCGAGGTTTCCGTGCGCATCCCACAAAACTTCGTCGATGTCCCACGCGCGGTTGGCATTGCCGCCAGGCCGCGAGATCACGCCGGTCGATTGCTGGGCAGGACCAAATACGCCGGCGCCGTCAGCGCCGGTACGGATTTCGTCAGAACTGGCCAAACCGGGGTAGTTACCATACAACCGGCTGTACACGTAGCTGGCAGTTCCGAACCAGGTTCCGAACCGCTTGCTGAGCTGGAATTCGGCGGCGTCGTAGCGCCGGACTGCTTTTGGAGTGTTGAACTTCTGAGTGGCGCCCGAAACTGGCGTCACGAGAGCATTGCCTTCCCCAGGGTTGGCGTAGTAGTAAACCTCGTCGCCGTTGACCAAGGCACCCAAGTCTTCGATCGTTCGGCGCAGATTGTTGTGAACATAGCTGGCGCGGAACACTGTCTGCGGAGCAAGCTGGAATTCAGCACCGAGATTGGCGATGTCGCTGGACATCGGCTTGATTTCCGGATCGACGTATTGGAATCCGGTGGAGCGGCGGTTACGCATTGAGTTGGGTACCGCAGGATTCCACAGGTCCCGGCCGGGCAGGTTCTTACTGTTTAAGTCGAACACGTTGGGAGTGTCGAGCGAACGATACTGAACCAGCCAGTAGTCGCCACCAAATGTGCCGCGGGCGAGTTCGTACTTCACCCAATCGTAGTAACGGCCCCAGCTTCCGTACAACTTCAGCTTGCCGTTACCGAACACGTCGAACGAGGCACCCAGGCGGGGAGCGATCTTGCTGCCCCACCCGTATTCAAACGCGTAGTCTTTCACGTTGCGCTGGAACGACGGGATGCGCTCTTTTTCAAAGCGTACGCCGAGGTTCAGCGTAATGCGCGGATGGATCTTGTAGTTGTCGTTGAAATAGAAGTTGCTGATCGCTGCACCCGAGGCGCCACCCGTACCGATATTGTGGAACTCGTAATAACCGTACTGTCCGCGGTCATTGCGCGGGCCACCGGGCACTGACGACGTGAATGCGCGATCCCAGAATACGTAGATGTACCCGCCCGTCGGATAGGCCTGCAAGACGTTATTGACATTCTTCTGCGTCCCGATACCGGCCTTGAAGTCGTGCGAGCCGAGGAAGCGGAAGTACCGGCTGAAGTCACCCTGAACGTAGGTTCGGGTGGCGATATCCCACTTGCTAGTCAACACACGAGGGGTGTTGTAGAAGCCCTGGGGCTGTTGCAGCGCAGATGGAACGCCAGCTAGACCGATCGAAGGGGTCTGGAACGTGACGTTCGTGAGGTCCGGAAGGCCGACGTCTTTGTAATTATCCCAAAAACGGCCCGCGCGCACCGACAGCAAAGTGGTGGCCGACGCGATCCAGTCTAACTGCGTGCCGTAGTTCGATTGCGGTGAGAAATATCCCTGGTTCGGGCGGATGACGTTCGCGGCTTTCGAGGAAGTCACGCAATTCGGGCACTCACCGTTGTAGCCGAGCAGCGTCCCCGTCGACATCGTGGGTGTCCAAAGGAAGAACGCGCTGCCGCGAAGAGTTTTAGTGATGTCGTAGGACACTTTCTCGAACGCCATGTGAGCTGTCGTCTTCGAGTCGATCGAGCCAGGATCGGTACCGTTACTAAACTTGTAGTCGTTCGTGCGCCGCACAAACCGGGGAGAGGCCGCGGAGAAGAAGTACAGCCGGTTCTTGATGAAATAGCCACCCAACGAGTAGCCAATTTCATGCTGATCGTTCTTCTGCTTGACGTCCTGATAATAAGCAACCGTAGTGTCGTTGGTGGGGCTGAGCCGCAGTCGTTCGTTCGGCGAAGCGCTCAACTTATTTCCCGACAGGTAGTAGTGCACATCGCCATGGAACGCGTTTCCGCCTGACTTCGTGATTGCGCTGATCACGCCACCGAGTGCGCCGCCGTACTCCGCCGAAATGCCGCCTGTTTTCACCTGCACTTCTTGCAGAATCTCGAACTGTGCATTCTGGCGGGATTGGCCGTTGATCAGGCTGTTGGTCGAAATTCCGTCAACCGTGAAGTTGTTTTCCGAGCCGCTGGCGCCGTTCACCTGAATGCCGCCCTCAATGTCGCCAGAGTTAACCGACGTGGACGCCATTGCGAGCGACTGGAAGCTGCGGGCCTTGGGCAGATGGTCGAACTGCTCTGCCGTCAGGTTGTTGGCCAACGTGGTGTTGGTGGTATCGATTAGCGGAGCCGCTTCCGTCACCTGAACGGCCTGTTCGGTACCACTCAGCGTCATCGGAGCGTCGACCTTTAGGGTTTGACCGAGGAGTAGGTTAACTTCCGCTACTTCATACGTCGTAAACCCTTTCAATTCGAACCGGATCGAGTAACGGCCGGGCTCGACGTTACGCACGATGTACGTGCCGTCGGCGACCGTATTCGCGGTGAAGACGCGGGTTGTAGTTTTGTTCTTCACCGTCACACTGACGTTGGGAAGAACTGCACCGCTCGGGTCAGTTGCCACACCGCGGAGTTCGCTGAATCGTTCCTGCGCCAAGCCGGCGGAGGCAGCCAGCAGGGTTATTGCAGCAAATGCCAGGGATCGCCGCCACAGGTTGGTGGAGGCTGCCCGGTTCGAATGGGATGCCATATGATATTGCCCTCTAAGGTTGTGCATTGGTTGATGTCACGGCAGGAAGGTGCAGCCAGGAACGGATCAGCGTCCCGGACCTCTACAGAAATCCACTCTTTCCCAAGCCGTTGTGACAGAGAAAGCAATTCAGTGACCAAAGCAACAGAAGGATTGCTACATCATGAAAAATCAGATACTTACGTAGCAAACTAAGCACCACAAATATGTGGGGCTATACATAAGCGAGAACACTTCTATGAGAACTAAAATATTTACAATTCTTTATAACCATATATTGTGGGTCAGCACACATCCTCCCTGTGTCCCAATACCCAATCTCTCGCTCCGCAAGATTCAGATCTCGGGATCTTCTGCCCGAAAGGTCGTCTCCGTAGGCTTTTGAAAAAGGCTGCCCTCTTCGCTACTCTGCACGACTATCAGGGGTGTGTCGGAGGCTGGGGCGGCACGCGAGACAATAGGATTGCCGAATGCTGCTGATCCAGAAAGTCTCGAAACGGTATTCCCTTTACAACCGGCCGGCCGACCGGTTGTGGGAGGCATTGCCCGTTTTCGGCCGCAAACGCCACACCGACTTCTGGGCCTTGCGCGACATCACCCTGGAAGTGCCCAAAGGGCAGTTTCTCGCCCTGGTCGGCCCGAACGGGTCGGGCAAAAGCACCCTGCTCCAAATCGTCAGCGGCATCCTGCAGCCCACCCACGGCCGGGTGGTCTCGCAGGGACGGATCGCCGCGCTGCTCGAACTCGGAGCGGGCTTCAACCCGGAATTCAGCGGCCGGGAGAATGTCCTGTTGAACAGCGAGATTCTGGGCGTCCCGCGCAACCAGATGATCGACGCCCTGCCCCGCATTGAGGCGTTCGCCGGCGTCGGCGAGTTCATCGACCGTCCCGTGAAAGAGTATTCGAGCGGCATGTACGTCCGCCTCGCGTTTGCCACCGCCATCCATGTCGACCCCGAATTGCTGATCGTCGACGAAGCTTTGGCGGTTGGCGACGCCGTGTTCGCCGCCCGGTGCGTGCGCAAGTTTGAGGAACTGAAGGAGCGCGGGGTCACGGTCCTGTTCGTGTCCCACGACCTCGGGCTGGTGAAGCGGCTGGCTGACCGTGCTGTCCTGATGCTGCACGGGAAAGTGGAAGCCGATGGCCGCCCGGCGGAGATCGTCAACCGCTACGTTGGCTTGGTGCACGAATGGCAGAACCGCGAGGTCGGCACGGGCGAGAAGGTCGCGCTCGGCGAGAGCTTCCGCCACGGGGACCGCACCAGCGAGATCCTGCAAGTGACCCTGGAGAATGAATCGAGGGAACCCGTGCGCTCGGTCGAAAGCGGCACGGATCTGCGTGTACGCGTGCGCGCCCGCTTCAGCCAGCCCTCAGACGACCCTATGGTCGGTATCCTCGTCCGCAACCGGCTCGGGATCGACGTATTCGGCACCAACACCAAGGTCGAAGGACGGAAATTGGGTTCGTTTCGCGCGGGCGACGAGTTGGATATCACGTTTCGGTTCCCGTGCGTGCTCACCCAACAGGACTATACGTTGACTGTCGCGACCCAGCACCCGGACGGCAAAAGCCAGGACTGGCGAGACGATGTCCTGTCATTCGCGGTGACGGACGAGCGGGCGACGGCCGGGTTGGCGAGCCTGCCGGTGGCGGTCGAGTGGGAGAAACGGCCGGCGGTATAACTACAGGTTATACTGAGGACGTGAAAACCGCAGTGTCGTTGCCGGACGAACTCTTTCAAGAGGGCGAGCATACCGCTCGTCATCTGCGTATGTCCAGAAGCCAGCTATATGCCACCGCGCTCAGGGAGTTTCTCGAACGCAGGCGGGCAAACTCAATCACCGAGCGGCTGAACGAGGTATATTCCCGTACTTCCTCGGAGATCGACGAAGCGCTGTATCGGGCACAGCTAGGGACACTCGAACGCGAGGAATGCGACTTTTCACCATCGACCGCGGCTTCTTGACAGACCACGTAGGCAGGTTGCCCGCGCCGCTCCAGCATCGCATCGACGAAGGTCTGCGCTTAGTCTTACAGCTCTGACCTTGCCAGTGGTATTCTGTAATTTCCCAAGCCATGTCTGGACACTCAAAGTGGGCGACGATTAAGCATAAGAAGGCTGCGCTCGATGCCAAGCGCGGAAAGGTCTTCACTCGCCTTATCAAAGAAATTATGATTGCGGCGCGCGCCGGCGGCGACCCCGATTCGAACGCCCGTCTCCGCACCGCCATTCAAGCCGCCAAGGCGGTTTCGATGCCGCAGGACAACATCAAGCGTGCCGTTATGCGCGGTACCGGTGAACTGGAAGGCGGGCAGATCGAAGAGATCATGTTCGAAGGCTATGGTCCGGGCGGCGCGGCCGTTATGGTCTCCTGCGCGACGGACAACCGCAACCGTACGGTTAGTGAGATTCGCCACATGTTCTCTAAGAACGGCGGCAATCTCGGTGAAGTCGGTTCGGTGGCGTGGATGTTCGAACGCAAGAGCCAAATCGTCATCGACGAAGAAAAGATCGGTGAAGACGAACTGATGGCGATTGCGCTCGACGCCGGGGCCGAAGACATCCGCAACGACGGCGGGCAGTGGGAAGTGCTCTCTTCCCCCGACATGCACGACAAGGTGCTTGAGGCCATTCAGAAGGCGGGCATTCCGACGCTCGAAGCCGCCATCAGCATGGTTCCCAAAAACCTCGTTAAGCTCGAAGGCAAGAACGCGTCCGGCATGCTTAAGATGACCGATGCGCTCGAAGAGCACGACGACGTGCAGGACGTCTATTCGAACTTCGATATCGACGAAGAAGAGATCGACAAACTGTCGAAGTAACCGAATCACCATGCGACCGGGGCGTTAGATGCGCGTGCTCGGAATCGACTGCGGATCGGAACGCACGGGCTACGGTATTGTCGACAGCGACGGCCGGACGCATCGGATGGTGGCGGCGGGCACGATCCGTGTCAGCTCTAAGGACAGTCTTTCCAAACGCCTGCAATCGATCGCAGCCGCACTTCGGCGACAGATCGATTGCTACAAACCCGATTGCGCCGCCGTCGAAGAGGTGTTCCACGCGGTGAATCCCAAATCGGCCCTGAAACTCGCTCATGTCCGGGGAGTGGCATTGCTGGTGGTGGCCGAGGCGGGCATCGATTGCGCGGAATACTCGCCGCTGAAGGTGAAGCAGAGCGTGGTGGGCTATGGGCGTGCTGAAAAGGAACAGGTCCAGTTTATGATGGAGTCGCTGCTCGGTCCGGAAGCGCCCGTCAAGGAACCGGACGCCTGCGATGCGCTGGCCGTGGCGATATGCCATGCGACACTGGAATCACGAGGTATGGCTGTGGGAGTTCGCGCGTGAAGGGCATTTTTGTGCTGTTTGTAATAGCGGCTGCGGCCTGGGCCGAGCCGTCGATCGTGTTTACCAAAGCGTTCCCGGGCAGCCACCCGCCCTACGTCGAGATCATCGTGGAGCGTGACGGAAAGGCTGTCTATAAGGAAGCGGCGGATGACGACCAGCCGATCAGGTTCCTGCTGAAAAAGCCGGAGGTGGACGAGATCTACCAACTGGCGGAGAAACTCGACCATTTCAAGCAACCCCTGGAATCGGGGCTGAAGGTCGCCAACATGGGCATGAAGACCTTCCGCTGGGTGGATGGCGCGGCCAAAACCGAAGTGAAATATAACTTCTCGCAGGACCTGAACGCCCGCGCGCTGCAGGAATGGTTCGAGAAGATGACCGAGACCGAGCAGCATTACATCGCGCTCGAACGCACGGTGAAGTTCGATAAGCTGGGCGCGAACAAAGCGATCCTGCAGATGCAAGCCGCCATGGAGCGGAACCGCCTGGTGGCGCTGGAGCAGTTTTTGCCGCTGCTCGACCGTGTGATCAAGAACGACAGTTACCTCAACATGGCGCGCGAACGGGCGGCCGGCATCGCGGAAGCCATCCGCAATCCGAAAGGAAAAACCGAGTGAAGCTGCACCTGGGTTGGGCGCTGGCAGTAGTATTGGCGGCCAGTCCGATGCTATTGGCGCAGGACCCACAACCGTCGCCCGAAGCCGCCGAACAGCAGGCGCTTCGCGACGCACTCAGCGAAGCCGGCTCTTCCAAAGTAGATTTCCTTCGCGCCATCGAACGGCACCTGGCGAAATACCCCAAGAGTTCACAACGTTGGGAAATCGAGCGCGCGGCATTTCAGGCGGCTGCCGAAGTACGGGACGCCAGCCGGGTGGTCCTCTACGGCGAAAAGATTCTGGAGCGCGATTCGCATAACGTCGAAGCGCTGGAGCGTGTGTCGCGGTACCTGCTGAACGATCAATCGAAAGAAGCGGCAACGAAGGCGCTCGACTACGCGCGGCGGCTCGAAACCGCAATGAAGACGCAGCCCAAGCCGCCGGCCGGTTCGCAGAACGCCGGGCGGCTGGCCGAAGAGCAGAACATCTTGCTGGCGAAAGCGTATGTCTACCAGGCACGCGCGCACGGCAACTTAGGAAAGCTGCCGGAAGCCGAAACGCTGGCCAGACAGAGTTACGACACGTTTCCATCGGCCGAAGCCGCGCGCGAACTTGCCAAGTGGCTCGAACGGCAAGGCAAGGTAGATGACGCGGTAAAGGCCTTGGCCGAAGCTTTCACCGTGCCGGACCCCAATGTGGACGAAGCCGATCGCGCCAAAGACCGCGTCCGCATGGGCGAATGGTACCGGAAAGCCAAAGGCTCGGAAACGGGCCTGGGCGATATCGTTCTCGCGGCGTATGACCGCAGTTCCGCCAAGATCGAGGCATACAAAGAGTCGCTGCGGAGCCTCGATCCCAATGCCGGCAAAATCGACTTGATGGATTACTCCCTCACCGGTCTCAAGGGCGACAAGTTACAGATGTCGAGCCTCAAGGGTAAGGTGATCGTGCTCGACTTCTGGGCCACCTGGTGCGGCCCCTGCCGCGCACAGCAGCCGCTTTACGAACAGGTGAAAGAGCGGTTCAAGAATAACCCCAACGTCGTCTTCCTGAACATCAACACCGACCAGAACCGCGAAATCGTCGCTCCCTTTCTCGCCAGTAACAAATGGAATAAGACGGTCTACTTTGAGGATGGCCTCGCGCCGCTGCTGCGCGTAACCTCAATTCCCATGACGCTGGTGGTGAGCCGCAAAGGACAAATCGCATCGCGCATGAACGGCTACATTGCCGACCGGTTTGTCGACATGCTCAGCGAACGGATTGAGGAAAGCCTGAAGGAGAATTGATCGCGCGTGTTTCACCGTGTGCTGTGGGTCGTGCTCGACAGCGTCGGCATCGGCGAAATGCCCGATGCGGCAGCCTACGGCGACGCGGGCAGCGACACACTGGGCAACATCGCCCGCCGGCGCGGCCTGTCGCTTCCAAACCTCTCTGCCATCGGCCTCGCGAACATTCGCCCCATCGATGGCTTGCCGCCCGCTCCCAATCCCACCGGAGCGTTCGGGCGGTGCGCGCTCGCCTCTCCTGGTAAAGACACCACCACCGGGCATTGGGAAATGGTGGGTATCCACCTCGCGAAACCGTTCCCGCTTTATCCGAACGGTTTCCCGCCGGACGTAATCGAAGCGTTCGAGCAGGCCGCCGGCCGCAAGATACTCGGTAACATCCCCGCCAGCGGTACGGAAATCATCCAGCAGTTAGGCGAGGAACATATGCGCACCGGCAAGCCGATCGTTTACACGTCGGCCGACAGCGTCTTTCAGATCGCCGCGCACGAACAGGTCATCCCAATCCCCGAGTTATACCGGATGTGCGAAGCGGCACGCGATATCCTGCGCGGTGCGCACGAAGTCGGCCGGGTGATTGCCCGCCCGTTCATCGGCCAACCCGGCGCCTTCACGCGAACATCGAACCGGCACGACTACGCCGTTCCGCCTCCCCCCGGAATGCTGCTCGACCGGTTAGCCGATCGAGGCGTGCCGGTAACTGGCGTCGGAAAGATCTCGGACGTTTTCCTCGGCCGTGGCATCGCCCGTTCGATCAAGACCAAGAATAATGACGATGGCATGCAGCGCACCCTTGAAGCGCTCGACAGCGAAGCATCTGGACTTATCTACGTCAACTTAGTCGATTTCGATCAACAATACGGACACCGGAACGACGTGGAAGGCTACGCCCGCGCCCTGGAACAGGCCGATGCCTGGATTCCGCGGGTTTGTGCGAAGCTCACGGCTGACGACCTGTTCATTCTCACGGCCGATCACGGCTGCGATCCGACCACGCCGTCCACCGATCATTCCCGCGAGTATGTGCCGTTGCTCGTCGCAGGCCGGCGGGTGCGGGCCGGCGTGAACCTCGGCACGCGGCAGTCGCTTTCAGATATCGGCCAAACAGTAGCGGAGAACTATGGAACTCAAATCGCGCATGGCGAAAGCTTTCTTTCTTCTCTTACTTAGTTGCTCCGCCGCGTGGGGCCGTCCACTGCTGGTGGTTTCTATCGATGGCCTGGACCACCGCTATCTCCGCGACCGCGATGAATTGGGCCTGAAGATCCCCACCCTCCGCCGCCTTCTCGCCCAAGCGCAATGGGCGGACCATGGAGTGATCGGCGTGATGCCCACCGTCACCTTCCCGTCGCACACGTCGATGATGACGGGCGTTGCACCGCAAATCCACGGCATCGTCGATAACAATCAAGCTAACGGCGAGCGCTACTGGTTTTCCTCGTTCCTCAAAGTGCCTACGCTGTGGGATGCGGCCAAGAAGGCCGGCAAAACGGTGGGCGCCGTCCACTGGCCGGTAACTGTCGGCTCTGCGATCGATTACGATTTCCCCGAACACTACAAGCGCAAGCAGGGCGCCGGCATGGATTGGGAAGCGAGCGTCGAGAAATCGACACCCGGCTTGGTGGACCGCATGGCGGCCAGGTACCCGTCGGTCGCCACGCAGTGGGTGGACGACCGCACACGCTCCACCGCCGCGATGTTTATCCTGCAGGAACACAAGCCGGACCTCATGCTGGTCCACTTAATCGATCACGACGCCGAAGCGCACCAGGCCGGCCCGTTCACGCAGCATGCCAAGGCGATGCTCGAGTTACTGGACGACTATCTCGCCCGCATCGTTGCCGCGATGCCCAACGGCATGGCGCTCGCGCTCGTGTCCGATCACGGCTTCGAACGTATCGATAAGGTGGCAAATCCCTGGGACTTGCTGAAACATGCCGGAGTAACCGGCCAATTACAATCCTACGGAACTCACCTCACTACCAACGATCCGGCGGTGGCCGAGGCCTTCCGGAAACAAGCCGGTTTTCGCGAGATCCCCGCTTCCGAGTGGGAGCGATTCCTGCCCGGAGTGGAGAAACCGCTCGCCGCCTTTGAGGCGCCGCCGCACACCGAACTGACGCGAACGGAGAAAGCGTCAAGCGGACCGAAAGCGAAACCGTCCGGCAGCCACGGCTTCTGGCCCACTCGCGGCGATTACCGTTCGACTTACTTACTCTGGGGCCCTGGCGTTCAACGCGCCATGCTGGGAGAAATCGACATGTTGTCGATCGCCGGGCGGCTCGCCCGCGTGCTCGACGTTCCATTTGGAAAGGACTAACTAACTAATGCGTGTACCATTGATGGCTGGCAATTGGAAGTTATTCAAAACTGCCGCGGAAACCACGGTTTTTTGCGAACGTTTTCTGCCGATGGTGGCCGCCGCCAGCCACTGCGAGATCCTGATCTGCCCGCCGTTCGTCAATATCCCCGCCGCCGTCGCCGCGACGCAAGGTTCGAAAGTGGGCGTCGGCGGACAGGACGTTTACTGGCAGAAAGAGGGCGCCTTCACCGGCGAGGTATCCGCTCCGATGCTGAAAGCCGTTGGCTGCCGCAGCGTCATCATCGGCCATAGCGAACGCCGCCAATACTTCGGCGAAACCGACACCACCGTTTTCAAAAAGACCACCGCCGCCATTGAGGCAGGCCTGCAGCCCATCGTGTGCGTGGGCGAAACGCTCGACGAACGCGAAAGCAACCGCACCGAAGACGTTCTGGCTACCCAGTTCAAAGGCGGCTTGGGCGCGCTGCGCCCCGACGAGTTCGCCAAAATCGTGATCGCCTACGAACCTGTATGGGCCATCGGCACCGGCCGCACCGCCACTCCCGACATGGCCGCCGCTGCGCATAAGTTCCTCCGCGACCAGGTGCGCGGCGCATTTGGCGAAGAAGCCGCCCAAGCCGTCCGCATCCTCTATGGGGGCAGCGTGAAACCCGCAAACGTCAAAAACCTGATGGCTCAGCCCGACATCGACGGAGCTTTGGTCGGCGGCGCCAGCCTGAAGCCGGAAGACTTCTCGCTCATCGTCAACTTCTAACTCGTCCTCCACACGCAAGGGAGCGACCATCCACCAGGCTCGCTCCCGCATTGCTTTTCGTCTTTGCGTCTTTCCGCCTTGGCGAGAGCGTTGAGCTTAGAATGTAACTTCACTATTCACCGCTTGGATAAGAGCTTTGATGTAGCCGTAGCCGAATGCGAACGATTGCAATCCCTTCGGATCGTCCCCGTGATGCGGCATGTGATCGGGGCAGATTGACCACCCAAACTGCGTATCCCGCAGGATGCGCATGACTTCAAAGAAGTTCATTTCGCCTTCATCGGGAAACACCTCTTCGAAACCATGCAGTCCGCCTTTGATGTTGCGCATGTGGATCTGGTGGATCTTCCCCCGTTCTCCTAAGTAACGGACGATGGGAAGAATCTCCTTCTTTGGATCTTTCAACCCTTCCGCCGCGGTACCAAGGCAGAGCTGAAAGCCGTTATAAGGGCTATCGACGATCGATTCGTAACGCTTGACGGCGGCGAACACCGCCGGCGAATCCCAGTTATCAGCGCCTTGATAGCCGAACGGCAGCCCTGGCGGGTCGTAGGGGTGGCACGCCAGTTTCACGTCGTGTTGCTTGGCTACGGGAACGAGCTTAGTCAAAAAGTAAGTGATGCGTTCCCAGTATTCATCACTGGTCACACGCCCGGACTTAGTCGGGGGCAGGTCCTGCCACCGATCTTCCAGCCGGAATCCGGCATAGGTAACATTGCCGCGTCCGGTTGTCTTCGCGTTGCGGCGAATTGGGATGACTGTCCAGTGGTAAGTTATTACCTTGACACCCACCTGCGCTGCCTTCGCGATGTTACCGGCGATCGTCTCGATCATGCGGTCGCGCTCGGCGCCGGGGCGCATGGTGATGTAATCCGGGTCCATGCGGATCGCCTCAAACACTACTCCCAGGCGGTCGCAGTTATCGCGCATTCGCTTCAACTCGTCGGCGTCCCAAGCGCCCTCGAGCGACTTCTTGCGTATCTGCGCTGTCAGGTGCCGCACCCCGTACCGCAAGTTGTACTCGAGGTTTTCTCGCGACGTGATTTCAGCGCCCGCCACGCTGTGATAATCGCCGCCAACGTGCATCAGCGTATTGTGCCGGGGCTTGGCAGCAGCCGCGGCGACGGGCGAGGGGGCAGCGGCGGCCCCAATCAGCGATCCGCCGAAATGTCTGCGCTTCATTCTTAAGAGAATAGTTCAACCACGGGCGAGCCGCCGCCCAACGCCGCTGTGGCTGGGCGCGTTATGTGCGCTCAAAAGTCGATCAGGCTGTCACCCTATCAAGCAGCGGTGTCAGGTACTCGAAGGCTTGCGTCAGCCGTTGATCCACCATCTCGGGCGAGGTCCTCTTCCCTTCCCGGGCATCGACACGTTCAATCGCCAGCGGTCCGCTGAACCCCGCGCTGAACAGCGTCCGGAACATGCCCTCATGATCGATCTGCCCCTGCCCCGGAACCGGGAAATTCGCCTCACCGCGATTGCCCAAGTGATCTTTGATGCACACCGCCTTCACCAGCGGCGCCAAATCCGGCAGGTCCGGGTCGGGGTAGATGCCTTCGTAAAACGAAACGTTGCCCGCATCCCAGGCAATCTTGAAATTGGGCGACTGGATCCGTTTCGCCACATCGATACAATCCTTCGCACGCGCCGTAATGCCGGTGTGCGGCTTCAGTGCGATGGTCACTTTGATCGCCTCCGCATGCCGCACCGCCTTCTCCATCGCCGCAAAGAACTGCGCCACCTCGTCCTGCCACAACTTATCGCGCTTCGGAACCGTCGGGAATTTGGTGTAGTACCATGGGCCGCCCCCGACCATTACCGGAATGCCGAACTCCGCGCACAGGTCGAGTTGCGCCAAATACTTCGGCAGTGCGCCCTCCTTATGCGGCTCGGTTCCGAATCCGCCCAGGCTGATGAACGGGGTGACGCCCGCATCGCGCATCCGGCGCTGAAATTCTTTACGCTGCGCCGGCGCCGCGTCGGCCGAAAATACCGCCTCACCTGCGAATTTCGGCGCCGGGCAGATGTAGCGATAGCCAATCTTGCGAATACGCGCCATTGCTTCGTCGAGCGGCAAGGCAGAGTACATCTGCGACATCACACCAAGCCGGTACCGCTCGCCGCCGGCAGCCGGCATGGCCGCCGCTACCGCCGCGCCGCCGATAGCCCCAAGGGCCGCACGCCGCGAACTTTCATTCCGGTCAATTACAGGCATAGCGGTAGGATACAAAAAAAACGCGGCGCCATTCCTAGACCATGCCCCGCCCCCGGCAACTACCACGACCGCCCGCTAGAACATGCTCCGTGCGCTAGATTTTCAAAACGAACTCTACGACCTAAGCCGAACTCTACTCGCTCTTAGAATTCAACGCTTTGCGAAACGAACTCCCCACCTCGCACCTCCCCCGAAACAGAACCGCAACCGTCAGGGCGCGGGCCCAATCTTCTCAGACTCGCAAGCGAGCGGTGTGGACATCCTCACCCACTTCCCCCCCGTCCGTAGCCGCCGAAATACGCGACGATGCTGCCAACCGCCCTCGAAGAATCCGTGCGGAACGAACCCAATTTGGACCCCACTTACGACATGGCTAAACGTTAATCCAGATAACCGGCCACAAACCACCCACGCTCAAACATGCTCAAATCCTCCGCTAGCCGGTTCCGCCCCCGGTATAATGGCGTGGTGCGCGCTCTCGCCGCCGCCTTAGCCCCCCTCATGACTCTTGCAGCCGCCAACTACACTGCTGAACGTGTGCAGGTGGAAGGGAACGAAGTCGTTCGCCTTCACGACGCCGCTCACGACACGGAAGTCCTCATCATTCCGTCGTTCGGCAACAATGCCTATTCGATGAAGGTGAAGGGCCACCAGATCATGTGGTCCCCCTATAAGACCATCGCCGAATGGAAGGCCAAACCGGCGCAGCGCGGAAACCCCTTTCTCGCCCCATGGTGCAACCGCATCGATGGCGATACCTACTGGGCCAACGGCAAGCAGTACAAGCTGAACGATGCGCTCGATAACTTCCGGCGCGACGGCAACAAGCTGCCCATCCACGGCCTGCTGGTGCACGCTCCGTGGACCGTCGCCACCGTCAGCGCTTCGCCAAACGACGCCGTCACGGCCAGCCGCCTGGAGTTCTGGAAACATCCTCAATGGATGGCGCAGTTTCCGTTTGCGCATACCATCGAGATGACCCACCGCCTGCGCGACGGCGTGCTGGAAGTAGAAACCGTCTTGCTCAACCACTCCGCCGAGCCGATGCCGATCTCCATCGGCTATCACACCTATTACCAGTTGACCGACACCCCGCGCGATGATTGGAAAGTCCACGTCGCCGCATCCGAGCATGTCACGCTATCGCCTCAGTTGGTCCCAACGGGCGGAAAGACTCCCGTCAAACTGGCCGACCCTTATCCTCTGCGCGGCACTCAACTCGATGACGTGTTCACCACGCTCAAGCACGAAGCCGACGGGAGGGCGATCTTCTCGGTTCAGGGGGCGAAGCAGCGCATCGCGGTGGAGTACGGTCCGAAGTATCCGGTGGCGGTGATCTACGCCCCGCCCGGTCGGGAATTCATCTGCTTCGAACCCATGGCCGGCGTCACAAACGTCTTCAATCTGGGCCATGCCGGCAAGTTTCCCTTGCAATCCGTACCGGCCGGCGGTGAGTGGCGCGAGAGTTTCCGGATTCGGCCGAGCGGTTTCTGATGTATCTTCTTTTTCTTTCGTTCCTACTCTGGCAAGGCCCGACTAAAGAAGCTGAACCGCTACCCACCAAACCCGCAACCGCCACGGCCCCGGCCGCCGCTGAGGTCAAACCACCAGACGCTAAGGCCGACGAATCTGCCCCCGCCGATGCCAACAAACGCGTCGAACTCAACTTACTCGGCAAAACCGATACCAGTGCCGGCGAATCGCGCCGCAACGAGAATGTTCAGTTCAACCTCGTCGACAACAACGCGCTGAAGGAACTGAACGTCCGCCTCGGTATCACCGCCACCATCGTCCCGGAATTTCGCGCCGAGCGGAACTACTTCGGTTCCGAGTTCGGCAACGCTCCCTCCGCGACCATTCACCTGGCGCCGGCCACCCGCCGCTCGTATCACGGGAATGTCTATTGGAATCACCTCAACAGCATCTTCTCCGCGCGATCGTTCTTCCAGGTCGGGGCCGTGCAGCCGGCGCGCGAAAACGATTACGGCTTTTCGTTCATGAGCCGCTGGTTCCAGATCGACGCTTCGCAGCAGAGACTCCGCGGCCAGGTGAACGGCAACGTGCTGGTTCCCAAGCCCGACGAACGCACCGCCCTCACCGCCGATCCGGCGTCCCGCATCCTCGTCCAGCGCTTCCTCGACGCCTTTCCGCGCCAACTGCCCAATCGCACCGACATCAACGAGCGGGCGCTCAACACCAACGCCCCGCAAACGATTAATAACGATAACCTCAACGCTCGCATCGACGCGCCGGAACAGACGTGGGGGCGCCTGGTGGCGCTCTATGGCTTCACCTATCAACACGTCGAAGCGTTTCAGTTAGTCGCCGGGCAAAATCCCAATACCGATACCCGCAACCATCGCGCGCGCCTGTCGTGGATTCGCAACTGGGGAAAGAACATTGTCGAGGCCACCGTGGGTTTCGACCGCATCGGTTCCCTGCTCGTTCCCGAAAAGAATGCCGTCGGCCCTATGGTCTCCGTCTCCGGACTCACCAGCCTGGGCCCCCTCGCGACCATTCCCATCGACCGTGCCCTTAATATGTTCCGCTACGGCGCCCAGCTTCGCCGCTCCTCCGGCTCGCACAACTGGAACATCGGCCTTTCCACCCTCCGCCGCCAGCTCAACGGCAAAGAGACCGATGCTCACCGCGGCGTCCTCTCGTTCGGCAACGATTTCGGCCGCGACGCGATCACCAACTTCCGCCTCGGCCTGCCCACCCAGTACATCGTTTCTTTAGGCGATATTCATCGCGGCTTCCGCAATTGGGACCTGCAGTTCTATGCCGGCGACACCTGGCGCGTCAGCCCCACCCTGCAGATCACTTACGGCCTCCGCTACCAGCCCGTAACCACCCCGCACGAGGTCTACTACCGCAACGACATTCCGTATCCTTGCGACTGTAACAACCTCGCGCCGCAGTTCGGTGTCGCCTGGCGTCCTGGAAAGGCCCGCCTCGGCACCATCCGCGCCTCTTACGGCTTGCACTACGGCGAGATCTTCCCCGTAACCTTTCAGCAGGTCCGCTTTTCGCCGCCCGGTAGCGTGAAAATTGTCGTCACCGCGCCCGACCTCGTTAACCCGCTACAGTCCCGCACCCAAGCGGGCGACGCGCCCAAAGCCCTCGGCAATCTCTATTTGCTCTCGCCCGACCTGCGCACGCCCTACTCCCACCAGTACAACTTCGCCTGGGAGCCTGACTGGAACAGTAAGTGGCGTCTCCAGTTCGGTTACGTCGGCAGCCGCTCGCACAAGCTGTTGTTGATGTGGTACTTGAACCGCGCCCACCCGGTGAACGGTATCGCCCAAACCACCGCCACAATCAACCAGCGCCGTCCCGACCCCGATTTCGCGGAAAAGCGCCTGGTCATCAACGGTTCCCGCGGTTACTTCGATGCCGCCCGCGTGACCCTGGTGGTCCCGCGCTGGCGCGGCCTCAGTGTCGATGCCTCTTACTGGTTCTCAAAGGCGATGGACCTCGGCTCCGCCTACACCAACACCGCCTACGATCAGGATTCCCGCAATTCGCGCTCGCAGTCCGAGTACGACCAGCAGAAGGACATGCGCGGCCTTTCCACTTTCGACCAGCCGCACTCATTCCTGATCCGGTCCAGCTATGCGCTTGGTAACGGCGCCGGCCGCTGGCTCCGCAATTGGACGCTCTCCTCCGTCATCCTGCTGAAGTCCGGCACGCCTTTCAACGTCTATACCGGCTCCGACGGCCCCGGTTACGGCAACGTCGACGGCAATGGCCAGGACCGCCCCAACCTCATCGACCCCGGCATCCTCGGCCGCACCATCGGCAACCCCGATACCAGCGTCGCCCTACTGCCCCGCACCGCCTTCTCCTATCCCAAACCCACCGACGAATTCGGCGGCAACCTCGGGCGCGACACGTTCCGCAAAGGCGGTATCTATAACGTCAACGCCGCCCTCGCCCGGACCTTCTCTGTGGGCAGCGACCGCCGCCTGACCATCCGCGCCGAATCCATTAACTTCCTCAACACCCCCCAATTTGCGGAACCGGGTTTTGAATTAACCAACTACAACTTCGGCGTCATCACCAACACCCTGAACGATGGCCGCACGTTCCGCTTAGGCATGCAGTTCGGCTGGTAACCCACCACCCTAAACCTCTAACGCAATTCTGCCGAAAGTAGGCTTATGAGGACCCTCGGCCTGTTCTGTGTGTCCGCTCTTTGCTTCGCCCAGCCGCAGTCGCATCCTGCCGCCTGGCGTTACATTCACCCCCAAGCCAAGACGTTGATAGGCGTTGACGTCCGCGCGGCCATCCAATCGCCCCTAGGCCAGAAACTCAAAACGGAGTTCCTGAACGCCGGCTTCCGGAAGACGCTCAGCACCCCCGGTGTCGACCTGCTCGAGAATGTCGAAAAGCTGCTCTTTTCCTCCCCGGTCCTGCCGAACACCCCCTCGGCCGGCAAAGCGGACAGCCAACCCGTCGTGATCTCCGTTTCCGGCCGGTTCGACCTTGCGAAGATCCGCACCTTCATGCGTGATAAAAAGGCCAAGGAGTCCACGTACAAGGGTATTCCTGTTTTCAGCCGCGTCGAGAAGGGCACAGACATTCAACTGGCTCTCGTCAACGCGCAAATCGTGGTTTTGGGGGATGAGCGCAGTCTTCATGCCGCGCTCGACCTGCAGGCCGCCGGCGGCGCTCCATTGGCCGGAAAACCCCTGTTCCAGCGCGCTACGGAACTGGCCACCTTATATGAAATATGGGTGGCATCCGAGGCCATGCCGCCAGACGCGACCATCTCGCAGATGCCCGGCGGCAACCTGCTTTCCGGCGTTCTGGGGTTGGAAGGGGGTATCTCCCTCCGCGAGGGTGTCGACCTCCAGCTCAACCTGCTCACGGAATCCCCCGCCAAGGCCAAAGAAATTGCCGAAGCCGCCCGCGTGCTTTTGCAGTTCGCCGCCATGGGGCCCAACAGCGATAAGCGCGTTCAGGATGTGCTCCGCAAACTGCGGCTCGATTCAGACGGCGAACGCGTTTCCGTTGCCATCGGTTGGCCCCTCACTGAAATCGACCAGCAGATAGCTGCACTCAAGGGACAGGTTCTCCAAGCCGCTTTACGGCGAACGCCGGCGCCCACCCCCGCCGCTGCCGACCCTGTGCCGCCGCCCACGCCCGCAAAACCTGAACCGATGGTGGTCAAGATCTACGGTCTTTCCGAAGGCACCCGCGAAGTGACTATTGAGAGTAGGTAAGTCCCTACAATAGAACTATGTACCGCCACCGGCTCATGTTCTTCATGAGTCCTCTCCTGCTTGCTTTATCCTGTAGCAAGCCAGCACCGCAACTACCCGACCTGGTGCAGGAATTCGTCTACACCACTCTGTCTTTTTCGCCCGTCACCGCCACGGCAGCCGGCTACCACCAGCACAAAAGCTCGACGCTCGATGAAATGCTCGACAACTATGGCGAGCGCTCGATCAAAGAGCAGCGCCAGTGGTATGAAGAGTTTAAGCAACGCTTACAGCAGATCGACCCCAAGACCCTCGATCCTCAAGCCCAAGCGGACTACAAGATCATTGCCGACCAGGTCGAGCTGGCATTCATCGAGTTCGACTCCATTCAAAACTATAAGCACAACCCGACTTTATACGTCGAACTTGTCGGAAATGCGTTATTCAATCCGCTTGTGCTCGAATATGCACCGCTAGAGGACCGCTACCGCCACATTATCGAGCGGATGCGCCGGGTCCCCCAACTGCTGGGCGAAGCACGCCAGAACCTGGTGAGCGCTCCGGTGATCTGGACCGAAGTGGCTCTCCAGGAAAACGAAGCGAATCGCGACCTGATCATCGGCACACTCTCGAAGGAGTGCCCCGGTATCCATCGCGTCATCTTCGAGCACGCTTCGCGCGAGGCGCTACGCGCTATCGAGGATTTCCGTCTGTTTCTGCGGAACGACCTTAAACAAAAGGATTACGATTGGCGCCTCGGCTCGGCCAAATATGCGGCTAAGTTCAAATCCTCTTTGGGCTTAGAGCTTACTCCTCAACAGGTTCTTGCGGATGCCGAGGCGGAACTCAACCGGACCCGCATCGCGATGGCGACGATCGCCGCCAGGTCTTTCCCTAAAATATCCGTCAAAGACGCTCTCGCCAAGATCGCGACGCGCCACCCCAAACGAAAGGACTACTTCAAGACTGCCGAAGCCGGCCTTGAAGAGATTCGCCGCTTCGTCCGTTCCCGCAACATCGTCCCGTTGCCCAAGCGCGATAACCTCAAGGTGATTCCCACGCCCGCTTTCATGCGCGGCATCTACGCCGTCGGCGGTTTTAATCCCGCGCCGGCGCTCGAACCGAACCTCGGGGCGTTCTACTGGCTCACACCGATACCGGAAGCCTGGGATCAAGCTCGAGCGGAATCGAAGCTCCGCGAGTACAACTCATACGGACTAAAGATACTTACCATTCACGAAGCCATCCCGGGACACTATCTGCAAAGCGAATACGCCAACGACGTCACTCCCGATGCGCGTCGCGCTCTGCGCGCCCTCTACTTTAACGGACCCTACGTGGAAGGCTGGGCCGTCTATGCCACCGATGTGATGGTGGAGCAAGGCTATCTGGATAACGATCCAGCGTTTCACCTCACATGGCTCAAGCAATACCTGAGGGCAGTGGCGAACACCATCCTCGATATTCGCCTCCACACCCTCAACATGACAGATGACGAAGCCATGGAGTTGATGCTCAATCAGACCTTTCAGGAAAAAGAGGAGGCCACCGCCAAGCTGCAACGCGCCAAGCTCTCCTCGGTTCAGTTGCCGACCTACTTCACCGGCTATCGCGCCTGGAAGCGCCTGAAATCCAAGATGCAAGGCCGCGGCTATTTCAATCTCTCTGAATTTCATCAACAGGCGCTCAAAACAGGAGCCGTCCCGATGCCGGCCCTCGAACGCATCCTCGGCGTCCAGTAAAGCCCTTGGAACCTTACCGAAAGGCTTCACGTCCGTCCAAGAGATTGGCAATCATTCGTACTAGCCGTTCAAGCCGGAGTGTCTGTTCCGCCACGCCCCTGCGGCACGGCGGTACGGAACACGCGGGGGCCGGTTGTCAGCACACCGCCATTGCGTTCAAAATAGGAACATTACCTCGATGACGGACCCGGAAGTGCCCATGACGACGTTCGCCACGTCTCCGCCCCGCCGTTCCGCTTTGGCCGCCGCCCTGGGATGGACGCGCGACCTGCTGCTCTCAGTCATCCTGGCCGTGCTGGTCATCCTCTTCGTGTACCAGCCGGTCAAGGTCGAAGGCACCAGCATGATGCCTTCGCTCGAAGATCAGGAGCGGATTTTTATCAACAAGTTCATCTACCGGTTCGGCATGGGCGATATCCAGCGCGGCGACATGGTCGTATTCTGGTATCCTGGCGACCCCAGCAAGTCGTACATCAAGCGCATCATCGGCCTGCCCGGCGACAGTATCGAGATCAACAACGGCACCGTCGCCCTAAACGGGAACATGCTGGAAGAAACCTACGTCCCGAGCGCGTATCGCGACACGCAGTCGGTTGCCAAAACAGTGGTGCCCCCCGACCACTATTACGTACTCGGCGACCACCGCTCCTCGTCCAACGACAGCCGCGCCTGGGGCCCCGTCCACCGCCGCCACATCTACGGCAAGGCCGTATTCATCTACTGGCCTCTCGACAAAATGGGCCTGATCCACTAAGTCGAACGCCCGCCGTCATTGCCGCAATAAATTATCACCGTGCCCCCGCGCCGATCCCCCCGCCGAGGTTGCGCAGAATGCTGATCAATGCGGGTACCAGCACCACGACGAATAGCGCCGGAAGGATGAACAGCACAATCGGGAACAGCATCTTGATCCCGGCTTTCCCGATCGCCGCTTCCGCCCTCAACCGCCGCCGGGTGCGAAGTGATTCCGCGTAAACCTTCAGCGCCTGCGACAGACTCGTTCCGAACCGTTCGCTCTGTACGATCATCGCCGCCAGCGACTTCACGTCTTCCACGCCCGTGCGCCGTACCAATGCATTGAACGCCTTCGATCGTTCCTGCCCGGCTTTCACCTGCATCACCACCGTATAGAACTCATTCGCCAGTTCGGGATAAATATGCTGCATCTCCTCGGAAACGCGCAACAGCGCCTGGTCCAGCGCCAGTCCGGTACCGAGCACGATGCCCAGCAGGTCGATCGTATCCGGCAAGGCTTGTTGCAGACGCCGCCTGTACCGCGCCACCAGACGATACAGAATCTGCCGGGGCAGAAGCCAGCCCAGGATTCCTGCCACCACCAGCATCACGATCTTGTTCGATACCGGAGCCCCCCATTGGAAATACTGGCCCACCACCACCAAAACCAGCAGAAAAGCGACGTTGCCGACGGAATAGATCGCGATCACCTCGCGCCGCCGCACGCCCGCGCTTTGCAGCTCGCGCTCCGTTTCGCGAAGCCATTCGTCGCCGCCCGGAACCAGTGAGATCACGTACAGCAGGCTGTTGAGAATGCCGCCTCCCGCCCTGCGCCGGCGCCGCGTAGTGGTTTGAACGCCGGCCGACGATTGCAGCGCCTCCAACCGATCGTCCAGCGGATTCTCTTCCTGCCGGAACAACAACAGGCCAGACCAGAGCAGGGCGGCTAAGGTGGCAAACGCGAGCGTGAAGAACAGTGCGGCGCCGAGCATGCGTTTTCCTAGAACCTCGGGTTCGCCAGCTTGCGGATGATCAGGATGCCGATGATTTCGGAGATGATCGCATAAGTGAAGAAGAAGCTGCCCGTGTCGTCGTGAATCAGCAGGTCGAAGTTCTCGGGCTTCAGAATCGCAAGGCCAAGGCCGAACACTACCGGCAGTGCGCACAGCAGTCCCGCCGACAGCCGCTGCTGCGCCGTGTGCGCTTTCATCTTCGCGGCCATGTTCAACCGCTCGCGCACCAGCAATGCCAGGTTATCGAGCACCTCCACCATGTTCGCGCCCGTTTGCCGCTGCAAGATCAGGCCCGTGATGAAGAACTTCAAATCGACAATCGGAATGCGCTTCCCCAGATTGAGAAGTGCGGCATCCAACTGCGAACCGAGCGATAGTTCTTCGATCACTTTCTTGAATTCCATCTTCACCGGTTCGAGCGATTCCTGCGCGATGGTTTCCAGCCCCGAATGAATGGTGTGGCCCGCCTTCATCGAGCGGTTAAACAGGTCGATCGCGTCCGGAAAAAGCTCTTCGAATTTCGCCAGCCGCCGTTTGCGTTTCTGCGAAACGAACATGATCGGGATCGCGCCGATCAGCAGCGCAAACACAATCCGCAACAGCAGCATCGACATGCCTACAACGCCCAAAAAGAAATATGAACCGGCCCCCAGCATCACCGATACGGCGAACACATCCACCGCGCGGTATTTCAGGTTCGCCTGGTCGATATACTCCTGCAGGCGCCGCAGCAAACCGATCCACGCCACAAACTCCGACAGGAACGCGAACTTGCCCTGGCTTTCCCGCCGCATCAGGTCCCCGCCTGTGCGCCGCGTCTGGCCCGTTCTTGACCGCAACTCGCGCAGACGCGTGGCGACCGCATTGCCCTCTTCCTGCCGCGGCACGCTGAAAACGTAATAGGCCGCGGCGAGCAGCGCGCCGGAAAAAATCAGGAACGAAACAAGCACGAACAAGCTATCGCTCCTTCACCGCGTGTGTTTCCTGAAAAATCGATTGCGAAATGTGTACGCCGTACGCCTTCAGTCGCGTAAGGCATGTCGGCACTTCGCCCGTAGCGCGGAACCGTCCGATCACCTTGCCCGAAGGGCTCATGCCCTGCCGCTCGAATCCGAAAATCTCGCGAATCTCGACGTGGCCGTCCTCGGTATGGCCCACCTCGGAAATCGACATTACTTTACGCCCGCCGTCAGGCAGCCGGTTCATGTGGACCACAATCTGCACCGCCGACCCCAGCATCTGGCGAATCACGTAATCGGGCACGTGCTGCGACGCCATCATCACCATGGTCTCCAGGCGCGAAAAAGCGTCCCGCGCCGTGTTCGCGTGTACCGTAGTCATCGACCCGTCGTGGCCCGTGTTCATCGCCTGCATCATGTCGAACGCTTCCGAACCGCGGCATTCCCCAATGATGATGCGGTCCGGCCGCATACGCAACGCGTTGATCACCAGGTCGCGCTGCGTGATCGCGCCCGCCCCTTCGATATTCGGTGGACGTGTTTCCAGCCGCACCACGTGCGTCTGCTGCAACTGCAACTCGGCCGTATCTTCGATCGTGATCACCCGCTGCTCGTCCGGCACGAACCGCGACAGCGTGTTCAGCATCGTCGTCTTGCCCGAACCGGAACCACCCGACACCACCATGTTCAGCCGCGCCTCCACGCAGCCCGACAGGAAGTCGAGCATGCCGGCCGTCATCGTCTCGTTCTTCTTCAGATCGTCGGTCGACAGCAGCTTCTTGCCGAACCGGCGGATCGTCATCACCGGACCGATCAACGACAGCGGCGGAATCACCGCGCAAACCCGCGACCCGTCGTCCAGGCGCGCATCGACGATGGGGGAGGAATCGTCGATGCGGCGCCCGATGTTCGACACAATGCGTTCAATTACCAGCCGGACATGGTTCTGATCTTTAAACCGGATGTTGGTTTCGACAATGTGGCCGCCGCGTTCGATGTAGACGTTGTCGAAGCCGTTCACCATAATGTCGCTGATGGCCGGATCTTTAATCAGCGCCTCCAGCGGTCCCAACCCGAACACCTCGTCGAGAATGTCTTCGATCAACCGCTCTCGCTCGTTGATCGTCATCGGGATGTTCTCTTCCCCGATCAGACGTTCGAGTTGCGAACCGATCTGCTCGCGGACGCCCTCTTTATTCAACCCGCGCAGTTGCTCGGGAGTCAGCGAGTTCAGCAGGCGCGTATGGATCTGCGTCTTCAGCGCAAACCAGCGGTCCGCGCCGGATCCGGGACGAACGATTGGGCGAGTGCTCATTTGAATGCGTGACCTTTACTTTACGCGGTCTGCGCCACCGGCTTCTTCCCGCCCGTCGCTTTGTCCACAAAGGCCCGGAACGCGCGGTCCAGGTCGCCCGCGGCTTCTCGGTTTACCACAAACGGCCGTCCCCGATTGATCGCATTCAGCACGGCGGGCGAAGGCGGAATGCCATAGAACACCTCCTGGTTCAGCGTCCCCTTAATCTGGTCGATCGCGGCGTGCGTAGACGGCGTCTTCTTCTGGTATTTGTTCACGACAATCTTCAACTGGTCCTGCGTGAATCCCATCCGCATCAGAAACGAAATGTAGCGCTGCGCATTGCGAACCGATCCGAACTCCTGATCCATCACCAGGAAAATCGTCGACGAAACCTGCATCGCGGCCGACACCAGTTCACCAGCAGGGTTCCGCCCCGCGTCGATCACCACCGAGTCGTATTTCTCCACCAGGAAATTCGCGAAGTCGCGGAACATCGGCTCGGTGAAGTAACCCTGATGTTCCATCGAATCCGGCGGACCGACCACGAAAAACCCGAGCGGATCGCGCGTCACAAAGCCCTCAAACAACTGCTGGTCCATCTTGGTGAGGTTCTCGCCCACTTCGAGCAGCGTGTACTGCGGCTGCGCACCCAACTGCATCGACGCGTCGTTACCCGCCCAATCCAAGTCCAACAGCACGGCATTCTGTTTGCGCTGTGCCAGGACAGCCGCGAAGTTCACCGCTAACGTCGTGGTCCCGACTCCCCCGCGCACACCGAGGAACGTATACACCTTGCCAAGCCGCGACGCCGTCGGCGCCGCAGCCTTCGGAGCTTTCTCAAACCGCGTAATCGCGTCGCGAAACTCCAGCCGGCGGATCGGCTGCACCAGAAAGTCGTTAGCGCCCGCGCGCACAGAAGCGATCACCATTTCCCCATCGGCATGGTAGTTCGAAGCGATAATGTACAGCGACGGCGCGGCCTGCTTCACTTTCTCGAGCACGCGAATGCCGTTCTCGGGGTCCGACGCCAGGTCCATCAACAGGCCCGCTTCCGGGTGCCGCTCCAGTTCCTGCAAAACGCGGATATAGAGGTTCGGCGACACCTCGGTATAGTCGCCCACCAGTTTGGCGGTCGGAATGTTGAGCAGGTTCTCTTTGACGATTTCGCGAAAGTGTTCGTCATTGGAGGCAACCATCAAGGAAATCGACATAGCGGGTCGTATGGCCTCATTTCATTGGCTACAAGTAACTGCGCCGTCGGCCGCCGAGCAGCCGGCGCTCTGCACGGCGACGGATGTCTGGAAGTTAGGCAGGTTGATCGCGGGTAATCCTAAGTAACTCTGCAATCCCCGGAATTGGTAATTCAGAATGCGAACGCGAACAAAGTCGGGCACACAATCGGGGCTGCACTCGTTACCGGCACACGTGAATTGGGTAAGTTCGCCCGTGCCGTCCCGCTGGAAATAGGAAACTTCAATCTCCGTCTGCCCGTTGGCGAACAAATCGCGATCCACCATGGGCGGCACGTTCTGCCGCATATAAGCCTGCACGTTTTCGCCGGCGCCTTGATAGCAGTGGGTCGCCGCATACCGCGCTCCGTTGTTCGTGTAGTCCACCACGGAATGCCACACCCACAGCAGTTGCGCCGTAAAGATGAGCATCATCGTCAAAGGCAGAAACAGGAACACATACGACATCGCGAACTCGGCCAACTGCTGTCCGCGGCAATTGCGTTGCCTCAAGAAACACCCCCGAACGGGATGCGAATTGTCGGGCGTAGCGGAATCGGATCGAGCAGCAGCGCCGGAAACACCAGCCGGATCGGATAGCCGTCCGGAATGCTGACCGTGATGTAATCGGGTCCGGGGCCGTTCGCGGTCGCGGCGCAATCCGGCGTGTACTCGATAATGGCCGCCGCTCCGCTCGTTGTGTCGACACGTTCAAAACCGATCGCGATCTGGTCCGCAACCAGGTTCGGCACGATCGTGTCCGTCGCGTCCTCGATCCCCCCGCGGAGCGCGAAGTTTTTGGCCGTGTCGAAGTTTGTATCCGCGTTACAGAAGTCGATCCCGGACCGGTGGCCCACATCGCTCGCAATCGCGTACAGAATCTTGTGCAGCGTGTAATAGGTATAGGAAACGCGGGCCAGTTCCACCATGCCGAACAGCAGCGACACCAGCATCGGCAACCACATCACCGTCTCGAGCATCGCCGCGCCGCGCCGCCTTACTCTCATCGGTGCAGCACCACCTTCCCCGGTCCCGCCGTGATCGAGCATGCGTTCCCGGCATCGTCGGCCGCCGTGGATATCGAGCCGTACCGAAGCGGCATCGGATAGCCAAGGTAAATGGCGTTGAACCGGACGTTCTGGTCCGACGGCAGCAGGTTGGGATCGAGCAGAAACTGCCGGAACCCCAACACCTCAACGGTAGTGGGCGCCGCATCGATATTGTCGCGCACGACCACCACATTGATGATGCGCCGCGTGTTCCCCGTATAGTCGGCATACGCGTCAATCGCGTCCGCAAATGTATCCGCCGCAAAGCCCGGCGCATTGCCTGGTACATCCGCCGTATCGCACCCATCGGCGCCGCCGTCCACGATCCGCGCCGACAATCCGCAAACGAACGGCCGCACGGTGGCGGAAAGCTGCGCGACGTTAGCCGGCGGTGCGCACGCCTGTGGCTGCACAAACAGAGCGTCGGTGTCGGTAGCCGAAAGGAAGGTCGCGCGAATGCACGACAGTGCCGGGCCGAATGTAGTCGGCAAACCGCCCGCGCCCGCACGCACCGCGGCGCCTTCCGGCGTCCCCGTCGGCGCGTTCGTGAACCGGTCCAATAGCAGGAACGGCACACGCTGGGTTCCCCCGGCCAGAGGTTGCGGCTGATTCGGTCCCGTGCAGACGTAGCCGAGTGTGTACCGTGTGTCCTTCACAAACCCGAAATCCTCGGTATCGTCCGCGTTCAACGCCGTCACCACAATCGGCTCGGTGCCGCAGGTCGTGCACAGCGGAGCCGACACCCCCGCCACCGCCCGCGTCTGAATCTGCGTGCGCCCTTCCGCTCCCAGCGCGAGAAACCGGAAAAACGTGAGCGGCGCGTCGGCAGTTAAGGTCACCGTCGCGTAGCGGTTCTGCGTAATCGAAACGGCGGTGCTGTCGCCGCCCGCCGCCGTTGCCAAATCGCCTGAAAACGTCGACTCCACCGACGAAGTCAGGTTCCCGCTGCTTTCGCCCGGGACTGATCCGCCATAGTCATACCGGTTCTGAATGCTGTTCGCGCTCGACCGTGCTGTTTCAATCGCAGCCGCCGCCCGCTCGTCCGCATCGCCCGTGCCGATCAACTGTTGAGCGGCAGCGAGCGCCATGTTGTCCGCGGACGTCCTTAACTCCGCGCGGACCATATACAGCCGCCCCAGGTCCACGGCAAACCCCATCAACCCGAACAGCACAGGGATAAGGATCACCAGCATTTGCAGCGTGGCGGCGCCGCGGCGGCGATTGCGAATTCGATTACGGCTTGGGTTCGGCATGGCCACGCGGACCGACAAATTCCGGCTTCTTCCCGCTCTTCTTCTTGTCTTTCTTCGCCTTTTCGTCTGCCGTCCCCGGCAGGAACGTTTCCACCGGTTCCGGCAGTTTGATCGTCTCCCCCGCGGGCACCGGCTTCACAAAGCGCGGCGTGATCACCACTAGCAGTTCATCGTTCGCCTTGCGGGTCGACCGGCTCTTAAACAAATTGCCCAACACCGGCACATCGCCTAGCCACGGCAGCTTCGAAATCGTCTGCACCACCCGGTTATCCATCAACCCCGCAATCGCAAAACTTTCGCCGTCCTTCAGGATCACTTCCGTCTCTGCACGCCGCGCCGACACCGCGGGAATCAGAAAGCCCTGCAAAGTAACTGCATTCGAGTAATCGAGCGAAGTAACCGAAGGAGCCACCTTCAAGTTGATCGCACCCTGCGGAGTAACTGTCGGCGTAAAGCCGAGTTCGACACCGAAGCGCTTAAACTGCACCGTGATCACCGGAGCCGTCGCCCCGCCGGTTGTCGTCGCCTGAATCGTCGGGAACGGAAATTCGCCGCCCGCCAGGAAATTCGCTTCCTTGCCTTCCACCACAATCAGGTTCGGTTCCGCCAGAATCTGCAACAGGTTGCGTGTTTGCAGCGCGCGTATGGTCGCGCCAATGTTCAAATCGGGCCGGAAGATGAATAAGTTCAGTAAGTCGGAAAAGTTCAGCGACGAATTCGCGAAATCCTGATTCTGGAACTGTAACTGCGAAAAACGCGGCCCCGGAAACTGCTGCGTGCCGGTGGTGCCCAGCATCTTGTCGTTGCGCGAGAAGTAGTTGAAGCCAAGCTCCGCCAGGTTCACACGGTCCACCGACGCAAACCGGACCTGCAACAGAATCTGCCGCGGCTCGCCCGGCGGCGGCACTTCGAGCAGGTTCACCACCTTCTTCGCATAAGTCGACGCCAGCGATTCCGCCCGTTTCGATGTAGCCGTGTCTTTCACCGATCCTGTAAGCACGATCGTTTCTGTATTACCCGAAACATGGATCCCCGCATCCGGAATTGACGACTTGATGCCCGCCTTCAGATCGTCGAAAGTAGTCAGGTCGGGCGTGATGTTAATGGCATAAGTCGCCGGCGCGGCGCCTTGTTCCCAAATCACGATCGTCGCTTTGCCGATGCCCTTGCCGTTCACCATAATCTCGCGCGGGCTCACCACAACCGCATCCGCGATCTTCGGTTCCGATACGGCCACACGCACCACTTCGGCCGGAAATTGCAAAAGTTGTCCGCGGCCCACCACCATGTTGAGTTCGCGAGTAGGAGCGGTCTGCCCCATCAGGGTAAAGGCAGCCAGTAGACCCGACAGGACACGGATCATTGGAAAATTTCCTGGACGTGTTTCTCGCCGCGGAACACATCTACCGTGTGCTTAGGCTTGGGCGGCGGCTCTGGTTTCACCGGCAATGGTTTCGGCGTGGCAACGGGCTTCGCCGCCCCGGGGTCATCGTCGCCGATCAGGCTCGCCCACGCCTTGCGGTCCTTCACGTTGGCCGGCATCTTCGGCAGCTTCCGCACGCCGGAACGCGCCACCAGCATCGGATCGAGATCTTCCATGGCAGCGGCGGCGCGGTCCGATTGTGTCGACCGGTCCAGCGGGTTGCGCAACGAAAGGCTGATGCGGCCTTGGTTCTTCGCGAGTTCCAGCCGTTGAGCCTGCTCGGGCGAAACGATCAGCGTTGCCGTGCGTTGCTGCGTGCTGCTGCCCGGAGCGCTCGCCTTCTGCGTCGTGTCCACCTGTATGTTCCGGCCCACCGACAGCACTTCCACGTCCTCCAGCACCGTAACCGTCATAGCCTCCACCGCCGATCCGGTGCGTGTGAACAGAATGTCCACCCGCGATTGCGGTTGGATCAAACCCGCCGCGCCCGACGCATCCGTAAACGAAACCGAAACCGCGCGCTTTCCAGGAGAGATGACCGCCGCTGCGCCCTCGGCGCCTTGGGTGGACGTCAGGCGGACGCTCGTCAACACTTCGTTCGCGTTCGCAGGATAGAGCAGCGCGCGCCCAAGCCCTTCGTTCACAGTGTTCAACGCCGACGGCGGCACATTCTTTTGAAAGACGTCCACCAGTTTCACGTCCTCTTTCTTCAGCCGCGTCCCGGCGGGCAAATCCTTAGCCGCGGCCACGACACGGACCGTCTTGTCGACCTTCGGCGCCTGCGTGCGCGCGTAAAGAAACCACGTCAACAGCGCGGCCGACACCCATGCGGCGCCGAAGATGGTAAGTATGCGATTGCGATCCATTTCTTAGCGAGCCTCGCCAACCTGCCCGATTTGAGCGGGCGCCTCGAATAACACGGCCGTCCGGTCGCGGTGCACTTCGCGCCAGCCGAGCCGCGGCAAAACGTCAATTAGTGAATACCGCACCGGCAACAGCGCATGGGTGAATCCCCAGCGGTTCCATTCCTCCACCCACCCCGGCCGCACTTGCACGATTTCGATATAGTTCTTCAGAAACTCGATCCCGTAAAAGTCGCTCCGGCCGTCGAAGAACACCTTCCGCTCCCCGTTGAAGCGGTAAATCAGATAGCCGCCGAATTTATCGGGCGCAAACAAACGCGCCGTCGCGGGCAGCCTCTCCACCGCCCTCCCCGCCTCAACCGGAAACTCATCCCGTGGAAATCCGGTGCGGGCGGCGGCTGCCGGAGCGTGCAGAACCACAATTCCAACCAGCAGCGCCGCCGGAGCCCACGCGTAGCCCCCTAACCGCCGGTCGAGCGTCCATAAGTTACGGCCGTATTGCAGAAACCGTTCATGCGCGATCGCCTGCGTAATCGCGCGATTCGCGAACGGCAGCAGCAAAGCCAGTACCGGTAATCCACGGGCAGAGCGCAGCGCGATCACCACAAATATTGTCAGCAGCGCCGCATAACCCCACTCTTTCTTAAGTAAAGCGATGGTCGCGCCCGCTGCGCCCAACAACAGCGTGAACACGATTTGCGCAGCCCCTTCCACCTGAAAGCTGAAGGTCTGGAACTCACCAATGCGCCTCAACAGGTCGCCGTTCAGAATGTACCGGGCCACGTGATCGTGTAAATGCCATCCGTAAGGATTCACAAACGTTGCCGCCAATGAAACGGCCGCCGCCGTCAGAAACCACCGCCACCGCGACCCCAAAGCCAAAACTGCCGCCGTCACCGGCAGCAGAAAGAAACTCGCGTGCATGTTGGTCCACACTACCGTCAATGCCGCCACAAACACGGCGTCGCGTCCGCGGAACACTCGTGGCGCTGCCGCGGCGTAGAGTAGCCAGCCGAGCAGCAACACCCATCCGAAAACGTGAGGCCGCGCCAGCCAGTGCATGTTCACAGTCGAAAGCATGGGTGACGCCATCGCGCACGCGACAAGGAAGTCGCCGTTTAATGCGCGGTGCAGGCGAAACCACAAAAAGGAGCAGGCTGCGATGGCAGTCAGGTATACCACCGCCACGCCGCGTAATCCCCAACTGCGATGCGTGGCGCCCATAACGAGATCGCTCCCCCACTCCCAGGCGAACCAACTTGCGCCCGGACGGCTAAAGGAATAACGGTCCGTCCGCGGCAAACGTCGTTCGTCCAGGATGCGCTCCCCCGTGCGAATATGCCACCCCGTGTCTGAATCACGGAACAGGCGGGCCGGCGCGTCGAAAAACACAAGGGCGTAGAAAAAGGTGAAGATCGCCCCGGCAAGCGCTAAGCCCGGCGCCGGCAGACGCACAGTGGAGTCGCGGAGCCCCGGTCCTATTGGCCGGACGCCCCGATGCTGGCCAGGCCCTGCGTGATGCTCGAGTACAAGCTCACAACGGCCTGCGACAACTGATTCACCGTGACAATCAGGGCCAGACCCACGGCCGCCACAATCAAGGCGTACTCCACCAGATCCTGCCCGTCTTCTTCCCTCCACAATCTGAGAAGCATTTGCTTCATTGGTCCTCTCCTTCTTTCTTCCCTCGGGTTTGCGTATGGAGCGGCCGGCTTTCGCGGCTCCGCGCAGCGCGCCCCTTCGATTTCAACTTGATGGACGAACCCTTGCCGTCCAATTCCCCCAACAACGCTAGATTGGCCAGCGCGGCCGTGTTATCCCGGCGATATCCTAACGCGAGTTGCAGTTCCTGTCTAGCATCCGCGTACTTCCCCTGTTCGATTAGTACCGCCGCCAGGTTGCTGTGCGCGGTCGATGGGTCGGTTACCGATTGCAGATGCGACACCGCTTCCTTCGGATTCGCCGCCAGCGCGATCCCAAGGTTGTTGCGTACCAGTTCGTTGCGGGGCTCGAGCGCCAACGCCGATTCGAATTCCCGCATCGCCTCTTCGCGCTTCCCTTGCAGCAGCAGGTTCTGGCCGAGATTGTTCAGCAGCCACGCCGTCGGCCGCCGCCGTAGCAGCGCGTTGCGATGCGCCCGTTCTCCCGTTTCCAGCTCGTTCAGTTCGTCGTGAATAATGCCGGCCCACGACCATAACACGGCCGGAGACTCCGGATGTTTCTTCAGGTAATTGTCGAGCACGCCGACAGCGTCTATCCGCAACTCCGCTTCGCGCAGCGCTTTCGCCAGCGGCAGGTGAACCCACGGATTGTCAGGAAAACGTTCCGCGGCCACCCGGTAGTGCTCGAGCGCAAGGTCCTTAATCCCTTGCTCGGCATATCGCTTCGCGAGTTCCAGCCGTAAGTCGACGTTATTCGGATCGCCCGCGATGCGCTGCCGTAACTGGCGGATCGCCGGATCGCCTTCGCCCACCAGCACCGCATTGCGCACGTGCTGTGCCATCGCCCTTTTTACCGCCGGCTGCCGCACCGTCGGTGCTTCCACAGCATGAGGCTTGGCGCCGATATAAGTGCGTCTGACCGAGCAGCCCGCGCCCAGCACTCCAACCAGTAATAAAGCGGCGACTCGATAACTCATGAACGAACCAGTTCCAACTGATCTCCCGGTGCCGTGCCGCTCTCGTCGATCATCCCCACGGGCAATTCTAATACTGAATGAGCGCGGAAACTGAACGCGATCCGCCGCTTCACCATGTTTTTACGCACCTTTACAACCACCCGCTTTTTGTCTAGAAAAACTACATCGATCGCGAACTTCATCCCGAACGTATGCACTCCCTCACTCGGGACTATCCACAGTCCTTCTCCCTTTTCCAGGCTGGTATGCTTCAGCAGTCCGGTACGGCGCGTCCGGCTGGTGTCGGCGACCGTCCCGCGGTCGGCCACAACCGTTTGGCGAGTCAGATTGCGAACCAATAAGGCCAGGTACTCACTCCTTCAACACCAAGTCACAGTTTTTGTTGCGCCCGGCGGAGAAACTTCATGCCCTCGGAAGGGTTTAGGGTATCGTACCTAGAGATGGCTTCGCAATTGCGTTCGGTCACGCCAGTTAGCCTTTGTTTATTAACGTTCCTTAGCGCAACTCTTGGACTTGCTCAGATTCAGACGTTGCCCGGAGCCGCCTTTGGCAAAGTAGTCGCCCTCGACGGCGAACCCTCCGACATCGTCCTCGACGAATCCCGCTCGCGCCTCTATGTCGTCAGTTCCGGCGCAAATCGAGTCATCGTCTATAACTACTCCACAGACTCCGTCGAGGATTACATTGGTGTGGGTACTTATCCGTCCGCGGCGGCGATGTCCATGGACAACCGTTACTTATATGTATCCAATGTCCAGAGCGCCTCGCTAAGCGTCGTAGACCTCGACAACCTCCGCGTTCTCCAAACCGTTCCGCTCCCAGCCAAGCCGGAAGGCGTAGAAGTGGGCTTCGATGGCCGAGTTCTGATTACCACCCAGGGCTCCGGCGTCAACAACGCGCAGAACACCCTGTTGACGTTCGACCTGACGCAGGACGCTTCCCAGCAGCTTCAGGCCGTTGCCTCTCCGCCGCCCTTATCCACTCCTTCGCCCCTCCCCGCCGTGTTTATCGGCCGCCCCGCCACGCCATTCCCCGGACGGCTTGTGCGTACACCCGACGGACAGTTCATCGTTGGCATGGTCGCCATCAACCAAACCACCACCAGCGCGCAAACAACCCTCTTCGTGTACGAGGCGGCGTCCGGCACCGTTCTCCGTAACCGCACCGTTACCGGTCAATCCACCGTGCTGGCCATGTCCCCGGACGGCACGAAGTTCATGGCCGGCTCGACTCTGTACAGTGTTGCCAACCTGAACGTCATCGCGCAGTTGTCTTCCGCCAATTTCCCCTTTTCCATCCTGGTCACGGGAACTGCCACCATCAATGTCCAGAACAACGCCGGCGGCAGTGTCTTCACCACCGACGGTGGCGCCATCTACGGTGCCTTCAATGTCCAGACCGGTGTCCCCAGCACCACCAACCCCGTCCGCCCCATCTCGAACGCTCTGATTGTCGCCAACTCCAGGAACCTCGGCGTGAGCCTCGGCTTGCGAATGCCCGAGTCCATCCTCGGCAAAATCGTCTCCATCACCGACGGCACCAAAATGTTCGCATCCTCGGAATCGGGCCTCATTGTGCTGCCCATGTCGACACTCTACGACCAGCCCATTCTCATGCCCGAAACGACCCAGGTATTCCTGGCCGTCGACCCCTGCCAGAAGGGCATCGCCCGCACGTCTGTCCGCATCAACAACCTCGGCAGCGGCAAGTTGTCCTACACCGTTCCCGTAGTCACCACCGCGCTCGTCACCGAAGTCAGCAGCGGCTTGGCCCCGTCCACCGTCAACTTCGTGATGGAGCCGGGCCGGAGCGGTGTAATCCGGCAGGCCGGAACCAACGTCTTCACCGGCGCGGGCAGCGGCGGCGGAACTCCCATCCCGGTCACGCTCAACTCCCGCGAAGCCGTCAACTTCCCCAACACCATTCGCGTCTACATGAACTTCCGCAATTCCGACCAGCACGGCGTCATCTATCCCGTACCCACCGCGCTGAATAACTCCGAAGGCCTCTGGGATCTGTTGCTCGACGAACACCGCCAGCGTGTCTATATCGCCAACTCCGGCTACAACCAGATAGAAGTCTTCGACATCCGCCGCCAGCGCTTTATCGACCCGATTCCTGTCGGCCAGTTGCCTCACTCCATGGCCATGTCGCTTGAAGGAAACACCCTCTACGTCGGCAATTCGGGCGCCGAATCGATCAGTATTGTTGATCTCGATGCACGCAAGGTCGTCGGCGAGGTGGAATTCCCCGCCATTCCCCGCCCCGGCAACCAGGCGGCAGTCCGCCCCATGGCCCTTGCTATGACCGTGTCGGGCCTGCAGTTCGTCATGTCGAACGGCGCCATGTGGAAGGTCGTCGGCAACACCGCCGTTCCACGAGCGGCTAGCTCTATCATCAGCCCTAACTCCGCCACCACCACTCTGGCCGCCCCCGCGCAGTATTCCTTCGCCTCTACACCCGGCGGAGAATATCTCGTCGCCCTCGGCGGTAACGGCAACGCCTATCTATACAATGCTCTGGCGGACTCCTACACCGTCGGCCGCACGGTCAACCAGGCGCCCATTCAGAGTTACTACGGCCCGGCATACGGCGCCCAAAACGGCGCATACTTTCTCATTAACGGCTTAATCCTAAGTCCGTCGCTTTCAGTCATTGGCGGCTCCGAACGGCCCGGAACTACCACCACCAATCCGCCTGCCGGCCCCGGCCTGCCCCCCACACAAACCACCATCAGCAACGGCACCCGTCACGTCGCCGCCGTCTACCCCATCTCCACCACGCAATTCCTGCGAATGACACTGCCCGTCCGCACATCCATTACCGCCACCACTCGCGACGATTCCCGCCCCACTCTGGAACTGGTCGACATCCGTACCGCCACCGGCAGCGTTGTGGCCATCGCCCCCGACAATCCGCCCAGCGTAGCCCTCGGTACCCAGCGCCTCTATGTGTCCGGACGCCAAATCGCCGTCGATTCGAAAGGGACTGCCTACGTCGTTACCCTGTCCGGTTTGGCCGTGGTTCCCCTCCAAACGGGCGGACCCGCCGCCAAACCAACGATCCAGAACGGCGCCCGCGGCATCCTCAACGCCAACAACGGCTCAACCAATTTCGGCCCCGGCTCCTTCGTCACGGTCAATGGAACCAACCTGGCCACTGCGGCCACCGCCGAGTTGGTGCCCCTACCCTACGTCATGGGAGGCGCCTGCGTCACCCTCTCCGACGTCCCCTTGCCCCTGCTGCAAACCTCTACCGGCCAGATCACCGCCCAAATCCCAGACGACCTGCGCCCCGGCATGTACGTCGCCCAAGTTCGATCACTTGCCAACGCCACCCAAAGCGACCCGGTCCTCATTACCGTTCAGCGTCCCCAGTAAGTAGTGGCGCGAACGTCAACATTCGCGGCCCGACCTCCCGGTCGGCCTCTTAGCCAGCATCAGTTAACCGGCGGCCAGCGCATGCATCTCAGACTGCGCCCGTGCGGCCATGCGGTCAATCTCCGACCGCCAGTCCAGCCATGCATGGCGAATCACCCAGAACACCTCTCGCGAATCGTAAGGCTTCCGCAGAACGTTATACCCTCCGTTCTCCAGAACGTCTTGCCAAAACGAATCGTCAGCGAGTCTTGAGGCAACTATTAACCGCGGCCGCGGCATCGATAACGCGCTCATCAGTTCGAGCAGTCCGTGCCACGTGCGGTCCGGTAAGTGCGACTCCGTTATGACTACCGGAGCCGGTTCTTCAATCAGTTTGGATACAGCGTCGGTACCGTTTTCCGCCCGGCGCAACCGCCAGTTGGAGTGGGAGAAGATGTTCTCCAGTCTTCGATGGTCCTCGAGGACCGGACTAACGCTGAGGACTGTCACGACATCGGTCAGGGACATCCGGCCTCCTTTCCCTTATCGTATGGCGACCCTAGGCTTTCCTAGACCCCCACGTCACCCAACAGTTTAGTACTTATAGAACGACAGGAAAAGAGATTTTTCGGGCCCGTCTTAAAAAACGTGAAGAAACTCGCCGCACCACCCCGCACCCCTCCAAAAGCCACCCTAAATGTAGGCGATCACGTCAATTTCAACCAGAGAATTACCAGGTATTCCACCCGCCGCCGCGATCGTCGTGCGCACCGGCGGTTCATCGCCAAACCGGCCCTTGAACGTCTCATTCATCCCTGCGTAATCTTTTAGATCATTCAGATAAACGTTGCATTTCAGCACCTTATTCATCGACGATCCAGCATTAATCAGCTCCTTCTCCACTTCATCCAGCACGTGCTTTGTATGCGCTTTTATATCCCCTTCGAAATGTGCCCCCTTCCCCGCAATGAACAACAGATTACCGTAGGAAACGGCGCCGTTGAACAGCGGAGCTTTTTCAGGCTTTTTCCCGTTCCGGTAATGTACTTTCTTCATCGGCTTGTCTTGGGCGGCAGCCGGAACCGCCGCCGCCGTCGCGGCCACAGCCCCCTTTAGCAGGTTGCGGCGTGTCTTCGATTCGTTGCTTTTCATGAGCAGAGAGTACCTCGCTCGGATGATACACTAAGTGCGAGCCGTCCAGCCGCGCGGCTGGGTCGCTTTTCTACTTCGTCGCCCTCCCGGAGTCCCGCTTGACAGTTCGTATCTTCCTCAAACTAATCGGCGGCACGCTGTGTGTCTTGATTCTTGCCCTCGCTGCGGTGGATATCCTGGCGTCCCGGGTCGCAGAATCGAGTTACCGCGAGAAACTGGTTCGCGAACTCAGCGAGAAAGGCAATACCATCGCCGCCCTCTTGCGCCCCGGCGACCTGGCCTTGGCCGGCCGGTTGAAAGAAGCAGCGCATTCGAGTGCAGCCCGCCTCACCGTGGTCGCGGGCGACGGTAGAGTCCTCGCCGATTCCGAGGCGGAATCCGTCAGAATGGACAATCACCGCGGCCGTCCGGAAGTCGCCACGGCGTTGAAAGGCAGCGTCGGCTCCGTCGTCCGCAAGAGCGGCACCACCGGGATCGACTACCTGTATGTCGCCGTCCCTTATCAAAACGGTGCGTTGCGTCTTGCCGTCCCCCTCACCGAAGTCCAGGCTCAGGTCGGTGAAATCCGCCGTCGTATGCTCGTCTCCACCGCCTTGGCCTTCTTACCCGCCGTCCTCGTCGCCGCACTCCTGTCCCGCTTCGTTTCCGCCAAGCTCGGCGCCATCATCGAACACGCCGGAAAACTCGCGCAAGGCGACTTTCGCGCCCGGCTCGGCAGTCAGGGCATGGATGAGTTGGGTGTGCTCGCCCAAAAACTCAACGAAACGGGAGGCAACCTCGAACATATGAGGGATGAACTGCAGCGCGAACACCAGGAACTCGAGAAACTGGAACGCGTTCGCAAAGATTTCGTCATCAATGTCTCACACGAACTCCGTACGCCGCTTGCCTCCATCCAGGGATATACCGAAACCCTCCTCAATGGAGCCGTTCACGAACCCGAAACCAACGTCCGCTTCCTCCATATCATCCGTCAGAATGTGGAACGTCTCACCAATCTCGCCTCCGACCTTCTCACCATCTCCCGCATCGAACTGAAAAGTCAGAAATTTCAGTTCGCCTTCTATTACGCCAATGGCCTGCTGATCGACTGTGTCGACGCCATGCGTCCCATCGCCGATAAAAAGAAACTGTGTCTACACCTGGAACCCGCGCCCGACAAGTGCGAAGTGTTCTGCGATTCCAAAGCAGTGCACCAAGCCCTTACCAACCTGCTCGATAATGCCATCAAGTACACCCCCGAAAACGGCGACATCTACATCGGAGCCCGGCGCCTCGCCGCCAAAAGCCCCGCTACGCAATTCGTCGAGTTCTACGTTCGCGATACCGGCATCGGCATCCCCGCGCCCGAGTTGCCCCGCCTGTTCGAACGGTTCTATCGTGTCGATAAAGCCCGTTCCCGCGAGCTTGGTGGTACCGGGTTGGGCTTGGCCATCGTCAAACATCTCGCTCGTGCCCATACCGGCGACGTCAGTGTCACCAGTGAACCCGGTCTAGGCTCGCGGTTCGCCTTCACCATTCCGGTGGACGACCCAGGCGCCGTCGAATCTGGAGACAAGGTTCAAGGTCAATTAACCGTATCGTAATGGAACTGTAACACTCCCGGCGGTACGTTGAAGAAGGCTTACATACCGATGAAGAAGATCATGCTCATCGAGGACGACGCTGACCTGTTCGCACTCCTCAAGTACAACCTCGAAAAGGAAGGCTTTACCCTCGTCGGCGCCCAAACCGGCAAAGGAGCCATCGACCTGTGCCGCCGCGAGCGCCCCGATCTCATCCTGCTCGACATCATGCTCCCCGATTCCGACGGCCTCGACATCTGCAAGGGCATCCGCCAGCATCCCGAACTCGCGCACATTCCCGTCATCTTCCTCACCGCTCGCGCCTCCGAAGCCGACCGTATCGTCGGACTCGAACTCGGCGCCAACGACTACATCGTTAAACCCTTCTTTATCCGCGAATTAATCGCCCGCATCAAAATTCAGTTCCGCCCCCAACCCTCCGTCCAGCGCACCCTCAAGTCCGGCGTCCTCGAACTCGACCGCTCCTCCTGCCGCGTGTGGGTCGCAACCAGTGAAATCCAGCTCACGGCTACCGAATTCAAGCTGCTCGAGTTCCTCATGGCCCGGCCCGGCGTTGTCTTCAGCCGCGAACAATTGCTCGACTCCGTTTGGGGGCACGACCGCGCCGTAACCGACCGCACCGTCGACGTCTACATCCTCCGGCTCCGTCAGAAAGTCGAGACCGATCCGGCCAATCCCACGTTCATTCGCTCCGTTCGCGGCTTCGGCTACAGCTTTAACGAAAACGTCACCGAACGCGTCGTCACCGCGTAAATCCGTAATAGACACAGACTAGCCGGAAATCCTACCCTGAAAGGGATGCCGACACGCATCGTCTTCCCGATCCTTGGCTTGGCCGTCGCCGCGGCCATCCTGGGCATGTTTTTATTCGCCACGCGCGATTCTCACATCGAAATCAAGGGCGAGATTCTCAAGGTCCGCACCCACTCCGCCGAAGAGAACGCCTGCGTCGCGATTCTCGACTTCCGCTTCGTCAACCCCGCCAAATACCCCTTCCAGGTCCGCTCGATCGACGTTACCGCCGAACTTCCCGACGGAAAGAAAGCCGAAGGCATGGTCATCGCCGATTCCGACGCCAAGCGTTACCTCGAAAACTACCCCGCCATGGGACAGAAATACAACGATTCGCTCCTGATCCGCGAACGCATCGCCCCTAAGAAGTCCCTCGACAAAATGGTGATGGCCCGCTTCGAAGTGCCGGAGTCGGTGCTGCAGGCCCGCAAAGGCTTGCGCATCCGCGTGGAGGAAGTCGACGGAGCTGTCAGCGAAATAGTAGAGAATACCGGCAAATAATGCCTAGGCGCATCGAATCCCTCTTTGTTCCGGGTCCCGTTGGACGGCTGGAAGCACTGCTCGAAGAACCGGAACACTCAGACCCTACGGAAGCCGCGCTCGTCTGTCACCCCCATCCCCAGCATGGCGGCACCCTTCACAACAAAGTGGTGTACCGCACGGCCCGCGGCCTCCGGGCACAAGGCGCGGTCGTACTTCGATTCAACTACCGGGGCGTCAACTTATCGGAAGGCGCGTACGACAACGGCATCGGAGAAATCGACGATGCACGGGCCGCACTGCAGTTGTTGCGCTCGCGCTACCCCGCCCTCCCGTTCACACTGGCCGGATTTTCCTTCGGGTCGCGAATTGCACTCCGCCTGGGCCAGGAATTCCATGGCGCGCGCCGCCTTATCGCCGTCGGCTTCCCTTCCCGCTACTTCGAGACGGAGATCTTCCCAGCGATTGCCGCACCCCGGCAATTCGTGCTCTCCACGCACGATGAGCATTGCCCTCTGGAGGTATTCAACGAGGGCTATGCCACGATTCCCGAACCCAAATCCCTCCACCTGATCGAGGCGCGCGACCATTTCTTCGCCGGCGCACTCGAACAGTTGGAGTTGACCGTTCGCGCTCTGGGAAGTTCCGCTTAGGCTTCCCCCGCCGCCGGCTTCTTCTTCAGATTCACGTCGTTATCCGCAATAAAGCTTCGCAATTCTTGCGATGCGCTCAGCAGTTTCTCCCATTGTTCTTTATACAGGGTGACCGGAAAGCGGCCCAAACCGTATACAGATACCGCACCCTTCTCGCTCACCTTAAACGTCATGCCGGCCGCCGCGCGGCGGCCCGCCTTCAGTGCTTCGTTTTCCTGTTTCAGCCTTTCCAGTTCAGCCTTGAGATCGGTTTCACTCATCGGCGACATCGTGACATAGGTCACTGGCAAGACGCAAGCGGCAAGTTAGATTGAAATCGAATGAGACGCTTGTTGATCTTCTTGGCAGCCACCACCCTGACGGCTGCCGACATCAAAGTGCAGGGCAGCTTGCGGTCGCGGTTCGAAGGTTGGAACTGGTTCGATAGCGGAACGGGTGATCCCGACTACGCATTTTCCGGCAACCAGGCTCGCTTGAGCTTTTCGCAAAAACTTCCAAAGCTCGATTGGCAACTCGAGTTCGCCGCCCCCTTCCTGTTGGGTCTGCCCGACCGCGCCGTCCTCCCGGCGCCGCAACTCCAGCTGGGCATGGGCGGCAATTACTACCAGGCAAACCATAACGCCCGCAATACGGGTATGGTGTTCCTGAAACAGGGTTTTCTCCGCTTCAACGGCATCGGTGGCGACAAGGCGAGCAGCGTGCGTTTCGGCCGCTTTGAGTACAGCGACGGTACCGAAATCACCCCCGCCAATGCCACCCTCGCGGCCGTCAAGCGCGACCGGATCTCCCAGCGCCTCATCGGTCCGTTCGGCTTTACACACGTCGGCCGCAGCTTCGACGGCGTTCATTACGCCCGCGGCGGATCCGGTCCCCAGATCACCGCCATCGCCGCCACACCGACGCGCGGCGTCTTCCAAACCGACGGTTGGGGTTGGCTCCAAACTGCCTTCGTCTACGGCGCCGTCAGTGGAAAGGTGAAGGACCACACAGACTGGCGTCTCCTCGCTCTCTACTATCAGGACTGGCGTGATGTCCTCAAAACCGACAATCGTCCCGTGGCGGCCCGCCAAGGCGACTTCGGCAACATCAAAATCGGCACCTACGGCGGCCATATCCTCCACGTCGCCGGTCCCGTGGACCTCATGGCATGGGGCGTCGTCCAAGCCGGAACCTGGGGCCGCCTGGACCACCGCGCCGCGGCCATCGCTCTCGAGGGCGGCTATCAACCCAAAATCCTGAAGCAGGTCAAGCCCTGGATTCGCGCCGGCTACTTCTTCGGCTCGGGCGATAAGAACCCCAACGATAACCGCCACGGCACTTTCTTTGAAGTGCTGCCCACCCCTCGCCCCTTCGCGCGATTCCCCTTTTTTAACCTGATGAATTTAGAGGATCGCAATGCCAGCTTGACCCTTCGCCCGTCCAAAAAAGTCACGTTGAAATCGGAATTCCACGCCTTACGCCTCGCCTCGGCCAGCGATCAGTGGCTGCTCGGCGGCGGAGCTTTTCAACCGTGGACCTTCGGCTACATCGGCCGCACCTCCAACGGCCATCGCGGCTTGGCCAATCTCTACGACCTTTCGACCGACTATGTGGTCAATCCCCACCTCACCGTATCCGGCTACGTCGGCTACGCCGCCGGCCATTCCGTCATCAAGGCCATCTACCCAAAGGACGCCTCCGGCATGCTCGCCTACCTGGAGATCACAACAAAATTCTAATCGCCGGCAATCCGAATCCCAATGTGGGGCGAACGTTTTCGTTCGCGGCCCGACCTCCCGGCCGGCCCCTTTGGTTTGGCCGCTTTTCCACTGCCCCTGGGCGCCTTTGCTAAACTGTGTCGCTCGTAGTTCATTCGTGTTTGCAGTTCTAATGGAGAAATGGCCATGTCACTCTTCGATCGCCGTTCGTGGCTGAAAACCACCCTCGCCCCCGGCGCGCTTGCCGCCTTCAATGCCGTCCGGACCGATGCCGCCGCCATCGGCCCCAACGATTCGCTCAAGGTCACTAAAATCGAATCGTTCGTCCTCAAGAACACCTGGGTGTTCGTCAAAATCTCCACCGACGCCGGCATCACCGGTTGGGGCGAAATGCTCAAAGACGACGCCAAGGCCTGCGCCGCCGGGGCCCTCGAAGTCGCCGATTACCTCGTCGGCAAAGATCCCCGCCGCGTCACGTTCCACTGGCAGGCCATTCACCGCGGAGCCTTCTACCGCGGCGGCCCCATCAAAACAGCCATCTCCAGCGGTATCGATCAGGCCCTCTGGGACATTACTGGTAAGGCCTACGGCGTTCCCGTCTACAAGTTACTCGGCGGCCCTACCCGCGACCGGGTTCGGGTCTATGGCCAGTTAAGTCCCGTAACCGGTGTCAACGCGATGAAGGTTGGTCCCCATGCCACTCGCGCTCCCTTCAAATACAACGAAGGTATGAAGTTCGTCGACGAGGTCGCCGAGCGCTTTAAGGCACTCCGCGAAAAGGTCGGCCCCGGCGTCGACATCGGTGTCGACTTCCACGGCGCCGTGGAACCCCCAACGGCTCTGTCCCTGATGAAAGCCATGGAGCCCTACCGCCCCTGGTTCTACGAAGAGATCATCCAACCCCTCAACGTCGACCTCATGGCCGAACTCGCCCGCAAAACCACCATCCCTATCGCCACCGGCGAACGCATCTTCACTAAGTGGGGCTTCCGCGAAATCCTCGAAAAGCGCGCCGCCATGATCCTCCAACCCGACATCTGCTACGCCGGCGGCATCACCGAACTCAAAGTAATCGCCGGCATGGCCGAAGCGTATTACTTCCCCTTGGCGCCGCACAACCCGCAAGGCCCCTGCTCGCTCGCCGCCAGCCTGCAACTCGCAGCCTCGATCCCCAACTTCCTCATCCAGGAACGCGGCGACAACGAATACTCCGACCTGCTCGCCAAACCCCTACCCCCCGTCCGCAACGGCCACCGCCCCATCCTCACCGACCCCGGCCTCGGCATCACCATCGACGAAAACAAACTAATGGCCCAAGTCGGCGAACCACGCCCCTACCGCACCGCCTACGACCCCGACGACGGCTCAGTGGTCGACTGGTAGCTAGCCTGTGACTTTTCCGTCGGAACAACTCCCCGTCCGCGATTCTGCGCCGCCTTCCGACTCCGGCAAACGATTGCAAACAAGCACGATCCACCGTGATCCGTTCCCCGAGGTTCGGTAAAACCATTGCAACCAGCATCGCTTCCAACCGCTGCCGCGCGAAACGGAAAGGGAGCGTCAGCGACCCGGCCGGCGCACCGAACCGCCCAAAGCGCGATCTTGATTAACGTTTAACGCAATCATAATTGGGTTCGTTCCGCACGGATTGTTCGAGGGCGGTCTGGTAGCCGATTTTGGCGTACTGGCTGATGAGGAAGTTGACGGAGGTATCGAGATTGGCAGCGTCGTCGCGTATTTCGGCGGCTACGGACGGGGGGAAGTGGGTGAGGATGTCGTCGGATGGGGCGGCGCTCGCGGACGGTCGCGGCTCCGTTTCGGGGGAGGTGCGCGGTGGGGGAGTTC
>JADLDI010000079.1 GCA_020846745.1 Bryobacterales bacterium | reverse complement strand
TCGCATCCTGGGGGTGTAGAAGCTCCCAAGGGTTAGGCTGTTCGCCTATTAAAGCGGTACGTGAACTGGGTTCAGAACGTCGCGAGACAGTTCGGTCCCTATCTGTGGTGGGCGTAGGAGATTTGAGAGGGCTTGGCCGTAGTACGAGAGGACCCGGCTGAACAGACCTCTTGTGTTTCTGTTGTCACTCCAGTGGCACAGCAGAGTAGCGAAGTCTGGTTAGGATAAGCGCTGAATGCATATAAGTGCGAAACCTGCCTCGAGATGAGATCTCCCAACGAAAGTAAGAAGGGCCGTGGAAGACGACCACGTTGATAGGACGGATGTGTAAGTTCAGTAATGGACTCAGCTTACCGTTACTAATAGCCCGTTCGGCTTGACCATAAAATTTACTCTTGGCACTGCTCAAGAGACTCGGCTGCATGGCTTGCGGCCCGTCAGATATCAACAGTTACCCAAACCAGTTTTGGGTGGTTTTAGCGAGAAGGTCACACCCGTTCCCATCCCGAACACGGCAGTTAAGCTTCTCAGCCCCGATGGTACTGCTCGCGCAAGTGGGTGGGAGAGTAGGACGCCGCCCAATTAAATTCACCAAGGCCCAGCTTCAAGCTGGGCTTTTTGGTTTTTGGGATGGATTTCTATCGGACCGTCTAACGTCTGGTTACCTCGCTACGCTTGATTTGGGCGCGACGGCGACCGCTTTCTAAGTTCCTGGCTGCGCGCTCACGGGCCTCAGCCGAGACCTCGATTTTGTTTTCAACGGCCCTCGCCCCGGCTAGCTTCGCTAGCCGCGTCGCAGTGCCCTTTCTCTGGATGACGTTTGTTTTGCCGCTGATTGTGGCGATTCCCTGCCGTACGGCTACCTGAAAATTCTCCGATCTTATCTTCGACCGGTTAAAGCGTTCCTGAATGGATCGCTGCAACTCGGCGTCGGATGGTCCGGCGGGACGGGCGGCTACGGTTGACCTCGCGGCCGGCGGCGGAGTTTTGGCAGGTGAATTGGCGGCCTGTACGGCGGGTAGAAGTCCGGTGACCAGCAGTATGAATAGAAGCTTTATTGTTCCCACGTAGTATCTAGTGGGGATTCGTCGTCCGAACTCGCACCGGAATCGTCGGTGGGCTGGACTTGGCCGGGATCGGTGCGGCCAATTCTGTACTGATTAGCGCCGATAAGGTCGTTGCCGGTGGCCAGGTCTTCGATTCTGAGGAAGACCGAGAGCGGTGTGGGCAACTTGCGCGCCTCGGCCATCGCGCGGGTAGCTTCCACCAGGATGAGCGAAACCAGGGAGGTGGCTTCGGCGCTCGGCCACGCGCGGCGGAGGCGGAGTTGAATTTCGTGGTGGAACTTCCCGCCGTCCCGCCATAGGTTGCAGATGGGCTGGGGCGGTGTCGAGTCGAGCGCCTTGGCGACTTTACGGCCCAACCCGGCAATCCCGATGATCTCGTCCACGAGATGCGATTCGCCGGCGAGCAATCCGCCGAAATGCTTGGGCATCCGGTTCATGTTTCCGAGAATTCGGTCGGTAAGCTGCGGGACGTACCAGCGCTTGAGTTCCGGGTCCTCGCGTTCATCGAGGTACTGGCCGACGGCGAGCATCCGGTGGGCGAGTTTGCGCTTGATGTGGCGCAGGCTCCGTCTCACTGATTCGAGATCAAGGATGTCGCGCACGTATTGTTTGGACTTGGAACTGCGGAAGGGCCGCAGGACGGCGTAGGCAAGCAGCGCGTGACCGGCGTCGTAGCTGAACTTCTTCGGATCCATCACGTGGTACGGAATCCAGGTGCGCAGGGCGCGTTGGAGACCGATGGACGCCTCGGACACAAAGTCGAAGAACTCTTCCGAGCGCTCGTCGGGTAAGGCGAGCCACGCGATGGTGGAGGCGCCGGGCACGGAGAGCGACCAGTGAACCCGGATGGGCCCTTCCCACTCCACATCGCGGACCCAACGGGCATCGAATCCGTACGCCTCAAAGATGGGCGGCAGGCGGAGCCGCGCCAGCGCGGGGTCCAGTTCCGAGGTGTGTACGAAGGTAATCGGGATTTCGACGTTCTCGTCGACGGCGTTGACGGATGCTCCGGCGAACAGGGCGACGGTTTGGTAGATATCGCGGTCCTGGCTGAGAATACGGCCGCCGTCACCAATAGTGAACTGGCATCCACCGTTCCCGCCAGTCCACTCGCGGACCAGGAAGCGGTTGAGGAACGGCAGGTGCAGTGGGATACGGATTTCACCGTCCTGAAGCGGCTGACCCAGTGCAATGAGCTGCCGGACCCGCTGAGCAATGGCCGCGTTCAGTACACGATGGACATCGTCTTGGACTCGCTGGAGGAGCGGCCCAGGGAAGGGCGACTCGAGCAGGAGTTTGGCCAGGGCGGGGCTGAGATCGTCGCCGTGAACGGTCACAAAGACGTTGCGGAGAGGGCCGGCCATGCCGCGGTCGTCGATGGTAATCGTGCGGGTGAGGTCGGCTTCAAGAGGCTGGTTGATGTGCCCTTCGAGGGCCGCTTTGAACCCTTCTTTGAGCCAGGTGACGTCGAAGCCTACCTGCCGTTGTAAAGTTTGGATACTCACAGGACGGCTCCGAGGCGGGCACGAGATTTCATCTGCCCTCGGCCTCGCGGTTTGGGCTGCTCCTGCTTGAGGTAGTGGTTCACGTCTTCAAGGGAGGCGAAGAGTCCATGGAAATGGGGGAGGAGGCGCGAGGGAGCGGGACGCCGCGGGTGGAAGTCGCGTGCAGCGAAGAGGTCGGTCGCGGCGACGACGGCCGTCCCCATCGGGCGGTATTCGTGAGTACCCGCACACCAGGCTTCCTCACGGTCGAGCCAAAGCGCAAAGCCCATTCCAGAATCTCCCTACATTATGGACTGCGAAGGGGGCGACTGTAAAACAAATGAGCCGCCGGATGTTTCCAGCGGCTCAAACAGAGAGTGATTGGAGTGATAAACCGAATAATCGGGAACTGGAACTAGTCGCCGAAGGAACCGACGGCCTCGTTCTCTTCCTTCTTGGCGGGCTTGCCGGCGGCAAGAGCGTCGAGCGAAACGAAACCTTCCTTCTTCTGTTCCTTGAGGACCACCTGGCGGTAGAGTTCGGCCATCTTGCGGTTCTCGGCGTCCTTCTGCATTTGCAGCTTCAGGTCGCGAGCGCGGATCTTTTCTTCACGGGCGTTCTTGGCAACACCGATCTTGTCGAGGTCGGTCTGCTTCTTATGAGCCACGTGTTCGGCGTTGAGCTTGAGCGAGTGGGTGGTGGAGCTGAGCTTCACGGCCTTACCGCCGGCGAAGATCTCGTGGCGGCCGTTCTCTTCGTACCACTTGGTGAGGGTGGCGGTCATGTGCATCTTTTCGATGATGTTGCGCCAGCCGATCCCGGTGTTATACGCACAGAAGCTGATTTCGCCTTCCTGGGTGGCGTAGGGGATGATGCACTGTTCGGTACGGCGGAAGTCGTAGTTGAACAGGTCTTGGAACCACATGCCGGCGATGAAGAGGAAGTTCCAACGGTCGGAGCGGCGGACTTGGATGTCCTTGAGGCGTGTTTCACCGCTGACCTTACCGTAGCTCTTGCCGGTGGCGCCGAACGTCTTGTCGAACTTCCTGAACAGGTCGGCCAGTTTGAAGTGCGTCGGCGACTTGAACGGATCGTAGTTCTTCATCAGCGCGAGCGCCATGCCGACGATTGAGAGCCACTTGCCGCGGGCCGCGTCGTTGACGCGGGCCACGTCTTTGGCGAGTTGGTCGCCATTGAGGAACGCGGTGACGGGAACGGCTTCCTTGGTTTCCTTGTCCACCATGACGGCCATGCCGACGCCGCAATTCGGGTGGCAGCCGCAGGACAGGTGACCCCAATCGGCCTGGGGACCATGCACAAGGTCGGCCCAATCGGAGAAGGTGGAGATGAACGAGATCGGGAACCAGTCGCGGGTGGGTTCGCCGATACCGACCTGATTCTTCACGTCATGCGCCAGGTGCGACAGCGTGTAGCGCTGGGCGGCGCGGCGCTCGGGGGTGACGTCCTCGTCACGGCCGGTGAAGCTGACAGGCTGGAACGAAAGGAACGGGATCTTCTTGGGGTTGTCGAGGGCGAACTGGATAACGTGGCCGACCTGTTCGTTGTTGATGCCGTTGACGAGGGTGATAACGGGCACGATGTCGACACCGGCGCTGTGCAGGTTCTCGATCGCGCGGAGCTTCACATCAAAGAGGTTGCCGACGAGGCGGTGTGAGTTGGCTTCGTTGCCGATGCCGTCGAACTGGAGGTAAGCGTAGCGGAGACCGGCTTCGGACGCCTGGCGGCAGAATTCGGGGCTCTTCGCGAACTCGATACCGTTGGTGGCGGCCTGAACGGAGTCATAGCCGACCTTGCGGGCGTAGCGGCAGGCATCCAGGAAGTAGGGCGACAGGGTGGGTTCGCCGCCAGAGAACTGAACGCTCATCTTGCGCTTCGGCTTGATCGAAACGGCGTTATCGAGCAGGGTCTTCACGTCTTCCCACGAGAGTTCGTGGACGAAGCCGACCTGGTTGGCATCCATGAAGCACGGGTCGCACATCATGTTGCAGCGATTGGTAAGGTCGATGGTGAGGACCGAACCGCGGCCGTGGGTGACCGTCGAGGAGCCGTGGTTGTGGAGACCTTCGTCATTGTGGGCGCGGATGTCGCGGCCGGGGAACACTTCTTCTAGATGCTTGAAGAAAGCCGGATCGATGGCCATGACGTCCTCGAAGTGGCCGTGCTTCGGGCAATCCTTCACCATCAGGATCTTGCCGTCGCGCTCGATGATCTGGGCTTTGATTTCGCCGACCTTTTCATCGAGGAGGATGGTGTAATCGACTTCGCCGTCGAGGATTTTTTTGCGGGCTTCCTGGACGCACTTGGGACACAGGGAATCGGTGGTGCGCGGCCAGCCGAGTGGCGGCTTGGTCTTCTGCCAGGATTTGAGTAGCGGCTTATCTGACCATTTGGGGGTAAAGCTGGGATTCTGGCTGAACTGGTTCAGCGAATCGAACATCGCCCAAGCGCCCTTCGCGGTTGTCGTGAGGACCTTCTCTACATATTTAATCGGCTTATGCATTATTTCATCACTCCTGATAGGCACGTACCCTGGGGTCGTGCAATGATCCCTGCTGATTACAGGTAGGCTACACTACTTCCCCGATGATGAGTCTAGCCAATAACAAACGCCTCGGGTATCACAAACAATTAAAATGAAGTTTTCGGGGAGTGGGCGGCTAAAACAGCGTATCGAATGGAGCTATGTAATTGCAAACGCAACAATTGGAGTGCGAACGGGTGCGTCAGTGGGCTGCCCGGGAAGGCTTTGGATTGTGTGGCATAGCGGCTGCGGAAGCGCTGTCTGACATCACCTGGTTTCACGAGTGGGTAGCGCTGGGATACGCGGGCGAGATGGGGTATTTGACGGATCACCGGGCAGAGCTGCGGCGCGATCCACGGGCGTTGCTATCGAGTGCGAAATCAATCGTCTGCGTTGGGATGTTCTACAATTCTGCGCAGCCGCACACGGCGGAGGTGCTGGGCGGGGACGGTCGGGGCTGGATTTCGCGGTATGCATGGGGCGACGACTACCATACGGTGATCCGGGAGCGGTTGGAACGCGTCGCGGCGCAGATGCGAACGGAGTGGGGTGATTTTGACTACCGAATCTGTGTAGATACGGCCCCGCTGCTCGAGAGATCGTTGGGCCGGTTAGCGGGGTTAGGATGGATCGGGAAGAACACCTGTCTGATCAATCAGCAGAAAGGCAGCTGGTTCTTTTTGGGGGAGATGCTGACCTCGCTGCCGTTGGCGCCGGACGTGCCTGCGGCGGATCGATGTGGGACTTGTCGACGGTGCATAGACGCTTGTCCGACAGATGCAATCGTTCCGAGGCCTGACGGTGGGTGGACCATCGATTCGCGAAGGTGTATTTCGTACCTCACGATCGAGAAAAGGGGGCCTGTCCCCGAGAAAAGGGGGCCTGTCCCCGATTTTGTGATGCAAAAGACTGCACTCGTGACCCGAAAAACAGGGCCTGTCCCCGATATCGGGGTGGGAACGCATGTTTTTGGGTGCGACATTTGCCAGGATGTCTGTCCGTGGAACCGGCGGGCGGGGACGGACTGCGACGAGGCGTTTGAGGCGCGCGAGGGGATGGTGGGGCCAGACCTGGAAATGCTGGCCAAGGTGACGGAGGAGGAGTTTCGGACGATGTTCCGGAACAGTCCGGTAGTGCGGACCAAATACCGGGGGTTCTTGCGGAACGTGGCAGTCGCGATGGGCAATGCAGGACTGGAGCGGTTCCGCCCGGCATTGGAGCGGTTGGCACGGTGGGAGGACCCGGTGGTGGCGGAGGCAGCGAAGTGGGCGCTGGGACGGATCGGCGAGCCTGTTAAGTTGGCTTTAGGAGTGAGTGGATGAACGAGGATTTGAGAGTATCGCGGGCGGGCGGGGCTTTTCGGGTGGGGTTGGTGCAGATGTCGTGCTCAACCGATCCGCAGGAGAACCAGGAGAAGGCTGTCGAGCGGGCGCGTGAGGCGGCGCGGCAGGGCGCGGAAATCGTGTGCTTGCAGGAACTGTACCGGTCGCAATACTTCTGCCGGGAGGAGAGTGCGGAGCTGTTCGATCTGGCGGAGACCGTGCCGGGACCGTCGACCGAAGCGCTGTCAAAGGCCGCGAAAGAGCATCAGGTGGTGGTGATCGTGCCGATCTTTGAGAAGAGGGCGCGAGGGCTCTATCACAACAGTGCGGTGATGATCGACGCGACGGGCGAACTGCTGGGCATTTACCGCAAGATGCACATTCCCGACGATCCGCTGTTTTTCGAGAAGTTCTACTTTACGCCGGGCGATTTGGGGTTCAAGAACTTCAACACGCGGTACGGGCGCATCTCGACGCTGATCTGTTGGGACCAGTGGTATCCCGAAGGGGCAAGGCTGGCGGCGCTCGGTGGGGCGGACATCGTTTTCTATCCGACGGCGATCGGGTGGCACCCGGCGGAAAAGGCGGAGTTTGGCGCCGCGCAGCGGGATGCCTGGCGGACCATCCAACGGGCGCATGCGATCGCCAACGGAGTGTTTGTCGCGGCGGTGAATCGGGTGGGCTATGAAGGTCCACCTTATAAGGGCGGCAATGAGAAGAGTGGACTCGAGTTCTGGGGTTCTTCCTTTATTTGCGATCCGTTCGGGCAGGTGATCGCGGAAGCTTCGGAAGCCGATGAGCAGATCATTGTGGCCGAATGCGACCCGCGCAAGGCGGAAGAAGTGCGGCGGAACTGGCCGTTTCTGCGCGACCGCCGGATCGATGCCTATGGTCCGATTCTGAACCGGTGGAACGACTGATGAACGCTCGGTTGAGAATGCCCGCGGAGTGGGAACCGCACGAGGCGACCTGGCTCGCGTGGCCGCATGAGAAATCAGACTGGCCGGGGAAGTTTGCGCCCGTGCCGTGGGTCTATGGCGAGTTTGTCCGCTACGTATCGCAGGTGGAGAAGGTCCGGATTCTGGTTCAGGATGAGAAGGCCCGGGCTGAGGCAACGAAGGCGCTGAAGAAATGCGGCGCGAATATGAAGGCGGTCGAGTTTTTCCTGTGCCCGACGGACCGCAGTTGGACGCGGGATTTCTGCCCGATCTTTGTAAAGACCGATGCCGGCGAGGTGCGGATCACGAACTGGAAGTTCAATGGGTGGGCCAAGTATCCGAACCATAAACTGGATAATGCGGCGCCGGCGTTTGTGGCGCGGCGGCTGAAAATGCCGCAGGAGAAGATCGATGTGGTGCTGGAAGGCGGCAGCATCGACGTGAATGGCCGCGGGACCATGCTCACGACCGAAGAATGTTTGCTGAGCGACGTCCAGGCACGGAATCCCAAGATGTCGCGCGATGATTTGGAAGCTTGCTTCGCGCTGTACCTCGGTGTGCGGAAGGTGCTGTGGTTGAACCGCGGCATCGCCGGCGACGATACCCACGGTCACGTAGACGATTTGGCGCGGTTTGTCGATCCGACTACCGTCGTCACCGTCGTGGAGCAGGACAAGCAGGAAGAGAATTACGAACCGCTACAAGAGAACCTGAGACTGCTGAAAGGCATGACCGACCAGGATGGGAATAAGTTGAAGGTCGTCCCGCTGCCGATGCCGCGGCCGGTTTGGTTCGATGGGCAGCGGCTACCGGCGAGCTATGCCAATTTCTATATCGCGAATGGTTTGGTGCTGGCGCCGACATTCAACGATCCGAACGATCGGCTGGCGTTGAACACGTTGGCGAAGGTGCTTCCAGACCACCGGGTGGTGGGCATCCACTGTGTGGACCTGGTGTTGGGGTTAGGGACGCTGCATTGCATGACGCAGCAACAGCCTGCGTAGCCCGGCTTATTGCGTAGCCCGGCTTATAATGCAAGGCTGTATATGCAACAGCCGCCTCCTAGCCCAGACTCGATCTTTCAGATTGGCCTTGGATTCTGGGCATCGAAGACATTGCTTTCCGCTATCGAGCTAGAGGTGTTCACGGAGCTTGCGAAACACCCGCTTTCGCTTGCGGAATTACGAGGACGGCTCGGTGTGCATCCGCGGGCGGCGCGGGACTTCTTCGATGCACTGGTGGCTTTAGGGTTCCTGGCGAGGACTGACGGGGTGTACAGCAATTCGCCCGCAACCGACCTTTATCTCGACAAGAAGAAGCCGTCGTATGTTGGCGGCATTCTGGAGATGTGCAACCACCGGTTGTATTCATTTTGGGGGCATTTGACTGAGGCGCTGCGGACGGGGCGACCGCAGAACGAGGCTCGGGACGGGGCCATGCCGATGTTTGAGGCGCTCTATGCGGACCCGGCACGGTTGCGCGAGTTTTTGCGTGCAATGACAGGCATCAGCCACGGGGCGAACATCGCGATTGCGCACAAGTTTCCGTGGGCAAACTACAAAACGTATGTCGACGTGGGGACGGCGCAGGGCGACTTGGCCGTGCAGATTGCGAAGGCGAATCCGCATCTGACGGGTATAGGGTTTGATCTGGCCGAGGTCGCGCCGATATTCGAAGACTACGCCGCGGAGAATGGGTTGAGTGGGCGGGTGACCTTCAAAGCGGGGGATTTCTTTAGAGATCCGCTGCCGTACGCCGACGTGGTGACGATGGGGCACATCCTACATGACTGGGGGCTTGCGGCCAAGAGGATGCTGATCGAGAAGGCTTACAAGGCGCTGCCGGAAGGCGGGGCTTTGGTGGTGTATGAGGCGATCATTGACGACGACCGGTCGAAGAACGCGTTCGGTTTGTTGATGAGCTTGAATATGCTGATCGAGACTCCCGAAGGTTTCGATTACACCGGCGCGGATTGCTCGCAGTGGATGCGCGAAGCGGGGTTCCGCGAGACGCGAGTGGAGCATCTCGTAGGACCGGATTCGATGGTGGTCGGGATTAAGTAGCGGTGCGGCAACCCCTACACTGAAACATATGCCTTTCGCCTCCATAGAGGAAGCCCTCGAGGACTTTCGCGCCGGACGCATGCTCGTTGTCGTAGATGACGAGGACCGCGAAAACGAAGGCGACCTGACAATTGCGGGCGAGAAGATCACCCCGGAAGTGATCAACTTCATGGCGAAGCACGGCCGCGGGTTGATTTGCCTGGCCCTCAGTCCGGAGAAGTGCGACCAACTGCAGTTGCCGCTGATGTCCACGCACAACACGTCGCAGTTCGGGACAGCGTTTTGCGAGGCGATCGATGCGCGCGTAGGCGTTACCACCGGGATTAGCGCGGCAGACCGGGCACTGACGATCCAGGTGGCGATGCGGCCCGACGCGAAGCCGGCCGACCTCGCCCGGCCCGGCCACATGTTTCCGCTGCGTGCTCGCGAAGGGGGCGTGCTGGTTCGTGCTGGGCAGACGGAAGCGGCGGTCGACCTGGCACGTATGGCGGGACTCGAACCGGGCGGCGTGATCTGCGAAATCATGAACGACGACGGCACCATGGCGCGGGTGCCGGAGTTGGAAGAGTTCTGTGCGATGCACGGGCTGAAGATGATCTCCGTGGCGAGCCTGATCCGCTACCGGATGCAGCACGAACGGATTGTGAGACGGATTGCGGAAGGGCGCATGAAGACCGCCTACGGCGAGTTCCGCACCATCGCATACGGTTCGTCGGTCGATCCGGAGCGGCACCTGGCGCTCGTTTATGGCGATATTTCGGAGGGAACCGACGTGATGGTGCGGATGCACTCGCGATGTGTGTACGGCGATACGTTCGGATCGGTCGATTGCGAATGCGGACAGTTGGTGCGCAAGTCGCTCGAGAAAATCGCAGCCGCGGGACAGGGGATCCTCGTCTATCTACATGAGACCGGGCTCGGCGTCACCCTGCATCAGGATCGTTTGGTACCGCACGGCCGGCAGTTCCTGCATTACGCCACCTATGAAGGCCAGCGGCAGCTACAGCACGAAGTTGGCATTGGCGCGCAGATTCTGGCCGATTTGGGATTGCACCGGATCCGCCTGCTGACGAACCATCCGCGGAAGATGGTGGCTTTAGAGGCGTTTGGTATCGAGATCGTCGAGCAGATTCCGGTGACGGAAGTAGCAACGAGGTGATCTATGCCCATCTATCGCCTATCCGTGAACGGCGCTGAGCATCGTGTGGATACGGACGCAGACCGTCCGTTGCTGGATGTTTTGCGCGAAGATTTGCACCTGACCGGGACGAAGTACGGCTGCGGAGAGGGGCAATGCCGCGCGTGCTCGGTGCTGATCGATGGCAAAGCGCTGCCGTCGTGCCGGATGCCCGTAAGCGCGGCCACGGGCAAGCAGATCACTACCATCGAAGGGCTGGCCAAGGGCGCTGCTTTGCATCGCGTGCAACAGGCATTCCTCGATGAAGGAGCGATGCAGTGCGGGTACTGTGTGCCGGGCATGATCGTCTCGACAGTCGCGTTGCTCGATCGCACGGCGAAACCCACTGACGAACAGATCATCGCCGGGTTGAACGGGAATCTGTGCCGGTGTGCGGGGTATTCGCGGATTGTGGCTGCCGTGCGCCGGGCGGCAGGAGGCAACCATGCTTGAGCAGCAGGATTTTGTTATCGAACCCGAGCGGTACGAGTTGTTGGAAGCTCCGGCGTACACCTTCACCCCGACCCGGCGCGAGTTTGTCGAGGTGCTCGGCGCCGGCGTTGTTCTGACAATCTTTTCGCGGAACGCGGAAGCGCAGCAGTCGACCCAAGCGGCGCGTTTGCATCTGGGCGACGACGGCACGGTAACGCTGTTCAGCGGCAAGGTGGAAGGCGGACAGGGTGCGCGGACCGAACTGGCGATGGCGGCGGCGGAAGAGTTGCGGCTGCCATTGGAGAAGGTGCGCGTGGTGCTGGCGGATACGGATTTGACGCCCAACGACGGCATTACCGCGGGCAGCCGGTCCACTCCGTCCACCGTGCCGGCGGTACGGAAGGCGTGCGCGGCGGCGCGGCAGATCAAGGAACAGCGTGGGGCCAAGTCCTATGGAGAACTCGCGAAAGGTACGCGGCTGGATGATGACGCTGACCTGACGAAGACCGAAGATTGGCGGCTATTAGGCACTGCGCACCATCATCTGGAGGCACGGGCGATCGTCACGGGCGAACACAAATATCCCTCTGACATTCAGTGGCCCAACATGCTGTACGGGGCGGTTCTGCGCGCACCTGCCTATAACTCGACGCTCAGATATCTCGATACAAGCGTAGTCCCGAAGAACGTGACCGTGGTGCGCGAGGGGAACTTTGTGGGTTGCACAGCGCCGACATCTTACGAGGCTCGCAAGGCAGTGGCGGCGCTGGCGGCAAAGGCGCAGTGGCAAACGGGTCCGCACCCGCCGAGCAGTGGACTAGCCGAGTACCTGAAGACGCATACGCGCGGAGGTGGACGAGCGAACGAGAACGGCGCCGTAGACGCGGAGCTTTCGAAATCGGCACAGCGGCTGAAGGCGACCTACTCGCTGCCATACATTCAGCATGCGCCTATGGAGCCCCGGGCGGCGGTGGCGGAGTGGAACGACGGACGGCTGACCGTGTGGACGGCGACGCAGAATCCGTTTGGTGTGCGTGACCAGGTGGCGAAAGCCTTCTCTATTCCCATCGAGAAAGTCCACGTGATCGTTCCCGATTTCGGTGGCGGCTTCGGCGGGAAACATACCGGTGAAACGGCGATCGAAGCGGCGCGGCTGGCAAAGGACGCCGGGCGGCCGGTCTCGCTGCGGTGGACGCGAGCGGAAGAGTTCACATGGGCGTATTTCCGTCCGGCGGGTGTGTTCGATATCCAAGCCGGGTTGGACGGAGCGGGCCGGATGACGGCCTGGGATTTCACCAATTACAACGCCGGAACAGCAGGCATCGCGAGCCCTTACCGCGCTCCATCGCGGACAAAGTTCGTGCAATGCGAATCGCCGCTGCGGGAAGGCTCGTATCGCGGGATTGCGGCGACCGCGAACAATTACGCGCGGGAGTGCTTTATCGACGAACTCGCCGCGGCGGCGAAGATGAGTCCGCTCGAGTTCCGGTTGAACAACCTGGAAAACGACCGGTTGAAAGACGTGCTGCGGGCGGCGGCGGAACGTTTCGCGTACGAACGGCGTGCGAAGCAGCGCAAACAGAACACGGGTATCGGAATCGCATGCGGGACGGAGAAGGGTTCGTATGTTGCGGCGTGTGTAGAGGTCGAGTGTGGGGAGACGCTGCGCGTGACGGAGTTCTGTACGGCGTTCGAGTGCGGAGCCATTCTGAATCCGAGCAATTTGAAGGCGCAGGTGGAAGGCTCGATTATTCAGGGTTTAGGGGCGGCGTTGTCGGAGGAGATGGTGTTTGAGGGCGGGAAGCTGCAGAACGGCAGTTTTCAGAAGTACCGGGTACCGAGGTTCCGCGATGTCCCAAAGCTCGATACGTTGCTGGTAAATCGGAAGGATCTGCCGCCGGCGGGTGCGGGGGAAACGCCCATTATCGTGGTGGCTCCGGCGATTGCGGCGGCGATTTATCAGGGAAGCGGGCGGCGGGTCCGGCAAATGCCGTTTCGCCTTACCTAAATGAAAAGCCGCGGAATGCACCCGCGGCTATTTCCCGGCTAAGAACTCGATCGCTTACTTTGCGGCGGTAACGGTGATCTCGACTTTGGCGGGTCCGGCGAGTTTGGTCACGCCGACGGTGGTGCGGACGGGGCGCGGTTCGGGGAAGTAGGTCATGTAAATCTTGTTCATCCGTTGGAACAGTTCCATATCGGTGAGGTGCACCTGCACGGCGACGGCGTTTTCAAACGACATGCCGGCTTCCTTCAGTACGAGGCCGATGTTGTCGAGAGTGCGTTTGACTTCGTCTTCGAAATTGTCGGGATATTTGCCAGTGCCCAGTTCCTGTCCGGTTTGGCCGGCGATATAGAGGGTGTTGCCGACCATGATTCCGGGGCTGAAGGGACGGCCTTTCGGAAACTCCTTGGGATGGATCAACTTCTTGCCGGCGGCGCTGGCCGCGACGGTAAAGGCGAGCAGAAGCACGGTGGTTAAGAGCGCTTTGAGCATACTGAGCATGATACCTTGGATCTACAACCGGAGGGCTATCAGGCAGGGGATAATGCATGTTGAAAGTACCAGCAAATTTGGGATGATCTTCTCATTGCTGCTACATTCGTAAGACGCGAGACTGGTTTTGTCGTTGGAGGGACTCAACACACGTGCTCGACAAATCAACGCAGACCGAACAAGATCGACGAAGCAGCAACCGGTTCGCCATTGAACGCGACATCCGGTATCGCGTGGTCAACAAGAAAGGCCAGCAAGAGGGCGGGCTAGGGAAAACCGTCAACATGTCGAGCACTGGAATTTTGTTTTCGACAGAACGCCCGATCGTGCCTGGCCGCACGCTGGAGATTGCCGTATCGTGGCCGGCGCAACTGAACAACAGTTGCCCGTTGAAGCTGTGCGCCCGTGGACGTGTGGTCCGCGTTGACAACGGCCTGGCGGCCATCCACATCCAGCATTATGAGTTTCGTACGTTGGGTTCGCAGGGATTGACCCTGGCGTCGTAAGTTTTAGTTCGCAGTCAGTTCGTTTCGTTCTCCTTTCCTGAGAGTCTTCATTCTTAGCCCGCCTGACCCGGTTGGAGGAACCGGCTTGGGCGGGCTCTTTTTTATAATCAAAACCAGAGCGTCCCTTTCATGAAAAAGCGCTTCCTGTACGGAACCGCGGTCTTCTTTCTCGCCATACTGGTGACGCTGATGGTGTGGCAGGGGTCGTTCTCGTTTGGAGAGTACGGTCCGTCGTCGACCGTCCAGACCTTCGTTTTCTGGGCTGTCTCCACCCTCGTCTTCATCCTCATGGTGGCCTTGGCGTGGATGCTGGTCCGTACCGGCGTGAAGCTCTATATCGAGCGGCGCAAGGGCAGGGAAGGATCGCGGCTGCGGACGAAACTGGTGGCCGGAGCCCTGGCGCTCAGCTTTCTGCCGGTGATCTTCCTGTTCGTGTTTGCCATCCAGGTGCTGAACCGGAACCTGGACAAGTGGTTCTCGCGGCCGATCGAGAGCATCCACCGAAACTTGATTGAGGTCAGCAACGAGTTCGATACGGAGACACGGCTGCGCGCGCATGCGGTGGCGCGGTGGCTGGGAGATCATCCTTCGACACACGCGTACCTGGAAACCGGAGTGCGGCCCGCGCTATTCAACCAAAAGCTCTGCGACGATCTGCACCTGCACGACGTACGGCTGCGGCGCCCGGATGGGACCGTGTTGATGGTGTGCACCGCGGCCCCGCCGGAGCAGCCCAATCCGCGGTTGATCGCCTACTCGGCGAACGTGGGTGAAGGCGAGTTGACGGTGCGGGCGCGGCTGCAGCTTGACCTGGCGGCAACGCAGCAATCGATCGAGTCGGAGATCGCGGAATACGCGCAATTGATCGTGTTCCGGAAAGAGGCGCGGTTCTTCTACATCCTGCTTCTGTTGTTGTTGAGCCTGTTTGTACTGTATGTGGCGACGTGGATTGCGCTGTTTTTCGCACGGCAGCTATCCGGGCCCATTGCGGAACTGGTAGAGGCGGCCAAACAGTTACGGTCGGGGAACCTGAACCATCGGATCGAGACGGACGCGATCGATGAACTCGGGACACTGGTGCGCGCGTTTAACGAAATGGCGTCGGACTTACAAGCCAACGAGCGGGAACTGGAGCGGCGGCGCAACTTCACCGAGGCCATTCTGGAATCGATTCCAACCGGGGTGATTTCGCTATCGGGCGAGCGGCGGATCCAGCGTGTGAACTCGGCATTCGTGGCGATGATGGGAGCCGAGCGCGTGGCGCGGGCGGTACGGCTGGAAGACCTGTTTTCGGCGGAGGACGCGCGGGAGCTTCATTACCTGCTGAACCGTGCGCGGCGCACGGGCGTAGCTTCCGGACAAATGGAACTCGAACTGGACAGGCACACGCTGCACCTGTCGATCACCGTGGCGGCGCTGGTAGGCAAGCATACGACGGGGTGGGTGGTGGTGATCGAGGATACGTCGGAACTGCTGCGCGCCCAAAAGTCGGCGGCGTGGCATGAGGTGGCGCGGCGGATCGCCCACGAGATGAAGAATCCGCTGACGCCGATTTCGCTCAGCGCGGAGCGGATTGCCCGGCAGTTGGAAAAATCGGAGAACGCGGCGTCGATACCGGCCGAGGTGATGCGGATTTTGCGGCAGTGCTCGCTGACGATATCGGCGGAAGTGGAGTCGGTGAAGACGCTGGTGAACGAGTTTTCGCAGTTCGCGCGATTTCCAGCGGCACAGCCGGTTGCAGCCGATTTGAATGAAGTGGTGGATGGCGCCTTGAGCGTGTTTGCTGGCAGACTGGAACAGATCACTTTGCAGAAGAACTTACAGACAGACCTGCCGCCGGTGATGATCGATCGGGACCAGATCAGGCGGGTGGTGGTGAATCTGGTGGACAACGCGGCGGAAGCCATGCAGGGTTGTGAAACGCCTATGCTCACCGTCGCTACCCAGTTGACCTCCTCCGACACCGTGGAGCTTTCAATCGCCGACACCGGCCACGGCATCCAACCCGAAGATCGCGATCGCCTCTTCCTTCCGTACTTCTCCACCAAGGGCCGGGGCACGGGGCTGGGCCTCGCAATCGTCCACCACATCCTGGCCGACCACGGGGCGCAGATCCGTGTGGAAGACAACCACCCTTGCGGCGCACGCTTCCTGATCGAGATTCCCGTGCATCAACCGCAGGCGGCGGCGCCGGCGGTTGGGGTCGCCGTGCCGAGGGTGAGCTAGATGAGAACTGTTCGGGTGCTGGTAGTGGACGACGAACCCGGTATCCGCGATTCACTGTCGGGTGTGCTGGAGGACGAAGGGTTTTCGCCGGACGCGGTGGCTTCCGGCGAAGAGTGTTTGACCGCTTTGCAGCGGCAGCCCTATGAACTGGTTCTGCTGGATATCTGGCTGCCGGGAATGGACGGGTTGGGGACGCTGGAGCGGATCCAGGAGATCCCGCCCGACGACCGGCCGGCCGTGGTGGTGATCTCAGGGCACGGCAACATCGAGACGGCCGTAAAGGCGACTAAGCTCGGGGCGTTCGATTTTCTGGAGAAACCGCTGACCATCCAGAAGGTGATCGTAGTGGCCAAGAACGCGATCCACCAGCGGCGGATGGAGTTGGAGATCCGCAGTTTGCGGGGCGATCAAGCCACTCGCATCCTCGGCGACTCCGTCCCCATGAAAGCACTGCGGCAGCAGCTGTCGCTGATGGCGGCGACGAACGGGCGGGTGCTGATCTATGGGGAATCGGGGACGGGGAAGGAGTTGGTGGCGCAGGCGATTCATGCGCTCAGCAACAGGTCGCGGGATGCGTTTGTGGAGGTGAACTGCGCGGCCATCCCCGAGGAACTGATTGAAAGCGAACTGTTCGGTCACCGCAAGGGCAGTTTCACCGGCGCGAGCGAGGACAAGATCGGCAAGTTCCAGCGGGCGGACGGCGGGACCATTTTCCTGGACGAAGTGGGCGATATGAGCCTGAAGACGCAGGCCAAGGTCCTGCGCGTCTTGGAGGATCAGCGGGTGCAGCCGGTGGGGGCGCACGAGTCCATCAAAGTGGATGCGCGGGTAATTGCCGCCACAAATAAGAACCTGGAAGAGGAGATCGAGAAGGGTAACTTCCGCGAGGACCTGTTCTACCGGCTTAACGTGATTCCATTCTATGTACCGCCGCTACGCGAGCGCGTGGAAGACATCCCGGTGCTGGCCGATCACTTCGTCTCTGAGTTCGCGCGGGCGTACGGCAAGAAGCCCAAAGAGTTCACGCCGGAGGCGTATCAACTGTTGCGCGAGTACCACTGGCCGGGCAACGTGCGAGAGCTGAAGAACCTCATGGAGCGGATCGTCATCATGAATCCGCAGGTTCGTATCGACGCACGCCACATCCCCATCAGCCCGGCCCGGCGCCCGGCGGCCGAGCGCGCGGCTGCCGAACATTCAGGATCGCTCCAGGAGGTTCGCGAAACTGTCGAGCGCGAGTACATCCTCCGCAAACTCGACGACACGAAAGGCAACATCACCCGTGCCGCGGAACTGCTGGGGTTAGAGCGTAGCCATCTCTACCGCAAGATGAAGTCGCTCGGTATCGGCCCGAAAGAATAACGCTCGCGAGCGAAGCCTTGACTTCCAAGCCTGCACGCTCTAAGTTAAGAACTGCCAACTGGTGTGCTTGTTTAAACAGCACTCAAAAGGGAACCCGGTGAGACGCCGGGACTGTCCAGCAGCGGTAAGCAGGAACGAACGCCCAAAAAAGCACTGACCACAAGAAAGGGTTGGGAAGCAAGGGCTAGTAGGTCATAACAAGTGAGCCTGCAAGTCCGAAGACCTGCCAAGTGGCGCGCCTGACACAGCAGGCGTAGACTCCATGACCTTCTAGGGAGAGGTGCATGTTCGCAATCCTCATTTCATTTCTTCTACTTTGGGCGGGGGCGGCGGAGCCGCCTGCAGGCTCGTCCGCGCAAGGTGCGGGCCAGGTAACGGGACGGGTCACCGACACGAGTGGGGCGGCCGTGCCCGATGCCATTGTTCAACTACAGGCGCGTGACGGACGTCCGGCATTGACGGCGCGTACCGATGCGCAGGGCGGATTCAAGCTGACATCTGTTGCGCCTTCGGCGTACTGGATGACAGCGGAGGCTTCGGGACTGGCATCCTCGCCAGAGGCAATCGGCGTGCGGGCCGGGGAGACCGTAGAACGGGACGTGACGGTGCGGGTGACGCCGATGTCGACGCAGGTCGTGATTACGGCGGCGTCGACGGCACAGTCGACCGATGAAGTTTCCAAAGCATTCGATGTAATCGACAGCAAGCAACTGGACCGGCGTGAGGAGTATTCGCTGGTGGAAGCGCTAAGGCTGACGCCGGGATTGCGGATCGCGCAACTGGGCGGCCCGGGGTCGCTGGCACGAGTGCAAACGCGCGGGATGCGGACATTCGATACCTCGGTGCTGATCGACGGGTTCCGGTTCCGCGACACGAGTGCGCCGCAAGGGGACGCGATGGGATTCTTCGGCGATCTGCTGCTGGCGGATACGGCGCGCACGGAGGTGTTGCGCGGGTCCGGGTCGTCGCTCTATGGCACGCATGCCATGGGCGGTGTGATCAACGTGGTGACGGAGCAAGGCGGTGGTCCGGCTCACGGGGAGTTGACGGTGGAAGGCGGCGGGTTGGGGCTGTTCCGCGGGACGGCGAAGATGCGCGGCGGAATCAAGAACGATCGCGTGAAGTACGCGGCGGGGATCACGCATTTGAATGTGACGAGCGGCGTGGATGGAGATGATCGGTACCGGAACACGTCGGGCCAGGGATCGGTGTGGTGGCGCGCGCGGCCGGCGACTACGTACGGCGTGCGGCTGTTTGCGAGCGATAACTTCACCGGCCTGAACGTGGCTCCGTTTGCGCTGACGGCGTTGCCGTCGACCTCTGATGTACGGGCAGTGGAAGGGGTGACGTTTTCGCGGGCATTGAACGATCCGGATGCGCGGCGGGCCGGACGCTTCGTGTCAACGCTCGCGACAGTGACCCATCAATTCACTCCGGCGGCCTCTTTCCGCGGAAATTACCAGTACATGGGGACGGAGCGGGACAACCGGGATGGTCCGGTGGGTCCGCGGTTTCAGCCGGCGGTTCCGAACAGCAACCTGTTCGCCAGTCGCGTGGATACGGCTCAACTGCGCACCGATCTGATGCTGCCTTGGCGGCACTTTCTCTCGGGCGGGTACGAGTATGAACGCGAACGGTACGACAACCGGTCGGTCGACGAGAATGCGGTGATAAGCCTGCGAACGGCAGCGCGCGTGGAAGTGAACCAGGCGAGCCATGCGTTGTTTGTGCAGGACCAGTGGCGGACGCTGGGCGACCGCTTGCAGGTGATGCTATCCGGCCGCTGGCAGCGGTTCGACCTGGCGCGGCCGCGGTTCACGGGCGGGTCGCCACAGTATGCGAATACGCGGCTGTTGACTCCGCCGGACGCGAAAACGGGGGATGTGGCGCTGTCGTACTTTGTGCCGAAGACAGGGACGAAGTTGCGGGCGCATGCGGGGAACTCGTACCGTGTGCCGACGCTCTACGAGCGGTTCGGATACTCGTTCTTTATGGGTTCGTTCAGCCCGTATGGCGATCCGCTGCTGGCGCCCGAACGGTCGCTGGCGGGGGATGCGGGAATCGACCAGTATTTCGCGAATTCGCGCGTGCGCGTGTCGGCGACAGCGTTCTATACGCGATTGCAGCAGGTGATCGGGTTCGATTTCAGCGGGTTGATCAATCCCGAAAGCGATCCCTATGGACGGTTTTCGGGGTATCGAAACACGGGTGGCGGACTGGCTCGGGGAGTCGAGTTGTCGGGTGAGGCGAGCGTTTCGCGGCTTACCCGTGTGCACGCGGCGTATACCTATACCAACGCCGATGAGCGGAGTTCGACGCTCGTGGGCGGGTCCGTATCAAGCATCCGGATTTCGCCGCATATGGCAACAGCGCTGGTGACGCATCAGTTCACGCGGCATCTGGACGTGACCATGGACCTGTTCGCGGCTTCGAAGTATGTATATCCGCTGTTTGCGGGCGGGAGCAGGCCGTTTGTGTTCAAGGGTCCGGTAAAGATGGACATTGTGGCACGTTACAGCCGCATGGCGGGGGACCGCATACGCTGGGAGCTTTATACACGCATCGAGAATGCGTTGAACCGCGTCTACTATGAAGACGGGTTCGCTACGCCGAAGGCATGGGCCGTGGCGGGCGTTAAGATCGGATTTTGAGTAAAAGACGGGAGTTGCTCTTTGGAAATCATTCTCGGGTTGTTGGCGATGGTGGTGGTGGTGCTGGTGATACGGCTGTTTGGGGGCGGTGGTTGAGGCAGCGCGGGCGCCGGCCGTGGGCCTGGCTGCGGATAGGACAGTGTTTGTGTGGAGCCTGTTTTGATTGAGATTACGGTGAACGGCGAGGCTCGTACGGTGCCTGCCGGGTTGACTGTGGCTGCGCTATTGACGCATTTGGAGGTTCCGGCGGATCGGGTGGCGATCGAGCTGAACCGGCGGATTGTCAGGAAAGGGCAGTGGGGGGAGACTCTGGTGGACGAGGGGGCAGAAGTGGAGATTGTAATGTTTGTGGGGGGCGGCAAGTAAAGAAGCGTGGGGCCGCGGCGACGCAGCCCCACACCGGTTGTACTTAGAGAACGAGAGTGGCGGAGACGGTGGGGTCGCCGAACTCGCGTTCGATTTCGAATCCCAGGTTGCGGCAGATGGCTTGCATCGCGACGTTTTCGCTGTGGATGTCGGCCACGACGCGCTTCATGCCTTCGGCGCGAGCGACGGCGATCAGTTTCTCCAGCATGCGTTTGCCTAGCCCTTGTCCCTGGTAGGCGTCGCTGATCACTTCGGCGAACTCGACGTCCTGCGTCCCCCGAAGCTTGTGCAGGCGGCCGACCCCGATGATTTCGTGGTTGTGGACCATGACGAAGGCGAGTTCGCGATCGTAATCGATGAAGCAGATGCGGATCAGCCGCTCGTGCGCGGTGCGCTGGCCGAGGTTCAACATCTGCAGGTAGCGGAAGTAGACGGTACGTTCCGACAGCGTCTGGTGGAACTTGACAATGAGCGGTTCGTCTTCGGGGCGGATGGGCCGTACTTCCACGGTGTCGCCGTTCTTCATCCGGACGGTGGACTCGTAACGGCGTGGGTAGGGCCGAATGGCCAGGCGCGGGATGTCCTTGGTTTCGAGCGCCGCGTCGTGCAGAACAATACGGGCATCTAGCGCCATGAAGCCTTCGGGCGAGGCGAGCAGCGGGTTGATGTCGATTTCCTTGATGAAGCGCTGTTCGGCCACGAGGTGCGAGAAACGGACCATCAGTTGTTCGAGTTCGCCCATGTCGACGGGGGCGCGGCCGCGGACACCTTGGAGCGCGGTGTAGATCTTCGTTTGCTCCATCATGCGGCGGGCGAGCGTGGAGGTGAGCGGCGGAAGGGCGAGAGCACGGTCCTTAAACACTTCGACGAGTTGGCCGCCGACACCGAACAGGAGGACGGGTCCGAATTGCGGGTCGAGACTGCTGCCGAGAATCAGTTCGTAGCTGGAAGGCATCGACACCATGGGCTGGATGGTGACGCCGAGGAAATGCCCCTTACCGGCTTTGGACTGAACCTGTAGCGCGATCTTTTCAAACGACCGCCGGACGTCTCCGGGGCTGGTGATGTTGAGGATGACGCCGCCAACGTCGGTCTTGTGGGTGAGTGTTTCGGAGTGGAGCTTGATGGCGACGGGATAGCCGATGCGCTCAGCGGCTTCGATGGCTTCCTCTACCGTTGTGGCGACAGCGCAATCGGGTGTGGGGATGCCGTAAGCGGAGAGAATGCGCTTCGATTCGGCTTCGGTGAGCAGGGTGCGTCCGGCGTTGCGGGCTCGCTCAATGATCGTCTTTACCGTTGCGCGATCGACTGGTACGTCTTCGTCCTCAAGCGCCGCGGGGGTTTCATAAAGGCCCTGCAGATTGTAGGTGTAGCGGTACATGTAGTAGAACATGCGGGCCGCTGTGTCCGGGTAAGGGAACGCCGGAATGTTGGCGCCGTTGAGGATGTGGATGCCGGATTCAACTTCGGGTCCGCCCATCCAACTGGCCAGCACGGGTTTATCGCGGAAGCTTGCGTAGGGTTTGAGAAGTTCCGCGGTCTTGGTCGCTTCTGTCATCGCCTGGGGTGTGAGTACGACCAGCAGACCGTCGCTATTGGGATCTTTCGCGCAGATTTCGAGGGCTTTCGCGTAGCGGTCGGCTCCAGCGTCGCCGAGGATGTCGACCGGGTTGTTGCGGCTCCAGTGGGGCGGGAGGAAGCTGTTGAGTTCGTTGAAAGTCTCAGGCGAGATTTCGGCGAGTTGGCCGCCGGCGCTGATCAGCGCGTCGGTGGCGAGCACGGCGGGACCACCGGCATTGGTCATAATCGTGAGCCGCGGACCTTTGGGGCGAGGCTGTTTGGCGAGCACGTCCGCCATATAGAACAACTCCGCAATATTGTTGACGCGGAGCACGCCGGAGCGGCGGAAAGCCGCATCGAGAACGTCGTCGGAACCGGTGAGCGCGCCCGTATGGGAGGCAGCGGCTTTACCGCCGGCGGCGGTGCGTCCGGCCTTGATCACGATGATGGGTTTCTGCAGGGCGACTTCGCGGGCGGCGGAAAGGAAGGATCGGGCGTCGCCGACGCTTTCCATGTAGATGAGGATGGAGCGTGTGCGGGCGTCCTGGCCGAGGTAGTAAATGAGGTCGCCCCAGTTAACGTCGACCATGGCGCCGCAGGAGATAAACGCGCTAAAGCCGATTTGGGCTTCCATCGACCAATCGAGGACGGCGGTGCACAGCGCGCCGCTCTGGCTGATGAAGCCGACGGAGCCGGGCCGCGCCATGGAGGCGGCAAAGCTGGCGTTCAGGCCGCTGAGCGGCGACATCAGGCCCAGGCAATTGGGTCCGATGACGCGCATACCGCTTTCGAGAGCGATGTCTTTCACCTGCTTCTGAAGGGCTTCCCCCTTGGGGCCGAGTTCCTGGAATCCGGCGGAGATCACAATGGCGCCGTCGACACCGGCGTCCGCGCATTCCTGAAGGACGCTGGGGACGGTGGCGGCAGCGGTGACGACGACGGCGAGGTCGACTTGGGCGGGAACGTCTTTAACGGACGGGTATGCCTTGATACCGAGGATACTGCCGCGTTTCGGATTCACCGGAAACACGGTTCCGCCAAAGGGAGAACTGATGAGGTTCCAAAGAGTTGTGCGGCCGATGCTACCCGCGGCTTCGGTAGCCCCGACGACGGCCACGTTGCGGGGTTGGAAGAAGACGTCCAGCGGATCGCGCCCACGCCAAATGTCGTGGGCATCGGTCTGGCGCTTCTTAATCTTGGTACTCATATTTCAGTTCTTATTGTCCGCTATGTGGCGGGCGTGACGCTAGTTTGGGCACCGAGACTATCGCGCATACGGGCGACCCGTTTGCGGAAAGGTGATTCAAATGACACTTTAGGGGTCGCAAATCTCTGCTGGAGCGCAGGGTCCTTCAATTCCCGGCGGGCGGCGGCGGGAAGGTCCGAGATGGTGGTGTCGAAGGCGCGCTGGGAAGCCTGGCGGAATCCGGCGATGGCGCGGAAGTAGCCGAGTTGTCCGGCGACTTTACGGCAGCCTGTTCGAGCATGGTGGCGGGGCTGGTCATTCGATAAAGAGGTCGACGCCGACGTGAAAGAACTCAGCGAGTTTTTTGGCTTGTAGTTTGCTGATCGGACGCTTGCCGGATAAAAGTTCAGAGACTCTGCTCTTGGATCCGATGATCGGCCAGAGGTCTTTCGCGGCGCCGCCGCCTTCTTCGAGCAGGAAGGCGACCAGTTCGTGGGGCTTGGATCGGGGGAGGCGTGGGTACGTGCGCGACTCGTAATCGCGGACGAGGTTGGTGAGTAGGTCGAGGAGTTCACTTTCTTCGGGGGTGATGTTAGGTTCGCCTTTTTCCAGGATGGATTCGATGACGGCCAAGGCGCTCTCGTGCGCAGTCTCATTGCGGATTACACGAGGAACCGCTTTGGCCAGTAACCGCCCGTATCGCTTCTCATCAACTGTCTGAATCAGAGACCCCATTTGTCGTACTCCTGATGTGTGCCAATGCGTTTGATGTAGATGATCTGTTTTGCATAGTGAACGAAGGTGGCAATTCGGTATTTGTTGCCTCCGGCGTTGAAAATCGTCAACTCACCGACGAACGATGCGGATGCGAAGGTTTGCTTCATGTCGCCAGGGTTTCTCCAAGAGGCGGACTCGACAACGCGAGTCCAGTGCATCATGGCTTCAGCCGATCGGGGTTCCCGAGCGATGAATTCGCGAATCGGCTTTAGGGTAACGACCCTCACAGATGCAGGTTCCCATATGGGGAACCTGCGAGTCAAGGCGCAAGGAGAAGGGCGTGGCTTTGCATCTTTAGTAATATAGGGCGGATCAATATGTCGGGTCGTCTGATTGCTCTTTTTGTGTTTGCTCACGGTCTCGTGTTCGCTCAGCACGAGGCGGTTCAGCGTGGGCGGATGTTGTTTGTGAAGAACTGCTCGGCGTGTCACGGCGATACGGGAAAGGGCGGACGCGGTCCGGACGTGACCACCGGACAGTGGAAGCATGGCGGGTCTGACGAATCGCTGCTGCGGAACATCACAAAGGGAATTGCGGGAACGCAGATGCCGCCGATACCGCTGCCGGATGAAGATGCCAAAGCGGTGATTGCGTTTATGCGGTCATTGACGTCGAAGGACGAGGTGATTACGGGCAATGTTGAGAAGGGGCGGGAGTTGTTCCGGTCGGCGGGATGCGCCGGGTGCCACTGGTTTGCCGGCAAAGGCGGAATTCAAGGGCCGGACCTGACCAATGTGCGGGCGCGGCGCAAGTCCGCGGGTGTTCGAAAAGCAATGGCCGCGCCATTAGAAGTCACCACCGCAGGGGCGGTGCAAGGATTCACGCGATACGAGGATACGTTCAATATCCACTTGATCGACCGGCAGTCGAAATGGCGCCGGCTGGAGAAGCACAATCTTCAAATAACTAAGAGCACGATGCCGCATGCGAAGGTGAGCGGGACGGACGCGGACGACTTGGTGGCGTTCTTACTGAAGGCTCCGATGACGGGAGAGGCGGGCGAATGGAAGCCGGCGGCGGATTTCAATGTGACTTTCGACCGGCTGAAGAATTCCGACGCCGAGCCGCAGAACTGGCTCCATTACTGGGGTAACTTCCAAGGGACGCATTACTCGAAGCTGAACCAGATTACTCCGGCGAACGTGTCGAATTTGAGGAGCGTGTGGACGCACCAGTTCGGCGGAAACACGATTGAGACGACGCCGGTTGTGGTGGATGGCGTGATGTTTGTGACGGGTCCGCTGAACAACGCGGCGGCGCTCGATGCGCGCACGGGGCGGCCAATCTGGACTTATACCCGGCAGTTGCCGCAGGTGGCATCGCATTGCACGGTGATGACGAATCGCGGAGTAGCGGTGCTGGGCGATCGCGTGTATCTGGCGACGCTCGATACACGGCTGGTGGCGCTGGATGCCAAGAGCGGCAACGTTATTTGGGATGTCGAGGTGGACGATTACAAGAAGGGCTTCTCCATTACTCACGCCCCGCTGGCGATCGACGGCAAGATCATCGTAGGAGTTACTTCGGGCGAGTGCGCGCTGACGGGGTTTGTGGACGCGTTCGATGCGCGGACGGGGAAGAAGTTGTGGCGCGTATACTCGACGCCGCAACCGGGCGATCCGGCGCGGAAGACGTGGCAGCCGGAGTCTTCCGCCGATTACGGCGGTGCGCCGACTTGGATGACCGGCACTTACGATCCCGATACGAAGACCGTGTTTTGGACCACCGGGAATCCCGGACCGGACTACGACGGGTCCGTACGGTTAGGCGATAACTTGTATGCCTGCTCGGTGCTGGCGATCGATGCCGGCACGGGCAAGCTGAAGTGGTGGTTCCAGTTCACGCCGCATGATACACACGATTGGGACGGCAACCAGACGCCGATGCTGATCGACTCAGTGGTTCGCGGTAAGCCGCGGAAGTTATTGGTGACCGCGCAGCGGAATGCGTTTTATTTCGTGCTGGACCGGGTGACGGGCGAGTTCGTGGCCGGGAAGGCGTTCGCGAAGCAGACCTGGGCCCGCGGGCTGGATGATAAGGGGCGGCCTATTGTGATTCCGAATACCGATCCGACACCGGAGGGGAACTATGTGTGTCCCGATGCGGCCGGCGCGACTAACTGGGCGGCGCCGTCTTATGATCCCGCGACCGGTTACTTCTTAGTGTCCGTGCATGAGGCCTGTGCAACTTACACGTCGGTTACCAAAGATCCGAAGCCGGGCGAGGGTTATACGGGTGGAGGGCAGGAGATCGACGCGAAGGTTGGACATCCGGGCTCAATCCGAGCCTTGGAGGCGACGACAGGCGACGTGAAGTGGAATTATCCGATCCAGATCGGGAATCATGCGACAGGTGTGTTGGGGACTGGCGGAAACGTCGTGTTCGCGGCGTCGAACGATGGCAATCTAATCGCACTCGACGCGAAGACCGGGAGATATCTGTGGCACTACTATACCGGTGCGGCCGTAATTACCTCCCCGATGTCATATGCGGTGAACGGGAAGCAGTACGTGGCGCTTGCATCGCAGAGCGCGTTGTTTGTTTTTGCCCTGCCTTGAGGCTACAGGGCTTGGCTGCCGGTTGAAGAGGACAGCGGAACCTTCACTTTCGCGGTGCGGCCGCCGCGGAAGATCGTCATTTCCACAAAGTCGCCGGGCTTCTTTTGCTGCATGGCGCGGTTGATGGCATCGGTGCGATCGACCGGGCGGCCGTCGATGGCCAGGACCAAATCGCCACCCACACCCACTTCGGTGTTGCCGACAATCACGTATCGCTGCGCGCCGCGGATTCCGGCGGCGGCGGCCGGAGAATCGGGTTGAACTTCGTAGACCAGAAAGCCGCCTTCGACGGGAAGGTCGAGGGCTTCGGCCAGGTCGCCCGCAACGTAGGCGCCGGAGATGCCGAGTTTGGGACGCCCGTAGCGCCGGCTGGTTTGGAAGCCGTTCATCATCGCTTTGGCGCGGTTCACCGGCATGGCGAAACCGATACCGATGTTGCCGCCCGGGCCGTAGATGGCGGTGTTCACGCCAATGACATTGCCTTGCGAATCGAGCAGCGGACCGCCCGAGTTGCCGGGATTGATCGCCGCATCGGTTTGGATCATGGCTTCCAGTTCGCGCCCGGAGTCGTCTTTAATGTTGCGGCCGAGCGAACTGATGATTCCGACTGTCAGCGTGCCTGTCAGGCCGAAGGGATTGCCGATCGCCAGTACTTTTTGACCGACCTGGACCTTCTCGGAGTCGCCCAGGCGAAGCGTCGGCACCTTCTTGCGAGGGTTGATCTTGATGATGGCGAGATCGCTGGCCTGATCGCGATCGAGCACCGTGGCTTCGTAGCGAGACTGATCGGCGAGGGTCACCTGGAGCTTGGCGGAGCCCGAAATTACGTGATTGTTCGTGATGATCAGGCCGTCTTCATTGACGAAGAAACCGGAGCCCGATTCGCGGACCGGGTAAACGTTCCAGAAAAAGTCCCGCCGGTATAAGGTGGAGGTGATGTTGACGGTGGCGAGATGGGCCTCCTTGTAGATATCGATATTATTCACTTCGTCGGTGCTGAGGCCGGCGGCGCGGCCCACCGGCGGACCCGACCATAACTGACCGGTAAGAGAGTCGCCGCTCTTGCCGAAGCGCGGCAACAATCCCGCACGGGAAGTGATCAAAACGAAAGCACCCACCAAAAGGGTGACCAAGACAAGAATGCGCATCTTCATCCAGCTAAGCTCCGTAATTGCCGGTAGACTTCCAGGGTCTGCCGGGTGGTTTCTTCTTTCGTACCAGACGTATCGATCACAAAATCGGCGCGGCTGGCTTTCTCGGCCAACGGTAACTGCCGGCGCAGGCGGGCCATGACAGATTCGCGATCCGCATCATCCCGCTTCATCGCGCGCTGTATCTGCTGCTCCTCGCTACAGACCGCCACGATCATTTTCTGATAGCGGGTGTGGGAACCCGTTTCATACATAATGGCGGCTTCAACGATGACGATTCCGCTGGGGTCCTGCTCTTCAGCCGCGCGGATCAGCTCGTCCTGACGTCTAAACACGGCAGGATGGACGATGTTGTTCAACACGGCTAAACGGTCGGGGTGATCGAACACAAGGGCCGCAAGACGCCGCCGGTCTATCGATCCATCTTCATTCAGGATACCCTGCCCAAATTCCGCCACCGCCGCAGCATAGGCTTCGGCGCCGGGTTGCAGCACTTCGTGACCCAACTCATCGGCACGGATCACGTGGCAGCCGGCGTCTTCCAACACGTGAGCGATGAACGACTTTCCAGACGCGAGTCCCCCGGTTAGCCCGACCCGCAACATAGAACGGTCAACTCCGGGCGGTATGCGCTTCGGCGGCAGCGACGGTATTGGCCATCAGCATGGCAATCGTGAGGGGCCCGACACCGCCGGGAACAGGTGTGACGGCGCCGGCCTGGTCCACTTCCAATGGATGCACGTCGCCGACGAGAAGACTCCCCTTCTTCTCAAATTCGGCGCGCTTGGCGGCGTTGTCGCCGAAGACGGCTCCGACTTCGGCGGGCGTGTTGAGGCGGTTCATGCCGACATCGATCACCGTGGCGCCGGGTTTGATGAAGTTGCCACGGATCAAGCCGGCTTTCCCGATGGCGGCAACAAGTATGTCCGCGCGGCGGCATTCACCCGGAAGATCGGCCGTTTTGGAGTGGCAGATGGTGACGGTGGCATGCTGATGGAGCAGCATGAGGGCCATCGGTTTTCCGACGATGTCGCTGCGGCCTACGACAACGGCGTTCTTGCCGGCGACTGGGATTTCGCAGCGGCGCAGCATTTCCATGATGCCGGCGGGCGTGCAGGCGCGGGGACCGGGGTTGCCGCTAACTAAATTGCCGACATTGTAGGGATGAAAACCATCGACATCTTTGTGCGGCGCGATGGCCAGCAGCACACGCCGCGAATCGATGTGTGTGGGCAGGGGCATCTGCACAAGGATGCCGTCGATTTCGGGGCGTGCGTTGAGATCGGCAATCACGTTGAGTAGTTCGTCGGTGGTGATGGTGGCGGGCGGTGTGATCTTCTCGCTGAAGAGGCCGATGTCCTCGCAGGTTTTCACCTTGTTGCGGACATAGATTTCAGAAGCGGGATTAGCGCCCACCAGGACGACAGCGAGGCCGGGCCGGCTGTGGAGCGCGGCGATCCGCGGTTTCAGTTCACTCAGTATCTGGTCGCGGACCAGTTTTCCATCAAGCAGTCGGGGCATTGTTTTGAATACGAAATCGATATAACAGGGCGCCGGCGCCGATGGTGATGATGGCGGCGGCGGAGATTTTCGGTTGCAGGGTGAGTCCGAACAGGGTCATCCACACGCCCACCAGAATGAATACGGCGGGCACCAGCGGGAACGCGAAACTAACAATCGGCAATTTCTGCCAGCCTGGCCTTTTGCGGAACACGAACAAAGAAGAGACGGTAACGGTGGCGAAAAAGTTCAGTAAAAAGCCGATGTAGACCACCAGGTCGGGGAAGGGAGTCAGCGTAAACAGAATGGCCACGATGCCCTGCCAGACGATGGCGTTCACCGGCGTATGCCACTTGGGATTGACGACGGCGGCGCCGGGAAAGAACGCGCCGTTCTTGGCCATGGCGTAATAGACGCGCGGCCCGATAGTGACCATCGCGTTGACGGTGGACATCAAGGAGACGGCCATCAGGGCCGAGAAGATGCCGGCCACGGCGGGTCCGAACAGGTTCTTGGCGGTGAGTGAGCCGATGGCGATCACGCCCTTCATCTGCTCGAGCGGTGTCGAGTAGATAAACAGGACATTCAGGCCGATGTACAGGACGGCGACGAGGGCCGTACCGAGGGCGAGCGCTTTGGGCAGAGTTTTGGCAGGATTCTGAATCTCTTCCGCGACATAGGTGGCAGCGTTCCAGCCGGAATAGCTGACGTAGACCCAGAACAGACTGATGGCGAACTGTGCGGCGATAGGCGTGGTAGAGGTGCGGGCCGTGTCGAGAGAGAGGTTGCGCCAGTCACCCGTACCGGCGGCCACGCCCAGCAGGATGAATCCGATGAGGACGATCAGCTTGGTTGAAGTGAGTGCGTTCTGAAGAGCCGCGACACGTTTGAGACCGAAGAAGTTGATGACGGTGAACAGGGCGACCAGAGAGGCCGCAGTCAATTGGGCTCCCCCAAGTTTGAGGGTGAACCAGGCGGGGCCGATGGCGATGGCGGCGTTTTGTTGTTTGAGGGCGGGCCAGAAATAGCCCAAATAATCGGAAAACGCGAGGGCCGCCGCGGCGATCGGTCCGGAGAAGCCGGCGAAGAACGAGACCCAGCCGGTCATGAACCCCCACGTAGGACCGTAGGCGCGGGTGAGGTAGACGTATTCGCCGCCGGAGGATGGGAAGTTTACCCCAAGTTCCGAAAAGCAGAAAGCCCCGGCGAGAGCGCAAATCGCGCCCACAACGTAAATCCCCAGTACAAGAGACGGCGAGCCCAGGTCGGCGGCAAGGAAGCCCGTGCCGGTGAAAATGCCAGTGCCGATCATATTAGAGACGACCAGCGCAACGGCGCTCATGAGTCCAAGTTGCCGAAGAAGGTGGGCGTCGGGCGGCTTGGTGGAGGTGGGGGAACTCACTTCGGGTATTGTAGCCGTTCGAGGGCCAGCCCCGCCGCCCGCCTACATCTGTGCCTCCGATGTCTTTCAAAATCGGGGACAGGCCCGGTTTTGCAAGACGTTTGTGTGACGGACGGATAGCAAATACGCGCTCTAATCGGGGACAGGCCCCGTTTGAATGCCCCGATTTGGGGTTTGTCTACCCCGATTGGGGGTGGTCGTGGCGCGGGCGCGCGCGATACTCCCCTAAACGGTGAAGGGCATGCGGTCGGCGCGGGAGAGGGCTTCGCGGGCGGTGAACAGGATGGGGGGAAGGTAGGGAAAGTTGATCGCGTAGACCCGGATCGGCTTGGGATAGTCCTGCAAGGTGAGACGGCGTTGGCAGAAGTGCTCATCGGCCGGGCACAGTTGCGCGAGCTGATCGAAAGCATCGGCCCCGACCGCTATGTCGTGGTGGATGTTCCGGGTGGACTGCTGGAGTTGGGCCGCACGGGCAACCGGCAGTCCGTAAGCAGCAGGATCGGAGGCGTTGGGGGTATCGGGGGCGGGTGGCGGCGTGTATCCGGTATTTACCGCCGCGGATATCCGCACCCCGGCGTTCTCGCGATGAAAGGCCCGCCAGGTTTCGTACAGAAACTCAAGGGTAGAAAGGACATCAGCCCCGTCACGGCGACGCGCCTCATGCAGCCACACCGAGGTTACCGTATCGGGAGTGACCGCGATGGCCGTGGCGCCCCGGCCGGCGGACTGTGTCCGCAGGGCGTTGAGCATCGAGGATTGCACGTCCGGCGGTACGCCCGAGACGTGGACGACGGCTGAGGTGACAATCTGGAGGTCGGCACGGAGGGCAGTGGTGCCGGAAAGGGTGTCGAGGCTGATAGCGCCCGAAGCCGGAGGCTGGTGGAACCGGATTTCGTGTCCACCGATCAGGACACGGTCGCCATCTGTCAGCGGTTGGGGGTCGGTGACGCGTTTGCCGTTGAGAAAAGTGCCGTTACGGCTGCCGAGGTCGTGTAGATAATAGATGCCTGCGCCCGCCAACTGGATCATCGCATGATTCCTGGACACCAGTTCCCCGTTGAGAGGAATGGAGTTTTGGTCGCCACGGCCGATGCGGCACGCCGCCTCGGCAAGACGTTCGGACATATGGCGGCCTTGCAGCGTATAGGAAACATACGCTCCGCCGGAGTGGACAATTCTGGACGCGCCCGACATTGTGACAGATGAAGTTGACAGTAGCACGAAACGGCCTCAACTATAGATGCGGAAACGAACAGGAAGGAAGCTCAAACGGCGGCAGCGGAGGCGGCGTTTGTCACCTGATGCAACGGAAGAGTGATGAGAAACCGTGATCCATGGCCGGCCGCGCTCTCCAGTTCAACCTTACCACCATGGTAATGCACCACTCTTTGCACAATCGCCAAGCCCATACCGGAACCCCCGGAGGTCTTAGTGGTAAAGGAAGGCTCGAAGATTCGGGGGCGCACATCTTCGGCGATTCCGCAGCCGGAGTCCTGTACCGCAATCCGGATCGTTGGGGTTGGCTCGGCGGAAGAGCGCGTTTCAAAGGTAAGCTCTCCACCGTCCGGCATAGCGTCTCGCGCATTCAGGGCGAGATTCAACAGCATGTGGTGGAGTTGGCCGGGGTCGCCCACTGTGCGCGAGGCAACGGCGTCGAGCTTGAGCGTGATGTAAACGGACGGGGGCGTGGTGCCGCGGACGAGATTGGCGACTTCACGGATCATTTCGTGAAGATCGACCTCGGACAGGGACGGGTGCTCGCGGCGCGTGGAGTCGAGCAGTTCCGTGATGAGTTCTTTTGCGCGTTCAGCGGCTTTTTGAATGATTTGCGCCGAGTCGGCGATTTCCGTGCCCGCTTCGGCGGCCCCTTGAATGAGCGAGGCGTGCCCCAGAATTCCGCCCAAAATGTTGTTGAAATCGTGGGCGATAGACCTGGTAAAAAGCCTGAGATTTTCCTCTTTTGTTTCAAGCGCCTGGAGCGACGAACGAAGCCGCTCGAGCTTTTCCTCGCGGGATATGACACGCGGTGGCGTGCCAAGGCGCGCGGGGTCGCTCATACGGCCATTAAAACACACGAAAGGCGCGACGGGAACCATCGCGCCTTTTCTAACCGTACTGAAGTCTAGAACATGTACAACGGAGTACCCGGAACCGGCGCTCCATCGGCGCCCACGCTGACCGTGGCCTCTTCGCCTTCCTTGTTGATCGGCCGGCAGTAGATACCGCCTTCGGCAAGGTAGACTTCGAGTTCACTGGGCCGCGGCAGGCTGCCTTGGATGATCGCCTCCGATAGCGGATCCTCGATGTACTTCTGTAGCGCCCGGCGCAGGGGTCGTGCGCCGTAGCTGCGGTCCTGACACGTCTTCTCGAGGATGTACCGGGCGGCGTCTTCGCCAAGGTGGATGCGGATCTGCTTGGCAACCAGGTTGGCGTTGATTTGCTCCGACATCAGCATGACGATCTTCAACAGGTCGTCGTCCGTCAGCGAGGTGAACAGGATGATCTCATCCAGGCGGTTCAGGAATTCGGGGTTGAACGCCCGCTTCACTTCCTGCATCACCATGTCTTCCACCTTGGGCGGAACACCCGAGGTGGACGGCGCGGAAAAGCCCATTGCGGTTCGCTTTTCCAGGTGCCGCGCACCCAGGTTCGAGGTCATGATGATGATGGTGTTCTTAAAATCGACAGTGTTGCCGAGTCCGTCGGTCAACTGGCCGTCTTCAAACACCTGCAACAGGATGTTGTAGACATCCGGATGCGCCTTCTCGATTTCATCGAGCAGGATGACGGAATAGGGGTTCCGCTTGACGCGTTCCGTCAACTGCCCGCCCTCTTCGTATCCCACGTAGCCGGGAGGCGAACCGATCAACTTCGAGACCGAGTGCTTTTCCATGAACTCGGACATGTCGAAGCGGACGAGCGATTTTTCGGAGCCGAACAGGAAGTCTGCCAGTGCGCGGGCGACTTCGGTTTTGCCGACGCCCGTCGGGCCCAGGAACAGGAACGAGCCCGACGGACGTTTGGGCGATTTGAGGCCGGCGCGCGAGCGGCGGATGGCTCGAGCCAGGGCGCTGATGGCTTTCTCCTGGCTGATCACCCGCTTGTGAAGTTCCTCTTCGATACGGATGAGCTTTGAGACTTCTTCTTCGCGGATGGCGGTCATGGGAACGCCGGTCCAGCGAGCGACAACGTCTTCGATGTCGTCTTTGGTGACCACGCCGGTAGCCGTGTCGTCGAGATTGTATTTCTCGCGTAAGAGCCGCAGGTTTTCCCGCTCTTTTCGTTCTTCGTCGGAATAAAAACGCGCCTTTTCGAACTCATGGTTCGCGATGGCGTTTTCCATTCGGTGGACGATGAATTTGATCCGCTTCTGAATATCGGCGATTTCCGTCGGAAGCGTGGTCTGCCGCAACTTGACGCGCGCACCCGCTTCGTCGATCAGGTCGATCGCCTTGTCCGGCAGGTAGCGGTCCGGGATAAAGCGGTTCGAGGTGAACACGGCCGATTCGATCGCTTCGTCGGTATACGCAACCGCGTGGAATTTCTCGTATCGTTCCTTGATCCCGAACAGAATCTTCACCGCGTCGGACTCGATGGGCGGCGGCACCTTGACGGCCTGAAAGCGGCGCTCGAGCGACCGGTCCTTTTCAATCGACTTCCGATATTCAGCCGGCGTGGTGGCGCCGATGCACTGAATTTCGCCGCGCGACAGTGCAGGTTTCAGGATGTTGGCCGCGTCGAGCGAACCTTCGGCCGAACCCGCGCCGACCAGTGTGTGCAACTCATCGATGAAGATGATGGCGTTCTGATTCTCCATCAGCTCTTTCATGATGGTTTTGAGCCGCTCTTCAAACTGGCCGCGGTACTTGGTGCCGGCGACAATCAGCGAGAGATCGAGGGCCAAAATCCGCTTATCGGCCAGGAAGCTCGGCACGTCGCCGTCGGCTATGCGCTGCGCGAGGCCTTCGACAATCGCCGTCTTGCCGACGCCGGGCTCGCCGATCAGCACCGGATTGTTCTTGGTACGCCGGCAGAGGATCTGCACGACGCGTTCGACCTCGTTGTCGCGCCCGATCAGCGGATCGAGCACGCCGTCGATGGCGGCCTGTGTAAGGTCGCGCGAGAACTCCGCCAGCAGCGATGATTCCTTGGGCCGGTTCGAGGACATCTTCTCAGAGCTCGACCGGGCGATCTCTTCCCTCACCTGCGACAGCCGCAATCCGCGCTCGTGCAGGATTTCCGCCGCAAAACATTTCTCTTCCCGCAGCAGTCCCAGCAGCAGGTGTTCCGTCCCAATATGTTTGTGGTTCAGGCGCTCGGCTTCTTCGGCGGCATAGGCCAAGACGCGTTTGCACTCATGCGAAAGAGGCAGATCCACCGAAGTGGAAACCTTCTCGCGCATGGTGGTGTGAGCTTCGATTTGCTTCCGAATGGATTCCAGGGCGGCCTGGGACCGCAGGAAGCGGTTAGCAAGCGCTTTGTCCTCTCGCAACAGTCCCAGGAGCAGGTGCTCCGTTTCTATGTAGGGGCTGCCGAACTGGCTCGCTTCATAGCGAGCGAAAAAGATCACTCGCCGTGCCTTCTCTGTATACCGTTCAAACATACGTCCCTTTAACCCTCTTGGGGCTCCGTGGGAGCCAACCTACTCCAGGGCTTCTGTCCCAATAGGGACAAAGGTGCCCTCCCTTAATTGTAAGATGCGATGGAAGCGGCGAGCGAACTTCAAATTGTGGGTAACCACAACAGTCGTAAATTGATGTATCGCTTGCAACTCTTCCAGTAACCGCGACACCGTCTCCCCGGTCCGATAGTCGAGATTTCCCGTAGGCTCGTCCGCCAACAGCGCCCGCGGACGCGTCACCAGCGCTCGAGCCAGCGCCACACGCTGCTGTTCGCCGCCGGAAAGCGCTCCCGGACGGTGGGTAGCCCGGGCCGCCAGGCCGACCTCTTTCAGCCGTTCGAGCGCCGTAGCGTCCGCAAGATCGGGGGCAACGCCCCGGGCCCTGAGCGGCATGCCCACGTTTTCTAATGCGGTGAACTCAGGCAGAAGACTGTTCATTTGCCAGACGAATCCCAGGCTGCGATTACGGAATTCCGCCAACCGCGGCTCGTCCAGCGCAAAGATGTCCTGCGAATCGTAGAACACTGCCCCACTCGTTGGACGGTCCAGTCCGCCTAGCAGGTACAGAAACGTGGACTTCCCTGCGCCGCTTTCGCCAATGATGGCCACGCGCTCGCCGGGCGCGATGTCCACCGACAGGTTCTCGAAAATGGTGAGCGGCGTGTCGCCGGTTCGGTAGGTCATCGTGACCCCCTCCGCCCGGATGCGTGCGCCCGTTGTTGGCTGTTGGTTCGTCATGCGCGGCTATATCTGATTGTGAGATACAATCAACCACCAAAGGAGAGCTTTCGTTGGCAACCCTGACCGCTCCCGCCCCGCCTTCCGTCGAAAAACAGGCCGCGCCGCCAAAAACCGAGCGCCTCATTTCTCTAGATGCATTTCGCGGGATAACGATGCTGCTGCTTATATCGCACGGCTTCGGCATCCACGAAGCATTAAAGGATAAGCAGAACCTGCAGTGGCTCGCCAGCCAGTTCGACCACGTTGCCTGGGTCGGCTGCGTGTTGTGGGACCTCATTCAGCCGGCGTTCACATTCATTGTTGGAGTGGCGATGCCATACGCATTCGCGCGGCGCATGGAACAGGGAGCGACACGCGGCGAGTTGATGAAGCACGTCGCGTGGCGCGCGCTGATGCTCATCGTGCTCTCCAATATCCTCTCCAATTGGGGCTCGACTAAAGGGTTGCGGCCGCAGTTCATTAACGTGCTGTGTCAGATCGCGTTCTCCTACGTGATCTGCGCCTTGATCTGGCAGTTGAAATTCAAGTGGCAGGTAGCCTGCGCGGCGGCGATGATGTTCTTCCACCACGCGCTGTTCTACTTGTTCCCGGCCCCGGACGGCCCGTTTGGTCAGACCGGCAACATCGGACAGGTGATCGACCAGGCGGTGCTCGGTTATACGTACTCGGGCTACTACACGACCATCAACTTCCTGGGTAACGCCGTCACGGTGCTGTTCGGAGTATGGGCGGGCATGCTGATGCAGAGTCCGCGCACCCATGCGGAACGGATGAAGATCCTGGCGGCGTGCTCGGCGGGATGTTTCGCGTTGGGACTGGCGTTGGCGCCCTTCATCCCGATGGTGAAACGCCTGTGGCTCGGTTCCTTCACGTTCTACTCGACCGGTTGGGTGCTGCTCGGACTGATGGCCTGCTATTGGATCGTCGAAATGAAAGGTTGGCGGCGCTGGGCGTTCCCGGCGATCGTGGTGGGTGCGAATTCCATCTTTATCTATTCGTTCTCGCAGGTGCTGCGCGGATGGCTGTCGCGCGGGCTGATGGCGTTTACCAATAACTTCGATTGGATGGGCAGCTACGGCGCGATACCGCATAACCTGCTGGCGATGCTGGTGATGTGGTATCTCTGCTACTGGCTTCACCAGCGGAAGATCTTCTTTAAGCTGTAGCCGCACACCTATACTCGCAATCACCCTCTCCGTTGCCCCGCTCCAGTAACCCGCCAGCCTAACTGAGGGACTTCCACATGTGGGGCGAACTTCCCCGTTCGCGGCCGATCTCCCGGTCGGTTCCTGCCTCCGGACAACTCTAAGCCCGCGGTCCCATTCTTTCTCACTCCCGTCAGCGATGAGTCTGGTCCACTGCGACCTCACCGAAGCCACCGCGCCCGCTAGGTTCCGACAAATCGCTCGATCGCTGCGAGGTCTCCCCTTTTGGCTCCGCCTACGCCTGGTCAGGGTCCGGACCGCTTTTGTGTTTCCCGTAAGCGGTGAGCGGCCCCACGCCAAGCCCCTCCAAAGCTAAACGAGCACCTCCCCGTCCACTCGCAGAATCCGAGTCACACCCTATTCAAGCCGGCTCGCTCCGGAGACGTTGCCAACACCTCACTCCAGCCGCGCCTTCCCCTCCCTTGCGATACACTGGAAAAAGACCCTCTTGGCCCTCCTCCGCGTCATTCTTCTCTGCCTGCCGCTCCTCCTGCTTCGCGCACCGGCATACTCGCAGTCTGCCCAGTTGGACGCGTCAAAGGCGATGTTCACCGTGCTGGCCGCGATCAATGCCGCCGGTTACAACGATGGTCTCGACTCTCCCTCCTCCCACCCGATCCGCAAGCAGATCCGCGCGGAGATCGCTAAGGCCAACCCGCCGTCGCTACTTGATATCAAAGACTTCATGCGCCAGCACCGGCAGGAAAACCCGACCTGGGAACTGCGGCAATACATCTCCTACTCCCTTTTGGTGACGGACCCGCCCGAGTTCGCCTGGCGTATCAAGGAATACCAATTGCCGCCCGATGTCATGGCGCTGAAAGAATTCGCCCCCATCCTGCAGAAGTTCTATAAGGAAGCGAATATAGAGGACCTGTGGAAACGGTCGCAGCCCGCCTTTGAGCAAATGATGGCGCGTTACCAACCGCCGGCCATTCAGGCCGTCACCGAGGTCTCCGCGTACCTGCGCTCCCCCACCTCCGGCACCTACATGGGCCGCGAATTCAAGGTGATTGTCGACGTGCTGGGCGCTCCGAACCAGATCCATTTCCGCCCTTATCTCGACGACTATTTCCTGGTGGTGACGCATTCGGCCGAACCGCATTTCAACGACATTCGCCAGGCCTATCTCCACTACCTGCTGGACCCGCTGGTGACCAAGTACAGCGACAAGGTCGACCTTAAGAAAGCCGTGGGCGACTACGCCCAGGGCGCGCCCTACCTGCCCGAGCAATATAAGGAAGACTTCCTGCTGCTGTTCACCAAATGCCTGATCCGCGCGATCGAGGCGCACCTGGCGCCGGTGTCGAAGCGGGCGGAGATGGTTGAGCAGGCAATGTCCGAAGGCTACGTTTTGACCGCGCACTTCGACGAGCAGTTAACGGCCTACGAAAAGCAGGAACAGGCGATGCGCATGTACTTCCTGGAGTTGGTCAACACGATCGACTTCAAGAAGGAAGAGCGGCGCATGGAGAGATTTGAGTTTTCCTCGCGCCGCGTCGAACGCAAAGCCAAGCAGATGGCCGCCGCGCCGCCGCCGGAACTGTCGCCGGTGGAGAAGAGCCTTGAAGAGGCAGAGGAACTCTACACGAAGCGCGACCTCGACCGCGCCTCCAGGATTTATACGAAAGTTCTGAGCGACACACAACAGAACCCGCTGCAGGCGCGGGCCTACTACGGCCTGGCCCGAATCGCTACGCTCAAGCGCGATCCGGAGACAGCGGTAAAACTCTTTGAACGCGTCCTACAATTAGATGCGGCGCCCACCGACAAGGCCTGGTCGCTTGTGTATCTCGGCCGCCTTTCCATGGCCGCGGGCGAGATACCTGAAGCCACCAGGCGTTTTCAGGATGCTTTCAATATTCCGGGAGCCTCGCCCAAAGCGCGCGAAGCCGCCCGGCAGGCTTTAGATCAGATAGCCGGCAAACCCAGCGGTCGGTAGTCCGCAGTAAGCTGGTATAGATTATAAGGAGTCAGAATGCACAAATTACTTACCCTTGCTCTGGGGTTCGCTCTTGCCGGCAGCATAGTCTTCGGCCAGGACAAACAGCCCAAAGTCAAAACTCCCAAAGAGGGCGAAGCCATCCAGGCGCTCTTGCAGGCGCAGACCGCCGATGCACGCATTGCCGCCGCTGAAAACCTGCTCACTAAGTTTGCCGACACCGAGTTCAAAGTGTTTGCCCTGCAGTTAGCCACGGAAGCGGCCGGCGAGAAGAACGACTCCGAAAAGGTCATCATCTACGCGGAACGCACGCTCGAAGCCGACCCGAAGAGCTACTTCGCCATGCTTCGGATTGCTACTCACATCGCGCAAAAGACTCGTGAGTTCGACCTCGACAAGGAAGAAAAGCTTACCCGCTCCGACAAGCTGGCCAAAGAAGGCATGGAACTCGCGAAGAACGCTGCCAAACCGTGGTTCTACGCCCAAGCCACTGACGAACAGTGGGCCGGCGCGAAGGCCGACTTCGTCGGTGAAGGCTACGAAGCCCTCGGCATGAGCGCCATAGCGCGCAAAAAGTACGACGACGCCGTTGCTGCCTTCAAACAGTCCGCTGAAGCGTCCAATAACCCCGACGCCAAGAACCGCGCGAAACTCCGCCTCGCCCAAGCCTACAATATGGCCGGCAAGTGGGACGAAGCGCTAGGCGTTCTCGAGCCAATGCTTGCCGACCAGCAGCTCAACCCGGCCTTCCGCCAGTTCGCGGGCCAGGAAAAGCTCAAGGCCGTTACCGGCAAGGCGAAAAAATAGCGAATCCGCTGGAATGCCCGATGACGGAGTCCCTGACCGTTCTCGAAGACCGGGTCGGATACTCGTTTCAGAACAAGGAACTGCTGCAACGTGCCCTGACGCATAAGTCCCGTGCGTTTGAAGCCGCCGCCCACGGCGCCGAACGCCAGGACGACAACGAACAGCTTGAGTTCCTGGGGGACTCTATCCTCGGCTTTATCGTGAGTGAAGTGCTAGTGAGCCGGTACCCCACTTATCCGGAGGGCCGGCTCTCGAAGTTAAAAGCCTACCTCGTCAGCGCGAACCACCTGCATGAAGTCGCCGCCGACCTTGGCGTCGGCGCCCACCTGTTGCTCGGCCGCGGCGAAGAACTGTCGGGCGGCCGTGCCAAGCGCGCACTTCTGGCCAATGCGTTGGAAGCCTTGATCGCCGCCCTTTATCTCGATGCCGGAATCGAAGCGGTCCGCCGGTTCGTGCTGCACCAAGTGGTCGGCGACTTCGATGCCGAAAAGGCCGGTGACGAAGCCCTCGCGGTTGATTACAAAAGCGCCCTGCAGGAAGCCGCCCAGCAACTCGGCCTGCCGATGCCGCGCTACGCCATCGCGAAAGAGTCCGGTCCTGAGCACAGCAAGACGTTCACTGTTGAAGTTCGGGTAGGCCACCAGTTCGCCGAACGCGCCGAGGGCACTTCCAAGAAAGCGGCCGGACAGCGCGCGGCCCAGATGGTACTCGCTGCGATTCTTGCGGCGAACGACGGTGATGTGGGGCTCGATTCAGCGCAACACCCGCCCGCCCCAGAGCTTCCGCAGGAATAGCTCCACCGGCAACACTTCAATCCCATCCTCTGTTTGCCAGGGGTGCGGTTCCAGGCTCACGACGATTCGCTTCCGCATTTTGCCCTCCTGCTCCAACGCCCGCAACCCTTTAAACGCACGCTCCGGCACCATCTCCTGCGGTTTGACGTCAATAGCCACCTCGGTGCCCGCGATGAAATCTACCTCGAATCCCGTATGTGTCTTCCAAAACTGGATTGGCGCGTCCAACCGGCGGTACGACACATAGGCGCACAACTCCAGGAAGATCAGGTGCCGCAGCGCTGCTCCATATTCCGGCGACCCCCGCTGTACCTGTGGCCTGCGCATCAGGAAGTTCGCCACCCCGATATCAAACAGGTAGAACTTCGCCGTCGCGACCGCCTTCCGTTCCTTGTTCGGCTGGAACGGCTCAACCATCCACCCCAGCAGCGTGTCGACCAGCAGATAGAAGTACTCGCGCACCGTTCGCGCCGGCACGCCCGTCTCCGCCCCGATTTCCGCGAAGTTGAGCAACTGCCCGTTGGCTAAGGCCGCCGCATCCAAAAATCGCGTGAACACCTCAAGCGACCGCACCAACCCCTCCGCCCGAATCTCTTCCTGCAAATAGGTACCGACGTACGCCTTCAACTGCTCCTCCGGGTTCTTCGCGTCAAACACCGCCGGCAGCGATCCAACACTCAGCCGCTTATCGGTTTCGCCATACCCGACCTCTGGCGATACCAGCGGATACAAATGCGCTGTGCCCGCCCGGCCTCCCAACAGATTCACGCCGCCGCGCCGTAACGACCGAGCGCTCGACCCCGTGAGAACAAACCGCAGCTTCGCGTTTGCCCCAATCATCGCGTGCACTTCGTTCAGCAGCGCCGGTATCCGCTGGATTTCGTCGATCACCACCATCCGGTCCGACGGCCGCAGCCGCCGCCTGATCATTTCGGGCCGCGTCGCCAGTTGGCGAAATGTGTCCGCCTCCAGCAGGCTGTAGAAGGGTGCGTCCGGGAACATGGTCCGGACCAGGGTCGTTTTGCCGGTCTGCCGTGCGCCGAACAAAAGCAGCGAGCGGTCCTCGGTCAAGGTTTTGAGCGAAAGCTGGCGCGGATACATTCGGCTACCATATTGCCGAATTTCATCATCTTTGGCAATGACTTGTCTCGTTTTGGCCAAAATCGCCCCCGTCTACTCCCAGTCCTTTTCTTTGAACTTCCTCCCGCCCGTTTCCGTACAATTGCTACGGAAGCATGCTACCCGCCTATGGCGCCCGTAATTGAACTCGATCGGTTGCGCGTCAACCTGGGCGGGCGCGAAATCCTCCAAGGCCTTTCCGGGCAGCTCTCCGGCCGTACAATCGGCCTTTTAGGGCCGAACGGAGCCGGCAAGTCCACGCTGATCAATACGCTGCTCGGCTTTTACCCGATCGCATCCGGTTCCGCTCGCCTCATGGGCCTCACCGTCGGCCCCCAAACGCGAGCGATTCGCGCCATGGCCGGCTACATGCCCGAAAACGATGCCTTCTTTGCCGGCATGACCGCCGTCAACTTCGTCCGGTACATGGCTGAACTGTCGGGGCTGCCGCGGGAAGCCGCTCTCGAACGCGCGCACGAGGCCCTTTTCTATGTCGGCCTCGGCGAGGCGCGCTACCGCCCTCTGGGCCAGTATTCCCTGGGCATGCGGCAAATGGCCAAGCTTGCCCAGGCGATTGTCCACGGGCCCAAACTCGTGATTCTCGACGAACCGACCAACGGGCTCGACCCGCCGGCGCGCCGGCGCATGATCCGCCTCATCAAAGAAATGCGCGACACCGGCGAAATGCACATCGTCATGTGCTCGCACCTGTTGCGCGACGTGGAAGAAACCTGCGAAGAAGTGCTGATCCTGAAGCAGGGCCGTGTCGTCCACATCTCGAATCTCGACGAGGAACGCCGCCTGAACAAACGCTTCCTCGAACTGGAAATCGCCGGCATGGCCAATGGATTCCTCGACGCCGCCGCCAGGCTTGGATGCGAATGTACGTCCCCCACGGAAGGGCGTGTGCGCATGATCCTCGGCGAAGGGGTCGAAATGCGGGATATTTACCGCCTCGCTTGTGAGCGCGACCTGCAACTGCGCCGTGTGAGTTACCGCCGCGACACCCTGGAAGATATCTTCCTGCGGGCCATGGAGAACTAACCGATGGCCGTCTATAAACGTACTTACAAAGCCTATAAAGGCGCCCTCACGGCGGAATGGTCAAGGTTTCTTATCCTGCCGCGCTACGCCTGGAAAACGTTGTTTCAGCAGCGGTTTGTTACTATCTTATACGTCCTTTGCTTCTTCTATCCGACGCTGTGTGCGCTGGCCATCTATCTCAACAACAACCTCGGATTTCTGGCCCAGTACATACCCATTCCCAAAGATGGCTTGTTCGAAGTGAGCGGGCGCTTCTTTGTCTACTACACCAATATCCAGGGTGTGATGGCCTTCATTCTCACCGCGTTCATTGGACCCGGATTGATCTCGCCCGACCTTGCTAACGGCGGCTTGCCGCTCTATTTCTGCCGCCCGTTCTCTCGCACGGAATATGTGGTTGGCAAGATGGTGGTCGTCGCCGGACTGCTTTCGAAAATCATGTGGATCCCGGCGCTGGGTCTCTGGGCACTGCAAGCTGCGCTCGCGGGCGGCAACTGGTGGCGCGACAACCTATGGCTCGTCGGCGCCATCGTCGGATCGTCCGCCGTTTGGATTCTATTGATCACTTTTCTGGCATTGGCCTTATCCGCCTGGGTTCGCTGGCGAGTCGTTGCCGGCGCACTGCTGCTGGTGGTGTTCTTCCTATTCGCCGGATTAGGCCAAGCCGTGAACGCTATTCTCCGGACCGAGAAGGGCACACTGCTCGACCCCGGCCGCAACCTCGAATACATCACCATGGAGCTGTTCCGCCGCGAGCTTCCCGAAACGGCCTCGTTTGAAGAATCGATGGCCGCGGTGGCCCTCATGGTTGCCGGCTGTATCTGGCTGCTGGCCCGCAAGGTGCGTGCGCACGAGGTGGTGCGATGAACCCTGCCGCCAATGAGATCGTCTTCCACGACATTTCGAAGTTCTATGGCGAAGTGCTGGGCGTCAATCGTGTCAACCTTGTGATTCGCCCCGGCATCACCAGCCTGGTGGGTCCCAACGGCTCCGGCAAGACAACGCTCATGAACCTGATGACGGGTCTGCTGCAGCCGTCGCGCGGAGAGCTCTCGGCGCTCGGCATGGCCGCATCGGATCCCGAACGGTTCTTCCGGCACGTCGGCTACTGCACGCAATTCGATTCCTACCCGCGCGGGTTCACCGGATACGAATTCGTCTACTCGTTTCTCCGCCTGTTCGGTTATTCCGGTAGCGAAGCGGCGGACCGCGCCTGGACGGCCATCGCCCGTGTCGGCCTGCGCGACGCCGCCAAACGCAAGATCGCCGCCTACAGCAAGGGCATGCGCCAACGGATCAAGTTTGCCCAGGCGATCAGTCACGACCCCCAGGTGCTGGTGCTCGACGAACCGCTGAATGGGCTCGATCCGTTGGTGCGCGCTGAAACCATCGCCCATTTCCGCGAATACGCCGCCGAAGGCCGGCACGTCATCCTCTCGAGCCACGTCTTGCACGAAATCGACATCATCTCCGATCAGGTCATCCTGCTGAGCGGCGGCTACATCATCGCGGAAGGCGAGATCAAAGGCGTGCGCAGTGAGATACAGGACCAGCCCATCCAGATCCTCATCCGCTGCCGCCGCCCGCAACTGCTCGCCGCAAAGCTTTTCGAACGCGACGATGTCGTAGAGGCCCGTGTTCATGAGGACTCGGGCGGCCTGCTCGTGAAGACTCGCAATGCCGATCGCTTCTATCTCACCCTCAATCGCCTCGCTGTCGACGGAATCGATATCGAGCAGGTCGCGCCGGTGGATGACGACGTCAACTCTGTGTACGAATACCTGATCGGCGGCGGCGCCGGGGAGCCTTCCCGATGATAGATTCGATGCGCCTACGCCAACTTTCGGCCGTGTTCAGGCTCGAAATCGGAAAATCGTTCCTTTCGCGCCGCGGCCTGTGGATTTACATCCTTGCGCTGCTGCCCGTTCTCATCTTCGGCGGACATGCGCTCATCGAGAAGCGCCGGCAGGAACAGCGGCACTCCCATGCCATGGCGAGTTTGACCAGGGATGCCGTCGCCAAAGTGAAACCCGGTATGACCCGCGCCGAAGTAGTTGCCGTCCTTCAGCAACCATGGCGGCATTTCTCACGGCACGACCGCCGCGGCGATTGGGAAGTCCTCCAATACACCGACGGGCAGACGGAATGGAATATCCGCCTTCACAATGGCCAGGTCGACCGTATTAACTCGCAGACCGGCTGCGACCTCGCCGAAGACATACGCATCTTCGCCGGCGTCTTCCAGTTCTTCTATCTCCGCCTCGCTATCTTCTTCGGCTGCGTGTTCGTGTTCGTCAACCTGTTCCGCGGCGAGATCCTCGAGAAGAGCCTTCACTACTACTTCCTGGCGCCGGTGCGCCGCGAAATTGTCGTGCTCGGAAAGTTTCTGGCCGGAGTGGCCGCCACGTCCATCGTCTTCGTCACCAGCACGGCGCTTCAACTCGCGCTCCTTTACGGCCACCTCGACAGCGCCACCAGGGGCGGCCACTTCGCGCTCGGCAACGGCTGGCACGATGTGCTGGTGTATCTCGCTGTAACTGCCCTGGCCTGCGCCGGTTATGGCAGTGTATTTCTGGCCGCCGGTGTGCTCATCCGGAACCCACTGATTCCCGCCGCGGTCATTTTGCTTTGGGAATCGATCAACGGGATTCTGCCCGCGGCCCTGGCTAAGATCAGCGTGATCTACTATCTGAAGTCGCTCTGCCCGGTAGAGATCCCCGTGAGTGGGGGCGTGCCTCCCCCTCTTGCATTGCTTGCGCTCAATATCGACCCCGCGCCCGCGTGGTTGGCCGTCGCCGGGCTATTCAGCGTGACAACCGCGCTCGTGGCAATAGCGGCGCTCCGGGCCCGCCGCATGGAAATCAGCTACGCCGCCGATTAGCCGCCCACCCCTACCCGAAAACGCCTTTCGGCGTGGGCGGCCGAGTTCCGCTAATCCAATCCGGCGGTCTGGACCATACCCGCACTCGGCTGCGAATACGCGAGCGCCATGGCTGCCCAACTGGTGCCGGCGGCAGAGATCCACTGGTCGCGGCCATGGGGGAATCCGCTATCCTTCAGCGGTTGCACCGGGCTGCTGCGGGTCCGCACCATCCATGTGCCATCCGCCAACTGCGTCCGCAACAGGTACGTGATGCCGTTCTGGATCGCCTTTTCGGCCGCCATCACACTCGCGGCGGCCTGCAGCGCGAACACCGCCTGTCCCGTGGCGTAAGCGTCCGTTTCCCGCCCGGCCAGTTGCGCCCAACCGCCATCGGGCCGCTGCTGCGCGATCACTTCGATCGCCGCCTGCTCGATCTGCTTCGCGTCGGCCTTGCCCCAGGCAAGCCCGAGCAGTTTCATCGCGCGATCTTCCTGCGATTCGGCCTTTGCCTGCGCCAGCCACTGCCGGGCCCGCGCAATCTCGGCTTCGCAATCGGTGCCGTAGATTTGCAGCGCGCGGATGCTCAGGGCCGCGGCCGTGAACTGGCTGGCTTCCATCGGCGGCCGCGCTTTCAAGATCGCGAAGCTGCCATCCGGCTGTTGTGTTTGTACGATCGCCTTCGCCATCGCGGCGGTGAGTTCGTCGGGTTGATAGCCTTCCGCGGCCAGCCCCAACAAGGAGTAGCCCACGCTGATGCCGGGATTCGGCAGGTGAACGGTCCCATTGGCCATCTGTTCTTTAATCGGCTTGAACATCGCCACCACGGCTTTCACCTGCTGTTCGGCCACCGCGTTGTCCACCGCGAAGCCGCGCTTGCGGGCGGCGGAATAGGCCATCTGCGGCAGCGATTGGTGATGGCACGATACGCAGCCCGATACTTTGACGAACTGCGGGCCGCTCTTCTGGAGCGTCGCCACGGCATTTTCGACCGACTTACGAATCGTGTCTGAATCCAACGCGCCGGCGGCCTTCAGTTGTTCCACCATCCGCATGTCCCCGCGCCGCATTGCCCACGTCAGTGCCGACTCACCCATTTTGTTCTTCGCGTTCACATCGACACCCCGCTTGATCAGCGCCGCCACAATCCAAGCGTTCGGCGACTCGTTCCCCACTGCCCACATCAGCGTAGTGGACCCGTGGCCATCCTTGGCATTCACGTCGGCGCCCCGGTCGAGCATGGCGCGGACAATCTCTTCGTTCGATTGGACAACGGCAACCAGCAGCGCGCTGGAGCCGAAAAAGCGCCCTTCATTCGGATCGGCGCCCGAGTTGAGCAACCGAGTGGCCGCGGCGGTGTCGCTCCGCATGATGGCATCAAACAGCGGTGTCGGTGGCTTAAACTCCGGAATCTGCGCCTTAAGTAACAGGCCGGCGAACAGGCCGGCGAAAACAACCCGATATTTCATTCTTTCCTCCTCTACACTCCGATACGCGCGATTGGCCCGCTCAATTGGCTCAACCCTCTTGTGAATTGAATTACACGATCGGAAACTGGCCCGGTTGCCTCAACGGTTTACGGGGCATATCATGTCTAAGCTCATCGTTGTAAAAGGAGGAATATATGGCGCCTACACCGAAGCGCTCCCCAAATCTTTACGAACTCACCGGTACGCGGCTCAAAGTGACTTACTCGTCGAGCAGCATTTCCGGAAAACCTCTCTTGACTATCCGCCAGGGCCGCAAGGACCAGCAATTCACCGGCAACGAGATCAAGACCGACAAAACGCAAATTGGCCAGTTGATCACCGTAACCCTCGAAGCACAGCCCGATCGGAAGACCGTTCTCTTCTCCGTGCTGCTTCCGGACGTGAATCTCCCGGACTCGCTCAAGTCCACCATCAAGACAGAAGCGGTGGTAACCACGATCAAAACCACCATCGCGGGACCGCCGAAGGGACAGGTGCAGACCTACAAAACGGTGCTGCTGAGCGGCATGGCCCGGTCGGTCGACTTCTAGCCTATCCCTGTCGCACCACTCCCGACCCTGAGCCCGAGCGTAAGGGCGTGAGAAAAAATCCGCTAAATGCGATTTAGCACCGCGCCCCGCGTCCGGTAAACCACAGCAAACACGCACTGCTCCGGAAACAGAACCGCAACCGTAAGGGCGCGGGCCGCGTTTTTTCTCAATCCCGTAAGCGATGGGTCCCGGCCCACTGCGACCGGACGAAGGCACCCCCCACTTCGCGTTGCACTGACCCTATGTACCCAGCAATCCTCACACCGCCGTCAGCGATGGCACGATCCCCGCAACCGCGCCGCGCCGCGTAAGCCCGCCGTTCATCCTGCCCCGATCGACTACCACCACCAATTCGAACTCGCTGCCACCCACTCGGAGATTGGAGCGTCAGCGACCCGGCCGGCGCACGCACGCCCCTAAGCCCAATCACCCTCTCCGCTGCACCAAACGAACCTGCCAGTGTGGCGCGAACCTCCCCGTTCGCGGCCGACCTCCTGGTCGGCCAACTCCCTCCCCACCCCGCCCGCAACCCACCTCAGAAGAAACCCTTCAACCCGTCGTATTCCGCCCGGAACGTCTCCAGTATTCCCGGCGCCGGTTCACCCAAACCAAACGCCTGCAAGGTGCCCTCCGCCGTACCCGCGGGCGGGCGGTGCCACGCCTGCGCGGTGATGCCGAGTTGTTCCACAAGGCCGTCTGCCGCCGATAAGATCGCCCCTAACGAACCGGATCGAGGGAAATGATGTTCCCCGGTCGCCATCTTAATCGGCTTCGGCAAATTCCAGATCCCCAAAACTTCCGCCGATATCTCCGCATGATCTATCGCCAGCACTTCCCGCTCAGCCGCGATCAGCGAGTGTCCCGGATTCGCCAGGTAGTAGTCCCGAACACGATTGAAGTCTTCCGGCAGGCTCGCCGCCATCAGCAACATGCCCACGTTCTGTAGCAGCCCCGCCGCAAACGCTCCTTCCGGATAATCGGTCGAAAGTTCAGTGGCTAAAAGGTCCGCCATAATGGCGCTCGCAACGGCGTGGAGGTTGAACTGCGAGGGATTCCATCCCGGCGGCCATTTCTGCGAACCCCATAAACGGCTGACAGACATGGCCATAGCGGCATTCCGCAGTTTCGACAATCCGAGGATCGAAACCGCCCGGCGCACCGAGTTGATGGTGCCGCGCCGCGAATACAGCGCCGAATTTACCAACCGCAAAACATTCCCGGCTAGTACTGTATCCTTTTCTATCAAATCGCCAAGCTCCAAAAACGATACGTTCTCGTCCGCTAGCGACGCCATTAACTTGTTCAACACCGGTGAGAACGGCGGCAGACTGGCTAGTTTGCCCATCACCTTCTCTCGGACTTGGGCTGTGGAACAAGTTCCCTCGATCGTTGGCATAGCCATACTCCTTTATCGGCCTAAACGTCCCTGTAGAATAGAGGTGACATGCAAGAGGGCTCTCAAGGAACCCTCGCTTCGCCGGCGATTCGAATCCGGGATCTGCGCAAGGTCTATGGCTCCAAGGCTGCCGTGGACGGATTATCCCTTGATGTCCCGCGCGGATCGTTTTACGGATTCCTTGGCCCCAATGGTGCCGGAAAAACAACCACAATCCGCATGTTGATGGGGCTTGCCCCGCCCACTTCCGGCTCCATTGAACTCCTCGGATTGCCCATGCCCGAGAACTCGCAAACCGTAAAAGCCCGCATCGGCCTCGTCCCCGATGAATCGCTTCTCTTCGACCATCTCACCGGTCTGGAATTCATCGAATTTGTCGGCCGAATGTACGGGTTGGACCTCACGGTCGCCCGAGCGCGGGCCCGCGAATTACTTACTCTCTTCGAACTCGACGGCAATCCCCGGCAAATGATTGCGGAATACTCCAAGGGAATGCGGAAGAGAGTGGCCATGGCCGCCGCGCTGATTCATCGCCCCCAACTGTTCCTTATGGACGAACCGTTCGAAGGCGTCGACGCCGTCGGCGCGCGTCTCATGAAAGACATTCTGCTCGAACAGGTCAAGCACGGTGCGACCATCTTCCTCACCTCCCATGTCTTGGAAGTCGTCGAACGTCTCTGCCGGCGTGTGGCCATCATCGCCGAAGGCAAACTGGTCTTGGAAGCCGACATGGATGAAGTCCGCTCCGGCGCCGAGACCCTGGAAGACGCCTTTGTCCGCGTCGTCGGCGCCGACCGCACCGCCGAAGCACTCGACTGGCTGTAACACACGCCATGCTGCAACAGACGCGCGCCATCGTCTGGGCACAGTGGCGGACCCTTCTCAACTTCTACAGCAAAGGCAACTGGGGCGTTCTCGCCTTTACCGCCATCCTGTCTCTGGGGTGGTACGCGATGGCCGCTTTCGGTGCGGTCGCCATCCAGATGATCTGCGCCGAGCCAAACCGTTTACCCCTCATCCACCAATACGGTCCGCAGGTCCTCTTCTTTACGTTCGTCTACTGGCAGTTGATTCCCATCCTGCTGGCCTCCACCGGCATGGCGCTCGACCTCAAGCGCCTCGCCGTCTACCCCATCAGCCGCGGCGAGCTATTCCTCACTGAGGTGCTTCTACGCTTCAGCACCGGTATCGAGATGCTCATGATCCTGACCGGAGCCACCGTCGGCCTGCTCCGCAATCCCGCCATTCCGAAATGGGCGCCACTCGCCTTCCTGCCTTGGATTGCCTTCAACCTGCTCCTTTCCGCCGGCCTACGCGACCTGCTCACTCGCCTCTTCGCCCGCCGCCGCACACGCGAGCTCGCCATGATCGCCTTCGTGCTCATCGCCGCCCTGCCGCAACTGCTGCTCGTCACCGGCGTGCCCGATGCCGTCAAGCAAGCCGCTATGCGCCTGGGCACACTGTGGTGGCCCTGGCAGATTACCGCACGGCTCGCCGTCGGCCAGGTCGATTGGCCTTCCGCTGTCGGCCTGCTCGCCTGGACGGCTCTCGCCGCCTGGTTCGGCCACTGGCAGTTCCAGCGCGGCTTCCGCTTCGATGCCGACGCCGCGCGTGCGTCCACCGCCTCCACCGGTACGCGCGACCGCATCTACGACCGGTTATTCCGCCTCCCGTCAGCCATCTTCCCCGATCCGCTCGCAGCCGCCGTTGAAAAGGAACTGCGGTTCCTTTGCCGTGCTCCACGGTTCCGCCTGGTCTTTCTGATGGGATTCACCTTCGGCATCGTGATCTGGCTTCCGCTCGGCTCGCGCAATTCGGCCTCGTTCTTCTCCACTAACTACCTGTCGCTGGTCAGCTTCTATTCGTTGGCCCTGCTCGGCGAGGTCTGCTTCTGGAACGCTTTTGGCTTCGATCGCGGCGCTGTCCAGTTCTACTACGTTACCGCCGTACCCATCAGCCGCATCCTCGTCGCCAAGAACATCGTCGCCTTGTTTTTTGTGTTCGTCGAGGTCCTGCTGATTGCCGCCGTAGCTTCGCTGTTTCACTCGCATGTGGCCGCGTCGAATGTAGTTGAAACCCTGGCCGTCGTGCTCGTGGTTTCGGTGTTCCTGCTGGCCGCCGGAAACGTCACGTCGCTCATCTTTCCACGTCCCGTCGACCCCGGCCAGTGGCGCGCCGCCTCAGCAGGCCGCTTCCAGGCCCTCCTGTTCCTTCTCTATCCAGTGGTGGCCGCGCCCGTAGCTCTCGCCTATCTCGCCCGCTATGCGTTCGATACGCAGTTTGCCTTCTACGCCACCCTCGCGGCGGATGCGGTCCTGGCCGCGATCGTTTACTCGATCTCCCTCGACTCGGCCGTGCGGCTCTCCTCGGAACGCCGCGAAAGCATCGTCGCCGCCCTTTCCGCCCGCGAAGGTCCCATCTCCACCTGACCGCCAAACCAACCGCGGGCGCCCGCACCCCAAGTGACGCCCTATTCAATCCAGCCCCATCCACCGCCGCCGATTACCAAATCCCGAGCAGCTTCCACCAGGCGAACCCGATCGTCGACCAGATCGCGATGTTCACAACGGAGATGATCGCTCCTACTCGCCACCACGTTCGCATCGGAACGTAGTCCTGGGCGAAAAACATCGGCGAAGGCGTGGTGCCGTAATGCGTCAGTCCGGCGGCGAGGTTGGTGAAACACGCGAAAGCAAACGCCACCAATCCGAGCGGAGCGCCTTTAGCGGCCAGCACCGCCAAAAATGGCGGGTACATGGCGAGAATGTGCGCCGTGATAGAGGCAAACGCGTAATGCGCGTAGAAGTAGACGAGGAGTGCGGCCACGAACAGCGTGGTCCACGCCGCGCCTTCAAATGATCCGGCCACGAAGTTTGCGAATTCGCGGGTGACGCCCGTATCGTTGAGAGCTTTGCCTAGTCGCACGAGTCCCCCATACCAGATAAAGATGTCCCAGGCCGCCTTTTCGCCTTTCACGTCTTCCCACTGAAGAACGCCGGTAACCAGCAGGGTGCCGGCGCCCAACAGGGCCGGAATAGCGACGTCGATGCCGGTCATCCCGCTCGTGACCCACGCTCCGCAGACCAGGACGAAGACCGCCGTCAGTATCCATTCTTTCGTGGTCACGCGGCCCATCTTCACCAACTCGTTGTGCGCAAACTTGGCGGCTTCGGGCGTGTGCTGAATCTTGGGCGGATTCAGCTTGATCACCAGCCACGGCACCACCGCCAGCGAGACGAGGCCGGGTACGAATCCGGCCATGAACCAACTCGCCCACGTGATCGGGAATCCGGCATCGGTCGCGATCTTGGCGGCCAAGGCGTTCGACGCCTGTCCGGTAAAGAACATCGACGCGGAGACGCAGATGCCCTGATATACCGCAGTGAATAGAAACGTCCCGAGCAGGGCGGCGCTTGGCCCAGGCTTCGATCCATACAGTTCGGCGATCGATCGGACAATCGGAAGGATGACGCCGCCGGAGCGCGCGCCGTTGGACGGGATGATAGTGGCGAGCGTCGCGTCCGATAAGCAGAGCGCGTACGACACGCCGAGCGAGCTTTTCCCGAACAGGCGTACGAAGAAAAGCGCGATCCGGCGGGCGAGTCCCGTATTGATCAGAGCGCGTGAGATGAAGAAGGCCGCCATGACGAGCCAAACCGTCGGGTCGGCAAAGCCGCCGAGCGCCGAGGCGATGGTGAGTCCGCCGAGGATCGAGGCGAGCGTGACGGCGATCAGAACGAGTGCGCCACCGGGAATGGGTTCGAGAATGGATCCGGCGATGGTCGCCAGGAAAATGCCCACCAGCCGCCAACCTTCGGGTTTGACAGCCGCCGGTTTCGGGAAAACGTAGACAACGAAGAGGTAGATGGCGACGAGAACTGCGAATCCACGAATTCGCTCACTCGTGGTTTTGGACTGCGCGGAAATAGACACGAAGAATGGCAATTATATCCTGCCGCTGTTAAGATTTGCGGTATGTTGAATCGGGTCTTATCTACGGTTCTCGCGGCAGTGGCCGGTCTTCACGTCGCGGCTGGGGCTGAGACGTTGGCACAGCGCGCGCAACGCTATTGCGTCGATTTGATCAGGATCGACACGTCAAACCCGCCGGGCAATGAAACTCCAGCCGCGCAGTATATCGCCCGCGAGCTGGCCAAAGAGGGAATCGCGGCGGACGTGATCGGCGGTGAGCCATCGCGCAAAAACCTGGTCGCCCGATTGAAAGGTACCGGCGAGGCGCTTCCGCTAATGCTTATGGCGCACACCGACGTCGTACCGGTGGACCCGGCGCAGTGGACCGTGCCCGCCTTCGGCGGCCTGATCAAAGACGGGTTCCTTTATGGCCGCGGCGCTCAGGATACGAAGTGTCTCCTCGCGGCGGAGATGGCCGTGTTTGTGGATCTCAAGCAGCGCGGCGCGAAGTTGAAGCGGGACGTCATTCTGCTGGCGGAAGCCGATGAAGAGGCGGGGTCGACGGCCATCCAGTGGCTGATCGCGAATGCCTGGGAGAAGATCAATGCCGAATTCGCCATCAATGAAGGCGGCTATGCCTTGCAGACGCAACAGGGAACGCGCCTGTTCGAAGTTCAAACTTCCGAGAAGATCCCCACCCGGTTGAAGGTGGCGGCGAAGGGCGTAGCGGGACACGGGTCGCTGCCGAGGCCGGACAATGCCGTGCTGCACCTCTCGCGGGCAGTGGTGAAGCTCTCGGAGGCCGATCAGCCCGTGCGGCTGAACACAACCACGCGAAGATACCTGACGGAGCTCGCGAAACTGCCGGAGTATTCCTGGCTGGGCGCCTTGATTGGGCCGCTTGAGAATCCCGCTACGGCCGCGGTCACCGCCAACCAGATTCGCGCACGCGATCCGGAATTGGCGGCGATCTTGCAAACGACGGTTTCCCCGACGATGCTGAATTCGGGCGTCAAGATCAACGTCATTCCGAACTCGGCGACGGCGGGCATCGACGTACGGCGGCTGCCAAACGAAACGCGGGAGGAGATCATCGCCCGATTCCGGCAGATTGTGAACGATCCGGCCATCGAGATCGCGCCCGCGGGCGGACAGGAAATGCCGTCCACTGAACCAAGCGCGCTGACGACGCTGCTCTATGTGGAGATGGAGAAGGTGCTCGCCAAGTCATACAAAAAGAGCGTAGTCGTGCCCTACATGTCGCGTGGGGCGACAGATGGAGCGTTCCTCCGGCAAAAAGGCATGGCAGTTTACGGCGCGCCCGTCTTTGTGAGGGTCGACAAAGACAGCCGGGCGCATGGGAACGACGAGCGGATGTCGCTGGAGTCGCTCGCCAACGGGACCCTGCTATTGCAAGAGATCGTGGCGGCGGTAGCCGCGAAGTAGCCGGCAGCAGCCCGCAGCCCGCGTCCCAATGTGGGCCGAACGTCCCGTCCGGCAAACATTCGAAACGAGCAGCATCTAACCGAGCCGCGACCGCGAGGGAGCGGTGTTCCGGATTTTTGCACACGCCCGTCCCGTTCGCCGTCCGACACCGCCCCCGCGATGGGTTCCGCCCTCCCGCTATGCCAAAATCGTTAGTTCATGCCCCAGATCAAGCGCGCTCTGTTAAGCGTCACCGATAAAACCGGTCTCGTCGATTTCGCCCGTACCCTTTCTTCCTTTGATGTCGAACTGATCTCCACCGGCGGCACGGCCAAATTGCTCCGCGAAGCCGGACTCGCCGTCCGCGACGTCTCTGAAGTGACCGGCTTCCCCGAAATGCTCGACGGCCGCGTCAAAACCATCCACCCCCGCGTCGCCGGCGGCGTCCTCGCCATCCGCTCCAACGAAGAGCACATGAAAGCGCTCGCCGCCCACGACATCCCCTTGATCGACATGGTGGTCGTCAACCTCTACGCCTTCGAGAAGGTGGCCGCCAAAGAAGGCGCGCCCGTCCACGAACTCATCGAAAACATCGATATCGGCGGACCCACCATGATCCGCGCCGCCGCCAAAAACTATCAGGATGTCGCCGTGGTCACCTCTGCCGGCGACTACGCCGCCATCGCTGAAGAAATGAAGAAGTCCGGCGGCAGCCTGTCCGCCGACACCCATTGGCGCCTCGCGAAATCCGCCTTCGCCCGTACCGCTGCCTACGACCGTGCCATCACCACCCGCCTCGAACGCATCACCTCCGCCGAAGGCCGGTTCCACGACGGCCCCGCCGAAGTCCCGCCCGCCCGCCTCGACATCCACGTCCCCCGCTCAATGTCCCTCCGCTATGGCGAAAACCCCCATCAGAAGGCCGCGCTCTATTCCACCAACACCGGCGGCATCGCCGCAGGCAAGCAACTCCAAGGCAAGGAACTCTCCTACAACAATCTCGTCGACCTCGACGCCGCCTGGCAGTTGATCCTCGAATTCGAATCGCCCGCCTGCGCCATCATCAAGCACACCAACCCCTGCGGCTGCGCCGAGCAGTCCTCCCTGGCCGATGCCTATCGCCGTGCCCTCGAAGCCGACCCGATTTCCGCCTTCGGCGGCGTCCTCGCCTTTAACCGTACAATGGACGAAGAAACCGCCGCCGAAGTAGCCAAGCTGTTCACCGAAGCCATCGCCGCCCCTGGCTATACCGATGGAGCCCTCCGCGTCCTCGCGGCCAAAAAGAACCTGCGCCTATTAGAGATCACCCAACCCATGCAGGACGAACTGGTCGTCAAATCCATCAGCGGCGGCTTCCTCGCCCAAACCGCCGACACCCACAAACTCGACCGCTCCGCCACTACCGTCCGCACCAAACGCGTTCCCACCGAAGAGGAATGGCGCGCCCTGGAGTTCGCCTGGAAGATCGTCAAGCACGTCAAATCGAACGCCATCGTCTACGCCAAAGCCGGCCAGTCCATCAGCGCCGGAGCCGGCCAGATGAGCCGCGTCGATTCCGTAAAGATCGGCGCCATGAAAGCCGTCCTGCCCCTGCAAGGCTCGGTCCTCGCCTCCGATGCCTTCTTCCCCTTTCCCGACGGTCTCGAAGAGGCTGCCAAACACGGCATCACCGCCGTAATCCAACCCGGCGGCTCCGTCAAAGACGAAGAAGTAATCGCCGCCGCCGACCGCCTCAACCTGGCCATGGTCTTCACCGCCATCCGCCACTTCCGCCATTAGGTTTTTTGGGAACTCGCAGCCTCGGCCGGCAACAGCTCACAAGCAAAGCCGGCACCACCTCCGCAATCGTCCGGCGACCCCCGACCAGTGGAGCATAGGCCACCTGCCTCATCCAAAACACTCGCGCGAACCCCGACCCGAGCCGCCGCTTTGCCAAGCGGCGGGTGTTGTCGCACGGCTCCCGATTCTGAGCCCGAGCTAAGCGATGGGTCTCGGCCCACTGCGACCGCACGAAGGCCCCCCCACTTCGCGTTGCACTGACCCTATGTGGCCAGCAATTCTTCACACCGCCGTCAGCGATGCCACGATCCCCGCCATTCATCATGCCCCGATCGGACTACCTCCACCGTCGCGTCCAACCGCTGCCGCCCGAAACGGAAACGGAGCGGGGAGCGTCAGCGACCCGGCCGGCGCACCCAGCCGGTCGAAACGCAATCTTGATTAACGTTTAACGCAATCGCAATTGGGTTCGTTCCGCACGGATGCTATTTCGGCGGCTACGGACGCGGGGAAGTGGGTGAGGATGTCGTCGGATGGCGCGGCGCTTTCTTGCGAGTCTGGGGAGAGATTGGGCCCGCGCCCTGACGGTTGCGGTTCCGTTTCCGGGGGAGGTGCTAGCTAGGTGGGGGGCGTTTCACCCAGCAAGACCCCCATAAAATGACAAAGCCCGACCCCTTGGGGCCGGGCTTGTTGGCGAATTCGTTTCAGCCGCGCACGTTGACTCAGCCGACTTGCTGAGTTTTGTACCGGTTCATGATCTCCACCATGAGGTCTTTGGTGTGAAGCTTCAGCTTCTTCAATCGGTGCTCTTCGACTTCCTCTTCGGTGGTGAGATGAGCCTTCGCTTCCAAGTCAACCAGTTGCTTATCGTAGGCTTGGTGCTGTTCCAGCAATTGACGGAAGGGCTCGTCGGTCTGCATCAAGTGCGCTTTCAGATCCGCTTCGCTCGAAACATCCATCTCGTATTGCCTCCTAGTGTAATGAGGTCGGCCACGCCGAGTCTGCTGTTGAGGCCCACGGCTCGGTGGGTCAGTCCCACCCAAACTTTAACACTTTCGATACCTCATTACAATCCCAACTTCGTACGGATCCGACCCGTCCAGAGCTGGGTAATAGCCCTTCCGGCGATCAAGTTCAATAAACCCTAGCCCCTCGTAAAAGCGGCGCGCAACCCGATTAGATTCACGCACTTCCAGATATATATCCCCTTTCATCCGCTCCTGCGCTACCCCCATCAACCGCCCCGCTACGCCTTGCCCGCGCCTCTCCTTCGCGACAGCCATATTGAGGATCTCAAACTCGTCCGGCGCTGTCTGTCGTGTCGCCAGAAATCCGATCGCTACGCCTCGATACTCAGCCACCAACATGTCGTACCGTGCATACTCCTCCACCGCCCATTGCGACGCTTCGGGCGCCTCGCGCTGTATTCGCTCAAGCGCCCCGTAGTCCTCAGCTCTCGCACCCCGGATCGTCAGCGGGACATCTGTCAGCGAACCCCACAGCCGGCACTGCGCCCGCGCGATCTCCTCCCACGCATACCGCTCCTCCGCGATCCGCCGCGCCGCCGCCGCCAGCCGCTCCCGCAACCCCACATCCTCAATCAACCGGGCGATACCCTTCGCGAAATCGTCCGCCGTATCCGCCACCCACACACTCTCGCCATGCCTCAGTCCCAACCCTGCGCAGCCCGTCGCTGTCGATACCACCGCGCGCCGCATCGCCATCGCCTCCAGCACCTTTACATTCGTCCCCGCCGATTCAAGCGTCGGCACGATCACCACATTTGCCTCATCGTAAAGCGGCTTCACATCCGCGACATAACCCCTAATGTCGAACCGCTCGATTCGCGGCAACTCGCGATCGCCCCAATAGAGTGCCGCATCCGGACCCGCCACCACCGTCACCCGCAACTCCGGATACCGGTCCGCGAGCAATGGCCAAACTTCATCGAGGAAAAACCGGAACGCCACCACGTTCGGAAAGTGCCGGAACGACCCAATGAACAACAGGCGCTGCCCCGCCGGCTCCGCCGATGGTTGAAACCGCGCCAGGTCCACCCCGTTCGCGATCACCGTCGCCTGTGGATGTCCGCTCATCACTGCATCCTTCTCCGACATCACCACCACCCGCCCAAACCGCTTCAGCGCGCCTCGCTCAAACCACAGCCATCGCTTGTAGTCCCACCACGACGCGGCAGTCCGCTTCCGCTCATACACCTGCCGGTACAAGTCGAACGTCAAATCGTGTTCCACCAATATGTCGCCGCCGTACGATGCGAGTTGCGTATACTCCACCTGCAGCAACCGTGCCTTGCGCTCGGCCAGTACCCGGTCCATCGCGGCGGACCGGTACTCCAACACTTCCGGCGGCTTCAGCGTCGACCACCGCGGCTCCCGATACCGCGGCTTGGCCACCAGCGTGATCGATGCGCAAAACTCCTTGATCTTTTCAAGATCCTGCTCCTCGGGCTCCGTCTCCACAAACGCGAACAGGTGGATATCGAATTCCACACTCGAGTTCCGCAGCAGGTAATACAGCCGCACCGCGCCCCCATGCGACAGCGGATACGGCAGGTACGGCGTCAACACGCTTACCTGCCCGCGCACCGCGCTCTCCTTGCGGCCCGCCAGCGTCCGCACGTCCATTGGGACCACCGTCCGATCGGTCCCCCACGGCCAAAACCACGGCCGCAGCCAGATCCTGTCGAGCCCCGTCCCGCGCCAGAACAGCAGACTCGCAATCGGCGACCGCCAGTGCAGATGATGCCGCTCCAGCCGCGCGTTATACGCCAGCATCTTCGTCGGAGCCAGCGCCAAAGCGACCCCCCGCAGCACATGCGACCCGCCATCGAACAGCACCGGGGCTAGCCCAATCCGATAGGGCCGCAACGCCCGCCGCGCCTCCAGATACGCCGCCTCGCCGGCCACCACGATCTCGCGCACATCCTCGATCCCCAACGGTCGCAGCGTCACCACGAAATGCCGCCGCCCCGGCTCCAATGCCCGGATCTCCGCCACCATCCGCCTTGCGCGATCCGCATCGCCCGACGCGAACGACACCACCACCGCTTCCGGATCTTTCCCCAGCAATCCGAACAGCGCCCGCTTCAGTCCGCTGCTCAATGCCGCTCACCCGTCACACGCAAAATCGCCCACGCCATCAGCGGTGTCAACGCCGCGAACGCGCACACCGGGCCGAACCCGTACACATCCACCGCCCGTCCGATCGCCGGCGACGTCACCGTCTGCATCAACCCATACGCGAACGTCAGCGCCGCAATCGCAAACCCCGCCCGCTCCGCGCCGAAGTAGTCGATCGGCAGCGTGTAGATGTTCACCGACATCGCCACCGCCCAGAAGAAGCTCCAGCAGATCGCCGCCGTCGCCAGCGCCGGTGTCGGCGCCACCGGAGCCAGTGCCGTCGGCAACAGCAAGCACGCCGCCAGCAACACACCGCGCAACCGCGCCGCCGTCAAGCTCTTCGCCTGACGTGCCAAGCGCAACCCGATACTCCCGCCCGCCAACCCGCCCGCCGCCGCAAACACCGGTGGTATCCACGCCAGCCGCAGATTCGCGTCGGTCGCCGATAGCCCATGCGTCTTCACCAAAAACACCGTCGTCCAGTTCATCCAAAGGCTATAGATCAGCATGCCCACGATGTTCGCGGCAACCAGTCCCCACAACCTTCGATCAAACGTCATCGCCCGAACGCTCATCGCCGTCGCCAGGTTCACCGCATTCTGCGGTATACGCCGCGATAGTGCCAGCCACAACGGGATCCACAGAAACCCCAACACGCCTGCCACCAGAAATGGCGACCGCCATCCCCACACCGCCATCATCTTGCTCGCCAGCACCGGCGCGCCCACCATCCCCACCGAGATCGCCACCTGGTTGATCGCCGGACCCATCGTCCGCTCCCCCGGCCTCAAATACAATCCGTTCGCCTTACCCGTCGCCGGTATGTTGGCCGATTCCGAAAACCCCAGCCACGCCCGGCACGCCAGCAACCCAGGAAACCCGCTCGTGAACGCCGTCGCGATCCCGGCCATCGACCACAACCCCAGCGACAGCGTGATCCCGATGTTCAACCCCGCGCGATCCAGAAACCAGCCCGCCAGCGGAGCCGACAGCGCATATGTCAGCGAAAATGCCGACACGATCACCCCATATTCCGCGCTGCTCAACTGGAACTCCCGTTGAATCGCCGGAGCCACCGCGGCCAGCAACTGCCGGTCCAGGTAGGAAAGCGACGAGGCCAGCATGAACACCACCACCGCCCACCAGCGTGACGTGGCTCTCATTGAAATTCGATGGTCAGCACCTCGTTCTTCTCGTTGTGCTCCACTTTCACTTTCTTCGCCGGCCGCTGCACGCCGCATCCTAAGGTCGCATCGCCGCCCGCGCCGCTCGTCACCACGATCTCATTCGGCTTCGGCACCGCCAGCGTCGCCAGTTTCTTCGTCTCCATCCGCACCTGCAACCGCAACGATCCGCCCACGCAATCCACGCGCTCCAGCATCCCCATCACCGTACCCGCCGCCTTTGGACCGTCCCACCACTCCACCACCTTGCTGTTCGCGTCTCTCGACTTCCCCGCATTCGCCTTCGCCTCCGCCGCGCGAATGTTGGCCATCGCCTGTTCCTTCAAGCGGTCCAGTTCCTTCTGCTTTTCTTCCGCTTCCCGCTTCCGCTCTGCCGCCTCCAGCGCCAGCCGCCGCTGCTCGTAATCCCGCCGCCGCGCCTCAATCTTCACACGCGCCGCTTCCGTCGTCGTCGACCGTTCCGCTTGCCGCCACGACAACGCCGCCCCCGCGAAATCCTTCGCCTCCTGCTGCGCTTCCGCCAGTTGAATCCACAGCGCCGTGTTCCGCTCATCGAGAGCCACCGCGCGCTTCAGGATCGCCGCCTTCCGCCCCCAATCCTTTTCCAACGCCGCCAGCCGCACATGCGGCTCCACCCAGCGCTTGTTCAAATCCATCGCCTTCAGCAGCAGTTCCTGCGCATGCTGCACTTCCGACTCTTCCTTCGCCGCGTTCAACCACGCCGCCGCGCTCTCGCTCTTTTCAAGCGCCGCCTGCTCGTATTGCTCCGCCCCTTCCAGCACCTCCGGCGACTTGAACCCCGCATTCAGCAGCGCCTTATATGCCGCGGGCGTCCCCACCACATCCGCCAGCGCCACCTTGCCGCGCTCTTCCGACAGCACCCGCGCCCGGTAGTCACGCTCCGGATTCAATGGCTTGCCCGATATCGTCTGCGGCTGAAAGTTGCCCGCTTTGTAATACCGGTCCACCTCGGCTTCCATCTGCTTCTGCGTCTTCTCAAACGCATTGCGATACGCCGTATCGAGCGGCGCCGCTGCCTGCAGGTTCGAGAACAGCACCCGCACGCGACCCGCATAAATCGGATCGACGCACAGCATGTGCAGCCGCGCCCAGTCTCTTGTCCGCCGCGCCGCGTCAGCCGGGGGCTTGCCCACCGTCAGCATCACCGCCTTTACCTCCAGCGTCGATACCAGGTCCGCCAGCGCCACCTCAAAGTTCGCCGGAATCGATTTCGTATCGTCCCTCAAAAGCAGCCGCACGAACTGCCGCAGCATCTCCGGCGTCACCGCATCTTTCGCGATCATCCCCAGTACATACCCGTCGCGGACCACCTTGAAGGCCGGCGTCCGCACCGGCGTCACGCCCTTCTCCGCCTTCGCAATCGTCATCCGCACCGTCCACAGCGGCTTCAACTCGTCGCGCCCCAGCCATTTCGCCACCAGCCACCGCGCCTGGTCGAACGTCGCCAGCACCCGCCGCGCCTCGTCGTCCGACGCGTTGCTATACACCTCCAGCGGCCCGCTCTTGAACAGCGACCAATCCGCCGCCGCCGGCAGGCACACCAATAACAGGCCTAGAAAAATCCGAGCCACGCGGCTAAAGTAACACACACCTAACGTCGCTGGCGGCACACAACGTTGCATTTTCTTTCGCCTCATGCATTGAGGCGAATCGCGATGCCTTGTTTCCCGTTTCAACATCCCACGGAGGTTCCCAAACGCCATCCGGGCGCGGACAGCCGCTCCGGCGTTAGGATGGAAAGCGATGGAACTGGCCGAGATTCAGCAGGCGATCGAGCAGCTCCCCAAAGACCAGCAGGCGACGCTGGCGGCCTGGCTGGCCGAGCGCGGCCAGGCCGCATGGGAAGCCGAGATCGAGCGCGACTTCGCTCCGGGCGGCGCCGGGACGGCCCTCGTCGAGGAGATGAAGGCCGACGCGCGCGCCGGCAAGTTCCGGCCGTTTGAGCAGGGACGCAGGAAGAACCGGTAAGGCCCGATGGCCTTTCAGTCGTTCGCGTCGGAGCGGTTCTGGCAGCTCTACCGCGAGCTTCCCGCCGAGGTGCAACGGCTGGCGGAAAAGCAATACGAACTCTTCCGCAAAGATCCCTTCCATCCTTCCCTCAACCTCAAGCAAGTCGGCGATGCCTGGACCGTGCGCATCGGGCGCTCGCACCGGGTGATCGGCTATCGCGAAGGCAGTGCCTTTTATTGGGGCTGGATCGGCTCGCACGAAGCTTACAACAAGCTGCTGCAGAGGATGAAGTGAGCTCGGCGCGCGTCCTCTTTCCCGCGCCCACGGCGGTACGGATGTTTCGCCGCGGTGAAGCATCTGGTGATCGATGCGGTCTCCAGGCCCCTGGATCTTTCCGCCTGGTGAGCCCGTGAGCCCAACAACAGCGCCTTTCTTCCACCAAACCTCCTCTGATATGCTGATCCGTTTATGAACCGCCGAGAGTTTGTGGGTGCATCCGCCGCCGGCGCCTCTGCCGCCGCGGCCCAATCCAAGTCGTCAACAGGTCCCGCCGCCGACTACAAACCAGGAAAAGCTGTAATGGTTGTCGGCTGCCAGACGCCGCCGACAACCGACGACCGCCTGAACTACTTCAAACGCCACGGTGTCGACTACTGCTGCGGCTATCCCGAGTCGATGCCCGGCGGCAGCTTTGAAGTCGACGCCCTTTCGCGCATGCTCGACATGGGCAAAAAGCACGGCGTCAACATCACGATGATCCAGTTCCCGCTGCCTTCGTCCTACATCGCCAAATCACCGATGCCCTCCATCATGATGGGCAAACCCGATCGCGACCGCGACATCGAGAAGTGCTGCCAGATCATCCGCAACGCCGCCAAAGCCGGCGTCCCCTCCATTAAATACAACCTCACCATCCTGGGCGTGCTCTCCGGCGAGCCCACCCTGGGCCGCGGCGGCATCATCCAGCGTTCCTGGGACTTCGCCAAGGCCAAGCAGGACCCGCCCCTCACCGAAGCCGGACCCGCTCCCGCCCCCGTCATGTGGGAACGCATCGAATACTTCGTCAAACGCGTCGTCCCCGTCGCCACCGAATACAAAATCCGCCTCGCCTGCCATCCGCACGATCCCGGCGTGCCGCCCTCCGGTTTCCGCGGCGTCGACCGTGTCCTCGGCACCGTCGACGGCCTCAAAAAATTCATCAGCATCGTCGACAGCCCCTATCACGGCCTCAACTTCTGCCAGGGCACCGTCAGCGAAATGCTACAGGACCCGGCCAAAGAACTCCCCGACGTCATCCGCTACTTCGGCCAGCGCAAGAAGATCTTCAACGTCCACTTCCGCAACATCAAAGGCAAACGCGACAAGTTCGTTGAGACCTACCCGGACGAAGGCGACATCAACTTCTTCAAAATCATCCAGGTCTACAAAGAGGTCGGCTACCCCTACATGCTCATGCCCGACCATATGCCTCGCCACACCAACGATGCCGGCGGCAAAGAAGCCTTCGCCTGGGCCTACGGCTACATCAAAGCCTTAATCCAGGCCGCGCAAACAGCCGCGTAGACAGCCGCGTAGAAAATGCATTGATGCTCCCCGACGGCTATACCGGCCTGCCCCCCGGCAAAATCGCCGCCGTGGTCACCTATCTCGAAATGCGGCGCCCGGCACCGCCCGCGGCGCCGCTTCCCGTTTCTCCCACCGGCCTGACCGTTGAACGCTTAGAAAAGCCCGACCTCGACCGTTACCGCCGCCTCTACCGCGCCGTCGGTGAAGACTGGCTCTGGTTCAGCCGCATGCGCCTCAACGACACCGGACTCGCCGCCATCGTCCATCACCCGCAGGTAGAAGTCTCCGTCCTGCGTTCGAATGGCGAAGACAAGGGTCTTTCGGAACTCGACTTCCGCGAAACACCCACCGCCGAGCTGACCTTCTTCGGCCTCACCGCAGACATGATCGGTCAAGGCGCCGGCCGCTTCCTCATGGCCCACGCCCTCCATCAGGCCTGGTTGCATCCCATCGACCGCCTCTTCGTCCACACCTGCACCCTCGACCATCCCCGCGCCGTCAACTTCTACATCAAATCCGGCTTCACCCCCTACAAACGGGCCATCGAGATCGCCGACGACCCCCGCCTCACCGGCGCTCTCCGCCCGGACGCCGCCCCGTGGCTGCCCCTGATTCGGTAACCGCACTCTGGGGAACGACGGGATACGCTTCCCGCTGTGCCTCACTTTTAAGGGGCGTAGCGCCACTCGGCCGGCAACTCGATAAGTGCCGCATGTGCCGCCAACCGCGAGTTGCTCTCATGAACCAGCACCACCGACCGTCCAGGCTCCCACCAGTTCAACCCTTCCCAATTCGCCCCCGCCAATTCCCTCGGCACCATCGTCGCGATATCCAGCGGCTCCCCCACACGCTGCCCTTCCAGGTTGAACCGCTGCATCCAATGATGCGCAAACGTCGGCTTCGGCAGGCCGTTTTGCGACGACAGCAAAACAATAAATCCCCAATCGCCGCCCGGCAGCCGCGTCCAGCATAGGTCCGGCGCACGAAAGCGTTGTGCCTCGGGCTCCTTCCCCGGCGGCACCGGCGCCTGCAACTCAATGGTCGCGACAGCATCGGTCAGCCGCACCCGTCCCACACGGCCCATTCGCGGCACATCGTGAATCACGATCAGCGGCAGCCACGGTCCGCGGCCGCTCGGCCGCTGCAGCCGCGTGCCCATCGAACCGGAATCGCCATAGCCGCCCTCCCACATCACCGCCACGCGCGACGCCCCGCCAGGCAACGGTCGAATGGCAAGCCCCTCCAGCCCGCGCTTGGCCACTTCCGCCAGGTCGCTATCGTACTCGGCAATAATCCCCTGGTCGGACACGAGCGACCGTAACCGCTCCGACAACAAGACGACGCGGCCATCCGCCAGCACCCCGATCGACTCCAGATCGATCCCCAGCCCCTTGTGCCGCAGTTCAATCCTCTCCACGCGGGCTTGGCTTAAATCCATCACCGCCGGAAGCGGCAACTTCACCGGTACGCGGTAATACGCGCCCACTTCGCTGTCGTCCGCCACCAGCAGAGACGACCCCAGCCGCACTACACCCGAGGCTTCCTGAATTCCGTCCGATTGTGCCAGCGCGGAAGCCGTCAATACATGCAGCGCAACAATCCAACGCATCCCGCTTACGCCATCAACTGCACAAGCTGCGGCAAACCGGTGCGTACGCCGATGTAGAACGTTCCAAACAGCGCGTACACCGCGCTCACCTCGTCAAACCGCATCTCGTAAATCAGCTTCTTAAACCACACCGGATCCTCGGCAAACAGGTCTACGCCCCATTCCCAATCGTCAAACCCGATCGATCCCGAAATGATCTGCCGCACGTAATCGGCATACTTGCGGCCCACCATCCCGTGCTCGTGCATCATCCGCGCACGCTCTGCAAACGGTATCGTGTACCAGTTCTTGTCCTCGCCGCGCTTCCGGTCCATCGGATAAAAACAGATGTACTTCTGCGGTGGAATCGTCGGGAACAGCCGCGGAGCCATCGCCGTCCGCTGCCGCCCCAACTCTTCTTCCAGCGCCGCCGCCCACTCCGGCGTATCCGGCTCCAACCCCCGCTCCGTGAACAACCGGTAGATCCGCTGCGTCGATTCGTACAGCCCCAACTCCACTACCGACGTATAGGAACTCGCCGGCTCCAGAAACTGCCACAGCTTCGATTTCGCCAGTTGCCACTGCGCCTCGTTCAATTCCTCCAAAGTCTTGCGAAAATGGACAAAGAGCAGGTCGCCTTTGTGACCCAGCATGGAATACATACCGGTCTGCTCCGGGTTGAAAAGCCCCAGCGTGCCGGCGGCGTCTTCGAGCACTTGCGTCTGGGTTTCCGGATCGAGTCTCCGCCAGTCACTCCAGCGGACCCGCATCATTTGATGCAGCATGTAAGAGCCTTCGAGCGTCAAAGGAACTATCGGCGCAGCCATAAAGATTCAGTGTAGCCATTCACGATGAACCACCCCTACGATGCCCTCTTAGTTGTCTCCTTCGGTGGACCCGAAAAGCGTGACGACGTCGTTCCCTTCCTTGAAAACGTCCTCCGCGGCCGCAATGTCCCCCGCGCGCGCCTGCTCGAAGTCGCCGGGCATTACTACCACTTCGACGGCCGCAGTCCCATCAACCAGCAGAACCGCGACCTCATCGCTGCCCTCCAGGCCCACCTCGATCGGAGCGGTCCACACCTGCCCATCTATTGGGGTAACCGCAACTGGCGCCCGCTCCTCGCCGATACCATCCGCCAGATGCGCGACGACGGCGTAAAGCGCGCCCTCGCCTTCGTCACCTCCGTCTTCAGTTCCTACTCCGGCTGCCGCCAGTACCGCGAAAACATCGAAGCCGCCCGCGACGAGGTCGGCGCCGGCGCGCCCATCATCGACAAGATCCGCCCTTTCTATAACCATCCGCTTTTCCTTGAGGCAATGGCGGACCGCGTTCGCGAGGCCCTGCCCGCCGCCGAGCTCGTCTTCACCGCCCACTCCGTCCCCACATCGATGGCGATCGACGCCCGGTATATCCCACAGTTGACCGAGGCATGTATGCAGGTCGCCACGCTGGTCGGCATCAACCGTTGGTCCCTCGCCTGGCAAAGCCGTAGCGGTCCCCCCACCCAACTGTGGCTCGAACCCGACATCTCCGCCTATCTCCGCAACCGCGCCGACACCGGCGACCGCTCCAGCGTCGTCATCGCCCCTATCGGCTTCCTCTCCGACCACATCGAAGTCCTTTGGGACCTCGACGTTGAAGCGGCCGCCACCTGCCGCGAACTGGGCATTCCCATGCGCCGCTGCCCCACCGTCGGCACCCATCCCAAGTTCGTCGAGATGATCCGCGAGTTGATCCTCGAACGGTTGGAACCCCAGCGCGAACGCCGCGCCCTCGGCTCCCACCCGCCCTGCGGCGACATCTGCCCCCCCCACTGCTGTCCCGCCCCGCCCCCCACCACACCACGGCGCGTAATCCCGTAATCCCCCGCCGCCCGATCCCCACACCCACCCCACGGCGCGTAAGCCCGCGGTACCCCATACTTACTGCCCTGCCACTATGTTCTGTGATGCCGCCCCCGCGATGTGGCGCACGCCCCCAGGCGTGCCGTGTCGACACTCCTGTCGACACCTGGACTGCTCGTGTTTGCCCTTGTGGGCGCACACCCCCGTGCCGACACTCCTGTCGACACCTGGACCGCCTCTCGATCCTTCTTCTGAGCCGCCGCCTTGCTAAGAGCGGCGGGTGTTCGCGACAACCGTGCCGCAACGTGTAATCCCGCCGTGCCGCTGTTCTCGTGTCCCGTGCATAATTCCGGGCCGCAACCGATCCAGCGCTCGCCGCACGTCCCAACTACCGTCACCGCACGCAGCCACCCCGAGGCAACTATTTCTTCTTCCCACCCCCCTTGTCATCCGCCTTGGGGTAGATCAACTCCCAGCCCTTTTCTTTCCACTCCGCCAATCCACACGCCCCCACGACCTTCAGGCCGTGGCTCTCCAATATGGCTGCCGCACGGACAGCCCGTCCGCCGCGGTTTCAAGCCGTCAGGACCAGCGCGTCTTTCGGAATCTCTTTATACCGGGTTTCGAGTTGCGACAACGGGATATTTACGTACCCCTTCATCGTCCCAAGTTCTTCTATTTCTTTGGGTTCACGTACATCGAGAAAGAAGAATTGCTTCTTCTCATCGATCATCTTCTTCAGTTCTTCCGCGGAGATCTTCTTCACCTGGCCCGATTGCTGCTGCTGTGCCGCGCGCAGCACCGAACCCAGTGTTACTCCGGCGAAGGCCTGCAGGAATAGTCTTCGCATGCCCACAGTATACTGAGATTCCCCTGACGGGTTTACGTCACTTTCGTGTTAAGTTTTTGCCGTTACCGGCCGATAGAAGCCTGTGCAGACACTCGCCACTTCCCGCCGCCTCCTCTGGATTGGTCCCTCCGTCAACCTTCCCCTCCACCCCGATTGGGACGTGGCCCGCATGTCTGACCCTATCCACGCCTTAGGCGCACTCCGCGGTGGCGGCGCCTACCATGCCGTCATCGTCCAACTACCCCTGCCCGATTGGACCCCGGAAGAGTGGCTCGAAGAATCGCACCGCGCCGCGCCCGCCATCCCCTGTGTCTTCACCGGCCCGGAAAGTCTGCCCCTGCCGGACCTTATGCGCATCGTCAAACTCGGCGCGTTCCACTACCTGCCCGCGGACACCCCCGCCGGACAGGTTCAGCAAGCGATTGAGCAGGCCTTTGACTATCGCGACCGTGTCCGGCGTAACGATTCCCCTGAAGCCTGGCGCCATATCCTGGTCGGCAACAGTCCCGCCATGCAGGCCATCCTCGAAACCGTTCGCCTCGTCGCCCAGCGCCGCTCCACCGTCCTCATCACCGGCGAAACCGGTACCGGTAAGGAAATGGTCGCCCGCGCCATCCATGCCGCCGGTAATCGCTCCCGCCTCCAAATGGTCGCCGTCAACTGCAGCGCCCTCCCCGAAAACCTGTTGGAAGCCGAACTGTTCGGCCATGTCAAAGGCGCATTCACCGGAGCCATCCAGCACCGCGTCGGCCGCTTCGAACAGGCCAACAACTCCACCCTCTTCTTAGACGAAATCGCCGAAATGCCGCTCGACCTGCAGACGAAACTCCTGCGCGTTCTCCAGGAACGCGAATTCCAGCGCCTCGGCAGTTCCGATTCCGTCAAAGTCGACGTCCGCGTCATCGCCGCCTGCAACGTCGACCCGCTCGAAAGCATCCGCCTCGGCAAGTTCCGTGAGGACCTCTACTATCGCCTCAACGTCGTCCCCATCCAGGTCCCCTCCCTCCGCGAACGCCTCTCCGACGTCCCTGTCCTCGTCCATCATTTCCTCGAAAAGATCTGCCGCCACGAAGGCATTCCCGCCAAAAAGGTCTCCGACGAAACCATCGACCGTCTCTCCCGCTACAGTTGGCCCGGCAACGTCCGCCAGCTCGAAAACGCCGTCGAAATGGCCGTGGCCCTCAGCGGTGACCGCGATACCCTCTACCCCGGCGACTTTCCCCTGCCCTCCGTCGCCGCCAGAAAACTCCCCCAACCCGCCGCCGTCCCCACCCAAATCGCCATGCCCGAAGACGGCATCGACTTCGAACACGTCATCGGCGCAATCGAACGCAACCTCCTCGAACAAGCCCTCCGCCGCAGCAACGGCAACAAAAAGGCAGCCGCCGAACTCCTCCGCCTCAAACGCACCACTCTCACCGCCAAACTAAAAAGCCTGGAAACCCGAGTGGCCTGCTGAAGGAGTGCTCAACTCGCTCTCGACATTCACTTCAAACCGTCGTCTCTCTGCTGTCACGGCGCCGGCCCGGCGGAACGAGGGAACCGAACGGAACGAATCGCCTTATCGTTGCCGTACGTGATCACAACGTCGAAATCCGTGTCCCGGAATTCGATGGACGGCTCCATCTTTGTTCGAAAGACCGCGAGCGTGGGGTCCTTTTTCGCGAGCCTCAGAACGAATAATGGAGTCCACTCGTCCGTCTGAAATGGGTCATTCCGCATCAGAACGCTGCTCCCCCTGGCGAGTGGGATACCGGACGAATCAGCCATCAAGCGCATGATGTTCTTCGACCGCTCCTCCGTCCACCAAAGCATTCCCGCTCGGTGCCGTTCCCAAACCCACGTCAAACAGAGCGCCACAACGCATGTTACGCCCACAATCGCTGGGGGCTTAGAGTCCCACGATCGAGGGGTTGCCCAAGTTAGCATTCCACCAACTACCATCCAAAGCCCAATCAACGGCAGGTAGAGCGCGAACAGTCCGCGGGGTGGAATCATCAGAATCGGTAGCGAGGTCAACAGCAACCACGAAAGTCCAAGGAATACGATCCTCGACCGGGTCATCAATAATGCAGCGATCAGTACGCTTCCCGCCAACATGTAGAGAACGCTTAGCGTCTCCGCGGGTTGTAAAACGAGGCTCTCCAGGTAGCGAACGGCTGTTGTCAACACGCGGGCAGGCTCAATCGTCAGGGTGTACGCCGGAGCCGATGCCAGTGGTCCACTCTTACTCGCGCGGAAGTACGTGTAAACCGCGGCGATAACCCAGCAAACCGTCAACGGCCAACCGATAGCTTTGCCCGAATGCCGCAACACGAAAGCGAAGACGGTCAGCACGCTTATAACCATGACCGCATGCTCCTTCGAGCCGATCGCAAGGCCAAATAGACCGGCGGATATCAACAAATTCCAAACAACTCTTCGCACCGGCGGGTTTGCCTCTCTGCCGGCCTTCAGCATGAATAGCGCTAACAGGATCACCCAAAACGCGGCCAGCAGATCATAGACAGTCCCACTGCTGTAGTAGAGATCAGCCATTCTGATGTGAAACGCGAATAACAGCGTCGCAATCAGGCTTGGGAGGTATGATCCGTCAAGCGAGCGAAGCAAACAATAGACGAGTACGACATTAACCGCGACCAGCCCCAGGCACACCACATGAAACGGAATCGGGTTCAAACCAAACACCGAATAGAGGCTCAAATAGTAGAGCCCACCGAGTGGCCGTGCAATCGGAACTGACGGAACCCAAAGGGCCTTCACCAGACTCGGCCAGCCGGTTTCCCAAGCACCATAAAGGTTCATCATGTCGTCAGGGGTAAACGGCGAAGTAAGAGCCCCTCTGGTATTCCAAGCCAGATAAACGGAAATGATGAGCACAACCCCAAAGCGCGCCAACCGCATCGTCTAAAAAGCTTAGCTGAGTCGCTTTGCGCCAGCCACCGAGCCCACCGTCCGCATCCCCGGTCCCGAGCATCACTTCCCGCCTCTAATCGCGCGAGCGACAAGACAGCGACTTGAACTCCGCCGCCATTTTTTGGTACACTTGATTCCGGTAAGTGGGCGTGTGTCCACACTCAAACAAATCGAAAAGGACCGCCATCGCGCGGTCTTTTTTTCGCACTACCTCAAGTCGGAAGCCGTCGCGCCACCGACCCCATCGGCGTTAAGTCGCGTTAATCGGCGGCCGATTCCGAAATTTTTCAATCATTTGCGAAACGAACTCCGGGTATTCCGAGGGTGCATTCGGGGCTCTGTAAATGCCGTAACCGAACCGCGGTGCGTGAGCCCGTGGTCCTTTTTCTCTCACCCCTCAGGGAGCGCCGCGTCCTCCGAACACATCGTTGAACAGCGGCCCGACCGGTAAACCGGCTGCTCAGTATCGGCGTTCCACCCCGGACGGCCAACCCGTCTTCGACGGAATTGAAGCGGAATTGCGAAACGAAGTCCAACCCGACGGACCTCTCGAACCCACGCCTTCCATCGTCTGATCACCGCCGCTTGGCACCTCCAACAGTTGGCCCGAATCCTTCGCTCCCCTCGCGGATGTCCCAAAGATTGAACGATTTGCGAGACGAATTGCCAAGCCCGTCAGCCCCGGAGCGAAACCCGGCGAGTGCCTGGAGCGTCAGCGCCGGGTTGCGGATAATCCACCCCCGAGCCGCCCCCTTTTCACCCAATCTTTTCAACACTTTGCGAGACGAAATCCCCCCGGTCGGCCTTGGCCGACACTAGCCTTGGCGAAGTTGGCCGCAACTCCCCCTGCCCCTGCGGCTCCGGCTTCAAATACAAGGCCGCCTGAACCCATGAAATCAACACCTTGCGAAACGAACTCCGACCAGAGAGATCGCGGTTAGTTCAGAACGAGCGCACGCTGGCGACGGCCATCGGGTCGTCGAAGGTTAGGGCTTCTTTGACGACGAAGGCTTCGCCGTATTTGGCGCCGATCTTATGGCCGTAGAACTTGGCCACGGTCTCGAGGCGGTCGCGGATTTCGGATTGTGAAGGGAACAGGTCGCTGGCTTGTTGCTGGTCGCCGTATTGGGATTGATAGACGAGCAAGGCGGCCATGCGGCGTTCGAACTGGCTGGTGATGTCGATAATGAAGCTGGGTTCGACCGAGTCGTACTGCGCGGAGTAAATGATCTTGCGGGGGCGGTGGGGCTCGGTATAGGCGTCGAGTTTGCGGAGTCCCGCGAGGAAGCAGCCTTCGTAGCCCAGTTCGGCGGCGCGGTAGTGATCGGGGTGGCGGGCTTGCCAATAGGGGAGAATCACCATGCGCGGGCGCAAACGTCGGATCTCGGATGCGATGGCGATGCGTCCGGCCAGGGCATTCTCGAGGCGCGCGTCGGGAAAGTGCATGTTGCCGCGGTATTTGCAGAGCATGATCTGACCGGCGCGGCCGGCTTCCTCGAGGCGCAGTTCGGGGGTGCCGCGCGAGCCCATGCCGCCGTCGGTCAGGTCGAGCACGCCGGTGCGATACCCCAGCTCGGCCAGCTTGATGAGGGTGCCGCCGCAGGTCTGTTCGACATCGTCGGGATGGGCGGCGATGGCGAGCACGTCGATCGGGTCCACTTCAGGAGCGTCGGTATAAGGGTTTCTCATTGGAGTTCTTTGACTTTCGCCAGAAACGCCTCGTACTCCATGGCGTATCCGAACATATCTTTGCCGTTGATGGCGACGACGGGGATCTCCCAATCGTAACGGGCTTTGAGAGCCGGGTCGGAATCGATGTTGACGATGCGGGATTCGAAGTTCGCCTCAGCGTGCGCGCGGTCGACGAGTTGTTCCACGCGTTCGCAGAGGTGACAGCCGGGGCGGCTGTAGATGATGACTTCGGGCATTACCAGCGATATTCCGAGTAGCGGCGATAGGGTTGCTTCGCGCCTAAGAGTTTCACCAGGGCCATGCCGGCGACGAAGCCGCCAACGTGGGCAAACCAGGCGATACCGCCTTCATTGACGCCTGCCCGGGTCATCTCGCCGACACCGGAGAACAACTGGATGATGAACCAATAGGCGAGCATGATCCAGGCGGGGATCTCGACGGTGGTGAAGAAGACGAAGATCGGGATGAGTGTCACGATCCGGGCGTGTGGAAACTTGAGCAGGTACGCGCCCATCACGCCCGCGATCGCGCCGCTTGCGCCCACGGTGGGGATGCGCGAATCGAAGTTGAAGAACAGGTGTACGAGTGCAGCCGCTACGCCACAGCCCAGATAGAAGAGGAGGTATTTGAAGCGGCCGAGGATGTCTTCGACGTTATCGCCGTAAATCCAGAGGAACCACATGTTGCCGATCAAGTGGAGCCAGCCGCCGTGCAGGAACATGGAGCTGAACAGGTCGATCGCCTGGAAGCGGCGGGGAATCAGCGCGTATTGCGCGACGAAGTGGTTGCGGGTAAACGGGTCCATCGTCCATTCGTGGAGGAAGACCGCGACGTTGATCGCGATGATAAGGATGGTGACGATGGGCGCCGTGCGGCTGGGCAGCGAGTCGCGAAGAGGGATCATCCTTGTACGGCGGCGGCCGTGCGCGCGACGAAGTCGGGTTGCGAGCGGCGTTCAGCGCGGCGCATCAGGGCGATCGCATCCTGGGCGGGGCGAATGCCGCCACGCGCGCCCAGAGCGGTGCAGTTCAGAGCCGCCATGGCATTGGAAAAGTCCAGCGTGTCCTGCAGGCTCATTCCTTTGAGCACAGCATAACAGAAGGCCCCATGAAAGATGTCGCCGGCCCCGGTGGTGTCGACACAGTTGACGACGTAGGCCGGGGAGTAGAAGTATTGGCCGTCACAGCGGGCCAGACACCCATGCGCGCCGAGCGTCATGGCGGCGACCTTCATGCCGTATTCTTTCTGGATTGTCTCGAGGGCCTGAAAGGGGTCGTGGACGTTGGTCCAGCGGGACGGGAATTCGGAGCTCGTGACGAGGTAGTCGACGTAAGGCAGCACGCGGTCGAACCCGTGGTAAATGGTGTCGACGTCGACGGTGACCGGGATGCCGTTGGCGCGGGCAATACGGGCGGCGCGCTCGACGGCGGCGGTGTCGTGTCCGTCGATGTGGACCAGGCGCGCGGAAGCGATCATCTCTTCGGTGATCTCGGCGGGGTCGAGACGGAGGCCATCGGGGCGGCGCCAAAAGACGGTGCGCTCGCCGGTGGTCCGGTCGATAACGATGTAGGCGGACTGGTTGGCGGTGTTCTTGCGGATCTGTACGTGGTCGAGGTTGATGCCGGAATTGAGCAGGCTCTCGATCTGGATGCGCCCGCGCTCGTCGTCGCCGACGGTGCCGATATATCTGGTGCGGAGGCCGAGGGTCGCGCAGGTCACCATGGCGCTCGCCACCTGGCCGCCGGGGCTCAGGATCTCTTCCTCAAACGGCTCTTTGCCGGCATAGGCGGGGAAGCGTGGAACGAGCAGCAGCGTGTCGGTGGCGTTCAAGCCGATACCGACGACATCGAAATCTGGCATTCAAAGCGATTGTAGCGTTCCACCCTAGGCGAACTATACTGAGAGGTTCCATGAACGCAGTACGCGCCCTGGGGCTTGTCAGTCTCTTTCTAATGATCCAACCTGCCTCTTCACAGGACCGCTGGCATGCGCGGTCGATGACTATCTCGAAACGCGGGATTGTCGCCACCAGCCAGACGCTTGCTTCGCAGGCTGGGGCGCAGATCCTGGCGCGCGGGGGTAATGCCGTGGATGCGGCGCTGGCGGCCAACATTGCACTGGGTGTCGTTGAGCCGATGATGAACGGCATTGGTGGCGACCTGTTTGTCATTTGTCGCGATGGCAAGACGGGGAAGCTGTCGGGGCTGAACGCGTCGGGATATGCGCCCAAAGGGCTGACGGTCGAGTACTTGAAGAAAGCCGGGCATGTGAGCATGCCGCAATCTGGAATCGATTCCGTATCGGTGCCGGGCGCGGTGGAAGGTTGGGAGCGGCTGCACAGGAAGTTCGGAAAGATCGCCTGGGCGGAACTGTTCAAACCCGCCATCTACTATGCGCGCGAGGGGTTCCCGGTGACGGAGTGGATCCAGGGAGCGTGGGCCAATTCGCGGGCGAAACTGGCGGCGGATGAGAATGCCCAAAAGGTGTTTCTCCGCGATGGCGAAGTGCCGAAGGTCGGCGAGTTGTTCCGGAATCCGCAACTGGCGAACGCGTTGGAGTTGATCGCGAGGGACGGAGCGGCGGCGTTCTACAAGGGGCCGATTGCAGCGTCGCTGTTGAAGACGTCGAAGCGGCTGGGCGGACCGATGACGGCCGCGGACCTGGTGGAGTTCCAGTCCGAGTGGGTGGACCCGATCAGCACTACCTATCGCGGTTGGCGCGTCTATGAATTGCCGCCGAACGGCCAAGGCATGGCCGCGCTCGAAATGCTGAACATCATGGAGCAGTTCCCACTGGGCTCGCATGACGCCCTGTCCGCCGATGCGCTGCATGTGAAGATCGAGGCGCAGAAGCTGGCGTATACGGATTTGGAACGGTACCTGGGCGATCCGCGGCACTCGACGATTCCGGTGAAGCAACTGATCTCGAAGCCCTATGGCGCGGAGCGGGCGAAGCTGATCCAGATGAGCGAGGCGCGGTGCAACGTGAAAGCGGGACAGCCGCTGCCGGGCGTGGGCGACACGATCTACCTGTCGACGGTCGATAAGGACGGCAATGTGGTGTCGCTGATCCAGAGCATCTATCAAAGCTTCGGATCGGGCATCGTAGTGGACGATTACGGGTTCCACCTGCACAACCGCGCCGGACTGTTCACGCTGGAGGACAAGCATCCGAACCGGCTGGAGGGGCGCAAGCGGCCGTTCCATACGATCATTCCGGCGTACATGGAAAAGGACAACCTGCACATCGGGTTCGGCATCATGGGCGGGCTGAACCAGGCGCAGGCGCACGCGCAGTTTGCGTCGTATGTAGCGGACCATGAGTTCAACATCCAACAAGCCATGGAGGCTCCCCGCTTCACAAAGTTGAACTTCTCGGGATGCGATCTGCAGATGGAAGCGCGCGTTCCGGCAGCAACGCAGGAAGAGTTGCGCAAGCGTGGGCATGTGCTCGTGATGCATGGCGCGTTTACGTCTTCGGTGGGCGGCGGGCAGGCCGTTCTGCACGATTCGCGGGCGAAGGTGAACTATGGCGCGTCGGACGCTCGCAAAGACGGGGCGGCGATTCCGGAGCCGGACCCCTATTTCCCGTAAGTGAACGTGTCACTCTGGTGTTAGTGAATCGGCGCTCATTTCTCGCGCTTGTGCCGGCTGCCGCCGCGGTTGCACAGGAACAGCCCACCATTGCGGACCTCAAACCGCAAACCGGCGAGGCGTTTCGCAAATACGTGGCCGCGCGGGAAGAGGCCATCAACCGCGAACGGCTACACGGCTCGAAGTTCCTATGGACCGACGAATCGGCGGCACGGCAGAAGCGTGTGCGCGGCGGAGAAGTGGTAGTTGAGTCTGTGCCTGGGCATCCGACTGTGGAGATCAAGGGCGGGCTGATTCACGACTGGGTGGGCGCGGTGTTCATCCCCGGCGCCACGCTTCAGAAGACTCTCCGAACCGTCCAGAACTACGATAACCACAAGAACTGGTACAAGCCGGAAGTCATCGATTCAAAGATCGAATCCCACACGGGTAACGACTACAATATCTTCCTGCGCCTGCTGAAGAAGAAGGTGATCACGGTGGTGTTGAACACGCGGCACGCGGTCCGGTATTACCCGATGGACGCGCAGCGGGCGCATAGCCGGTCATACAGCACGTCGATTCGCGAGGTGTCGGACGCGGGCAAGCCTGGGGAGCACGAACTCGCGCCGGACAAGGACCACGGGTTCCTGTGGCGGCTGTTCTCGTATTGGCGTTTTCAAGAGCGCGATGGCGGGACTTACGTGGAGTGCGAGGCCATCTCGCTGACTCGCGGTATTCCGACGGGGCTCGGCTGGATTGTGAGTCCAATCATTCGGGACCTGCCGGTGGAGTCGTTGCAGGCGACGCTCGCGAACACCCGAAAGGCGGTCGGGGCCGGGTAACCGGGCAGCATCGGAAGCGGCTCCCTATGGCGGCGGAAATTCCGTTACTTCGGAAAGATTCGATCCAGTTCTTCGATTCTAGGATGACGGCCGTACTCGCATAGTGAGATCAAAGATAGCTGGTTTCAGTGCTGGCGTGAGCGCGCCAGGGTTTCATGCGCGTCGCGGTGGATTTCGCCGAGGCGCATGCGGGTGGCGATCAGGGCGACGAAACCCGCCATCCAGAGCGGCATGGTCACAACGAGAAACAGCAGGGTGGCGAACCCGGTGGCGTCGCCACGGTCCATACCGAAGATCTTCAGGCCGAGAATCGTGAGGGCCTGGAAAGAGCCGACGTTGCCAGGGGCCTGCGGGACGACGGTACCGAGGCGCAGGACGACTAATACGACAGGAGCCGCCCAGGGGCTGACCTCCAAGCCATAGGCGATGATGAGGAACAGGATGGGGAGGATTTGCAGCAGCAGGTAGAGGAGGCTGAGGAACGACGCGACGAAGAACGATCGCGAGCGGCCCATGGCATGGACCCCGTCGACCAGATGACGGAGAGCTTCGGCCCAGCGTGATCCGGAGATGGCCTGCTGTGCGGTTGGCTTGTAGAAGATGGCAAACAGCAGCGCGAGGCCGACAATGACGAGCAAGCCCATGAGGATGCGGCTTCCCACCATAAGAAAACCGGGCAGTTGAACGAAGCGGCCGACCACCCAAAAACCGAGGACCAGCCAAATGCCATCGAGCAGACGCTCGATGATCGCAGAGGAGATGACGACCGAGAGAGGCAGTCCGGTCCAGCGGCGTTGTAGATAGCAGCGGATCACCTCACCGCTTCTAAGCGGCAAAACCTCGTTGGCGAATAGCCCGATGTAAACGGCCTGTGTCGTTTTCCATGGTGAGACCTGCGCAAGCGGGCTCAGCAGCCGGCTCCAGCGGAACCCCTGGCAGACGTAGACGGCGATGTCGGCGAGAATGGCGAGCGCCACCCATCGCCAGTGGGTCGCTTGGAGACGTGGCAGTTCCTTTTCCCAATCGAAACCGCGATAGACCCAAATGAGACAGGCGATGGAAACGCCGTAGCCGAGCGCCGGAATCAACCATTTGGGAATGCGCCTGCGATTTGCGCCTTCCGCCTGTTCTTGTATTAAGGACCCCAAACCTTCATGATATCGCTGGCAATTAGACGACCACCCCTTTGATGATGCGGCCGCCGGTGTCGGTGAGCCGCATATTTCGTCCGGCGTGACAGTAGGTGAGGCGCAAGTCGGAGCGACCCATGCCGTGCAGCACGTGTGGCGTGGACATCGCGCATGCGGTAGATATTGCTGACCGCTTTTGAAGCCGAGTTCATACATCACATGTGCTACACTCGCCGCGTTTTATGAAACGGCTGGAAAACAGGGTTGCTTTGATTTCGGGCGCGGGCGGAGGAATCGGTTCCGCGATGGCTGAATTGTTCGCGCGCGAAGGGGCGGCGGTGGTGGTGAACGATGTCGCGGTAGAAGCGGCAGAAGCCGTGTGTGCGCGGATTCGCGGCCACGGCGGCCGGGCGATGGCGGCGGTCGCCGATATTTCGAGCGCCGCTGATGTCGACCGCATGTTTCAGGCCGTCGAGCGTGAGTGCGGCGCCGTGAACGTGCTGGTGAATAACGCGATCTGGTCCACCGGCGACACCACGATCATCGAAGAGGACGACGCAGTGTTCGACAAGACGATCGCAGTTTGTCTGAAAGGCCCGTACCTCTGCACCAAGCGAGCGATCGGGTCGATGCGGAAGTCGGGCGGCGGCAGCATCGTGACCATATCGAGCGTCAACGCGCTGTTGGGGGTTGGTGAAACGGCTTACACTGCGGCCAAGGGCGGCTTGATCGCGATGATGCGGCTGGTGGCGGCGGAGTATGGCGGGGACAACATTCGCAGCAACGTCATTTGCCCGGGGACAATCGAGACGGAGAACTGCATGAACTACTGGAAGCAGTATCCCGCCGGGTATGCCAAGTTGTTGGATATGTATCCGTTAGGGCGGATCGGCAAACCTGAGGAAGTGGCCGCCTACGCACTTTTTCTTGCGTCTAATGAGGCGGCGTTTGTCACCGGAACGGTGTGCGTGATCGACGGTGGTCTGCTCGCCGGAAAAAAGTTTGAAGTTTAGTGATCTGTTCCGCCGCACGTTTCCGCTTATGTCAGTGGAGAGCGGAAATGACAATGACAGAAATCCTTCCGACCGTCGAGGTGACACCCGCCGTAGAGCGGTTCGCCTTCTCGGTACAGAAGCCGCAGGACTGGCAGCAAATGCCCATCCCAGCGGACGAAACGGATTTCGATAATCCCACGCTCTTCATGCCGCTGGCGCTTTTTATGCCGGCGTGGGGCGCTGTCGTGTTTACGGTGGCAGCGCGCCCTGCCTACGGAGAGGGCACGCTGGCGGATTGGCTGATGTATCTGTGTCGCGAGCAGGAGCTGAGAATCACGGAATTCATGCCCGCCGCGATCGGCAATACATTCGCCGCGTCTTGTGTTTGCAGTCAAGACTCGGAGGCCGGAGAGATGAAGGTGAGGATCGCGCTATTCGAGGACGGCGGCGCGTTGCTCTCACTGATCGGTATGGCGCCGGTGGCGATTTGGGACTCTGTCGCCGCTCTGTTCGACCAGATGATCACATCTTTCCGCTTGGCTGCGCCCCAGGGCAGTTCGGTTCCTTTGGCGAACTGGTAGAGTTCAAACGACTGGGACCGGACTGCCCTCGCGGAATACTCGGAGGATTCCGCGGGGGGGAAGTTCAGGATTGTCGTAAGTGGCAGGACTGTCGATTTCCTCGGGATCGAACACCGTAATATCGGCCTTATAACCGGGCTTCAGCAAGCCGCGGTCTTTCATGCCGAAGCGCTCCGCCGGAGCCGAGGTGATCTTCCGGATCGCCGCCGGCAAATCCAGCCATTTTCTACGCCTGACAAATTCACCTAACCACAGCGGGAACGTCCCGTGGAGCCGCGGATGCGGCCGCCCACGCACGTAGAAGCCATCGCTGATGATCACCGATAACGGATGCGTAAGCGTCTGCTTCAGGTTCTCTTCGCTCTGGTTGAACGACAGCATATTCACCAGGCCGCGCTGCGTAATCAGCACTTCGAACATATGGTCGAGCGACTCCAGGTGTTTGCCGACCAGCGACTTATCGGGTGCGGCGGAGATGTAGATGTCGCTCCACCGCCAGGAGAAGTGGCTCATCATTTCGTCTGTAATCTTGGCGCGAATTGTTGGATCTTGCAGGCGGGCGAGCATCGCATCCAGGCCGCCCTCCAGCGTCCATTGCGGCAGCAACTGGGTCATCACCGTGCTGCCGGCCACGTAGGGATAGCAGTCAAAGGCTACGTCCACTCCTTCGGCCCGAGCCTTTTCGATCAGTTCCAGCGCACGCCCCTGCAGCGGCCAGTTCTTCGCGCCGGCGGCCTGCAGGTGCGAAATCTGCAGGCGGCAGCCGGCCTCGCGCACCAGTTTCAGCTGCTCTTCCACGGCTTCCACCAGTCCCCAGGTGTAGCTGCGCATGTGTGTGGCATAGACCTTGCCGCGCCGTGTGACCACTTTACACAGCCGCACCAGTTCCTCGAAGGGGGCGCTGTCGCCCGGCGCGTACATCAGGCCCGTGGAAAATCCGGCGGAACCGCCTGAGAGTGCTTCGTCGAGCAAGCCTTCCATACGGTCCACCTCAGCCGCTGACAGTTGGCCCAAGCGGTGCCCGGCCACCGCGACGCGGAGGCTGCCGTGGCCGGTAAGGGACGCGACGTTGACGTAGCGGCTGGGGTGCGAGGCCGCGGCCAGGTACTCGGCGGCGTTCGACCAACCCCAGGCATCGTCACCGCAGAAGATGCCGTTTGCGAACTCGTGTAATGCACGGTGCTGTTCGGGCACATGCGGGTAAGGCGAGAAGCCGCAGTTTCCGACTACTTCCGTGGTGACGCCCTGGCGGCATTTTTCCGAGCGTTGCTCGAGCACCTGCAGGTCCGAATGGCTGTGGCCGTCGATAAAACCGGGCGTGACCGCAAGGCCGCTACAATCGATTACCTCAGTGCCGGCCGGCGCCTGCGCCGGATCGATAGCCGCAATGCGGCCGTCTTCTACGAACACCGACCCTGTGCGCGGCTCCGCGCCGGACCCATCGATAATGCTGCCGTTCTGAAACAGAATGCGATTCAAAGTCACTACACCTCGAACTTTGAATGATACAATCCGATGCCGTGCCGGGTCAGAACGGCCGAGCAAAGGGGGACAGCATGAAGTGGACTATTCCTATAGAAATCACCATCACGGTAGGCGGTGCGGAGCCGCAGACAATCACCGCGGTTGCGGCAGTACCTCAAGTTGCGGTTACAGCAACTTCCGCCGCGCTGGCAGCCACGAGCCCGGTCGAAGTGTTCCGCCAGACCCGCAAGGCTATCCAGGAAGATGCGTCGAACTATTATGACGAAGCTGCCGACAGCGAGGCTCGCGAGAGCTATTATGCGGGCATCGATGTTGGGGCGGGTAACCTGTATCAGTCCCTTAACCAGCTGGTAACTCAAACGCATAAGTCGCCGAAGCCGTATGCGCCATCGCAACACCTGTATCCGATGGTGGATCTGCACCCGAGCGGCGAACTGATCAGCATTTACTCCGGCGCGTCGATGGATGCGGAATCGGTGATCCGCGCGGACGCGGCGATGGAATCCGCCATGGAGCAGGCGGTGAACGCACTGAAGTCGCAGGAATCGTTCGCGACGGAAGAGGCGATGTTCGAGGCCGTAGCAGCGCTGGAGGCGAACTTCACATTGAACTGTGAGCACGTCGTGCCGCAATCGTGGTTCAAGAAGCAGGAGCCGATGAAAGGCGACCTGCATCACCTGTTCGCCTGCGAATCGAAATGCAACGGCTTCCGCGGCAATACGCCCTATTTCGACTTTCCGGATTTCGAAGAGCGCATTATTCAGGATTGCGGCCGATTAGAGAGCGGTGAGAATCACTTCGAGCCGCGCGGCGGCAAAGGAGCCGTCGCGCGGGCTACGCTGTACTTCTTGTTACGCCATCCGAAGAAGATTCGCGCGGCGGCCACCACTTACACGGCGGAACGGATGCCCACTTTGCTGCGCTGGCATAAGGAGCATCCGGTGACGCTGTACGAGTTACATCGGAACCGCGCGATCGAGCAGAAGCAAGGTAACCGCAACCCGTTGATCGACCATCCGGAATGGGCGGAGAAGGTCGACTTTTCGCTCGGACTGGGGTAACACCATGCGGCCGGATCTTGAAGCCCACATCAGACACTTACTGGCAGCGGATGGAGTAAGTGCAGGCGACCTGGCCGATTCGTCGGGCCTGGAATCGGCGCTCGAATCGACCGGCGACATCGCGGCCGATGCAGTGGACCGGGTGGAGCGGCATCAAGCCGTCCCTCCGCACCTGGAAGACGCGCTGGAAGCGATCGTCCTTCCGAAACTGCGGCCTGTTTTCGATATCCACAACGACACATTTAGCGACTGTTCCAGCCCCTGGACCGAACTGAACAGCCACCGCGACAAATTATCGAAGGCGATCCGGGCAATCGGCCGCGTCGATGCGTCCGGCTTGGACATTCCTTATTGCGGGACTGCTTTCCTTGTAGGCAAAGGCGTGCTGCTCACGAACCGTCACGTAGCCGCGATCTTCACCGACGGATTGGGCGCAAAAGGACTGAAGTTTAAGTTTGGCATCGAACCGGAGATCGACCTCAAGCAGGAAATCGATTCTGATGACGAGGTGCTGCTTGAAATAAAAGAGACGCTGCTGATTCACCCGTATTGGGACGCGGCACTGCTGAGAGTAAAAGGATTTCCTGACGATCGGGAGCCGTTACGGCTGGCCGCGGCGCCGCCTTCGGAACTGCAAGGCCGGCTCGCCACCATAGTGGGATACCCTGCTCGCGATCCGCGCAACGATTTCGACCTGCAAAAGAAGATCTTCCGTGTGTTCGAGAAAAAACGGCTGCAGCCAGGCCGGACGATGGCCATGAAACAGTGCGTCTCGTTCGGGAATACCGTGGAAGCGCTGGCGCACGACTGTTCTACTCTGGGCGGTAACTCGGGTTCCGCCTTAATTGACGTGGAGACGGGACAGGTAATGGGCCTCCATTTTTCCGGCGAATATCTGAAAGCGAACTATGCCGTACCGGTATGGGAACTGGCGCTTGATCCGAAAGTGGTGGATTTCGGAGTGAACTTCGAGAAAGCGCCGGAGCCGAAGCCCACACCCGCGTGGCTAAACGCGTGGACTAGCGTTTCAGCGACTTAGTCCGCGCAAACGGTCGAGCAACTTATTCGGAACCGCGACGTTGTTGTTGCGGCCGGTGCCTAACTTCACGTCAGGCTTATTATCGCCGTGATAGTCCGAACCGCCGGTTACGGCCATGTCGTATCGCCGCGCCATCAACTGGTAACGTTCCAGGTGTTTTTCTGTGTGGTCGGAATGATAAGCCTCGATCGCGTGCATTCCCATTTTGGCCATCTGGCGAATAGTGTCTTCTTCCTGCGTTCCGAACTTATTCAGCCGTATAGGATGCGCCAAGGAAGCTACGCCGCCGGAATCGCGAATGTGGCGAATGCCTTCCGCCAATGTGGGGTCGTGCTTTTCGACGTAGGCGCTCCCGCGTTCGTCCAGGTACTTATCAAACGCTTCCTGAATCGTTTGCACGTACCCTTTTTGCATCATGACGCGGGCGAAGTGGGGACGGCCGGCCATGTTGCGCCCGAGCTGCTTCACCTCATCGATGCTGACGTCAATGCCCAGTTCCTTCAGCCGGTCGCACAGTTGCAAGTTGCGTTCGTGGCGGGCGCGCTGATGCTCTTCGATCCACTCCAGAAACTCAGGGGTGGGGCCCTTCATGAAGTATCCGAGCAGGTGCACGGTCTTGCCGTGCGGCTTGCCCGGCTGCATCAACTTGGTTGAGATTTCGATGCCCCAAATCAGTTGCAGGCCGGCGTCTCGAGCCGCGGGCACAGCTTCGTCGTAGGCGGCGAACGTGTCGTGATCGGTGATGGAAATGGCTTCAAGCCCGATCGTTTTCGCTTCCGCGATAACCTCCGTTGGCGTCGCCGTACCGTCAGAAGCAGTGGTATGAACGTGCAGATCGATCAATGCTTCAGTATATCTTCGAGCAGCACATCCAACGCCTTCCGCATCCGCCCGTCAGGCGTAACGTGCAGCCCGCACTCCTTTGATGAATTCTCTTCCCACCACCAGCGGCCGGCGCGTTCCGATTCGCCTGCCCCTGCCGCGCGCGTGCAAGGTCCGCAACCGATGCTGGTGTAGCCTTTCAAATAGAGCGGATGGCGCGGAACATCGTTCTGTTCAATGTAATCCTGCACTTGCTGAGCCGTCCATTCGGCCAACGGACTTAACTTCAGTTTGTTGCTTACCTGCTCGGCTTGCATCGCGCTTGCACGCTCTTCCGACTGTTCGCGACGCAGCCCCACGGCCCAGGCGTCGAGTTCGTTCAGCTTCCGGTCGAACGGCCGCACTTTGCGGATGTGACAGCAGAGCTTGCGCAGGTTCGGGTCGCGATAAAACAGGTTGACGCCATGGAGCGTCGTCATGCGTTCCACCTCTTCGGTTTCCGGAGACACGATTTCGACCGCGATTCCATATCGCTCGCGCACTGTGTCGATCATCTCGTACGTCTCTGCCGGAAGGCGCCCTGTATCGAGCGTAAATACGCGGACCGCTGAATCGAGTTTCGACGCCATGTCGATCAGGACCATGCCTTCGGCCTGGAACGACGTTGAAATGGCAAACCGGCGGCCATAGGTCGCCAGCGCCCATTTCAAAAGTTCTGTTGCGGAAAGTGCCTCTAATTCGCCCAGCGGCACAGCAGCCGATGTCATCTACTTTCAGCCTAACAGGTCGGGTGTAGCATAGGGCGATGCTGCGGTGTTTGTGTGTGGTTCTGTCCGTTCCGCTCTGGGCTCAGGTGCTGGAGTTGCCGAAGTTGACATCGGCGGTTCAGGTGGATGGCGACCTGAAGGAATGGAAAGAGCGCGCGTTCCACGACGGAGTCTGGGATATCTACCGTGTCCGTCATTCGCCGTGGTTCGACCCGAAGATCAATCGCCTGACGCAGCACGGAAACGAACCTCCGCCGGCCGAAGATCTGGCGGCGCGCTATTACACGGCGTGGGACGATCGCTATCTCTACCTGGGCGCTGAAGTTATTGATAACGTGAACGATGTCGACGACCCGGCGCATGAACCCAAGCGCTGGTACTTCAAAGACGCTATCTGCTGGTTTGTGGAAGTCCCGCGCGATACCGTCAATGAGCGGTTTGGCGAAGGCGACCACGCGTTCTGCTTTGTCGCCGACGCGCGCCGGCCCGGCTACGCCGCCTGGCATCGTTTGGGCGACAAAACGCGCAACTACATCGAAGAGCCGCTGAAAGCGGTGGAATGGGCGCTGAAGCGTGGCGCAAACGGCAATTTCGTTTTGGAGGCTAAGGTCGATCTCGTCAAGACAACCGGCCGTGCTCCGAAAATAGGCGACGAATGGGGCCTGGAGATCGTCCATACGGACCCGGACGGCGGCGGTTATGGCGGCCACATCATTCTTTACGGCAAAGGCGACGACGATAACACTTGGGGACACGCGCGCCTGGTTGGGCCGCAACCCGAAGTGGAGCGCAAGCCGGAGTAGACGCGCACACCGCTCACCTAACTAAACAAATTCCCGCGCCCCAATAACCCGTCCGGATCTAGGCGGCGCTTCACCGCGCGCATCGCTTCTAACTCCTTGGCGGGGTACTGCAGTTGCAGCAGGTCCCGCTTGCGCTTGCCTAATCCATGCTCCGCACTGACCGTCCCGCCGAGCGAAACGGCCTTTCGCGCGAACTCTATCATCAATTCGCGTCCACGATCGAACTCCGCTTGCGTTGTCGGCAGAATGTTCACGTGCACATGTGCATCGCCGATGTGGCCGAAGATCACGTACCGGCCTGCGAACTCGCGCTCTAAGTGCTCGCGATAACAGCGGAGCATAGTTAAGTTCGATTCGACCGGTACCGCGAAATCGGAACCCAACTTCAGGAACCCGTTACGGCGGACAGTCTCGTTTACTTTCTCCGGCAGCGCGTGGCGGAACTTGCGGAATCGTTCGCGTTCCGCATTGTTCGACGCAATCCACGAATCTTCGAGCAACGCGTGCTGTTCTTCCAACCGGTCGAGCCATTCGTGCACATCGGCCTTCAAACCTAACTCCTGCTCAATCAGCAACGCCGACCCGCCCGGCTGCTGCAGCAACCGCAGCGAACCGGAATCGACATACTCGAGCATTCGCACGCCCGGAACAGTGCGCCAGGCGTCCACCGCGGCCAGTGCGGTCTCGTCATCGGCAAAGAAGATAACTCCAGTGAGTAAGTCCCGCGGCGTCGGGATCAACTTTAACTCCGCCTCCGCCACAATCGCGAGCGTCCCTTCCGAACCAGTTATCAGGTCGATCCAATCCATGCTTGGCTGTAGCAGGTAACCGGCAGTATTCTTACGCGTGTGCGGCAAGCGGATTGTCGGAACTTCGAACTCGATCTTATCGCCGCGCCTGAACTTGCGGACGGTTCCGCCCGCCATAACCACCGTCAGCGCACGCACCCAGCGCCGCGTCGCCCCGTACAGGAACGACCGCGACCCCGATGCATTTGTCGCGATGGATCCGCCGGCAGTCGCTGTCCACTCCGTCGGATCGGGTGGATACAGTTGACCCGTTGCGACGGCCTCGGCGTGCAGAGTCTGAAGAGATACACCGGCCTGTGCGAACGCGATGCCCTGTTCGATGCGCAACGCGTTCAGCCGTTGCATGCCGACCAGCCAGCCACCCTGCGGACAGCATCCGCCGGTAACTCCCGTCCGTCCTCCGGCCACCGTGATCGGAATCCGCTGCGAGGCGGCTTCGCGCACCACCGCCGCTAATTCGTCGATAGACGTTGGCGCAAACTCCCGGTCCGCGTGGCCCTGATAGCCCGACGCATCTTCGACCGCGATCATACCTCCAGGATCACCGGCATAATCAGCGGCCGGCGCGATGTCGCCTTCGTCAGAAACCGTTTCAAATCGGCGCGGATCTTTTCCTGCATCACGCCCCAATCGCCACGCTCTTCGGCTGACGACGATTCCAGCGTTTTCGCTACCACTTGGCGCGCGTTCTGCATGAGCGTGCTGCCGTCTTCGTCCGAAATGAACCCGCGCGTGACGATTTCGGGAAGCGTTTCCGGCAACCCCGAGTGCTTGTTGATGGCGATAATCGGCAGCACGAAGCCATCCTCGGCCAGGTGGCGCCTATCGCGAATCACGATGTCATCCACAAATTCGTCGATCGTGCCCGAGTCGATACACACGCGCCCAACCGGCACCTGTTCGCCTTTGCGCGCGCCGCGCTTGTCGATTTCGAGCGTTTCGCCGGTTTCGAGCACGAAGGTCTGCTCCAGGCCCGAATAATGCATGTGCTGGGCGTGCTTGGCGTGCGTCGCCATTTGCCGGTATTCGCCGTGGATCGGCATGAAATACTTGGGCCGCACCAGGTTCAGCACCAGTTTCAACTCTTCCGCCGAAGCGTGACCCGACACGTGTACCGGCGGGTTCATGCTGCCGTAAATCAGGTTCACGTTTCGCCGTGCAAAGTGGTTCAGCGTGCGGAAAATCGCCTTCTCATTGCCGGGAATGATGCGCGACGACAGCACCACCGTGTCGCCCGATTCCACCGACAGGTTCTTATGGTTATCCACCGCCACGCGCGAAAAGGCCGACATCGGCTCGCCCTGCGTGCCCGACACGATCACACACACACGGTCCCGCCGCATCGACTGTATATCCTGCGGCCGCAGCAAGGTGTCGTCCGGAATATGCAGCAGCCCGAGATTGTGGGCGATTTCCGTCACTTCGCTCATCGACCGGCCAAGGAAGGCCACCTTGCGCCCATGCACCTTCGCCAAATCAAGCAGTTGCTGAATGCGGTGGATCGAGGACGAGAAACACGAAACCACGATGCGATTGTCGGCCCGCGTGAAAATCTCGTCCAGCCGCGGATACACCGCGCGTTCGCTCTCCGTATACCCGGGCCGGTCGGCATTGGTGGAATCGGAGAGCAGCAGCAGCACGCCCCGCTTGCCGTAATCGGCAAACGTGTGCAGATCGAACAGCAGGTTGTCTGTCGGCGTGGGATCGACTTTGAAATCTCCCGTATGCATCACCACGCCAATTGGCGTCGTAATCGCCACCGCGGCCGCCTGCAGAATCGAGTGCGTCACCTGAATGAACTCGACCGTGAAGCAGCCCAATTCGACCTTTTGGCCGCACTCCACCACATTCAGGTTCACGTTCTCGAGCATCTCGTGCTCGTCTAAACGCCGCTCCACCAAGGCCAGCGTGAACGCCGTGCCGTACACCGGAATGTCCAGTTCAGACAACAGGAACGGCACTGCGCCGATGTGGTCTTCGTGCCCGTGCGTCAGGATCAACGCGCGGACATGCTCGCGATTGTCGGTCAGGTAGGTGAACTCGGGAATGACGCTGTCGACGCCCATCAGTTCCGCGTCGGGAAACATCATGCCCGCGTCGATGACGATAATGTCGTCACCATAGCGGAGGGCGAGACAGTTCATGCCGAACTCGCCTAAGCCGCCGAGAGGTATTACTTGCAGCTTGGCCTCGGCCATAAAACGGAAGCGTAACATATTCGCCCGGCGGTGTCCGAAATTTGTGACGCACGGTACGATCGGCGTATGCCGCTGCGAGCCGCCTTGGTACTGATTCTGGTGAGTTCTGCTGTTGTGGCGGAGCGCATTCGCGACCTGGGGTGTGTCCCAGGCAGCCTCCCTCCCGGCCCCCTCAACGCCATTACCGACGTAGCGGGTGTGCGCGTTGGTCACGCCACTCTGGTTCGCGGCGACACCATCCGGACCGGCGTCACTGTCATCTTGCCGCACTCCGGCAACCTGTTTCGTGAGAAGGTGCGCGGCGCGGTATTCGTCGGCAACGGTTTCGGCAAACTCGCCGGATCGACACAGGTGAACGAACTGGGGACGATCGAATCGCCCATCGCGCTAACGTCTACACTAAACGTCTTCCGCGTCGCCGACGCCCTGCTCGATTACATGCTCGACCTGAAGGGCAATGAAGACGTTCGGTCGCTCAATCCGCTGGTGGGCGAAACCAACGATGGCGCGCTCAATGACATCCGGTCGCGTTCCGTCGGCCGCGAAGAAGTGTTCGCCGCGATCGCGAACGCTAAACCGGGGCCCGTTGAAGAAGGAGCAGTCGGCGCGGGTACCGGTACGATCGCCTTCGGCTGGAAAGGCGGCATCGGCACCGCGTCGCGCAAGGTGGCGCAGTGGACCGTCGGCGTCTTGGTCCAATCGAACTTCGGCGGCGACCTCCGCATTTGCGGCCAGCCATTTCCGCGGCCGCAATCGGGCGCCACCCGCGGCGGCAGCATCATCATGGTCGTCGCCACCGACGCGCCTGTTGACGCACGTCAGCTTCAGCGCCTTGCCGCGCGCACAATTTGGGGCATGGCGCGGACCGGGTCCAACGGATCGAATGGCTCAGGCGACTACGGCATCGCCTTCACCACCCATCGCGACCCGCCCACCATGACGAACGACGAGGTGTCGGGGTTGCTGCAAGGGGTCGTCGAGTCGACCGAAGAAGCGATTTACAACTCAATGACTCAGGCGAAAACCACGACGGCCAATGGCCGCACGGTGGAGGCCCTTCCGGCGGATCGCCTTCGCGCCGCCTTCCGCAAATAGCCGTTACTGCCGCTCCAGGATCGCCGCCAAATCTTCGGTGAACTCTGGTGTGCCGATTACGGCGTGTCCGCCTTCGTGCACAAACGTCTGTGTCTGGACTTTGCCGGTCCGCGTATCCCACCAGTTCACGGTCCAGCGTCCCGCCGGAAGATTCAGCCGCAAACTCAGCGACCGTTTCGAGGCCTGGTACGTGATCCGCGGCCGGCGGTTCGGCTGCACCTGCGCCGACTGCATGTAGACTGCGGCTCGCCCGGCATTGCCAAAGGCCCGCGCTGACCAGCCATCGGGAAGACTGCCCACGAATAAGTCGGAAACGGGCCGCATCGCTGTGATTGGTAACTGGTCGATGAACCGCCGCAGGATGCTTAACTGCTTCCGTAACTCGACGCTCCCGCCGCCCGGCGCTGTCCCGGGAACGAGAAATGTCCCGTCCTCATGCCCGGCGACAAACGAGTAGTCGAGGTTGTTGTAATGCGCGCCGCCGGCGAGCAGAAAGTCCCAGGCCTGAATTCGATAGATCGCATCCAGCGTCCCGTCAAAGCCGGTCTCGTCTAATCCGATGATCTTGCCGAGTGAATAGTTCTCTGCCACGGCGACTGGCGGTCGGGCGTAATGGAAATTCAGGAAGCTCAGGTTCGCCTCGGCTTCCGGTACTTTGGCCGTGAAGTTGGCGACGTTCCGCCCCACCAGATGGTTCGGCAGCGCTTGTTTCACCACCCCGGCCATATGCGTTTGCCAGTCAGCCGGCACGGTTGTGACATAGGGCTCGTTACACACCTCGAAGATCACGTTATCGTGCCGCGCCAGCTCGGCGGCGATCTTCCGCACGAACGCCTCCTGCCACTTCACATAAGCATCGTGCTTTGGTGTCAGCACCTCCGCTCGCGGCGCAGCCGGTGTCGCGTTTACGTTGTTCTTCGGATGCCACGGGCTCAATTCCCACATCCGGTCCTGGTAATACACGCAGAAGATGGTCACTTCCACCACAATCCCGTGCCGGTTTGCTTCGTCCAAAAACGAGTGCAGCCGCGACCAATAGGCCGGGTTCCACTTACTTAGGTCGTACTTACCGCCCGCCGCCTTTGCATACGGCGATACATAGGCTTGCTCCGTAGGCGCCAGCGTGTTACGTGTTATTCCGAAGTCGCCGGGCACTTCGCGGTATACGCCTGTGAAGATGCGTGTCAGGTTCAGGCCGTCTTTAGCAAGCGTTGCCAGGTACTTGCGGTAATCGAAGTCTCCATTCAGCACCGCGCCATAATGCTCGCCGGAGGTCAGCAGGATCAGCGGCTTACCTTTCCATTCGTAATAATGCGGGTTCGCCGCATGTTGCTTCACAGGCGCGGCCGTCAGCGTCACCGCAAGCAGAATCCCGGCTATAAGTCTCATTGCTGTTTCTTCTCCACAAGACGTTTCTGAATCAGATCGCGCAGGAAGTTCACGCCCGTCGAAACGGCCATGCTCTTTACGTTCGGCACGACGCGCGGATTGCCCACCGTTCCACTTACTTCCACCGGCACCGCTGCTTCGGCCGGCGCGTTGCCCACGCCCTTACGTCCGAGTAACTCGGCGATCCGCCCGCGAACCAGCGTGCTCAACTTAAACTGCATCGTTTGATCGAACCCGATTGTTCCCGCCCCATTCACCATCAGCGCCGGACCTTCGATCACAAAGTCTGAAGCCTGTAACGCCCCTCCCTCTACACGAACCGCCGTGTTCAGCGTCGTGAATTCCGTATTGCCCGCCTTCTCCGCTTCCATCAGCCCTACCTTTTCCACGGCCCGGCGGATCGACGCCAGTATGTCCAGCGCCTTGATCTGCCCCTTCGCCACCATCACCTGACCTTCGCCCGAGAGCGATCGCTTCAACTGCTCCGCGTCCTTCCCGCCGAAACGTAACGTATAACTCGGGATGTTCAATTGCCCGGCCATGCGATTATTGCTCGAAGTGAATGCCGCCAGGAACTGATTGATATCTATCCCCCGGATTGCCCCGGTCGACTTACCGCGGACCACCCCACCGGCCATCAGCAGATCCACTGCGCCTTTCCACTCCCCAGGACCCACCTTGAGCAGCGCGTTGCGCAACCGCAGATCGGTCACCGGTGTCGACATCAGCTTCCGCACCGTCACGGCCAGCGGAGCCGACCCCGATAACGGCAGCAAATACTCCGGCCGTCCCACCGACAGGCCGTCGACGGCGAATTTGCCGTTACCCTGAAGCGCGCCGTAGAGGTCGCCCTTAACCGTGCCGCTCAAGCTCACAATCGAGTTGGCCCCCGGCTTCGCCAGTAGATCCCCAAACTCCAGCCGCCGTATCGCATCCGGCACATCCGCCAGCGATAGCTTAATGTCCGCCACTCCATCCACGGCGGCGGAGTTTGCGCTGAACGGTCCCATGTTGCCTTTGAAGTTCAGGCTTGACCGCGTTCCCTCATATAGTTTTGCGGATAACTCGGTCGCCATCGGCCGGCCGGCTGCCACGTCTTTGAGTTGCAGATCGATCCCATGGAGTCTCGACACCGCGCCCCCCGCCATGCGTACTTCACCGTTACGTATCTGCATCGATTGGATGCTCATCGCCACAGCGGAATCACTCGCCTTGTCAGTCTCGCCGGCCCCTTTGCCGGGACCCAACCCCTGCGAGAACACTTCCAGGTTGCTGATGCCTTGCCTGTTTCGTTCGATCAAAAACTGCGGCTTTTCGAGCACCAGCGTTTCCACCGCCAATCGCTTGCTGAGCAGCGGCCTCATCGCGACACGGACATCAATGCGATCGGCCGTTAGCAGGTGTGGTTGCTGGAATCCCGGCGGATTGGCGACCTTCACGCCCGCAAGCGATAACGCGGGACGCATGGCGTACCATCCTGCCACATCGAACTCCGCCCGCTCGACTGAGATCTGCACTCCTGCCCGCCGGCTCAATTCCTTCAGCAGTGTGTCTTTCTCGCCGGTGACCAAGCCCTTTAACAAATAGCCGGAGAACCCAACCAGGGCCCCGAGCAGAACCACGAAGGCGGCAACTACGACAATCAGGCGACGCATTGATTCCAGAATATAGGCTAGAATTCGCTGCATGTCCCCCACGCCGCCCGAAATACCGGATTGGGATCAGTACTACCTGCAAATCTGCAAGGTGGTGGCTGCCCGCTCAAAAGATCCCAACACGCAAATCGGCTGCGTGATCATCGGCCCCGCCCGCGAAATCCGTACCACGGGATATAACTCGTTCCCACGCGGCATTCGTGACGACATACCGGAACGCAAAGTCCGACCCACCAAGTATCTGTGGATCGAACACGCCGAGCGCAACGCCATCTGCAACGCCGCCCGGTGCGGCACTCCGCTCGAACACTGCACCATCTATGTCGAAATCATGCCCTGCATGGACTGCGCACGGGCCATCGTCCAGGCCGGGATCAAAGAAGTAGTTGTCTCCGCCGAACGGATGAAGCAGTATTCGAGCGACTACTACAACGAGCACTTCGGCATGGTGGAAGTGCTGTTCGGCGAAGCCGGCATCAAGGTCCGCCGTGTCTAGGCGGCCGCGGCGACCGGCTCAAACCCTGCTGCTTTAACTACGCGCGGTCCAGTTGCAAAATCTGATCCGGCGTCCACTTCCCCTCCGTCCCCAGCAAAACACCCACGCATACGAGAACACAACCGACAACTCTCACGCCTTCAGAATACCCGGCGATCAGCGGGCGAGCGCATGCGCCACCAGGGTGCTCCCCGTCGGCTCGTCATCATCCTCCTCCTCCTCGACGAAGCCGATGTCCACCGCGCACCGCCCAATCTCTTCGTCCGATGCCCCTTCGAAGCACAATTCGCACGCCCCCACCGGACCGTTGCCTATCCGTGTAGCCGGTCCAAACGTGCGGCACGTCAATGGTCTCCACTCGTACAAATCGCAAAGCCCCGTCGACACATCAAGCGCCGGGCAGGGCACTTCGTCCATCTCCTCAGGCAAGCAATCCACATCTGCTGCATCGGCAATACGTTTTAGATACGCTTCCGCTCTTGCCCTAACCGCTTCCGCGCGCACCGGATCTGCCCCCGCCAGTTCAGCCATGCCACGCCTCAACCGCCCGGCGTCCGCTGCTGAAATCGCGAACGGACCCAGGCAACACCCCGTGCATCCTGGCTTGCACGCGATCCATGCGCTGCCGCGCCTCACCGCTTCGTCCATCGTTGCCGCCACCCCCGCCAGCAGGGCGTGATCGTCCGCCGGAAAGTGCACAAACGTGTCCACTCGAGACCTGCTCAATTATGAACCCGTCGCAGGCGAACGTTGGCGCTTGCGTGTGCTGGAATGTCCGCTATTGAATATTGACTTTTACCGGCTGCTCGATAAATCTCGACTTATCGGCGGTAAGTATCATGAGTGAGTATCGGCCCGGCTTAATGTCAGCCGGCGCCTTAATCTTCACCGTCTTCGCCTGCTGGTCCTTAATCTCGCACTTCGAATCGTTCTTGCCGTCCGTAAAGTATACCCAGCCGACTGAGTCCTTGGTCAGGTTCTCTCCTTGCACGACAAACTCAGAACCGGCGGCGCCATTCTCTGGGGCTACCGACGTAAACTTAGGCGAAGCTTCCGCGGCAACGGCGGGCAGCGCGATCAGCAACACCGTGAGCAACAAGTAGAAAAACCGCATTGTGTCTGACCCTCCATGGGACGGAGCAAATCATAATGCGGCGGAATCTCAAACGCAAGGCCCTCTCTGGCCCTCTCCTGCGGTTCAGACAGTGCGGAGAGCCCGTTGGGGGTGAGAGGGAGCCAGGGCTGCAAGAGTAGGTTTGCTCCGGCGTTACGGCGGTTTATGGGAGGAGACGGTGCGGACGGGGCCGGGGCGGCTACG
>JADLDI010000078.1 GCA_020846745.1 Bryobacterales bacterium | reverse complement strand
TAGATAGGCCATCATCGGCAAGGAGAATGATTTTGGCGCGGATCACGTCACAATACGGTGACGTATATTTTCGAGCCATTGATTCCAGCGCCTGGCGCTCCTCGCTGGAAAGATTCATGATAAATGGACTATTTCGCGGCATCAGCGGCAACCAACCTCTGATGCCAGCGTATCAGATTACGTCAGCGTATCGAGACCTAAAATACGTCATCGTATTTACGAATAGGAGTACTTAGCAACCCCGAAACGGATGGCTCAATGGGCTGCGGGGATTATTTCTAGTGACTTGCGGGACTAAGAAGAAATGGGACCACGGGCTTATCGTAGATCATAGGTGGTAGGGACGAAGAACAATACAGCGATGACACCCGCCGATTTACATCGGCGGCTCCGGTGGAATGCATTGCCCGATCGACGCCAGTTAGGGGGATATCGGTGGTCGTCCTTGAAATGGTGGGTGACAACCGTGTTCTGACCACGGCCGCACGCTACCGTGGCTCGGCTGGTGAGACCGGCGGACACATGGGAAGCCGTGGGGGATTCGGCGGTTCGTCTGGTTGGTGATCGCGCTATCGAGGCCGTCGCCGTCGAGGTCAACACCGCTCACGGTGGGCAGGTACGGACCGCGCGAGCCCATTGAGTTGATGAACGAGACCTGGAACTTGAGCGGCAGGTCGACCATGCCGGAGACATTCAGGCCATGGCGTCCGCCTTGGGGTCCCGCAGGCTGGGCGCGCTGTAGTTACCAAGGCTGTCGGATGTGATCTCGCGCTTCATCCCGGTGGATTTGTTCGTAACGGTGACCGAAGCGCCGGAAACGACGGCGCCCGATCCATCGGTGACCGTTCCGGCGATAGTGCCGATGGGGGACTGTGCAAACAGAGTTATGGCAAAGAGAAAGATTGAAGCGGCGAGCACCGAGGCGAAAGACCGTAGCATAGTGAACCTGATTGCCACCTATGTTCCGATATTGAACTCCGATATTCCGGTGGGCAATGCGGGTGACAATAGGAGGTATGATCACGCGCCGGTTCCTGGTTCTCCACCTGCCCGCATCCGCCGCATTTTCGGCCATCGACTTCCCGCAGTGGCGCGGCCCGAATCGCGATGGCGTGCTGCCGCCGGTGAAACTGCCTGGAAGGTGGCCCGACAAGCTGACACGGAAGTGGAAAATCGAGGTGGGCGAAGGGCATTCGTGCCCGGTCGCGGCCGGGGGCAAGTTGTTCGTGTTCGCACGGCAGGGCGACAACGAGGTACTCCGGGCGATCGATCCCGCAACCGGAAAAGTCCAGTGGACCAGCAGCAACCCGGCGCCCTACCAGATGAATCCCGCGGCAACCAAGCATAGAAAAGGGCCCAAGTCCACGCCTACTATTGCGGGCGGCCGCGTGTTCACGCTCGGCATCAGCGGCATTCTTTCGGCGCACGACGCGGCCACTGGCAAGCTTGGCTGGCGCAAGGAATTCTCGAAACAATTCAGCGAAACGTCGCCGCTGTACGGTGCGGCCATGTCCCCGGTGGCCGAAGGCGGCATGGTGATCGCCCACCTGGGGACCGACGCGAGCGGCGCCCTTATGGCGTTCGACGCAGCCACCGGAGCCGTGCGTTGGGCCTGGAAAGAGGACGGCCCCGGCTATGCGTCGCCGGTCGTAGCAACGCTCGGCGGCAAGCGGCAGGTGATCACCGAAACCGCGTCTAACATCATTAGCGTCGGCGCCGCCGATGGGAAGCTCCTGTGGCGCATCCCGTTCACCACACCCTACGCGCAAAACTCGGTAACGCCGGTTATCTACGGCGATAAGGTGATCCTCTCGGGACTGTCGAACGGCACCATGTGCGTCGACGCGGCGGGCAAGACGCTCTGGCACAACAAAGACGTCGGGATGTACATGAATTCGCCGGTGCTGGTGGGGGATGCCATCTACGGCTTAACCAATCGCAATCGCGGCCAATACTTCGCCATGAGCGCGCGCGACGGCAAACTGCTTTGGACCAGCGACCCGCGGAAAGGCGATAACGCGGCCATCCTGTCGTCCGGCGAGCTACTGTTCCTACTAAGCACAGAGGGTAACCTGACGGTGGCCAAGGCGTCGCCGGTTAGTTACCAGCCGGTGAAGAGCTATCAGGTATCCGACAGCGAGACCTGGGCACATCCGCTAGTTATGCCCGAAGGCTTTGTCATCAAAGACTTCGAGACACTAACCTTATGGGGCTTCTAAAGTAAACACGTCGATCGGAGTCCGCGCATACTTCTAGGGCAGTTTTCGTATGTTTTCAAGTTCGGCCAAACTGGGTCCTCTGCGATCCGCTGCCGTACAGATTGATGTTCCGGCGCGGGAGTAGCTTTAAACTCCAACCGCCATAAATGGTAGTAAGTGCTTACGGAGTCTTCGTCCTTTTTTCCTGCCAAGTACGCACGCAGTTGTTTTGTGTAAAGTCTCAGTTTGTCGGCACTCAGTCCGCTCGCCAGTGAAGCCGCGATCCTCGTCGTCGGACACCGTTCCACAAAGGCCTCAGCATTCTGCTGCAGCTTCGCGCGGTCAGTGAATCTGGGCGACTGATAGATCACCACCAATTGGCGATAGGGCCAAGGAAACGACGGCTCCTTCCGAATAACTTCCTCCAGGACCTTGATCGCTTCTGGTGTTCGCCTGCCCGTTAGTGCCTCACCATAAAGATGTTGCGCGCCGGCATCGGCGGGGTGCGCCTCGGCGTACGATTTGAATTCCGCAATCAGTTGTTCGTTCGCCACCCCTTCTTTGCTGTGCGTCAGATAGGCGCGCCGCACAAAGAAGTTGTCCGGATATTTCTCCAGTAGCGCTGTAATCCGGCGGCGCCGTTCCGAACTGACCTGTTCCTGCGAAACATACCGCCCATTCTGTTCATACCGGATGCGAGTGGTTGCATCCAACACCTGTTCCCAAATTGGCGCAGGCGCCTCACAACGGTTGGCGTTCGCGGACTGTCCGGCTGCAGAAAGCGGCAGGAAGCCCAGTAACAGGAAATTGCGAGCCGTCGTCAGCATATGCCTCCTATGACGCGTGCAACTTAGGAAGTTATATCACACGGCGACGGCGTGTTTTGTGGGGGCGAACAGCTTCGTTCGCAGCCGACCTCCCGCCTCCAGCCCCAGGCCTTCTACCGAACCTTCAGCGTGTAGTCGTGAATATGATTGCGGTGCAGGTGAAACGGCTGGTACAGCGGCTCAACACCGTACCGCACATCAGGCGTCCACCAGAAACTCCAGGACTCGTTCGAAAGCAACAGGCGGATGGCGGCGCCCTTTGGCGTATTGGGCGCGAGCCGGATCAGGCTGGTCCGCTCCTGGGCTGACGTCCATTCGCGCTGCTTGGTTTCCTGCAAATCGCCTATCTCGGCCAGATAGGGTGAGTCCGTACAGACTTTCGCCCGGCGCCACGTGTTCTTATCAAAGGGGTCGAGCCCCTGGCGCGTCTTCACCCAAATCGTAGCCTCTTCGCCCGGTTCCAGAATCCCATTGCCATTCCCCTTGCCTTCCTTTAACTCACGCGGAATGACACTGCCTCCGCCCTGGTTGCCCTGTTGCCGGAAGACCGGCAAAGTCAGCGACCGTCCGTCCAGAATTTCAAGCCCGATCGGAGCCTGTAAATTATCAGGCACGGCGTAGACATCTAAATCGTGAGTTATTACGTGCCAATCGTCATAAGTTATCTTCAGCTTGAGTTTTGTAAGTGCCAGATCGCCGTCACCGGAAGTAAGTTGCAGCCGCAGCTGCCCTGATAAGTCGATCGCGTCACCCGGACCGATGCTCGCCGCCACCGCACGTCCGCGGACGATCTTCACCGTAGGGTATTGCGAACTGATCTCGGCCGAGATGTTCGTCTGCGCCACGCCACGCGGATTGTACAGCTTTAGCGGCAACGATGTTTCCTGGTCCGGATAGACGAGTAGCTTGTCTTTACTAGTGAGCGGTAACACCAGCGGTGGTTCCGCGCCGGTTCCAGGGCCGACAAAGCTGACCACATGTCCGCCTCCATCCACCCGAAACCGCAACCGTCCTTCCGCATCGGCCTGCACCGTCTTCCGCACCGTCTGTTTCGTCGCCAGCGAGTAATCCATCACCGTGTACTGCGCGCCAGCCGTGTACAGCGCAGCCGTCCGCACCCGAATACTTGCTCCTGCCGCCGCTGGACCATCCGGCGCCCATTGCCGCGTCCGGATCTGTAGCGCGCCCTGCGTCGCGTTTTCAAGGTACGTGAAGAACCCCGCCGGCGCGCCACCTTCCGTCTCTACGTCCCAACCCCATACCGAGAACTTCCGGTATGGGCTCGCATAGGTAAACTCCGCCGGCGTATTGTCCAGGTTCGACCGTCCGAACGCCCGCATATGAAACGCGAACGTCTCCCCAATCGACGTGGCCCAGTGCCGGTGATATTCGTCCTGCCGGAACTCGAAATCCACCTTCTGGTTCCGCGCATAGGCGTCGCGCGTGAGTTCGTGATACTGGCTGATGTAATCGCCCGACGCGCGGATCAGCCTGATCATCGTGTGCTCGTGCAGCGGCACATGATCCTTGGGCCGCCACAGCATCCGCCGGCCTTTGTCGCCCGTATAAAACTCCGGACCCGGATTGAACGACGAAGCCGACCCGATCAGTTGCGGATACCGCGCGCTTAGCCACAAACTCATAAAACCGCCCATCGACAATCCCGACGTCGCGCGAAACCGCCGGCTGGTCAGGGTTCGATAAGTCGAGTCAATGTGCGCGACTAACTCGAGAAAGTACTCGCCGAAATCGAAATCGCCGCCCTCCAGCCGCACGTCCCACGGCGACCCGCCGTAGAACCCGGTGTAATCCCGCGCGACATAGCCATCCACCGACACGACAATCGCATTGTTGGCAGCGACAAAGCTCGCGACCTTCGGTACGGTGTCCGCCCCGTTGTCATACTTCTCCACCGTGTACCGGTCTGAGTGACCATGAAAATAGTAGATGACCGGATAGCGTTTCGCCGTCCCGTCGTAGCCAGGCGGCAGGAAAATGCGGTACGTTCGATGTTCGTTGAATACTTTCGAGAAATGACGTTGATCCGAAAAAGGCGCGGCGGCCGCGAACACCGTCGAGAAAACCAGAAGAGACGCAAGTACCAGGCGCATGGACAATCTACAGCATAGGGTAGCGTTGCTGGTAGCATCGCTCGAGGCCGGCCGGCCACTCGGCATGGAGGCGAAACAGTTCTTCGGCACGATCGTCGAGCCGCTCTGCGACGCCTTCGAGCCGCGCTACTGCGACCTCTACGCGGACTTAATGACGGCATTGCTGGGTGACCGTGCGCTCCGCACACGCTACGAACAGATCCGCCACGCGCAGCCGTGGCGCGCGGGGGACCCAACGGTGGTGTACGTACTCTCGCGCGTAACGTTAGGAGCCGATGTCGTTGTGACCAGCACGGTGCTCGATGGTCTCAAGCGCCGCTTCCCCAACGCCCAAATCGTCTTTGTAGGAAATCGAAAAGCCTGGGAGCTCTTCGCGGCCGACCCGCGCATCCGGTTGCAGGAAGCGCCTTACGCCAGGGGCGGATCGTTAGAAGATCGCCTCCAAGCCAGCCGCGCCCTGGCCACACGCCTGGACGCACCCAACGCTCTGGTGGTCGACCCGGACTCCCGTCTGACCCAACTAGGCATGATTCCGGTCTGCCCCGACGCCCGTTACCGTTTCTTCGAAAGTCGCGCGTATCGGGCCGATACGTCAGAGCCGCTAGGGCAACTGACGGCGGCCTGGATGCGCGAAATCTTCGACGTAGACGCACGGTCCTATGTCGCGCCTGAACCCTACGGCGAGCCAGGCGTTGCCACCGTCAGCCTGGGTGTGGGTGACAACCCCGCCAAGCGCATAGACGACGATTTCGAACGCGGCCTGATTGAAGCAATGGCCGCCCGCAATTTGGAAGTAATAGTCGACTACGGCGCCGGGGGCGAAGAGTCCGAACGCGTCGCCCGCGCTATCGCCGGCTTGCCAGTGAAAACCTTCCGCGGCCCCTTCGCCCCCTTCGCCTCTCAAATCGCGCAAAGCCGCCTTTACGCCGGTTACGACTCTGCCGGCCAACACGTAGCCGCGGTGTGCGGCGTCCCGCTAATCACCATCTTTACGGGCTACGCAACGCCGCGCACCTTCGACCGCTGGCACCCTTGCGGTCCCGGCCCGAAAGTAGTGCTCCGGAATCGCGAAACCGCCCTGCCAGACACGATCGCGGCAATTGAGCGACTGTTGTAGCCACGTGTTGGTAGCACGTTGCGTTCCGGGCAATAACTGCTTATACCCACACTGCTTATAGCCGCCGTCCCGCTTTATTAGAAATTAGAAAGCGACCACCAAGGCTACTCGGACCGCTCGCGGGCTGCCGAAGCCGAGGTTGTTGTTGCCGTCGGCATTGGCGAAGTACCGGCGGTTGGTGAGGTTTTCAATGTTGGCCTGGAGCCTCATCTTCTCGGTAAAGGAGTAATAGACGGCAGCGTCCGCACGGGTGTAGCCGGGGAGAAGCACGGTGTTGTCGATCGCTGCAAACATATTCGCGCGGTTCAACAGGCCGAGACCGGCCGACAGGCGGCGCATGAGTTGGTAGTTATTCCAGAGGGAGAACGTGTTGCGCGGCACTTGCGCGACTCGTAGCCCGGCGCGGGCGCCGGCGGTTGCACTGGAGATGAACGCGTCCTGATAGGAATAGGCTCCGGCAAGGCGCCATTTGCGGGTGACGCTGCCGTTGATGCCGATTTCAGCGCCGCTGGTGCGCTGGCTGCCGGTTTGGATGATGCGCGTGGGGTCGTTGGGGTCGACGGAGCGGGTATTGGTACGGTCTAAGCGGTAGAAGGCGGTGGTTAGAGAGAGGTCACGCGTGAGGTCCCACTTGATGCCGGCTTCGTAGTTGGTAAACTTCTCGGGTTTTACCTGCTCGGTAACGGTTGTCAGCGACGCAAACTGGTCGCCGGAACTGGGTAGCCACGAAATGGAGTAACTGGTGTAGAGAGAAAGGCGCTGGGCGGGTTTGACGACGATGCCGGCTCGAGGAGAGGACAGATTGTCGGTGCGGCGGAAGTTTTCGGGCGCACGGTTGTTGACGTAGCGTAGATCGAAGTTATCGAACCGGAAGCCGACGACGAACTGGAGATAGCGGGATAGTTCCATCTGGTCTTGCACATAAGTTGCAGCGACGCGGGCCCGCAGGCGGTTGTCGGCATCGGTCGCACTAGGCCGCCAAACGACAGGCATGTCGACGACGCCGTTCGTGAACGGGACATTGACGGACACCGCAGAGCCGTTGAAGTAGGCGGTTTGGCGCAGGTTGGCAGTGCGCTGGCGGCCGGCTTCGGCACCGAACAGGATGGTATGGCGGATGAAACCGGTGTTCACGCCGAAGGTCACGTCGGTTTGATTGAATATGTTGCGGCGTTCGGTGGCGTTGTTGTAACCGGAAAGCCCGACCAGGGTCATTGCCGGGTTGACGGCTCCCGGAACGTAGTTCTGGTAGAGCTTGTCGTAGTCGCCTACCATGGTGCGGTTGCGGATGTTGAATCGGCCGGCCTGGTGTTCGATGAGCGCGGAACCGAGGTTCACTTTCGCGAGCGCCTGGCTGTTTTTCGGGTTACCGAAAAAGGCGTGAACGGGCAGATCGGCGGGACGGCCGAGGAAGGAGGGAATGCCGCGGTCGGCATTGCGATCGTCGCGGAAATTTTCATAGCTAAACAGCACCTTGGTGCGCTGGGTGGGGAATAGCGTGATGGTGGGGTTGACACCATAGCGTTCGAGGCCGAGGCTGTTTTCGCGGAAACTGCCGGAGTTTTCGTACATGGCGTTCACGCGGAAAGCGGCACGATCGTTGAAGGCGTGATCGAAGTCTGTGGCGAGGCGTTTGTGGCCAAACGATCCGCCCTGGAGCGTGATCTCGCGGAGCGGCGTGAACCCTGCTTCCTTGGTGACACGGTTGATGACGCCGCCACCGCCGCCGCGGCCGAAGATCATGGCGTTGGGGCCTTTGAGGGCTTCGACACGGTCGAGATTGTAGAGGTCGCGATAGTATTGGACGTCGTCTCGAACGCCGTTGACGAAGAAGTCGGCGGTGGAGGCGTTGCCGCGGATGACGAGTTGGTCGCGGTTGTTTTCGCCCTGGGTGGCAATGATGCCAGGCACGTAGCGAACTACGTCGGCGATGCTCATCATCAACTGGTCGCGCATGAGTTCGCGAGTAACGACGGAAACGGATTGCGGAACGTCTATCAAGGGTGTGTTGGTTTTGGTGGCGGTACCGGTGGCCGTCAAGACGTAGGTGGGACTTTCTTCCACGGTCATGGTTTGCGACTGTGCCGCCACTTGCAACTCGATGACTATTTCGTCCGATACGGCTTCGTTCGCGCGAACGGTCCGGCGGGTTTCGGTAAAGCCATCGGCGGTGATTGTCAACACCGTTTCCTCAGGACGCGCAAGCAGCGATACGCGCCCGTCCTGGTTCGTGGCGAAGATGGCCGATGTGGCTCCCGCGACCGAGACAACCACGCGCGCACCCGGTATGTGGGCGCCACTCTGATCGACAATACGCAGCGCAAGCGTGGGAGCAGGGGGCTCCGCAGACGGCCCGGAAAACGCTAGTGCTGTAGCCGGCAAACAACTGAGTATTATTAGCAGGTGCGTCAGCAGGATGCCACGAGTCCAATTTTCTAAGGTTTTCATCGTTTTCGGTCAGCTCCGTTCCGGATTGCAATTTCGTAGTTGCAATTCACTTGCGAGAATAACATACTTCAATGTGCAAACGACCCCCGATTTTTCGCCGCTCGAAGGGCGAACGGAGCAGTTCAAGGCCGGCAGGGGGCGCAGCGATTGAAAGAGCGACACGCATCGCACAGCCAAATTCCCGAGGCCGCCGGGGGACGGACGCCGGCCCGCGAACGAGGACGTTCGCCCCACATTCGGACGGGAAGTGCCTGGTTGCGAGCTACGGAGAGGCTGGGACAGCGGGCGTAACGGGCTAACCTGCAAATGGACTGCGCTTCATGGCGTAGTCGATGCATTCCTGCGGGACCGTGTACCTGGACCAGGCGCGGTTGCCTTTGTAGCCGAGGTCGCGGACGCCGATGGGGCTGGTGTAGAAGGCATCAACGGTCATTTTGCGAATCCAATCGAAGAAGGCGACACCAGGGCCGAGGTCGCCGGAGCGTTCGGTGGTGTAGCCGCTGAAGACCTTATAGTCGGCGGAGCGCTGATAAACGAGTTCTTCCTGCTTGCGCGCGGCTTCGCGCTTTTCGGCGGCGACGAGCGCGTCGAGCATGGCGGTTTGCTGCGCGGGCGCGGCGGCAACGAACGTGGTGTTGTGGCGCTTGCGCATTTCGGCATCGAGCCACGCGAGGCCGCCATGATAGATGTCGGCAAGGGTGGTGTTCTGGCCGGCGAGGGTATCGATGAATTCGGGCGCACCGGCATCGACGGCGCTGCCGGAGACTTCGTCTTTGGGGACGATGATTTCGGCAAGGCGCTGAATGGTTTTGTACTCGTGCGGCTGGAAGGCCTTCGGCTGGTAGGCGCCACCGGCGGCTTTCTTTTCGGCGGAGGTCGCGTCATGGACATGCTGGGCGGCTTCAAGGTCGAGCGTGCCGGCGGCGGTAAGGGCGAGCGCCAGGGAGCGGATGGCTTGGCGGCGATCGATCGATTGGAGTTGGACCAGGTTAGACATTGCCCCTCTTCATCTCCTCAGCCAGATAGTCGCAGGCGCGCCAGGCAAGCGCGTTGATGGTGAGTGTCGGGTTCTTATCGGGATTCGACACGAAGGACGCGCCGTCGACGACGAACAGGTTTTTCACCTCATGCGCCTGGCAGTAGCCGTTCAGGACGGAGTCTTTGGGTGACGCGCCCATGCGAGCGCCGCCGACTTCGTGAATGATGGTGCCGGGGATGGAGATGCCTGCCGATTCGCGTTCGGAGGCGCTGAGTCCGGTGACTTTGCCGCCCATGGTGGTGATGATGCCGGCGAAGGTTTTTTCCATGTGGCGGGCCTGCTTCCATTCGTAGTCGGTCCACTTGAAGTGGAAGCGTAGGACGGGGATGCCCCACTGGTCGACGACGGTGGGGTCGAGTTCGCAATAGGAGTGGATGTTGGGGATCATCTCGCCCCGGCCGGCAAAGCCAACAGACGCCCCGTAGGATTCGCGAATACTCCTCTTGAGCCCGGCTCCGTAGCCATGGCGGCGGGCGGCGCCGTGGTAGCTGCCGATGGAGGGCAGGCCGTAACCGCCGCCGATTTCGATGTGATAGCCGCGGGGAAAGTCGAGGGTGTTGTGCTTTTCCCACAGCCACCAGGGCATGAACAGGTGCGCACCGCCGTAGCCATCGGTGTCGTAGCGCGGCATGCCTTCGAGCGCGGGCACGTAGCCCGAGAGTCCAAAGCCGACCGTGTCCATGAGATAGCGGCCGAGCAAGCCGGAGCCATTGGCGAGTCCGTTGGGGAACTGCCTGCTGCGGGAGTTGAGCAGGATGCGGGTGGATTCGCAGGCGCTGGCGGCGAGGATGACGACCTTGGCGCGGATCACCTTTTCGGTGCGTGTGCGCTTGTCGATGTAGAGGATGCCGGTGGCTTTGCCGTTTGCGTCGGTGAGGACTTCGCGCACCATGGCAAGATCGAAGACTTTGAGACGGCCGGTCTTCATAGCCGGGAAGACCTGGACCTGCGAGGAACTGTAGGCAGAGGCGGTTTTGCAGCCGCGGCCGCACTGTCCGCAATAATGGCAGGGCAGGCGGCCATTGGTCTTCCTGGTGATGACGGCGCGGCGGTTGGCGATGCAGACGATGCCAAGCTTGTCGCAAGCCTTCTTGATCAGCAGTTCGTGAACGCGGGGCGGAGGCGCTTGGTGGAACTTGCCGTCGGGGCACGAGGCAACGTTCTCAACGGTGCCGCAGACGCCGATGAACTCTTCGGCTTTGTCGTAGTAGGGCGCAATATCCTTGTAGGTGATGGGCCAGTTGAAGCCGAGGCCATCGCGGTCGTACGGTTTGAAGTCGTATTCCGAAAAGCGAAACGACATGCGGCCGTAGTGGTTGGTGCGTCCGCCCAGGATGCGCGAGCGGAACCACAGGAACTGGCTGCCTTCGCCGACGGTGTAAGGTTCGCCTTCGAGTTGCCAGCCGCCGCTGGTGGTGGAAAAGAATCCGAACGGTTTGCCTTTACCGAAATAGGCTGCGCCGCCGGTATCGGCGCCGCGATGGTCGTAATCGTAGGGCCACTTGTGCTCTTTGAATTCGGTGTCGACGTCGAGCATCGGGCCGGCTTCAAGGAGGGCGACCTGCATGCCCTTTTCGGTGAGGACCTGGACAGCGGTGCCGCCGCCGGCTCCGGAACCGACGACGACGGCGTCATAGGTTTCCTGGGTACGTGATTGCCACATGGAAGATAACAGGACTATTGCACCACAGTTCAGGACGGGCGCCTAACAGGTTAGGTTGCCGGACTAGAGGACTTCGGCGGCTTTGCGCAATTCGTCGGCCGAAGGGACCTCGACCACTGCCCGGCCCAACCGAAGCAATCCTTTACGTTCCAACTGGTTGAGCGTTGTCGAGGTGGTTTCGCGGGTGGCGCCCACCAGCATCGCGACATCAAATTGGGTGAGCGGCAGGCGAATCGCATTGAAGTGCGCTCCCGCGCATTCGGAAAGATCGGCGAGCATATAAAGAATTCGCTGCTCAACCCGCAGGTTCACCATTGAATGGATGCGGCGTTCGAGGTCCGCTGCGCGCTGCACCAGATGCCTCGCGACCCACATCCAGAGGTCCGGCCATTCCGAAGCGGCTTTCACGAAATCGCTGCTCCGAATTTCTAATAGCGTGCACTCGCTTAAGGTTTCGGCAGTGAATCCCCGCGGCCCCTGCACGAAGGCGGCACGCTCGCCGATGGTGGACCCAGCACACACGATCGAGTAAAGGTAAGCTTCGCCGAAGCGGCGCATCACCTTGACCATGCCGGCTTCTAAGACGTAGAAGCTTGTCGATGGAGCGTCTTCCGGGAAAAGTAATGTAGCTTTCGGCACCTTCGTGTGCCGCAAGGAGGTCGTGAGTAGGGGTTGTGGAACAAGTGCGGCTGAGGCGGCTGTAGCCAACTAACGATTCTCCATCCGATGACGGAGATTTTACTTTCATTTGGGGGTGTAACGCAATGATTTTGCAAACTTTTCTCCTACCCCAAATGCGGGCTGCAAAGTACCGCTAGTGAGTCTAGTACGGATCGACTGAAGCTGCTCAATGTAGGATTTCAAAGCAATGTCAATCTGCTCTGTATTGGTGGCGACAATGTCGGCCCATATCTCCCAGTCGCTTAGGGCCAAACGAGTCATATCACGAAGACCGCTGCCGGAGGCGATGCGCGCCTGATCGGGGCCAAGTTCGGTATCGACTGTGACGGCAAGAGCGGTGGACGCGAGCTGTGCTAAATGCGAGGTGAGTGAGACCATACGATCGTGAGCGTCGGCATCGACTTCAATTGGGTTAGAGCCTATTTTTCGGACCCAACTAACTAATTCTTCATAATTGGCGGTCTTTTCCGATGGAGTCAGGAAATAGGTTCGATCAATGAAGAGGTCGGGATCGGCATTTTCGGGTCCGCGGGTCTCCTTTCCTGCCATAGGATGACCACCGACAAACACATCAGGAGGGAGGACGCGGCCAGCAGTACGGACTATAGTACGCTTAGTACTTCCAGCGTCAGTGATGAGTATCCCTTTTTTCAACAGGGTGGTACCCAGCTTTTCCAGTACTGCAACGATTCTTACAATCGGCTGCGCGAGATAGAGCAGGTCGCATTCGGCGGCGGCCCGTTCCAGGGTTACGCCTTCTTCGATCACACCGCATCGTATCGCGGCTTCGATAGTCGGTGGCGAACTGACGCCGAGCACCGATCCGTCAAACCCGGCTTTGCGCAAAGCGAGCGCGAAGGAGCTGCCAATCAGCCCGACGCCGACGATTCCGATCTTCGAAAACATTGGCAGCCTAAATCGTGCGGCCAACGGCCGGGGCGATAATCCGAAGCTGATCCATCAATTCCGCGAATTGTTCGGGACGCAGCGACTGCGCGCCATCGCTGAGGGCGCGGTCCGGGTCGGGATGCACTTCGACGAGCAAGCCATCGGCCCCGGCAGCGACGGCGGCGCGGGCCATGGGGAGGACACGGTCGCGGCGTCCGGTACCGTGGGACGGGTCGCCGAGGATGGGCAGGTGCGACAGCTTTTTCACCGTTGGGATGGCGGAGATGTCCATGGTATTGCGCGTGGAGGTTTCAAACGTGCGGATGCCGCGCTCACAGAGGATAACGTCGTAGTTGCCGCCCGAGAGGATGTATTCGGCGGAAAGCAGGAGTTCGTCGATGGTGGCAGCGATGCCGCGTTTCAACAGGACGGGCTTGCGGATCTTGCCGAGTTCGCGCACGAGGTTGAAATTCTGCATGTTGCGCGCGCCCACCTGGAGGATGTCGACGTATTGGAGCATGAGCGGGATTTGGGAGGAATCCATCACCTCGCTGACGACGAGCAGTCCATGCGTATCGGCGGCCTCGCGCATCATCTGCAGACCTTTTTCGCCGAGACCTTGAAAGCTGTAAGGCGAGGAGCGGGGTTTGAACGCGCCCGCGCGAATGACGGTGGCTCCCGCACGGGCTACCTGTTCGGCGCTGAGCAGGATTTGGTCGCGGCTTTCGACGCTGCAGGGGCCGGCCATGATGACGACGCGCGGGCCGCCAATTTCGACATTACCGACTTTGACGATGGTGCCGGCCGGACGAAAGTGGCGGTTCGCCAGTTTGTAAGCCGACATGATGCGGTGGCATTCTTTGACACCGTCCAGAACTTCGAACGCCGTGGGGTCGATTTCTTCTTCCGGACCGACGCCGCCGAGCACAGTGTGCACCATGCCGGTGGAACGGTGGACATTGAAGTCCATTTCCACCATGCGGTCGATCACCGCTTGAATCTGCGCTTCTGTCGCGCCTTCGTCCATTACCACGATCATGACTGCGTATCCTTTTCCGGACTTGCGTGTGCCGGACTTGCGTGTGCCGGACTCGCGTGTGCCGGACTTGCGTGCTGCTGGCCGGCGGCCATGCGGTCGCGCTGGAGCGTGCGCATCTCATCGATGATGCGTTCGTAGACGCGTTTGACGGCGTCGCTTTTGAGCGGACCCTGGTTTGCGTCCACGATGTTCGCATAGACAGCGTCTTCGCGCTTCGGTTCGTAGACGCGCATGTGGGCCTGCTGCTTCACCTGGCCAATCACTTCCACGACTTTCGCCCGTTCGTTTAAAAGAGAGACGATCTGACGGTCGATCGCGTCGATCTTCTTGCGGCAATCCTCCAGGGCGGCGCCGCATTCTTCCGGTGTCATACGGCGACACGCTCCAAAGCAGATTTGAGTTCGCGGGCGAGCGATTCGAGCTGATGTTCGAGTTCCGCGCCGCCGCCTGCCTGTTCGATGATGCGCACAAATGCGCTGCCAACGACAATCGCGTCGGCCACCTTGCCGGCTTCAGCGGCATGCTCGGGCCGCGAGATGCCGAAACCGACGGCCAGCGGAAGGCTGGTGACCTGGCGCATGGCTTCGACGAGCGGCTGAGCGCTGGCCGACAATGTTTGCTGCACGCCGGTGACGCCGGTTCGCGACACGAGATAAATGAACCCGGTGGAATATTCGGCGACCAGTTTCAGACGCCGTTCGGTGCTGGTGGGAGCGGCCAGGAAGACCGTATCGAGGCCCGCTCCGCGCATCCGGCCGACGTAATCGGAGGCCTCTTCCACGCTGAGATCGGTGATCAGGCAACCGTCGATACCAGCATTCACAGCGTCGTTCGAGAGCGCGTCGAACCCATAGCGCAGCAGCGGGTTGAGGTAACTGAACAGCAGCAGGGGAATGTTGGAGGTTTCGCGAACCTGGCGGGCGATATCGAGAACGCGCTTGAGGTTCGTGCCCTGGGCGATCGCCCGGTCGCTGGCTAACTGGATAACCGGACCATCGGCGACGGGATCGGAAAACGGAACGCCTAACTCGATAAGGTCGGCTCCGCCGCGTTCGAGCGCGGCAATGAGCGAAGGCGTCCGGTCAGGCGTAGGGTCGCCGGCGGTGATGTAAGCGATTAATCCGCGTTGCTGCTCCGCGCGCAGCCGTTCAAACAGCTTTCCAATGCGACTCATGCCTGATCCAACTCCGGAAAGTTCTCACGATAGATATCAACGTCTTTGTCGCCGCGGCCCGACAGGCACACCAGAAACGTCTTGCCGGGGTGTTCAGGGGCGCGGCGGATGGCTTCAGAGACGGCGTGTGCGGATTCGAGCGCCGGGATGATGCCTTCAAAGCGCGCGAGCGTTACGGCTCCTTCAAGCGCTTGGGCATCGGTGCAGGGAATGTATTCGGCGTGGCCGAGGTCGTGTAGCAGGGAATGCTCCGGACCGACGCTCGCGTAGTCCAACCCCGCCGACACGGAGTGAGTGAGCGCGATCTGCCCGTTGTCGTCCTGTAGCAGGTAACTACGCGTGCCCTGCAGCACGCCGGGCGATCCGCCGGCAAAGCGCGCCGCATGCTCGCCTAACTGCCCGCTGCGGCCGCCGGCTTCGACGCCAAGTAATCGCACCGATTGGTCCTTCAGAAACGGATGGAAGATCCCGATGGCGTTCGATCCACCGCCGACGCAAGCGATAACTGTGTCGGGCAGCTTGCCTTCGCGTTCAAGCATCTGCGCGCGCGCCTCTTCGCCGATGACGCGGTGAAAGTCGCGGACCATGACCGGGTAAGGATGCGCACCGAGGGCGGAACCGAGTAAGTAATGGGTGTTCGAGACGTTGGTGACCCAGTCGCGCATGGCCTCGCTGATGGCGTCTTTCAAGGTGCGGCTGCCGGCGTTTACGCCCACCACTTTGGCGCCCAGCAGCCGCATGCGGAACACATTGAGGCGCTGCCGGCGCATGTCCTCGGCGCCCATGTAGACCGTGCAATCGAGGCCGAACAACGCGCAGACGGTGGCGGTGGCAACGCCGTGCTGGCCGGCGCCGGTTTCCGCAATGATCCGCTTCTTGCCCATGCGGCGGGCGAGCAGAATCTGGCCCAGGCAATTGTTGATCTTGTGCGCGCCGGTGTGGAGAAGATCCTCGCGTTTGAGATAGATCTTTGCGCCGCCTAACGATTCCGACAGCCGTTTGGCGTGGTACAGGGGCGTGGGACGACCGGCGTAGTTATGCAGCAGGTCGCTCAGTTCTGCGTGGAAAGTAGGGTCCTGGCGAGCGGCCAGCCATGCCTGCTCGATCTCCTCGAGCGGCGTCATCAGCGTCTCAGGAACATAGCGGCCGCCGTAAGGACCGAAATGGCCCTGCGCGTCCGGTTGCGTTACTCTCGGTTCGGTCATATTGCCTTTAGCGCCGCCTCAATGAAAGCGGCCATTTTTCGGGGATCTTTTTTGCCGGGGGCGGATTCAATACGCGAGCACGCGTCTACACCCCAGGGTTGGGCGACAGCGATGGCGAGCGCAACGTTCGATGCGTCCAGCCCACCAGCCACGATGATGCGGCGATCGAAACCGCGCACCAGTTTCCAGTCGAACGTCTTGCCCGTGCCGCCGTACCGGTCGGCCGCGGGCGCATCTAACAGGAAGGCTTCGGCCTGGGGATCATCGAGCAGATCGGCATGGAAACCGGCCTTTACGGTCACGGCTTTCCAGTGGCGCGCCGATGGGTACTGAGTGAGTTCGCCGTGGACTTGCAGCACATCTAACTGCAGTTGGGCGGCCTGCCCGGCAGGTGCTTCATTCACATAGACACCCACTTTGAGGATAGAGGCGGGAAGCGCGGCGATGATCGATTGCGCTGTTTCCAATGAAATGCAGCGCGGGCTCTTGGGATAGAAGTTAAAGCCCAAGGCATTGGCGCCGGCGTCGACGGCTGCACGTGCGTCTTCGATGTTCGTGATCCCGCAAACCTTCACGATCATCGCTGCCACAGCGCTTTCAGCGCCGCAGTTGGATCGGGCGCTTTCATCAAGTGCTCGCCGACAAGAAACGCCTGGTACCCGGCTGAGGACAAGGTATCGACATCGGCCGCGGAATGGATGCCGCTTTCGCTAATTTTGAGTACGCTGGAGGGAATACGCGGGGCGAGGTCGAGCGAGGTGTTTAGCGTGACTGTGAAGTCGTGCAAGTTGCGATTGTTCACCCCTACGATGCGGGCTCCGGAATCGAGCGCGCGGGTAAGCTCGCCGGCATCGTGAACTTCCACGAGGACGTCCATCCGGTAGCGTTCGGCCAGTTCCCGAAACCGGATTAACTCAGCAACGGTGAGGATCGCGACTATCAGAAGGATTGCGTCGGCGCCGTGCGCGGCGGCTTCGACGACATGGAAGTCGTCGATTGTGAAATCCTTGCGAAGCGCGGGCAATGCGACAGCGGCGCGCGCCGCTTCCAGGTCGGCTAGCGAGCCCTGGAAGAATCGCTCGTCGGTAAGCACGGAAAGCGCCGACGATCCACCGTCTTCGTACATGCGCGCGATAAGAGGCGGGTTGAAGTCGTGTACCAACACGCCTTTGCTGGGGGATGCCTTTTTGATCTCTGCAATGACGGCGCGGGGCCGCGATTCAAGGGACTGGCGGAATGGCCGCCGGCCCTGTACCCGAATGCCGGCGGTCGCTTCGAAGCGGTCGCGCAGATGTTTCCTGTGGGAGAGTTCCGCTCTCTTTTGATCGACAATGCGCGAAAGCACACCCGGTACAGCGGTGGTCATGGGGGAATTTTTCATCGTAACAGAGCGACAATTGGCTGATGATGCGCCGCCGAGACTCGTTGCGCCTGCTGGGAGCCGCACCCGCCCTGCTGTCACAAGGTCCGAAGACCCCGCCGAACATCATCTGGATCACGGGCGAAGACATGGGTCCATCGCTCAACTGTTACGGTTTCCGCCATACCCGTACGCCGAACCTCGACCGGTTGGCCGGCGAAGGCGTCCGCTTCACCAGGGCGTTCACCTCCGCCCCGGTTTGCTCGTCCTCGCGGTCGGGCTTTATGACCGGGGTTTACCAGATCACCTCCGGTGCGCATCACCATCGCAGCCATCGCAAAGACGGCTACCAACTCCCGGCCGGCATCCGCCTGGTGACCGACCGTCTGCACGACCGCGGCTATTTCACCTGCAACGTGCTCGACATCGCACCCAATGTTCGAGGAACCGGCAAAACCGACCTCAACTTCACCGCACCGAAACCGTTCGACGGCACGCATTGGAACCAGCGGGAGAAGGGGCAGCCGTTCTTCGCGCACATCAATTTCCAGGCGCCGCATAAAGGCCCGGCGTTTGTGGAAGCGCGCAAGCAGAAGCAACTGGTCGACCCCAAGTCTCTGCCGCTTCCGCCTTACTGGCCGGACCACCCAGTGGTTCGCGACGAATATGCCAACTTTCTGGATGCCATCAATCTGCTGGATACGCAGGTAGGGGCGACGCTCGATGTCCTCAAGAAGGACGGACTGCTCGACAACACGATCATCGCGTTTTTCGGCGACAACGGCCGGTGCATGATCCGCGGCAAACAGTGGCTGTACGACCCTGGCGTGCATGTCCCGCTGATCGTGCGGTGGCCGGGCAACCTCAAACCGGGCTCGAAACGCGACGATCTCGTCAGCGCGCTCGACCTTACCGCCACCACGCTCGAATGGGCTGGGGTTCAGTTGGGGGCTAAGGATCGAATGGACGGCCAATCACTGTTCAGCGGCAAACCCACGCGAGGCCAGGTGTTCCTGGCGCGCGACCGCTGCGATATGACGCTCGACCGGATCCGAGGCGTGCGTACCGTGCAATATAAGTACATCCGCAATTACATGCCCGACCGTCCTTACACCCAGTACAACCGCTACATCGAAGAGAGTTATCCCACACTGGGAGTAATGAAGGAGTTACACAAGGCCGGAAAGCTGAACGCCGCGCAGTCGTTGTTTATGGCTCGGCAGAAGCCCAAGGAAGAGTTATACGATCTTGAGACCGATCCACACGAGATCCACAACATTATCGAAGTAGCGAAATATCGCCAACCGTTAGCGGAACTGCGCGGCGCGTTGGACGAATGGCTGGACCATGCCGACGACCAGGGGCGATTTCCGGAGAAGGCGGAAGCGCAGGCGCTGTAGAACCAACCGCGGGTCGACAGATCATTGGCCGCCTTCCGGTGGACCGGGATCAGATACACTGATCGTGCGTTCCAATCCTGGTTGCGGAGGCTGAGATGTCCCTCTTCGCTCGCTTGATCGCGCCGCTGGCATTTACTTTGGCGCTACCTGTCGTCGCCCACGCCGACAATAACCAAACCTCCCTGCTCCAGAGCAATACCTCGATTAACTTCGAGACAGGCAACACAAACGCTGCCACCAATGACATGCTCTGGAACGGAACCACGCTCGCGCTGCAGGGCAATGCTACCGCGGTCCGGCTCTACCCGGACTTCCCGGAAGAGCAGTATGCCTTTATTACCAGCATCCAGATACAACTGACGCCTGGTTACAGTAAGAACTCCATCACACCGGCTGTCGGAGACCTGATAGGAGTTCACACGAACGGAAACCATTGGGTGCGGCTCTTTGTCAAAGCCAAGAGCGGATCCAGCATCACACTTCGGTTCACGACGTTTGGGGTGGCGCAAGGCTCCGGTGGCTCAGGAGCGGTGCCCACAATCACAGATGTCCTCAATAACTCCAGCCGCATTCCCAAAGGCCTGCCTAACTCCGGCATCGCTCCCAGCAGTATATTCGTCGTGATCGGCAGCGGACTTTCCGATCCTGGTACGCCCGTGTTGCAGGATAGCCAGGGCGCCGGCATCCCACTCACACTCAATGGCACCAGCTTGAGCGTCACCGTGAATGGGGTCACTACGCGCCCAGGGCTCTACTACAGCAGTCCCGGACAACTCGCCGCGGTGCTGCCGGCAACCACTCCTACAGGTTCCGGCACGGTTACGGTGACCTACAAAGGAGTAGCGAGCAATGCCTTTGCAATCCAGGTGGTCCCCGCCGCTCTCGGCATCAATGTCTATCAAGGGAATACGGCAGTCGCTACCGATGCCTTAACGGGAACGCTGCTCACCTATGGCAACTCCGGAACGCCCGGCCAGATTCTTACGCTTTGGACCACCGGACTTGGCGCCAATCCCAATAACAGCGACACCACCTTCACGACTACGCCGCAAGCGGTGAATACATCGTTGCAGATCTACATCGGCGGCATTGCCGCGCGCATTCTCTATCAGGGCGCGTCGGTCTACCCGGGCGTGAACCAGATCAATATCGTGATCCCGAACGACGCGCCTAATGGCTGCTGGGTGCCGCTGGCAGCCGTCGCCGGCGGGGTACTCGCCAATGTGGCCACACTTCCGGTGAACTCAAACGGCGGCGCCTGCGTGGATGAAGTTACCGGTCTTACAACCAGTCAACTTACGGCGGGCGGCACGGGGACCATTCACACGGGCGTGATAAGTCTGATTCAATCGCGCACCACGGAAAACGGCGCCGCTAAGACTACAAGTTCCGCGAACGCCGCATTCCAGCGATACAGCTCGGTCTACACGCCCTCAAATTCCGTGTCGCCCGGCAGTTGCATCATCAACGACCAAACGCCCGTCTCCACCGCGGAAACCACCGGGCTCGATGCCGGCGCCATCACGCTTACCGGGCCGGCGGCTTTATCCGCTACACTCGCTCCGCAACTGGGCCTCAAAGGGTTCTATTCAGCGCTGTTGACAGAGGCGGCAATTCCAGGTTCCGGTGGCGCCTTTTCCTTCCGGGGCGCGGCAGGAACCGACGTAGGAGCGTTCACCGTGAATCTGAACCTTAGTCCGCTGTTTTCGTGGACCAACCAGGCCGCGTTGGCCATGGTGAACCGGACACAAGGGATCAGAGTCACGTGGAACGGTGGCAATCCTGGAACCTACGTTTTCATCACGGGCACCTCGGCTTCAACCGCTGGAGCCCCGGCGGGCTTCACCTGCCTTGCACCCATCGCGGCGGGTGAGTTCTTCGTTCCTCCGTACATCCTGTCTGCCCTACCCGCCGGCAGAGGCGCCGTCGAACTGCAGAATTATATCTACGCCCCGTTGACGGCATCCGGTCTTGATATCGCCCTCGCCTTGGCTGATATAGCTAGCACGGTGACTTCCGTTTACCAGTAGTCGCACCCCCAATGGGCGTCGCCGCTCGTTAGGGAAAGGCGCAGCAGGTGCACTGCGCCTTCTGGTTTGCACCGATCGGAGGGAAGACTTACTGGTGTTCGCAACTGACGCGGTTGTTCCAGTCGACGAAAGCGCCGTTGGGATTGTCGCGCCACGCCCAGACGTGAAGTTCGAAGAAAGAAGGGATGCCGTAGCGGTTGGGTGCGTTGACGAATTGGAAGCCTTGCCCTTCGAGCATCGGGGGAGCGGTGTGGTTTTTCATCCAGGTGGCCGCGTCGACGATGAATTCTACTCCGACGAGTTTCATGCCGTTCCTGGTTGGTTCGTAGATGAGAGCCTCAGGCTTGGCGGCATCGACCTCACCGTCCATGACGTAGCCGCCGTTGATGTAGTGGACTCCCATCGCTCCATGGTCAGGTCCGCTAATGCAGCCGAAGGCCGGCTGATAACCGGCAGCGGTGGCTGCATTGACATCCATGTACCGTTGGGTCGCCTCGCGGACGACCTCGATGAGTTTGGAAGACGCTGCCTGCGCGTGCGAGGCGTGAGCCATATGCTCCGGTGCCTCATTCGCGGCGGCAAAGCCTAACGACAGTACTGCGCAGGACAGCAGTATCCTCGCCCGCCAGAAACCGGTCTTCGTAATCTTGTTTGTTTTTGTCATTGTGACTCCTTTCAATGAAGGAAGCGGGAGTCACACGAAGAATTCGCAACCAATCCGCGGGTGCGCGGCGAGTTACCTCACGCGATGCGGGTATAAGTGAGGATTCGCGAGGGCTCGCCAAGCAGTTCGCCGGCGCCGGCGCGGAATGCCTGTATGTGGGTGGAGGCGCTATGGCGGGCAAGATGGTCGGCTGAAACCCAGTTTTCGTAAAAGACGAAACGGCCGGGTTCGTCGGTCTTTTCGTGGAGGTCGTATTGGACGCAGCCATCTTCCTGGCGGGTGGGCGCGACCAGGGCGACCAGGGCTGCGCGAAGCTCCGCCTCTTTGCCTTCTTTCGCCTTCATTTCGGCGACAACCGTGAGTAGTTCGGGCATACGGTGACGATGATCGCACGAGAGGCTGGAGAGAGCCGCCAACGGGGGGCATGCATCGTATACAACGCGTGGACAATGTGAACACTTGACATTGTCCGGCGGGGTGATATAGACTCCGAAACCATTGAATTATCGGTTAGTCTTTCCTCCCCCAGACAGCGGAATTGGGGGTGGGAAGAGAAGGAGCATCCATGTTGATTCCGCGTCTGATTCTGCTACTCTCGTTAACCGGAGTCCTGATGGCGCAGGAGTTTCGCGCCACCCTGCAAGGCACTGTCACCGACCCTTCGAATGCGGTGATTTCCGGCGCGTCAGCCGTGCTGCGCAGCCTCGATACGGGCAACGAGCGGCAGGCGGTGACTAATGATTTAGGGCACTTTATATTTTCGTTTCTGCCGCCGGGCAACTACTCTGTCACGCTGACAGCGCCCGGCTTCAAAACCGTGGTCCGGGACAAGATTTCGTTGAGCGTGAGCCAGGATGCACGGTTGGACCTGCAACTGGAACTTGGGACCCCGGCCGAAACGGTGACGGTTTCTTCGGAAATTTCGTTGGTTCAGCCGGACAGTTCGGCACTCGGAACGGCGGTTAGGAAAGACATTATCGAGAGTCTGCCGCTGAAAGGCCATAGCAGCCTGCTGATGTACAACCTGTCGACGGGTGTCATAAGCACGCGCATCGGCGAAGACATCCGGCCGAACGATACAGCCAGCAATATGCTGACGGGCGTGAACGGCGCACCGATGGCCGCGATTGACGTGGCGGTGGATGGCGTGCCCAATACGGTGGATTTGAACCGGGGCGCGGCGTTGTCGCCATGGGTGCCATCGACGGAATCGGTGGCGGAGTTCAAGCTGCAGAGCGGCACGCTGCCGGCGGAATACGGCCGGTCCGGCGGCAGCTTCATGAATGTGGTGATCAAATCGGGCACCAACGATCTGCACGGGTCGATGTATGAGATGTTCCGCAACGCGGCCCTGGATGCGAACCAATTCTTCGCGCGCGGCCGTGGCCAGAAACTGGCGGCGTTCGGGGCGAACACGTTCGGCGCGAGCGCCGGTGCGCCGATCATGATACCGAAACTGTTCAATGGCCGGAACCACAGTTTCTTCTACACGAACTTTGAAGGGTCGCGGGAAGGCAACGCGATCGACAGCACTTTGAGTGTGCCGACGGCGAAGATGCGGCAGGGCGATTTCAGCGAGGTTCCGACAGCGATCTACAACCCGTTTTCGGTGCGGACGGTGAATGGAGCGCCGACACGCGATCCGTTCCCGGGCAACATCATTCCCGCGTCGCTGCAGGATCCGGTTGGGAAGAACATCATGACTTACTATCCGGACGCGACGCGCGTTGGTCCGAATCCAGCGGCTCCATGGGTCAACAACTTTGCCTTCTCGGGTAAGTGGCCCCGTAACTATAACATGCTGGTGGTGAAGACGGACCATTACTTCTCGCCGAAGCACCACACGTTTGTGCGTGTGAACTACGGGACGGCGAAATTGGTGTATCCGCACCAGTTCGACGGAATCGCCACAGCGGGCCGTGACGTGAACCTGCGCCCGCATTCGGGCATCGGGTTGAACGAAACCTACATGATCAGCCCGCAAACGACGTTGGACGTGCGGCTGGGTTGGGCGGGCGGCGTGGAGCGGTTCTTCCCTTGGTCGGACGGATTTGACGTCACCAAGCTGGGGTTCTCCGACCGGTATAAGAGTTTACTGCAACGGTCGGTATTCCCGACCGTATCGGTGAACCAGTTCGCGAGTTTATCGGGCAGCCGCTTCCAGGAAGAACCGGGTCATACTTACTCGTCGCAGGCGAGTATCTCGCACCAGCGCGGAAGACATCTCATCAAGACGGGCGGCGAGGCGCGGTTGATTCGCGGGAGTTTCTTCCGCAATCCGAATCCGGCCGGGACGTTCAGCTTCGGCGTGGCGCAAACCGGCGGCCCGCGGGCAGACACACCCGGTTCGACGACAGGGTTTGGCATGGCGTCGATGCTGCTCGGCTACGGCTCCGGCCAGTTGGATTTCAACACCGCGGTCTCCGTGCAGAACATGTACTACGGGCTGTATGTTCAGGACGATTATCGAGTTACTCGCAAGCTGACCCTGAATGTGGGCCTGCGTTACGAATACGAGGGTCCTCGAAACGAACGGTACGATCGGACAACGCGTGGCTTTGCGTACGGAACGCCGAGCCCGCTGAAAGTTTCGGGGCTCAATCTGACCGGTGGTTTGATTTATGCCGGCGTCGGCGGCCAGCCGCGCGGAATGTATCAGCCCGACCATAATAACTTCGCCCCGCGCATCGGTTTCGCCTATAGCGTCACGCCAAAGACGATCTTCCGCGGCGGGTATGCACTGAGTTACGTTCCCGTTTTGGGAACCGTGCAGCCGACAGGGTTTAATTCCAGTACGCCATGGGTTAGTTCGACCGACGGAATCGCCGTGAACGATTTGCTGCGGAATCCATTTCCGCAAGGCAGGGTAGCTGCGATCGGGAACAGCCAGGGGCTTTCCACACTAATCGGCCAAGCCATCGCGTTCGTCGAACCTGCGGACCGAACACCCCGTTTTCATAACTGGCAGTTCAACATTCAACGCGAGTTGCCGTCGCAAATGCTGGTCGAGATCGGCTATGTCGGCAGCCGGACCATCGGCACCTTCGGCGGGTTGGATGCCGCGGGCGTGCCTTCCGAACAGATCAACCAGTTAGATCCGAAGTATCTGTCGATGGGAGCGGCGCTGCTGGAGCCGGTGCCGAATCCCTTTTATGGGATTATCACAACGGGTTCGCTGGCCGGACCAACGGTTCCGCGGAACCAGTTACTACGGCCGTATCCGCAGTTCACGAGCGTGACACGATCGTTCCCGGCGTTCGGCACCACCCGGTATCACTCCATGCAGGCGCAGGTGCAGAAGCGCATGGCGCACGGAGTAACCGCGATCGTGGGTTACACCTGGGCGAAGAACCTGGCGGATTTGAACAGCGCGCAGAATAATTACGACCGGCGGGCGGAATGGGCGTTAAGCCCCTTCGACCTGACACATCGCCTGACAGTAACGGCGGCCTGGAACCTGCCTGTGGGCAAGAACCGTGCATTACTGGGTGGGGCGTCGCGAGCGCTGGATGCCGTAGTGGGCGGCTGGCAGATGTCTACGTTCAGCACTTTCCAGTCGGGGTTCCCGCTCGCGTTCTCGCTTAGCCGCAATACGCTGGGCGCCGGCGGCTCGCGTCCGAACGCGGCGGGCGATCCGATGGCCGGCATTACCGGCAGTATCGGCGAGCGGCTGAATCGCTACTTCAACACCGCGGCATTCTCACAGCCGGCCGACTTTACATTCGGCAACCTGAGCCCGCGTATCGGCAGCGTGCGCGCCCCGGGTATGAACAATGTGAACCTGACACTGGCGAAGTCGTTCGCCATTACGGAAAAGGTAAAGCTCGACTTCCGGGTGGCCTCGTACAACTTCCTGAACCATCCGGTGTTTTCGGCGCCCAACACCCAATTCGGCAACGCCGCATTCGGTACGATATCCGGGCAGGCCAATTTCAGCCGGCAAACGGAGTTCTGGATGAGGATTGCCTTCTAAAGGAGGACCTATGAATCGACGCCGCTTTCTCACCGCTGCCACAACAGCACCGCTGGCCGCCGCCACGTTAAAGGATGGCCGGCCGGATTTCAGCGCCGTGCGGAACGACTTCCCGCGCGCCCGTCTTTCCGCTTACTTCGACAACGCATCGTGCCATCCGTTGAGCGTACACTCGGCCACGGCGCTGCACCGGTACGTCGATTGGGAAACCAACGAGGTGGGCGACCCCTGGTGGCCGTATTGGGCGAAGGCTCGCGATGAATCGAAGAACCTGTTCGCCAAACTGATCAACGCCAAGCCGACCGAAATCGCTTTCTGCCGCAGCACCATCGAAAGCGAAAGCAATCTGCTGAATGGGATGAACATAGAGGCGAGCGGCGGCAATGTCGTCACCAACGACCTGCACTATTCGGCCGCGCTTTACAACTACAAGATGCGGCAGCAGGCGGGCCTGGATGTGCGGATTGTGAAGAATCGCGACTGGGTGACCGATATTCGGGACATCGAGAAAGCGGTCGATCGCAAGACGAAGCTGGTTTCGTTGGCGCTGGTTTCGAATGTGAATGGATACCTGCAGGATGTGAAGGCGATCAGCGCGATTGCTCATGCGCATGGGGCGTACGTCTATGCGGATGTGATCCAGTGCGCCGGGGCGATTCCGATCGACGTGAAGGCGATGGGGATTGACTTCGCCGCCTGTTCCACCTACAAGTGGCTGATGGGCGTGAAGGGCTACGGGTTCTTCTACGTCCGTGAAGATTTGCAGGGATCGGTGGTGAAGCCGACACAACATTCGGGCGGCGTGCAGTTCAACTACGGGCCGTGGACGTCTGAGCCGCATGCGGGCGGCGAAGATGTGTCGTTCAAGCCGGTGACGGGTCCGGGGCGCTATGAAGTAAGTTACCCGTCGTACGAAGGGGCGATCGCCGCGCAGGAAAGCCTGAAGTACATTCATGCGTTAGGGGTGGATAACATCCGCGCCCACGCACGGTCGATCACCGACCGGTTGCACAAAGAGCTTCCGGCAATCGGGTACCCGTCGATTACGCCCAAGGGGAACGAGAGTCCCATTTGCGCGTTTGTCGTCAAAGACCCTGCGAAAACGATGGATAAGCTGAACAAGGCGAAGGTACACGTAGCCATGCGCTTCGGTAATAAGATGCGCATTGCTGCTTCTGTCTTCAACAACCAGGAGGATGTCGACCGGCTGCTTGCGGCACTCGCCTAGTAACTGCCGGCCCATGCCGGAATGAGACTTACAACCCGGATTCGATTCGCGTTCGCGCTTTTTTCGATATGCGGCGGCATCTGGAACGCCGCCGCGCAATACACTTACAACTACTACTATCCGCCGGCGCCGAGCAGTACGCCCTGGGCGCCGGCGTGGTCGCCTGACGGCAAGTTAGTGACCGTCAGCATGCAAGGGTCGCTGTTCAACGTCGATCCCAAGACGGGCATTGCGACGGAGTTGACCAGCGATGGGCGGTATGATTCGTCGCCACACTGGTCAAGCGACGGCAAGTGGATCGTATACACGACCGAGGCGCCAGGTAAGAACATCCAACTGGCGGTATTGGAGGTCACGACAGGTAAGACGCGCTTGCTGACAAACGATCAGGCTACTTATCTGGATCCAGCCTTTTCACCGGACGGCCGCCGAATTGCCTACGTCACCACTGCTCCGAAGGGCCATTTTCACATACAGGTGCGTGGGTTCAAAGACGGGCAATGGGATGGGGAGCCGATGGCGCTCACCAACGATAACTCCTACGGGAGTGACCGCCTGTATGTCGGCGCCTGGGATATGTACGTGCAGCCGGACTGGACACCGGACGGCAAGGAACTGGTGTTTGTGTCGAATCGCGATGTGCCGCTCGGGTCGGGCGATATCTGGCGGATGCCGGTTGAGCCGAACGGGATGAGCAAAGCCGTAAGGATCCATCGGGAGCAAACGCTGTTCCGGACACGGCCGCAGGTATCGATTGACGGGAAGCGCATCGTCTATTCGTCGCATGCGGGCGGGGCGGACCAGTTTAGCCATTTGTATGTGCTGCCTGTCAAGGGCGGCGCGCTCTACAAGTTGACGTACGGGGACTTTGACCACTTCTCGCCTCGTTGGTCGCCGGACGGGGAGTCAATCGCGTTTATCTCAAACGAAGGGGGACTGCCGCAGTTAGCGATTCTCGAGACGTACGGCGGCGGGTGCAAGAAGGTCAAGATCAAGGAGCATAAGTGGAAGCGGCCGATGGGGAAAGTGCATGTGCGGGTGCGCGATACCGGGACCGGGAAATTGGTAGCGGCGCGGGTGCATGACCTGGCCGGCGACGGTAAGTTTTATCCGCCGACCGATGCCTATGCGCGGATTCCGCTGTCGGGCGAGCCTTGCTTCCACACCGCCGGCGAGTTCACTATTCACGTACCGCCGGGAAAGCTTTCGCTCAAGGCGATGCGTGGATTAGAGTACTGGCCGGCGCTAGCCGACGTGCAGGTTACCGCGGGAACCACATCTGAAGTGGAACTGAAGCTACGCCGGATGGTAAACACCGCCGCCGAGAGTTGGTACTCAGGCACGATGCACACACACATGAACTATGGCGGCAACCTGCGAAATTCGCCGGAAAACATGATCTTCATGGCCCAGGGCGAAGACTTGCGGGTGGTTATGGCCCAGGTTGCCAATAAGGATAACCGCGTGCTCGACCAGCAGTATTTCGTGCCGGGCGGCGGCGAGCATCCGAGTTCACGCAATGTGCCGGATGTTCGGTTGCATGTCGGACAGGAGTATCGGCCGCCGTTCTTCGGCCACCTGTCGTTTTTGGGACTGAAGGAGCACCTCATCTCTCCTTTCACCACCGGATATGAAGGTACCGGAATCGAAAGCCTATATCCAAGTAATACCGATATGATGCGGAAGGCGCGTGCGCAAGGAGCCGTAATCACACAGGTACATCCTTACAGCGGCAGCAAGGACCCCGCTGAAATCGACTTAGGGCATGCCAAAGCTATGCCGGTTGACGCAGCGCTCGGCACGCTGGACAACCTGGAATGGACTTACATCAACCCGATCCAGATGAGTATCTGGCATCACCTGCTCAACAACGACATCGTGCTGACGCCCGTCGGTGGCGAAGATTCGATTACAGACCTGCACCGTGGCAAGCAGATCGGCAGCGTGCGCACGTATGCGAAGGTGGAGGGTCCGCTGACGATCGCCAGTTGGTTGGACGCGGTGAAGAAGGGACGCACCTATTTCAGCACCGGCCCGATACTAAGTCTTCGCATCAACGGCGCCATACCGGGCAGCGTTTTGAGGTTGCCCGCGGACGGAGGCACGGTGACGGTGGAGGCCTCGGTACAATCGATCGCGCCGCTGAACCAGATGTATCTGCACTCCAACGGCAAAGTGCTGCGCGAGATCAAAATGGACGCCTCCGGCAAGCGCGGCACGTTGCGCGAAGCCATCCCGGTGACCGACAGCGCATGGTTCTCGCTGTTCGCCGAGGGCCCACCGGATAAGTCTCTCGACGGGGAGTATCCGCAGGCCGCGACGAATGTGATCCGGGTCTATGTGGGCGATAAGAAGATACGTAACCGCGAATCCGCCGAGTATTTTGTCCGATGGATCGATAAGTTGACGAGAATGTCGGCGGAATGGCCGTGGTGGCGCTCCGATCGGGAGAAGGCGCACGTGCTGGGACAGTATGCCGAGGCTCGGGCTGTCTATGTGAAGCGCGGGAGTGAGGCGAAGTGAGGAGTGGATGCTTTCCAGAAGATTGATCGCGTGCGCTTTGAGCTGTGCGGCTGCATTAATGGCGCAACAGCCGACGGCTGAGGACATGCCGCAGGAAATGATTTGGGTGGACCGCGCGGGCAAGATTCTGGGTAAGGTGGGCAGTACCCAGAACTCGATATTTCACCCGGAGATTTCGCCTGATGGTAAGTCGATTGCCGTGTCGGCGCGTGACGGCGAGGTGAACGACCGGGACGTCTATATTCATGACGTGGGCACCGGAGCAAAACGTGTAATTGCGCCGGCGAAGGGGAATGATAACTTCCCTATCTGGTCGCCTGACGGTAAGAGCATTATCTTCAATTCGAGCCGGACCGGTGAGTACGAATTATACCGGAAGGACCTGGATTCAGGCGAGCCGGAGCAGTTACTGGCTAAGATGCCGGCAGCGCAGTATCCGCGGTCGTGGTCGCCGAACGGCAAGTGGCTGTTGTTCACCCAAGCCGATAAGAAGCGCGACGTGATGCTGTGGCAGATAGGCGCGGGTGAACCGATCGACCTGTTCGGGTATCAGAATGCGTGGACGGAGGTGGGCCGATTTTCGCCGAACGGCCAATACATCGCGTATGTGTCGAACGTAGATGGACCGTTCGAGGTGTATGTTTCGCCGACACGGGACCCGAAGAAGCACTGGAAAGTATCGCGGCCACTGGCCATGGGCTGGGCGGGCGGGGGCGGCCAACCGCGCTGGCGCGCAGACGGCAAAGAACTCTTCTATATGTTGGGTAACGATACCTTGATGTCGGTGGAGGTGAACACCGAGGGCGAGTTCACGTACAACCAGGCTAAGAAGCTGTTCTGGATGGGGGGCATGCGTGGCAACTTTCCTGACGAATCGCCCTGTACACCGAGGTATGACGTTACGCCCGATGGGCAGAAGTTCGTGTATGTGCGCAAGGTGTTGAAGTAAGCCCTTCCCACGCGCCCTTCCTACCCGCTGGCCTCCGGCGCATAGTTCGGCTACAATTTCAGACCAGTAGAGCCGAATATGTGCTGCAGCCTCAATCGTCGCGACTTTCTTTCTTTGGCCAGTCTGTCCGGGGCGGCCGCCTCAGCCGTTCTGCCGGTGGCGGCAGCGCCGGCTGTGCGTGCCGAATGGGCGCCGGATTTGTGGGACCCGCGCCGCCCGATGTACTCACCGGGCAAGCCTCTGCGCGTGCAACCGGTGCTGATGTACACGCTGCCGAAGCGCAAGGAGATGAACTCCTGGAAGTCGTGGGGCGGTATTCAGACGCAGGAGGCTGTGGACAAAGAAGTTGTCCGGATCGCGGACGAGTGGAAGTCCATCATCGCCCGTGCCGATTTCCCTGTCGATCTACTGCCGCTCGTCAAGATCACGAACCCCGACGAGGCCGCTGCAGCAGGCAAGACGGAAGCCGATGTTACGGTGATCTACCCGGCCACCGGCTCGGGTACGATGTTGCGCGCGGCGACGCCTGAATCCGGCAATGCCATCATCTTCGTGCGCCACCGTTCCGGACCCGTTTATTACTGGTACGAATCGCTCAGCACGCGCTATCTCAAACCGAATCGCAAGACTGCCGCGGTAGCCGCGAACGCCGCACCCGACCCACGCCGCCTCTCCGTTGAAGATGTCGTTATCGACGATACGGACGATGTCGTCTGGAAACTCCGCGCCTACTACGGCATCAAGAACTTTCTCGGAACGCGTATTGTCGCGCTAGGCGGCCCACAGGGCAAATATGCGGGCGAAGACGCAGTCCGCGTCGCCCGCGACCGCTTCAAACTCGACATCATCGACGTCAAGTACGCCGACTTCGAAGCTCGTATTCGCAGCGCCCTCGCCGATGCGAAACTGGTCGCTCAAGCCGAAAAGTGGACCGAACAGTACCTCGCCCTTCCCGGCACCGTCCTCGATACCGAACGTCCGTTTGTCGTGAACTCGTTCCTGCTCTACGGCGCCTTCAAAGACATCCTCAAGGAGGCCAACGCGACCGCATTCACCATCAACCAGTGCATGGGGACCATCATGCCGATGTCGAAGACCACGGCCTGCCTGACCCTAAGCCTGTTGAACGACGAAGGTACCCTCGCCTTCTGCGAGTCCGATTTCGTCATCATCCCCGCCGGAATCCTGCTGCGGCACATCTCGCAGAAACCGGTGTTCCTGCACAATTCGACTTTCCCGCACAAAGGCATGGTGACCGCTGCCCACTGCACCGGACCGCGCCGCATGAACGGTTCCCGCTATGAACCCGTTCGTCTGGTCACGCATTACGAATCCGAATACGGCGCCGCACCCAAGGTGGAAATTCCCAAGGGTCAGGAACTGACGTTCATCGATCCGGAATACGCCACCTGCCGATGGGTCGGCATCCGTGGCGTTGTGGAAGACAATCCGTTCTACGACATCTGCCGCTCGCAGCAGGACGTGCGCATTCTTGGCAATTGGCGCGACCTGCTCAATGAGGTCCGCGACTCCCACTGGGTCATGGTCTACGGCAATTATTTGAGAGAAATCGCATATGCCGCCCCGAAGATCGGGGTCACCTGGCACGCCGTCTCCGACGCGGAATCGTAAACGCGCTACTTCAGCGTCTTCAGGTATTCGACGATCGCCTCGGCGTCCTCTTTCTTCATCTTGTATGTCGGCATCGGCGGACCCGCCATCGTACCCCGCGGGGTCAGCCCAGTGATCAGATATTTCACCAGCGCCGCCTCGCCGCCCCAACGGCCCCACAAACGGCCGCTCGGCGTGATGTCGGGTGACGTCTTGTGCCAGTCCTTAATCGTCTCAATCGGCTGGACTTCCATCACTTTGCCCTTCATCAGCTTGGTTTTGTCCAATTCCCCCGATTCCGTTCTGGGGGTATGACAATCGAGGCACTTCGCCACCTCTTCCGCCAGATACTTGCCATATTCAACTTTCTTTGTGTCTTGACAATTACCCACCACTGAACCCAGGGTGATGAGGCATCCTACAATGGAGACAGATAATAGGCGCATAGATTACCCGATGGTATAATCCGGTAGCTAATCGCGGCAAGGACCCGGGTCGTTTTCCGAACGCCGTATGGACCTCGATCAACTCCATACATTCCTCGAAATTGTGAGGCTGAAGAGCTTCTCCAAAGCCGCCCAGACGTGTTTTCGGACCCAGCCGGCGATTAGCGCGCAGGTCCGGCAACTGGAACACGAACTCAACACAACGCTTTTCGAACGCCTCGGCACCCGTATCGCGCTCACTCCCGCCGGCCGGATCTTTGCCGAATACGCGGAACAGATCCTGGACCTGCGGCGTCAGGCCGGCAACGCCATCGCCGAACTCGAACGCACCCCTCGTGGAGAACTGGTGATTGCCGCCAACGAAGCCACCTGTATTTACGTGTTGCCTGATGTTTTCTCCCAGTACAAGCAACTGTTTCCTAACGTACAGTTGCAGGTGGAACGCAGCTACGGCAGCCGCATTGTCGAGGCAGTCCTGGAAAATCAGGTCGATTTTGGTATCACTCAGCTTCCTGTGGTCGAAAAGCGTGTACAGGTGGTCAAGATTTTCTCGGACGAGATCAAGTTGTTGGTGCCCGCCGGCCACCCACTGGCGGCGAACAGCAGCGTCGTCCCCCGCGACCTGCTGAGCCATCCCCTGTTGATGCCTAAATCCGGGACCACGCGGACTAGGCTCAACGAATGGCTCGACATCGTGGAACCCGAACTGAACATCTCTATGGAACTGGATGCTACGGAGATGATCAAGCGGTTTGTCCTCGCCGGCTTGGGCATCTCGTTCCTCGCGTCGGGCCACTGCCGCGAAGAGGTGGAGGCCGGGAAACTGGCCGTCATCAGCCTCGCTCCCGAACCCTTGCACCGTTCGGTGGGCTTGATTTACCGCAAGGACAAATCGCTGTCCAAAGCAGCGCTAGGATTTATACAGGTGATTTTGGAGAACGCCCAGGAGCCGCAGGCTAAGCCAATGCCCCAGGCCGTCCGTATGGGCTAGGAGAGATGAGTGGAACGCGGTACCCAGAAATTCTCGACGATCCTCGTCTCGGTCGGTGACCAGACGCGGACGTACAAATCCGTCGCCGAGATGCCGCCGTCGTTGCGGAAGAAACTGCTCGAATCGACGTCCAGCGGTACTGCTGGCACTTTGCTCATTGCGGACGAACGCGGCCGCCGCGAGATCATGAAGACCATGAAAGGTCAGAATTCCAAACTGGAATCTCGCCTGCTTGCCTCGCTCGCACGTACCTATTCCCAAGAAAAGCGTCCCCGTTGGTTCAGCTGGCGCCACGCCGCCGAGGTCGGCCTTGTCGGCGGTATCGGCCTCTGCCTGTGGATGCTCGCCGCCTGGCGATAGGCGGAGTATACTGTTGGTCGCAGGCCTAGAACAATGGAAGGCTAACTCAGCAGATCCTTCACCACATTCCCGTGAACGTCTGTCAACCGGAAGTTCCGCCCCGCATAGCGGTACGTCAGCCGTAAATGGTCCAACCCCAAGATGTGCAGCATGGTCGCGTGCAGATCGTGGAAGTGGACCTTATTCTCCACCGCGTAATAACCGTAATCGTCCGTCGACCCGTACCTCAGCCCCGGCTTCACACCCGCACCCGCCATCCACATCGTCAGCCCGTGCTGGTTGTGGTCGCGCCCATCGCTGCCCTGTGACGTCGGCGTCCGCCCGAATTCGCCGCCCCACACGATCAGCGTATCCTTCATCAAGCCCCGAGCTTTCATGTCCTGCAGAAACCCGGCGATTGGCTTATCCACCTCCGCTGCATTCCGCGCGTGATCTTCCCGCAGCCGGTCGTGCTGGTCCCACTTGTAGCTGTGCGTCACCTGCACGAATCGCACGCCCCGCTCGATGAACCGCCGTGCCATCAAACACTGTCTCCCAAAATTGGCCGTCTTCGGATCATCCAGCCCATATAGCTTGCGCGTCACCGCGGACTCGCTTGAAATGTCCTGCAACTCCGGCGCCGCCGTCTGCATGCGGAACGCCAGCTCAAACGACTCGATACGCCCCTCCAGCGCCGGGTCCGGACCCGTCACCTTCATATGCTCCCGATTCGCTTCCTGCGCGAAATCGAGTTCCATCCTCTGAATGTCGCGCGGCGCCGCCGTCTGGATAAACGGAATCTTCGCGTTCTCTGACCCGATACCCGCATTGCCAATCGGCGTACCCTGGTAAGCCGCCGGGAGAAATGCCGAACTCCAGTTATTCGCTCCGCCATGCGTAAGCGTCGGGCAAATCGTGATAAATCCCGGCAAATTCTGGTTCTCCGTACCCAACCCGTATGTAATCCACGACCCCATACTGGGCCGCACAAACGTGTCGCTGCCCGTATGTAACTCAAGCAACGCGCCGCCGTGCCGTGAGTTTGACCCGTGCATCGAGTAAATAAAGCATAAGTCGTCCACGCATTCGGCTAAGTTCGGGAACAGGCTGCTGACCCAGGCCCCGCTCTGCCCGTACTGCTTAAACGTCCATGGCGACCGCAACAGGTTCCCCGTCTCGCTCGACACCACGCGGGGCTTCGCAAACGGCAGCGGCTTGCCGCTGTCTCGCTGCAGCAGCGGTTTATAGTCGAAGGTATCCACCTGCGACGGACCGCCGTGCATGAACAGAAACACCACCTGTTTCGCCCTGGGCGCGAAGTGTGGTTCTTTTGCTCCCAGCGGATTCACCGACGCCCGCGCTTCTTCGGCCAGCATGGCCGCCAGCGCCAGGTTACCGAACCCGGCGGCCGTTTGTTTCAGTAACTCCCTGCGGCTCGTCTTCTGCATCGCTAACTTACTCCACGTAGATAAACTCGTTGGTTTCCATCAGTGCCCGGCACAAACTCTGCCACGCCCGTAACTGCCGCTTGGCGAGGTCCGTTTCATGCTTCTCGTAGGCGGCCTCGGCTCTGGCCACAAACGATAACGACCGTTCCTTCTCGCTCGCTGACGGGGGCCGCCCAAACGCGCGTTCAAATGCCGCGGTCACCCGTTCCGCCGGGTCACTCGACTTCTTCAACAGGTGCTCCGCCATGTAATTCGTCGCTTTCGCGACCGGCGACCCGTTCATCATGAACAGCGCTTGCGGCGCCACAATCGTCGCCGGCCGGTCGCCATTCAGCACGCTCGGATCACCGAAATCGAAGGCCTGGAACACGTCATAGAGTGAACTGCGAATCACCGGCAGATACACCGCGCGCCGTGCCGTATCGTAATCCGTACTGTCCCGATTCTCCGTGCTGGTGACATACTCGCGCTCCTTGAATTTCAACATCGTCCCGCCGGTTGAGTTATCCAGCATGCCGCTCACCGCGAACAGCGAATCGCGGATCGATTCCGCCTCCAGCCGCCGCCGGTTCGCCTTCCACAGCAGCTTGTTCTCCGGATCGGCTTCGTACGCCTTTTCGTTGTGCGCCGCGCTCATCTGGTAGGTGCTCGACAGCATCATCAGCCGGTGCATCTGTTTCATTGACCAGCCGGATTTCACAAACTGCACTGCCAGCCAGTCCAGTAACTCCTGGTTCGTCGGCGCTTCGCCCAGGCGTCCGAAGTTATCTACCGACGGTACGATGCCTTTCCCGAAATGCCACCGCCACAGCCGGTTCACCATTACCCGGCTCGTTAGTGGATGGCTGGGCGATGTAAGCCAGTTGGCCAAGTCCAGCCGCCCGCTCGATTGTGTTCCCAACGGTTGCTGCTGTTCTCCGGCGATCACGCGCAGAAACCGCCGCGGCACCTCCTCCCCTAACGTCAGGTGATTGCCGCGCAGATGGATCCGCAAGTCCGCCACCTTACCGTCTGTAACTCCCATGGCGCGCGGATACGATGGAGTGGCTTTCTCCAGGTCCTTGATCTCCCCCTCCAGCGCCTTTACCTTCGCTGCCGTCTCTGCCGCGTAATATCGCGACGCATTCCCCGGCACCGCAAACGGACCAAACTTATCGTGCAGCACCTCTTTCAGCAGTTTCTGCCGCGCATCGGGTGTCGCCGCGGCGTCCGCCGCTTCAAACTCCGCCCGCAGGCTTGTCTTCATGCGCGCCTGCTCAGCGGCTGTCGCATCATGCCAGCCCTTCAACACCGAATTCGGATCGTCGTGCGTCCGCCGCAGGTAATCGGCCATCTGCCGCAGAAACTCCGGGTTTACCGCGTGCTGCTTCGCCAGTTGCTGTTCGGTCTTGGGTAGTTTCTCGTCCCCTACGCTTACCGGCGCAATCAGCAGTTTATCCACTTTGGGGAAGAACTTCCCCGGGCGCACCAGCTTCGCCCGATTCGTGCCCGCCCGCAACTCGAATGCGCCTTCCACCGACCAAGTATCCGGACTCGCCGTCCCCGTCGCCCCGGCCAGCGCCTTCGACTTCATCAGGTCGCCATTAATATGCAGCGACACCGGCCGCGCCTCGGCTGACGAGTAATGCAGTTCCAATTGGTAAAGCCCCGCCTTCGGCGCTTCAAATGTGAACTCCTTGCCTTCTTCAACCGTCACGTCAAACGTGTGCGCGCCTTCGGCCGTCCAATGCGACAGCTTCAATTCTTCGCGCCGCAGTAAGTCGGCGGCCGCCATCAGGTAATCGGTAACTCGCTTCCGCGCCTCGCGTTGTAACTCCTGGTTAGCAGGCTTGGTATACCCTTCCAGCTCCTTGCGTTTACCTTCAATCCGCTTCTCATGAGCCTGCAACCTTTGGCGATCTTCATCGGGCGCCAGCACGTGCTCGTGCCACTTGGCCACCACTTTGAAGTTTTCCATCGTCTTCGTGCTGCGGAAGATACCGGCCAGCGAATAGTAATCGGCGGAAGGAATCGGGTCGAACTTATGGTCGTGGCAGCGTGCGCACCCTAGCGTCAGCCCCATGAATGCCTTGGCCATCGTGTCCACCTGCTCGTCCACGATATCCATCTCCATCTTCACGGGATCGTCTTCCGCCAGCATCTTCGCCCCCAACGACAGAAACCCGGTAGCGATCAGTTGCTCGTAATCGCGGTCCGCCTTGCCCGTGCGCGGTAATAAGTCACCCGCCAGTTGCTCATGGACAAACCGATCGTAAGGCTTGTCTTCGTTAAACGCCTTGATCACATAGTCCCGATACCGCCAGGCGTTGATGAACACCAGGTTTTCGTCCAGCCCGTTCGAATCGCCATACCGCGCCACGTCCAGCCAGTGCCGTCCCCACCGCTCGCCATAGCGCGGCGAATCCAGTAACCGGTCCACCACTCGGGCAAAGGCCTGCGGCGAATCGTCTTTCAAAAACGCGCGCACCTCTTCAGGACTCGGCGGCAGCCCAATCAAATCGAATGTCGCGCGCCGGATCAGCGCCCGTTTATCCGCCCGCCCATTCGGCTGCAGCCCCTTCTTCTCGAGCGCCGCCGCGATAAACCGGTCAATCGGATTGCTGACCCACTCCTGGTTCGACACCGCCGGCAACTCCGGCTCACGCACCGGCTGGAACGACCAGAACTTCGTCACCAGCGGCCGCGTCGACGTACGTTCCTTGTAGCCCCACTCCGCACCCTTCTGCACCCATTCCGTCAGCACCGCAATTTCCGCATCGCGCAGCTTGCCCGTTGGCGGCATCTTCAGCGCACCGTCGTATCGCACCGCTTCCACCAGCCGGCTCGCCCCCGCGTTCCCGGGCACCACCGCCGCCCCTCGCGACCCGCCTTTCAGCACGCCTTCCCGCGAATCGATCCGAAACCCGCCCATCACCGGTTGGCTCGCGGCGGAATGACATCCATAGCACCGCTCCGCCAATACAGGGCGCACCTGCTTCTCGAAAAACTCGACGGGCGAATCCGCCGCCGCCAGTACACACACCGAAGAGAAACCAAACAGAATCCGCCACATAGCACGCGTGAGTTGAGCTAGTAGGATTGTATCGAAGTACAGGAGCTAAGCGTTCAGGTGAGGATCGATGAAGCCCGGCGATGAGTACCGCGCCGAACAGGCGATCTGTTAATAGAAGTACCGGCCTTCTAAGAAGTCTTTGATCTCAAAGACTGTCGTTTCGGTTCCCTTAATGGCATCGAGAACCCGTTGTACCGACGAATCCATGTTGGAGGACGCATCCCAATCCGCCGGCCCGAGGTGGTTGCGCCACAGACGAATGGCTGAGACGTTTTCTCGGCCGGCCGATTCCAGCCCGCGCAGGGACGTCCGTAGCTTCTCCTGGCTCGCTGACGTCTCCAGAGGATCGGTGGATACCTGTTCAGCCAGTTCGTACAAGGTCTGCGCCAAGCGCACATACGATCGGACAATTCTCGTTTCATCGGCAAAGTAGGGGTCGCGAAAACGCTCGGCGATCGCCAGAGCACGGTCACAGGCGGCGATCTTGTTCGCGAAATCCCGGGCGCTCGTGTAGTAGCGGAAAAAGCCCTCGCCCAAGTAAGGGCGGCGCCGTTCGCGAACCAACGCAATAAACTTACCCCACGAATAGGCGATCGGGAAGTCGGAGTCGTAGACATCGAATTCCACCGGACCCATGATCTCCGACCAATCCCCGAACGCCTCGGGATTCTCCATACCGTTTCGGGTAGCCCACGCGACGGCAAAGTCGCGCGTACTGCGTCCGTTCAGGTTCCAGCCGTACTCAGCCAGTGCCGCAGTACTGAATCCATAGGTTTCCCGCGCCTTCTTGGCCCAGGCGAGCATCCCATAGGCGCCCCGATAGCGTCGATCGGCCAGTTGCGCGACATAGTCACGCACGCGATGGACTGAGGTCTGCGGCAACTTGTATTCCGGAGTATCGACACGAGCGTTAGCGGCAAGCGGAACATCGTAACTCGCGATCCAGCGGCCCTCCGCCGCGTATTGATCGAGCAAGGGGTAGCGGAAGAGGTCGCGTGGTAAGTGCGTGACACGTTCGAGGGCTGTGGCACAGGCGCGCTCAATGCGTACCTCAGGCGGTGCTTCCGCCAGCACGCGGTAATCACGCTCGGTGGTTACAGTGGATAGAAACAGCCGGATGCGGAACTGCGGATGGCGCTTTCGAACCTCCCGCCACGCATTCACAATTGCGCGGCCTTCCAGTACAAACTGTCCCACCGCGGTCGTCTCCGGCCGCTGGTCCTCGGCCGGCCGCTCCGAAAGCCAGCAACTTACCTCATCCACGCCCTGCACGGCAAAATCTTCCAGCCACTCCTGGACGATCCGCTGAAACTCGGGGTGGCCCGCGAACGGCACGCGATGCTGGCTGCCTCGCTTGTGGGCGAAGTAACGGCCCGCGAGCGCCTGATCGCCACGCCCGGCGAGTTCCGGGTACGCACGAAACAGTCCGCTCGAATCGAGGAAATTCATGTGAACCAGGTAAGGCATGTACTGCATCGCCTTGCGGCGCGCCAGTTCGTACAAAGCATTCTCGATCACGACGCCGTTCCGCTTGCCGCGCTCCACCGGCTTCAACTGTGTGTTGGCCATCTTGCCGTAATTCAGTTTCAAAGAGGCCATGAACGGCACCCACTGTGCCGCATCGGGAAAGTTCCACAGGCCCCGCTCTTCAACGTCCGGCCAGTCGGTTATGTCGGCCAAGGGCACTTCGACGCTCGCCAGTTTAACCGAGCGTTCCAAGAGCTGACATAACGTACGGGCGGCATAATAGACGCCCTTGCCATTATTTGCAGTCAACAACAACGCGGAATCACTTGCGGGAACGATCACATACGCCTGATCGCGGTTTGGCAGGCTCCCCAGGCGTTTGCGGCGTGTATCGGTCAGCGCACCCTGACGCCACGAAGGTTCCTGAATTCCTACGAAAATCGTGACCAGCGGGTCGCCTTGGGTGGCGCCAACCAACTCGGTCAACTCTTGCGCGGCCTGCTGCTCCACCGGCCCGGCGCCCGGGCGGAGGTTTATCGCGATTCGTCCCCGAGGCGCCACGATTTTGCGATCTAGGCGTACCTCGTGGGGCAACGGCAACAGCCATCTTTCCCAGTGACTCGCCTCTTCACGGGACAGCGCCACAGGAACGGCGCCGGTTAGCGGTGGAGACAGCGGTATCAGCCAAACGAACAAGGTCACCACCAATGCCGACCATATCGCGCGCATGAAGAAACTCCCCGATCAGGATATGCAGTTCCCGAGCCGTTGGCAATATGAACACTGCAGGAACACTAACTGGCTATTCGGGTGTAACGCGGAAACCCGCTGCAGTCAGACTCGTGCGCAGACGCTCCTCCTCCGCTTCGGACAGCATGCGGCGCGGGGCCACGCACTCGCCGCAATCGATACCGCGCCAGCTGAGAATGCGCTTAAGCGCCGAGAAAAGCGGGAACTGCAGAACGATGGTGATGAGTAAGTTGATGCGGCCCTGGAGGCGGCGGGCCTCGGTCCAATCGCCGGAGCAAGCGGCAGCATAGAGTGCAACAAACAACCCGGGTTCGATGTTATAAAAGCTGCCGATGCCGCCATCTGCACCCATCAGCAGGCCGGCCGCCAGTACTTCGTCGTGGCCATTGAAGACCAGCTTGCCGAGCCCCTTAGCGCGCGACAGTGTGTACAGGTCGAAGCTGGTGAACTTCACGCCCGCGACGCCTGGGATCTCACAGAGACGTTCGATGTGGGCAAAGGTGGACACGGCGGGGGAGGCAGCGGGAAAAAAGTAGAGTAACAGCGGAAGGCTGGTGGCCTGCGCAAGCTGTGTGTAATAACCGTGGACTTCCTCAAACGAAAACGATCCAACGGGTCCAATGCTTGAGACGGCCTTTGCGCCAGTGTCGGCGGCGTGGCGGGTCAGGCGAACGGCGGCGGCGGTGGAAGCGGCGCCGGTGTGGACAATCACCGTACGGTCTGGCGGGGAGAGGCGCACGACGGCGGCGGTCAATTCTTCGCGGAGTTCCAGCGGGAGCAACAGTCCTTCACCGGTGCTGCCGGCCACATAAACGCCTTGACATTGTGCCGCGTAGATACTGCCGAGGAGTTGGGCGAGTGCGTCGTGGTTAAGCGTGCCTGCTGAGGTAAGCGGTGTGAGTAAGGCGGGAAAGATACCGGAGAGTGAAGGTGTCATGTGGAGAAGCTGTAGACGCGAGAAGATCGCAGTTCAATCACCAAGCGTACCTCGCGGCCGCGAAGCTTCCGAAGGTCGGCTTTTCGCCACCGGCAGACATGGTCGATGGAATCGGCCGTGATGGGTACGGCGGTGTCGACCGAGAATCCCTGCGCATCGAGAATGCCCACGCGAACCTGACCGCGGCTTGCGTCGACGTTGAGGCGGAGGTCGCCGTTGATCCTTACCGGGCGCGTGACGATTTCAGCAGACTCGGAGCCGTTGGATTCGAGGCAGGCAAAGCCATCCGGGCGCATGCGGGCGAGGCATAATGAGCCGTCGCGCCAGCCGGTATGCGGACCGTTGCTTGCGCCGTAGTAGAGGCGGATTTCGTTGTCGAGCACAACGGGAGTGGCGGCGGCATAAACGCAGCCCGAATCGGGGGAACCGGCGGGACCTTTGGGTATCAGCGGCGTCCCCGGCTCAACACGATTCCAGGTGTTGGAGTCGGCGCTCCAGGCGAGTTCGCAATGGACGGTATCGGAAGGCGTGTGGAAGATGATCAGCAAGCCCAGAAACAGATCGCGATACTCAAAGATCGGCATCGCATAGGTCTGGTTTTCGGGATGGCCGGATTCGGCGCGAAGGATTTCAGTAGCGGGAGTCCACGTATTGAAGTCGACACTCTCCGTTCGGCCAACCAAGCGCTGGCGGACCGAGCGGTCCCACAGGCGAGTGATACCGACATAACGGCCCAGCCGCTTGGAATAGAGCGCGTTGTTGTGCGTATCGCCGATAGCGGCGATGGACGGGAACTCGACCGGAGAGGTCCAATGGAGACCGTCCGGCGAGAACGAGCCGGACGTGCGGCGCCCTTGCAGCAGCATTTTGTAGCGGCGTGCAGGATCGGCGTCGTGTTCATCACGGAAAACACCAGCGCCATGAGGACCGCGGATGACGAGGTTGTTTTGAGTGGACCCGTCGAAATCGATTAAACCCAGTGCGGGCTTTTCCCAACTCAAACCGTCTTTGGACGTGGCATAGCAGACGCCCATCTCGCGCTGCCGGCCTGGCTTGTAGGGGATGCGGCTCCGTTCGGAGCGCGGGGTGTCGCGGACCGAAGGGTCGACGATAAACGGGCTGTACCAGCACTTGTAAAGGTCATCGGATCGGTCGCGAATGACGTTGGCATAGACGTTGTCGTAGCGAGCCTCCCACGGACGATCCTCGACGAAGAGGGGGTTGCGCGAATCCTTCGTGACCACGCCAACGCGGAGCGAAGCGCGTTGGACACGGTCGACGACGTGAGAATCGAGAAACAGCCGCGTAGCGGACGGCGCCATCTGTTTGGAGCCCAGCAGAGGCGAAGCGAGCGAGGCGAGCAGGTGACGGCGATCGATTTGCATTTAGAATCTCAGCCGCGCCTGGAACTGCATGTAGCGGTTGGGCGCCTCAGTGGTGGACGTGATGCTGCCGAAGGTGCCGAGCACGGGATTGGAGTCTGGCTGGGAGAAGATGGTGTGGTTCATGATATTGAGGGCGTCGAAGCGGAGTTGGAGGCGGAAGCGCTCGGTAAAGGCGAACTCGCGTTGAGCGTTGGCGTTCCAATCGTTCATAGAAGGTCCTCGAACGCTATTGAGACGGGTAGGGAATACACGAGCATGATAGGCGCCGGGCGCGCGGGCGGCAGCGCGTTCGAAGTTGTCGGTGTTGAACCACTGGCCGATGGTGTGGGGCCCGTTGGCGATGTCGTCGAGGTTGGCGCCGTAATAGAAAAGGTTCGGGAAGTCGACCGGCAGTCCGGTTTGGTATTCGTAAGTGATACCAACCTGGAAGCCGCCGGCGAGCTTCGAAAGCCACCCATGGCTCAGGAATGGCCGGCCTTTGCCGAAGGGCAGGTCGACGACGGTAGTGGCGGTGAACCGGTGCGGAGAGCCATAGGCGGAAGGGCGGCGCGTGGGGCTGGTGTCGAACTCGTTGACGAAGATGTCGGCCGTATCCGCCTTAAGGCGCGTGTAGCCGGCATTAAAGTTTATGCCGCGTGAGAAGCGGCGCGTGTAAGTCAGTTCGAGAGAGTGCGCCCACACATTGCCCACCGGAGAGAAGCTATCGGTAACACCAGCCATTTGCGGGAACGGCCGCAGGAGCTGGTTTTTCTGGATCGTGGCCGCAGTAAAGAACGAAAGCGTGCTCATCTGCTGATAAATGGCGGGAGCGCTGGTGGCCAGCGAAGCGAAGTTGGCGAGCCGGAAGGGATTGGTGACGTTCTGATTCATGCTGGTCGTAATAGCGTCGTTACGCACCATACCGGTGGCCCAGAACTGCTGCGGTAGAGGATTGTTATTGCGGGCGACATAGACACGGTCGGCAAAGCTGCCGACATAGGCGGCTTCGATCAGATCCTTCGAACTAAGCTGGCGCTGAACACCCACACGCCAACGCTGATTGCGCGCGCGCCGCATCCCGTAGCTGGTGTAAGCGAAAGCACGCCCGGCAAAAGCCATACCGCCTAAAGCATCGCGGACTGGAGCGTCGAACCGGGTGCCGTCGGCCCGCACGGGGAACGGATCACGGAGTGGTGACACGCCGGCCGCCGGATTGCCCGTGAGCCACGTTGCGCCGAAATCGTTGGTCAAGTTGGTGGAAGTAACCCGGCTAAATCCGAACTGGTTAGGCGTGAGATAGCTGGCATTCAGGGAATCGTAGAAGATACCGTACCCGGCGCGAAAAACCGTCCGGGCGTTCAATTGGTAAGCGGCTCCAATGCGGGGAAGATACATCAATTCGCCTTGCCAGATGTTACGGCCGCCGGGGGTCTGTCCCGCGTAAACCGTCCCGCCGGCAACATTGAAATTCGCCGCCGCCAGTTCAGTAACGGGATTGGCGGCATAAGCGGCCTTGGCCGCAGCCGAGATAGGAAGGGTGAGCGTAGGATCGAAGTCGGCGAGAGCCCGATTGTACCGTTCGGTCAGGCCGCCCTCATATTCGAAGCGCATGCCGAGCATGAGCGTGAGGCGAGGCGACAAACGCCAGGTGTCCTGGACGTGCCAGGCGAAGGCGGGAGTTTGCACGGCAAAGCTGTCGTTGGTTTCAGCCTGCAGGACAGAAGGTAAGCCCAACAGAAAAGATGCCCAACTGTGGCCAATATCTCCGGCCGGGGTAAGTGTATCGTCGTTTCGCCGCGTAAAGAGATTATTGAACGTAAACGTGCCTGACGTAGCGCCACCGCCACCACCCGTGCGGAAATATTGGCGCATGTCGAAGCCACCCCGGATCGTATGGCTGCCGCGGACATGCGACGCGCTAATGCGTGTACCCCAAAGGGTGGACTTGCCGATGGTTGTGAAACCTCGACTGATGGTTCGATATCCCGCGGGGTTGACGATCGGAAGGTGACCCTCGCCCCCGGCTTTGCTGGCAAGGTAGGCGGGTAAGCCGGCGTCGACAGCAGTGAACTGCTTCGGCACCACGCCGGCTTGTCCTTCTTTGGACTGGTTGATGGAGACCGCGACGTCGAAGAATGTCGCCGCGGTCGGTGTAAAGACCCAGTCGACCATGGCCGCGCGAGTGCCGCGTTCGAGATCGGCACTATGCAGGCCGGGCAGTGTGGTGTAAGTCCAGTCGGAGCGGTCCTCTTTATAGTTGTGATAATTCCACCGGCCGAAGAAGCGGTGCTTCTCGGACCACTGATAGTCGATGCGGCTGCTAAGGGCGACAAAGTTGAACTGCCAGGGCATGGCGGTCGCAATGTAGTTATTCAGCGGCTCCTGCCGGGAATTGGTCGGATTGTTGTTCGGCGTGGGCAGCAGCGAATCGTAACGCTGCTGCATCGGATTAATAAAGCGGCTGGAAGGGACGATGTTACCCGCAAACGGCTGGCGAATGTAGTTACTGGGGCGGGATGGGTCACGGGCAACCGTCAGCGGATCGTAGATCTGGTATCGGGTTGAGTCGACCGCGAGCAGGTCAGAGAAGTTGCCCGCACGGTTTAGAAGCGTAGGTACGGTGACGTTGATGTTCGAAGTGGTCTCGGTCAGCCGTTCCTTGGTGCCGTTGTAGTTGAAGAAGAAGAACAGCCGGTTGCGCCCGTTGACCACCTTCGGAATAACAACGGGTCCACTAATGCTGAACGAATAGTCGTTCGTCCGGCCCGGCGCCTGCGGATTCTGTCCTCGCAAATCGTCGGCTCGCGAGCTATTTCCGGCCGCAACCGCCTGCGCGATGCTTCGGAAGTACGCCTGCTTGATGAAGAACGGCGTGGCGTTCCAGCGCTGCTGCATGTGCTGCCAAGTGGTGACGCCGTGAAGGTCGTTGGTGCCTGCTTTTGTCATTAAAGACAGGCTGATGCCGGAGGAGAAGCCGACGGACGGGTCAAGGTTCGAAGTCTCTACCTTGAATTCCTGAATGGCGTCGGTGTGCGGCATGAACGCGATGCGCCGGTTGAAGCCGACATTCGGCATGCCATCCATCAGATAGTCGTTGCTGGAATCTGTGAAGCTCCGCCCACCGACATTGCCGGGCGTGAACAGAACGGTGGTGACGATAGAAGCGGACCGGTGCGCGGTAGTCCGGTAACCGCCGCGTATCTGCACTCCCGGCGTGAACGCCGCCAGCAGCACTGGGTTGTTTCGGGCAACCGGCAGTTCGTTCAAGCTGCGGTTATCCACCACGCGCCCCGCAGAGACGCTATTGGTTTCAATGAGTGGGGCGTCTTCGGTAACGGTGAGGGTCTCGCTGACCGAGCCCAGTTCGAGCGTAAAGTCGATCGGCACTCGCTGCGACACATTCAGGACGATCCCCCTGCGGACAGCTTTCTTGAAGCCCTGCGCCTCGGCCGTGACCTCATAGGCGCCGGCGACGAGCAGGTTCGCCTCATAGTAACCGGTCTCGTTCGTTTGCAGGGTAGCGGCAACGTTGGTGCCGGTATTGGTGACGACGACCACGGCTCGCATCACGGGAGCAGCTTGGGAGTCGAGGACGCGGCCGAAGATCATGCCGCGGGTGTCTTGGGCGGAAAGGTTGAGCGGCAGCAGGAAGAGGCAGGCAGCCAAGAGGAAGCGGAGAAAAGGAACGAGCGACATGATGGAGACCTCGCAACGTGACGGGCACCTGCAGAACAGGTGGTTATCGATTATGAAATCGATTAAATGACTTGTCAAGCAAAACGATTGCTTGCCCGATCACCCAATCGATACTATGATGGCTCCGGTCGCATGTATTCCCCGCTGCTCGTTTGGCTCCTCCTGTTTCTTGCCAGTCGCCCCGCCGCCCCTCAGACCTCCTATAACGGGATCGAGATGCCTGATCCCTACCCACCCAAACGCGTGCTTTCAAGAACTTACGACAAACCTCCGTACCTGACTCAGCCCCCGGCGGTAATCCCAATCGACGTGGGTCGCCAGCTATTTGTCGATGACTTCCTCATCCGGTCGACTACCCTCACCCGCCGCTTCCACAAGCCCAAGATGCACCCGGCGAATCCGGTATTGCGTCGTGAGCGGGCCTGGGAGCAGTCGTACGCCACCCCGTTTAGCGATGGAATTTTCTACGACCCGCGCCAACATCTGTTCCGTGCCTGGTACCGATGCGATTCGAATACCTGCTACGCGACCTCCTCCGATGGAATTCGTTGGAACAAACCCAATTTGGATGTGGAGCCGGGGACGAACATCGTGATGAAAGGTCCGCGGGATTCGGCCAGTGTCTGGCTGGACCTCGAGGAGCGCGACCCGGCGTTGCGCCACAAGGCGATGATCTTTACGAAAACCCGCGAGGAGAACGCCATCGAATTCCGCGCGTCCGCCGACGGCATCCATTGGAGTGATTCGCTCGGGCGGGGCCGCACCTACCGGCTGCCTAACTACGACCGGAGCACGATGTTCTTCAACCCGTTCCGAAACGTATGGGTGTATAGCGTTCGTGTGAGCAACGTCGGGCCGGTAGCGGCTCCGGAACTGGCGGATGGGTTGGGTCGGGTCCGGTTCTACAAGGAAGTGAGGAACTTCCAGGACGGCTGGAGGTCGCGAGAGGAACTGGCGCCGTGGGTCGGCGCCGACGAACGGGATCTGCCCGATCCGGAGAACAAGGTGGCGCCGCAGCTCTACAACCTGGACGCGACGCCCTACGAGAGCCTGCTATTAGGACTGTTTACTGTATGGCGGGGACCCGAGAACAATCAGGTCAAGGATCGTGCCAAACGCAACGAGATCGTCTTGGGATACAGCCGTGACGGGTTTCACTGGGACCGGCCTGACCGGACGCCGTTTATCGGGGTGTCGGAAAAGCGCGGAGACTTCAATTGGGGCAACGTCCAATCCGTGGGCGGCGGCTGCCTGATCGTCGGCGATAAGCTTTACTTCTACTTCGGTGCACGGCGTGGCAATCCCGAGAGCACGCCGGGCAAAAGCGCCGATACCGATGGCGCAACCGGCTTGGCGACGCTGCGTCGGGATGGTTTCGCGTCGATGGAAACGACCGGCCAAGGTGAACTGTTGACGCGACCGGTACGGTTTCAGGGACGGCACCTGTTCGTCAATGCGGAAGCGTCGGCCGGTTCGATTCAAGCGGAAATTGTGGATTCGAGCGGCAACGCGCTCGCCGGATTTGAACGGGCGCGCTCAAAACCTGTGAAGAAGGGCGGAACCCGTTTGGCTTTACATTGGAAAGGGAAGCGCGATTTGTCGGAGGCCGCGGGAAAGACAGTTGCCATCCGCTTCTTCCTGACGAACGCCGCGATCTACTCTTTTTGGGTAAGCGGCAGTCCCGAAGGTGCTAGCAACGGGTATGTGGCCGCGGGCGGTCTCGGTTATGCCGGGCCGCGGGATTCACGATAGGAAGCAGCATGGAACACGATTCCGCCACGCGCGCAGGCAGCCGGGTTGAGGTAGTCAGGCAACACTTGCTCCAGGCAATCTTCAATGGCAAGTATCCGCCGGGTTCGCCTCTTCGCGAGACCGGGCTAGCCCGGGAATTGGGAGTAAGCCAGGCGACCGTACGCGAAGCGTTGCAGCGGCTGACGCATTCCGGTTTGGTGACCCGAACCTCGAACATCGGCAGCACGGTGACACGCCTGTCGCCCGCCGACATCCAGGAGCGGGTAGAACTGCGGTCGCTTCTGGAAGTACGTGCCGCGTTAGCGGCGGCGCAACGGATCGGCGAGGAAGAAATGGCCGAAATGGAGCGCCGCCTGGCGGTCTTCTCGAAATTCATGAACCGCGATTCCTATTTCGAATCGGCCCAGGCGGACCTGTCGTTCCATCGCTATATCTGGAAATGCTCAGGCAACCAGACGCTTTACGGACTGCTCGACCAGTTGACAATGCCTTTGGTCGCGTTCGCGAGCATCGTGCTCAGCTACTGCCATGAGCACCTGGCCGACGTAGTCCACGCCCACCAGCCGATGCTCGAGGCCCTCCGCTCGAAAGATCCCACGAAGATCGAAGACGCATTTCGGACAGGAGCGGAAAGTTTCTACCGCGATTATCTCGGGAATGGCCTGCGTGCGCGGAATGCCATGGCGTTCGGCCTGCTCTCTGTGGAATCGCCCGCCGCGCGCGCCTGAAAAGGTAGTTACTTCCGTTTGCGCACGCAGCCCGGATACAGCTTCTTGAGCTTCTCCACCTTGGGATCGGACACGTTCACGATGTAAGGGTTGCTGCGATTCCGGCCCGCGTAATCCTGGTGATAGCCTTCCGCCGTATAGAACTTCTCGAGCGGGACCACTTCCGTAACGATGGGGTTACTAAAGACTCCCGCCGCATTCAACTGCTTGATGTACGCTTCAGCCACACGTTTCTGTTCGTCGTTGGTGTAAAAGATTGCGCTGCGATATTGCGGACCGACATCGTAGCCCTGACGATTGAGAGTGGTGGGGTCGTGGGCCACGCTGAAGAAGATCTTGAGTAACTGGCCGTAGGAAGTCTTAGCCGGGTCGAACGTAATCAGAATCGACTCGGCGTGTTTTGTACGCTTCGTTGACACGATGTCGTACTTAGCGGTTTCTTTGGTATCGCCGGTGTAGCCTGAGACAACGTCGTCCACACCGTCGATAAGCTCGAAGACGGCTTCGGTACACCAGAAGCACCCGCCCGCGAGCACAGCAGTCTGCTTGCCAATCGCCGGTTTGGCGTCAATAGCCGGATCGGGGAACGGCCCCGCGGCGGCAAACGCTATCGACGCCACCGTCAGGAAAGAGACAGAGATTCGATCACCCAGGGTTCGAAACATGCAGATGTCCTTTTGAGGAGTACGTTTTCATCATCGCACCGGCTGCGGGCGGATATTCTGGTCAGGTGGCACGAGTAGCGGTCGTTCAAACCGGGTCGATTCTGTTCAATACAAAGGCGACGGTCCCGCAAGTGGTGGAGCGAATCGGTGACGCGGCGGCACAGGGGGCGGAACTGATCGTGATGCCGGAAGCGCTGATCGGCGGCTATCCCAAGGGCATGGACTTCGGCACCCGCGTGGGAATGCGGAGCGCCGAAGGGCGTGCGGAGTTCCGCCGGTACTTTGAATCGGCTATCAATGTGCCCGGTCCGGAAACGGCGGCTTTGGGCGAGGCAGCGGCCAACGCGCAGGCTTGGGTGGTGATTGGAGTCATAGAGCGCGACGGAGGAACCCTCTATTGCACCGTGCTGTTCTTCAGTCCCGATGGAACCCTGGCGGGAAAGCATCGGAAGGTGATGCCGACGGCGATGGAGCGGCTCATCTGGGGGCAAGGCGACGGGTCGACGTTGACCGTAATCGATACGCCGATTGGCCGGATCGGCGCCGTCATTTGCTGGGAAAACTACATGCCGCTACTGCGATACACGATGTATCGAAAAGGGGTACAACTCTACTGCGCGTGTACGGTGGATGACCGCGACTCGTGGGTTGTGACGATGCGGCATATAGCGTATGAGGGCCGGTGCTTGGTGTTGTCCGCTTGCCAGTATGTCCCCGGACTGATCCGCGGGGGCAGCCTGATCGTGAGCCCGATGGGCGAGGTGCTGGAAGGTCCGGTTTACGGAGGCGAAGCGATCCTGGTGACGGATATAGATCTGGGCAAGATCGCCGAAGGCAAGTTCGATCTCGATGTGACGGGACACTATGCCCGGCCCGACATATTTCGGCTGGAGGTGGAGGAGAAAATCCTGCCCCGATGACAGATTTTTGAGGGGGCGCCTAAAGTCGCGCAGCACGCATGCCGATAAGTGCATTGTTGAGGTGTCGCGCATGGAAACGTACTGTGATTTTTGCGGGTATCCGTCGCCGAAGCCAATTTGCCCTGAGTGCTCCGTTAAGCGCGCTCGGGCTCATGGACACGCCATCGCCCGATGCGGGCATTGCCGGTCCGAACTTCCTGCCAACACGCAAATCTGCCCGGGATGCGGACAATCGGTTGGCCGGCAGGTGCGTGGTTCGAGCATGCTGTTGGGGCTCGTGTTGATCACCGGTGTTGCCGCTTCTGGTGTTTGGGTGTACCTTCGTGGGTTAACGGCGCCATAACCCGTAAACCCGCGAGCGCTACAATCAAAGTCGACGCTCGTGCTTTGGATTGCTATCAAAGGCGCCGTGATCGGCGCGATCTATGTCGGAATTGTCAGTTATATCGGAACATCGTTGTTGATGTCGCTGTTTGACGTGACCCTGAATCATAGCCGCGACGCCGGCGGCATTGCTCAGCGAGCGCTCCGATCAAGAGCAAGTCTGTTCGTAGCATGCGCAGCAGCATTCTTTGGCGCGATTGGCGGCGCTGTCGTGCTGACGTTCAAGCGGTAACCTCAGACCTCGATACTGCGGGCGCGCAGATCCGTCAGCAGTTTCTCGTATCCGAGAAATTGCTCGGCATCGATTCCCGCGTTTCGCGCGCCTTCCACATAAGCCAATACATCGTCGGTAAAGAAGCACTCGCGCGGCTCGCAAAGGGCGTGTTTCACGGCTTCCTGATAGATGACAGGAGACGGCTTCATGGCCCGCACCTTGTACGACAACACCTGGTGATCGAAGTGGCGCAGCAGCGAGTAACGCTCCGCCAGCATCTCGAAATGCAGGGCATTTGTGTTGGAGAGAAGCACCAGGCGGTGCTTCTTCTTCAATTGCTCCAGCAGTGACTCCGGAACCAGCGTATGCGGATCAAAAATGGAGAACCAGAGGTCGCTGAACTCCTCATATGAAAGATTCAGTTTCAGGCAGGTTGTCAGGCGTTGAACGAAGTCGCGCGATTCCATCAGGCCGGTTTCGAACGCAGGCACGATGTCGGCCGCTGCGATTTGGGCGCGGATAGCCGCGGGGTCGAGTCCGCACATCGCTTGCAGTTTGCTGTAGGCCCGGCCAAAGTCGAAAGGCACAATGACACCGCCCAGGTCGAAGATCACCGTCTTAATCATGCGCAGCTCTTATGGTAACGGGCGGGCGTTTAGTGCAGGGCCTTGTTGACCCGTTCGACCTTGTCGACAATAAGCTCTTCCACCGCAACCGAAAACGGACTTGGCTGGCCGTAGACAAGCATGGCGCCCCCACCTTCATAGCCACCCTCCTTCAGTACTCGGAGAGACGGAATATAGGCAAAGACATCATTCGTATAGCCAGCTATCCAGGTATCCATCCAGCCATACTGCTTCTTCAGGCGCAGCGCATAATCGACCACGAGTTCGCCGCCAAGCAAAATCATTCGGAAGGCGTTGCCGAACTGCCAAACCTGAACCGGATACGGGTAGTGGTCCCAAAGCTTTCCGTCCTGTTCGATACGCTTTAACAGGTATTGGGCGTGGCGGCGCTCATACTGGTCCTTCGAATCGAGGCGGGCCTGCAATTGCTCACGATTCGGGACGTCGGCGAATGGCAGATCCACGGTGCCGAAAGCGGCTTTCAGCGGCCCGGTGACCGGCGTCATCTTCTGTGACAGAACCTGGCTGGCCGCTTCTGCCAGCGCGCCCCCATAGTGTTTGGACAGTTCCTCCGTGCGGCGCGGCAGCGGGTTTGAGTCCGCACCCGCACCGGTAACGAAATAGGCGGTAGCGCCGGGATAGGATCTCTCCAGCTCGATTTGCGTGAACCCAGGCCAGTCGCCACTCACCAGATCGTCATTCAACGATGTCGCATGGCAAGCGTACCCGACCACTACAGCGCGCATCGCGCCATCGGCACCTTTGACCGCGAGCACCGGGACATCATGATCCACAGGACCCGGAAGGTTCCGCAGACGCACGCGGCGCCGATTCGTGGCGAACCCGGCATTGCCTTGGCCGAATTCGAGCGTCGCGGGCTTCAGGTCGGCCAACGCAGAGCCGATCACGTCGACAACTTGCGTAAGGAGCTTCTCGGTGTACCGGGCGATGACGGGTTCATGTTCCGGTCCAAAGGGATAAGCAACGCGAAGCACCGTGTCCGTCACCGGCGCACTGTGCGTATGCGAAGCATTCAGGGCGAGCCGGTCCCGAGGGATGCCGTATTTGCGCTCCGCTTCACGAGTCGCCACATCGGCCATACGCCGATTAAAGCCCAGCAGATCGGACGTGACCAGCACGGTCTTCGCACCCGTCTCGTCTTCCAGTGCCAGCGCCTTGACCCAGATCTTATGCCGCACACCCTGCGACGGGCGCGTACGGGAGCCGAAGCCGGCCAGCCAGATCGGCTCGGTAGGCGTGATGTCTACCTTCGCGGTCCCGGCTTTCCACGCGCCTTCAACCCTAAACGTACCGCACAACAAAAGAAAAGCAATCGCATAACGCATCTTCGCGAGAGAATACCATCCTTCCGCCCATCCGCGATACGATAATCAGCCATGCGGTTTTCAGCGTTCCTGCTCGTGCTCAGCGCCACGACCCTCGCGGCTGGCGACGATCCCGTCCGTCCAATCACCGACAAGGTCCGGATCGAGAGTAATGTTATTGTGCCGATGCGCGACGGCGTGAAGTTGTACGCAGACGTTTACCGGCCCGACCGGGTTGGTAAGTTCCCAGTGCTGATCGTGCGGACGCCTTACGGCAAACAGCGCGACGGGATGCACGAAACGAAGATCGGCTTCGCCCAGCGGGGCCATGCGGTAGTAGTACAGGACACGCGCGGCCGGTATGAATCGGAAGGCGCATGGGATCCGTTCCGCAACGAGGCCCTGGACGGCTACGATGTCGTGGAATGGGCGGCGGTGCAGCCATGGTCCAACGGAAAGGTCGGCACGGAAGGCGGGTCATACCTGGGCAACGTGCAATGGCAGGCCGCGGCCCAGACTCCGCCGCACCTCGTCGCAATCTTCCCGGCGGTGGCGTCGACGAGCTTGTATCACAACACGTTCTTCCACGGTGGAGCGTTCAAACTGGCGGTGTCGTTCGGGTGGGGCGCCGTGCGGATGCCGCTACGTATTATGTATCCGCAGTATTGGCACACAGAAGGGTATTCGCCCGCCGAGCTGAAGTACGAGTCCTTCATGTTTCACCTGCCGCTGCAATCGCTGGATGAAGCGGCGTCGCACTTCCAGGTGAAGCACTGGCGCGACTGGCTGTCGCATCCCGCCTACGACGACTACTGGAAGAAGATCAGCGTCGAAGAACACTTCGACCAGGTGAAGGTTCCGGCGCACACCCATGGCGGCTGGTTCGACCTGCTGCTCGGCGGTACCCTCAACGGATTTACCGGCCCCCGGAAGAATGGTGGTTCCGAACTGGCAAGACGCGAAGCCAAGATGACCGTCGGCCCGTGGGGGCATGGACCATCGCGAAAGTTCGGCGATGTCGATTTCGGACCGGATGCCATGCGCCACCTGTTCAACCGCGAATTGCGCTGGTTCGATCACTACTTGATGGGAGTAGACAATGGCATTGACCGCGAACCTCCGGTTGACATTTTTCTCATGGGCGCCAACAAATGGGTGAAGTTCCAGGACTGGCCGATCCCCGGTACCCGTATGACCCCGATCTATCTCGACAGCGCGGGCGCGGCGAATTCGGCACGGGGCAACGGGCGGCTTTCGTTCGACAAGCCAACCGGCAACCCGCACGACCGGTTCGAGTACGATCCGCTAAACCCGGTGGCGTCGGTAGGTGGGAACGATTGCTGCGGCATGCCGGTTTCGGCAGGTCCGGTGGATCAGCGCCCGGTAGAGGCGCGGAATGATGTCCTCGTCTACACGTCGGACTTCCTGCAGTCCCCGCTCGCGATCGCCGGCCCGATTCAGATGAAGTTGCAAGCCGCCACCGACGGTCCCGACACGGATTGGATGGTGAAACTCGTGGACGTCCATCCGAACGGGTTTGCGATGAATATAGCCGAAGGGATGCTGCGGGCACGCTATCACCGCGGATACGACCGGCCGGAGTTACTGAAGCCGAACCAGGTTTATGAGTTTACGGTCGACATGCGCGGGACAGCGAACGTGTTTCTGCCGGGCCACCGGATCCGGATTGATATCACCAGCAGCAATTTTCCACAATACGACCGCAATTTGAACTCCGGCGAGGACTTGCTGACCGGAAAGCGCCCGCGAGTGGCGCGGCAGACGGTGTTTCATTCGCCATCGCAGCCGTCGCACCTCCTGTTACCAGTGATAGAGGTACCCCGCGGCGAATGATAGTACGACTAAATCTTTCGCCGTATCTCGCCGATGGTTTCGTCGTATGCCCGACGAAATCATCCTTCAATACCCCTGGCTGGCCTGGTTCTGCTTCTGGTACTAGAACTTGTGATTGGGGCGTGCCGCACGAAGCCAATCAATAAAGTGTTGTGGCGCGGCCATCGTGGACAACCGGCTCTGCCGCACCAACGACCAATCATTGAACTCGCCACTTTCTTTGATCTGTTTCAGCGTCACCGGCGCGTCGATACGTGCTAGAAAGGAAAGCTCGACAACCACAGATTTTGTCAACTTCGGATCCGGTCGGGGTTCGCTGACGACTTCCGCAACGCCGACGATCTGCGATTCACCTCCGCTGTGGTAAATCAGGACCCGGTCTCCGGGTTTCATGCTGCGGATCGCCTGCAAGGCCTGCGGATTGGTGACTCCATCCCAAACTGTTTGCTGGTCCCGTTCGAGATCGGAGATCGAGTAGACGGAGGGTTCGGTCTTGGCGAGGAAGTAATTCATTATTGCGGCTCCCGGGGAGAAGGCTTGAACTGCTGCTAGAACCTTCGCTTCAGTGTAGTCTACAGATCTGTTCGCTATCTTTGGATCGGAGTTGATCTGCCGATGCAAAAACTCCGCGCGGGGAAGTACCACTCCTGTGACGGTGCGTTATCATAGAACGAAGTGTGAGTATTCAAGGGGTTCATTCGGAGGGCTCAACGAGAGAGATGCCGCGTCGGTTCCACTTTTCTAATATGAGGTTTTTATTCCCGGCTGTTTTCCTGATGACAAGTGTTTCTGTCGTGTGCGCACAACAGCCCCCTGCGGCGAAACCTCCGGTTGCCCAGGAAAAGCCCGATCAGGCTAACATCGCCGACATCAAGGTTCCCGAAAACACCCCGGCAGCCGTCGACCCCAAGACCTACAAGGTGGGCCCGGAAGATGTCCTCGGTATCCAGGTGTGGAAGGAAGGAGAGTTGAGCGGCAGTGTTGTGGTTCGGCCTGATGGCATGATCACCGTGCCACTCGTGGGAGAGCTCCAGGTCAACAATCTCACCCCTCGTGAGATTGAAGATCGATTGAAAGAACAGTTCGCCAAAGTCGTAAACAACCCTGTGGTCACCGTCGTAGTGCAGACGGTTCGCAGCAAGAAGTATTACATCCAAGGGCAGGTGGGACGGTCTGGTGTATTTCAATTGGTGGTGCCGATCACGATTCTGGAAGCACTCACGCTTGCCGGCGGGCCAACCGAATTCGCCAACAAGAAGAACATAGTGATCATGCGTGGCGACAAGCGCATCAAGTTTAACTGGAACGAGGTTATCAAGGGCAAAAACCTCTCCCAGAACATCTATGTGGAAAACGGCGACTTCATTATTGTGAAGTAGCTCTAGAGTATTTCCCACACCAGGCCGATTCACCACCAGGAGAACAATATGCAAGCGACGATGGACCAGCCGGTATTTACCCGACGGCCAATGGACCTTGAAGATTATTTAAACATCGTTCGGCGGAACGTGTCTTGGATTCTCGGCCCGACTCTCGCCGGGCTCACCATTGCGGTCATCGTGGCGTTCTTCTGGCCCGACACCTACGTGTCCGTCGCGCGCATTCGCGTGGTGCCGCCGCAGGTGCCGGAACGCCTGGTTCCCTCCAACGTGAACATGCAAATGTCGGAGCGCGTCCAGGCTATGGCCCAAACCATCCTTTCGCGCACCACCCTGACCAACATCATCCAGACCTACGACCTATACCGCCGAGAACGTTTACGCTTGCCGATGGAAGACATCATCGAGACCATGCAGCGCGACATCAAGATCGGCAACCCCCAGCAATTGGGGGGCGGCCGTAGCAGCGCGGCGTTCGAGATCCGCTTCTATTACGAGAACCGGTATACGGCGCAAAAGGTCACCAGCGATCTGATGACCCGGTTCATCAATGAGAACGTAGCCGAACGTAGCCGCCAGTCAGAGCAAACTACCCTCTTCTTCCGCGACGAGTATGAGAAGGCCAAGGCCGACCTGGACGAGATCGAGCGCAAGATCACGACGTTCAAGCTCGAAAATCCCGGTGCCATGCCTGACCAAATGGGGGCCACGATCTCGCAAATCGGCGCGCTGGAAGCTCGTATCGCTACGCTGAATTCGTCGGTCGCCCGCGCCAACCAGGAAAAACTCTACATGGAGGGCGAACTGCGGGCTACACGGGAAAAGATCAATCAACTGCAGCAGATCCTCGCAGCGCAGGAATCCTCCGCTGGCGGCAGCGGGGTTGACGCGTCCGGCAACGGCGGCGCTCGCCCCTCCGAATTGGACCAGCAGGTAGCTCAGGCCGAGCGCGAAATTCAGGCGCTCGAACGTGGCCTGGAGCGTATGCTCGAGCAGTATACCCCCGAATACCCTGACGTTAAGCGCATGAAGACGCGCCTTGAGGCAGCACGCAAGGAACGCGATTCACTGCTCAACAGAAAGCTGGCTGTAGCTCGCGTACCGTCGGCTTCGGCGCCATCCACCCCCAACACGCCGAAACGCACCTCGCCCACGCGCAACCGTGAGATCGCCGAACTCGACGCCTCCGTCGTTCGCCTGCAGAACAACATTCGGGCCAAGGAAATGGAAGCAGAGCGCTACTTGAAAGAAGTCGCCGATGCCGAACGCCGGAGCCGGGAAATCTCCACCCGCATCGATCGTGCACCGGTGATGTCTGCCCAAATGGAGCAGTTCATGCGCGAGTACGAATTGGCGAAGCGGCGCTACGACGAGCTGCGCATCAAAGTGACCCAAACCCAGATGGCGCGCGCCGCCGATGAACGCGGACAGGGCGAAACCCTGGAGGTGCTCGATCGCCCAACATTGCCGGAAACCCCCACTGCTCCCAAGCGCGAGTTGATCATCGGCGCGGGACTGCTGATCGGATTCGTCATCGGCGCCGGCTTGTGCGCTTTCCGCGAGGTCAAAGACCATTCGCTCAAAACGCTGAAAGATATCCGGGCCTATACGCAGTTCAATGTTCTGGGTAGTGTGCCCCTTTTGGAGAACGATCTGGTGGTTCGCCGCCGGCGACGGTTGGCCATTGTCGGCTGGACACTCGCCTGTACGCTGAGCGTAGTACTCATGTCAGGCTCAATCTACTACTACTACAGCACGCGTCTGTGATGAGGAAGACAGCATGAGCCGAGTACATGATGCTTTACGCCGCGCCGAAACGGGGCGGCCCGTTTCGACCCCCGTCGTCCCCCCCGCTGGTCCGCTAGGAGCAGTGGCCGCGATGACCACCGCTCACGTGGCTACGCCCGGCGTAGCGGATTCGGGTCCGTTGACCGGCTTGCTGGAGCAGATCCAGGAGGTCCCCTGGGACCCAGCTCCCGAGGCACATCTGATCGATTCCCAGCGCCTCCAGGAATCACCCACCGAAGAATTTCGTTCTCTGCGTACGCGAATCAACCACCTGCAGAGCGTTCAGCGTCTGCACACGCTGGTGGTCACCAGCGCGTCGCCTGCAGAAGGAAAGTCGTTCACCGCCGCCAACTTGGCCGTGGTCGAATCGCATTTGCAGGGAAACAACACGGTTTTATGCGATTTCGATTTTCGGCGCCCTATCATTCACAGCCTCTTTCGCATCGATCGCTCACCTGGCCTCACAGACTACCTGCAAGGTAAGGCTACGCTGCCCGAAATCATCAGGAAAATAGCCGGCACCAACCTGTTCCTCATCCCGGCCGGTGGCGCAGTACTCAATCCCCTCGAACTGCTCAACCTCAAGGAAGTGAAAACGCTTCTGGATCGGTTGCCATCGTTATTTAATTGGGTTGTGCTCGATAGCCCCCCGTTGTTGTTCGCGGCCGACGCTAATTTGCTCTCCACCATGTGTGACGGCACGCTGCTAGTCGTCCGGTTGGGCCAGACCAACATTGATGCAGTGAGCCGCGCGCTCACCGGCATGAGCCATAACAACGTCATCGGCGTAGTTGCGAATGCTGCAAAACGCGGCGAACTTTACTCGAAGTACACCTACTATCATTCCTACTACTACGAAAAAGCCGAAACGGACGATGCCGAAGACAACGAAGACGGCTCGCCCGCTTCGGAAAGCGAAAAGAACGGTTAATCGCGTTCCTTTCACCCTTAACAGTCTTTACGTAACAAAACTCATTCCAAACGTCGTCCTCACATCGTGGGTGTCAGGACGGTTTATTTCGGCTTATGCGCGGCAGCCTGGGCGGCATCGCTGCCATCGGCTCTCGCCCAGCGGGCGGAGGTGCGCCCCGCCTCTCCGGTTTACATGCCTGCCCCAGTCGACTCAAACAGCCCCGCTGTATGGAACGATGGGCAGATGGTCCTGTTCAATTCCTCGAATGTGCCCTTGGTGAGCCGTTCGACGAATCAGTTCCTCCCGTTCGATACCGAAGCCGTAAGCCTCGATGAGATGCGCGTTCTACCGGTGTGGATGGAAGCGGCATGGAAGGACGATGACGGGACTGTCTTCGCCTGGTATCACCACGAACCGGAGGGCGTTTGCAACGGTAACTCGCTTACGGCGCCCACCATCGGGGCGATGGTCTCCTACGATGGCGGTAGCAGTTTCGAGGATCTGGGTCCGGTGCTCACCGCCGCGGATGCACCCAACTGCCAGGCTCAGAATGGCTTCTTCGCGGGCGGCCACGGCGACTTTTCGGTGATCGTCGACCGGGACCGGCACTACTTTTACTTCCTGTTTTCCAACTACGGCGGCGACGGTTCGCAACAGGGCATCGCCGTGGCACGCATGGAATTCGCGCACCGGTTCGCTCCTTCTGGAACCTTGATGAAGTACTTCGATGGGGACTGGACGGAACCGGGCCTTGGCGGCAGTGTAACTCCGCTCATCGCAGTCGCCCGCGCGTGGCAGTTTGAAGATGCAGACGCCTATTGGGGTCCATCGGTCCACTGGAATTCGTACCTGCAGCAGTACGTAATGCTGCTGAACCACGCCTGTTGCGGAACGCGCTGGCCGCAGAAAGAGATCGCCATCAGCTACTCGAAGGACCTTGGCGCCTGGACCAAGCCTGTCACCCTGCTCGAGGACATCGGCTTCGGACCCGGCTACTACCCTCAGGTCCTCGGCACCCAGGAAGGAGAGACCGACACCTTAGCCGGCGAACTCGCACGGTTTTATGTCCAAGGCGTCTCACACTGGGAGATCATTTTCCATCACGACCCACCGGGGCCTTCGGCAGAGGACTAAGCGCCAGAATCTGATCCACTGCGTCTCGGGTGAAATAGGCGTCCACGTTCACCTCCGCCGCTTGCTGCTTCACCGCAATCGCGTCAAGCAGTTTCAGCAGATCTTGCCGTTCCTGTGAGGTTGAGAGCCGCGCAAACCCAATCAGGCCCCGCAGCGCATCATGCAGTTTCTTGGCGCCGGCCTCATCAGCGCTGGTCGCGGTAGCTTTCAGTTGCACCCCGTTCGCCACGTTAGCCGACACGATAACGGACCGAACATCCAGGATAACTTTCTGCAGGTTTGCGAGATTGCTCCGCTCCGGAATCATGGGAAGCGGAATCCCGCCAAGAGCGACAGCCCACAAGTTCGCGTCTCCAGGTAAGCGGCCAATCAGTTCCTTCACATGCACCGGGGCGCCGGCCTTCCCGTTAAGCGAAGCCTCCACTGCCGGGCGCATGCCGGCCACAACCATCTGATCGCTCACAAAGGCCGCCGCCGTGTCGCCGTTCGTCCAAACGGCCTTCCCCTGCCACTGCTCCGGTTTACCGCCGCCTGCTGTCAGCTTCTTCTCAATGTCTGTCCGTTGGAACCGTCCATAAGCTGCAACAAATGGCGCCTTACCGTCGAAAGCCACCACAAATTGCTCACATTCTGAGATCGGGTTGAAACCTTCACGCGTCGCGACCCGCTCAATCGCCGTGGTCAGTCCGGCCTTCCGTAGCGGATCGACTTTCCCGCCAATCACCGCAACTGTATCTCCGGGCACGGAGGCGACGAGTTCCGGCCGCACAATTCCATCCCGGCGTACAGTATTGCTACACCCCACCATACCAAGGACGATGATAATAGGAAGCAATAGGCAAAGCCGGGATGTCATTCGAACCCATCTTGGCACAGCCCAAGTTCCGCAGGAGGATCGATGCGTCTAGACTCTGCTACTTCCCTCGCTGACCGTACCCGCTTCGTCTACCCCTGGACCCTTCCGCACATGAAGCGCGACTTCACTACCGAAGACCTCTGGCGGATCCTCACGCGTAATCGCTACGAGGGCGCCCTGGTCACCGCCTTCACCGGCCAGGATGGTGAAACGGAGTGGCTGCTCGAGCAGAAGGCGAAGAATCCTTGGATCAAAGGTGTGATCGGTGCGCCGATCGAAGGCGTTTGTGCCCTTCGCTGCCGGATTGAAGATCTGGACAAGGTGAAAGACTCGCCGCTTCCCGTGGACCTCATCCTCACCCCGGAACTGCTCTCCTCCGTGCCAGACCGGATCGGCGACCGCAAAGTCGCTCTGGTCAACTTGGGCGGCGCCTTGTACACCGCTGCGGAGTTCGAACCATGGATGGCGTCCATGAAGCCGCTCGCCGCCTTGCCCAACGTCTCCGTCAAGCTGTCCGGCCTCATCAACGACGCAAAGGTAAACGCCTGGAATGCGGAGACCTACCGGCCTTACGTCCAGTTCCTGCTCGAAGCCTTCGGACCGGACCGTCTCATGTACGGCAGCGATTGGCCCAACTGCATGACAACCGGCACCTGGAAGGAGTCGCTGGCCGCGTTCACACAAGCCCTGGGACCGCAATCACAAGAAACCCGGAATAAGTTGTTAGGGGAAACGGCCGCAAAATTCTACGGCCTCGCCTAGCTACTTGGATTAGCTACTTGGATTAGCTACTTGCGGACTGAGACTTCGCGGAAATACACCGTCGAGCCCGCATCGTGGTTCTGCAGCCCGACATACCCGATGTCCGGCCGTGGACCGCGCACCGGTTCGAACCACTGCTTCCGCTCCGGGACAGGCTGGTCACCCCGGAATTCGTTCACAAGCGTGCCGTTCAGTGTCACGCGCGTAACCTGCCCGCGCAGTTCGATCTCCATCACGTTCCACTCGCCGCGCGGATTCTGGAACCCGGTCTTCGCCTTTGCCAGTGAATACAGCGCTCCTGTTGCGTGCCACTCGTCGGCTTCGGCGTCGATCTGAACCTCGTAGCCGTTGTGCACGCCATACCATGGATCTTTGGGCTTCTCCGGTAACCGGATGAAAACACCGGAGTTGCCGTGTCCCGAAACCACCTTGAACACCACGCGGACCGTGCAGTTGCCGAAGGGCTCCCGCTCGTAATAGAGCAGTCCCATGCCCCCTTCGGTTTTCAGCATGCCGTCTTCCACCACAAACCGTCCGGGACCCACCATCGTCCAACCGGTCGTATCTTTACCGTTGAACAATGGTTTCCAGTCTGCCGGAAGCAGTGTGGAGGCGGCGACGAATAGGAGGCTGAGGAACCGCACCGTAAACGAGCGGAGAAACTAACCCTTCTTGGCCTGTTTGAGAGCGGCGGCGCGCTGATAGCGCTTCTGGAAGCGGTCAACGCGGCCTTCGGTATCGATTAACTTCTGACGGCCGGTGAAGAACGGGTGGCAGTTCGAGCAGATTTCCACACGGATATCGCCCTTGTGCGTCGAGCGGGTTTTGAATTGGTTCCCGCAGGCACAAATTACATTCAGTTCGTTATAAGCGGGATGGATGCCAGCTTTCATGCAACTACTCAGTATATCAGAGGGTCCGCCAAACCGGGCTAATAAGCCGCCAGCCAGCGTGCCTTTTCGAGCAGTTTCTCTTTGTTCGGCAGAAACGCTTCCTCCAGCGGCGGACTGAACGGCACCGGCGCATCCGGCGCGGTCAACCGCACTACCGGTCCATCCAGATACTCAAACGCCTTCTCCGTTATGCGCGCGGCAATCTCCCCGCCGATGCCGCCGGTATAGGTGGCCTCATGCAAAACCAACGCCTTCGACGTCTTCTTTACGCTTTCCAGGATAGTTTCCTCGTCAATCGGCAACAGCGTCCGAAGATCGACGATCTCCATCTCAATCCCTTCACGCGAAAGCACTTCCGCGGCTTCGCGGGCGACATACACCATAGCCCCGTAGGTGATCACACTCATATGGCGTCCCACACGATCCACCCGCGCCTTGCCAAGTGGCACCGTGTAATCGCCGTCTGGGATCTCTTCCTTCACCCGCCGGTAGAGCGCCTTGTGCTCGAAGAAGATCACCGGATCGTTGTCCCGGATTGCGCTCTTGATCAGACCTTTCGCGTCGTAGGCCGTCGACGGCTCCACGACTTTCAGCCCCGGCGTGTGGACAAACCACGCTTCCGGATTCTGCGAATGATACGGACCGCCGTGAATTCCCCCACCCGAAGGCGCGCGCACCACAATCGGAGCCGGTGCATTCCAGCGGTACCGTGTCTTCGCGGCAAAGTTCACAATCTGATCGAACGCACAGCTGATGAAGTCCGAAAACTGCATCTCCGCCACCGGCCTTAAGCCCATAAAGCTCGCGCCGATCGCCGCACCCACAATGGCAGACTCGGAAATCGGCGTATCGACGATACGTTTCTCGCCAAAGTGGTCCAGCATCCCGGCGGTCACTTTGAACGCGCCCCCGTAGACCCCCAAGTCCTCGCCGATGCAGAACACGTTCTTGTCCCGCTCCATCTCTTCCCAGATCCCCTGGCGAATCGCTTCTAAATAGGTGACCGTGGCCATTACCGGGGAGGCTCCTCATATACGTTTGTAAGCAGTGTTGATGGATCGGGATATGGGCTAGCGTCCGCCCAGGCGATCGCCTCATCCACTTCGTTTTGAATCGCCAGCCGGATGCCTTCGATTTCGGCGCGCGTCGCCTCCCCTCTGTCGATCATCCGGCGTTCCAGCCGGGCGATCGGGTCTTTGGCGCCCCATTCGTCCCACATATGCTTGGGGACATAGTCGCCGCCGTCGTGCGCGGAATGTCCGGTCATGCGGAACGTCTTGCACTCAATCAGATACGGGCCGTTACCCGCCCGGCAGTGGTCGGCGGCGCGTTTCGTCGCGTTATACACCGCCCAAACGTCGTTTCCGTCCACAATTTCCGCCGGAATCCCATACCCCGGTGCACGATCCGCCACGTGGTGGCAGGCCATCTGCTTTTCAAGCGGCGTCGAGTAGGCGTACTGGTTGTTGTTGCAGATGAAAATCACCGGCGCCTTCTGAACGGCCGCCAGGTTGATGCCCTCATGCCAGTCGCCCCGCGACGTGGCGCCATCGCCGAAGTAGTTGAAAACGATGCTCTTGAGGCCCAGGTACTTCATCGCCATTCCGGCCCCGGCCGCAACCGGGACACTGGCCGCCATCGCCGAGATGATCGCCACAATCCGCTTCGACAGGTCGCCCATGTGCATGTTGCCGTCGCGTCCGTTCGTCAATCCGCCAACGCGACCCATGTATTGCGCGAACACGTTGCGCGGATGAATTCCACGGATGAAGTAAAGTCCCAGGTCGCGGTGACAGGGAAACAGCATGTCGTCCGGCTCAGCCACCATGCCGGATCCGACGCAGATCGCCTCCTGCCCGCGCCCGACATACACCCCACCTAGGATTTTTCCCTGCCGGTACAGCCGGCGCTCAATGCGCTCCTCGACGTCCCGCTGCAGGATTAAATAATGCAGGAACTTGCGTGAAAGCTCAGCCTCCGAGTTCGTACTCGATGAGGAGCCCGTCACGGTATCCAGTAGTGCGGCGTGAACTGGTTGAAGTGCGGCCATCGCGAAGTCCAAACCCACAAGTATACGCTTCCGGTAGGGGTTGTTTGAAGTACTAGCGGTTGCATTCGGACCCACCGCGTCATACGTCTAAATATTCCAACGGCTTGCATGCTCCGGTCCATAAAGAACGGCACAACCGCCCTTCGGCCAATGTCGCCGTTTCTGCTCAGTTCCCCCGTGAGACGGTTCCATACATCCGAACCGCCGGCGAGTGCGTAACACAAGCAGGCCAACAGCTATATGCCCACACCCACCGAGATCATGAACCGCTTCATTGATGAGTATCAGACGGGCGGCAACGAAGCGGTTGCCGAACAACTACTCGCGCCCGGCTTTGTCGACCACACGCCGTTCCCCGGCTTCGGCAACTCGCGTCACGATGTGATCCAGTTGTTTCGCGTGCTTCGCGCCGCCTTCCCGGACTTACGGGCCGAGGTCGTAGAGCAGTTCGAGAATGCGAACCGTGTCGCCACCCGCAAGACCTTCCATGGAACGCACGAAGGCGAGTTCGCCGGCATTCCTGCCACGCACCGCAAAGTCCAAATTCGTGTCATGGACATCCTGCACATACAAGACGGACAGTTACACGAGCACTGGAACGTCGTCGACGTGGCCGGACTGATGCGCCAGCTTACTGAGTAGGCGGTCAGCCTAGTAGCTTGTAAACGCGCGGTCCAGCCGCACGAGAAATTCGTCGATGTCGGTCTTCGAAATATTCAGCGGAGGCGTCACGCGTAGTGTGTTGTTATAGAGTCCGCCTTTGCCGATCAGTATGCCCTCACGGCGCGAAGCCTCCAGAATGCGATTCGTCTCCTGGGCAGCAGGCTCTTTGCTCGTCCGGTCCTTCACCAACTCGATACCGAGCATCAGCCCCATCCCGCGCACTTCGCCGATGATCTGGTGCTTTTCCGCTAATCCGTTCAACCCGGCACGGAGGTGCGCGCCCGCGTCCGCGGCGTTCTCGAGCAGGTTCTTCTTTTCAATGAAGTCCAGCACCGCTTGCGCCGCCGCCGCGGTAATCGGATTTCCGCCGAACGTCGAGATCGTCGGCGGCGGCACCGCCTTCGCAATCTCATCGCGCGCCATCGTGATACCCACCGGCATTCCGTTCGCGAGACCCTTGGCACTGGTAATCACATCGGGCTTCACCCCATACTGCTCCATACCCCACCATTTGCCGCCCGTGCGGCCCCATGCCGTCTGAACCTCATCGCTGATAATGATGCCGCCATACTTACGTACGATCTCCGCCACAATCCCGAAGTACTCTTTCGGCGGCGTGATAAATCCGCCCACGCCTTGAATCGGCTCCGCAATGAACCCGGCCACGCGCCCCGGCGTCGTCGTCCGGATCAACTCCTCCACATCCGTTGCACAGCGGAACCCGCACTCCGGATTCTTCAATCCGAACGGACACCGGTAACAATACGCGTTATGCGCGAACACGATGCCGGGCTGCGGAGCCCCCACGGCACGCCACGGCGCATGCCCCGTTACCGCCATCGCCAGGTTGGAACGCCCATGATAAGCATGCCGTAACGCAATAATATCGGTCGAACCTGTGTAACATCGAGCCGCGACGATCGCCGTTTCGTTTGCCTCAGTTCCTGAGTTCGTGAACATCGTACGCGTCAGCGCGCCTTCCGGCGACAGATGGGCGAGCCGCTTCGCCAGCATCGCCATCGGCTCTGTCGCATACACAGTCGAGACGTGGCCATAGCGGTCCATCTGCTGCTTCACTCGGCCGTTCACGTATTCGTTACAGTGGCCGACCGAAATCGTCAGGATGCCTCCGAAGAAATCGAGATATTGTTTACCATCGCTGTCCCATAGGTATTGGTCCTTGGCGCGTTCCACCACCAAAGGTTCGGCGTAGTAATGAAAGACGGAAGGGAACAGAAACTCCCGGTCCGCCAGAAGGATCTCATGTTTAGGCACGGTGTGGATATAGTAGCAACGATCGACGGGCGCGTAGAGCGGAGGTGCCATAATGAATATGGCTTGGCAGACGCACTGACACAGACGGTAGCGCGGGCGCGGCGCCGCGCCGTAGGGAACCTGTTGTTCGAAAACGTAATGGTAGGGGCGGCGTGTGGCTTCGCGGGCGCTATCCTTTTGCTGCTGCTCGGTTCCGCAATCCTCGAATGGTACTGGGTGGTTGTTTTGTTTCTCGTCGGCGCCGCCGTCAGTGCCTGGCGTACCTGGCGCAAGCTTCCCAGCGAATACACCATTGCGCAGCTTGTCGATCACCGCCTGGAACTGCACGACGCGATCTCTACGGCCTATCACTTCGACCGGCATCCGGAGCGTCGTCAGCGTGAATCACCCGAGGTGGTTGCCGAGCAACGTGCACGAGCCCTCGCGCTGATTGACCAGCTAGACCTCGCCGCGGCCATCCCGGTCCGCGTTCCCCGCCAAACCTACATCGCGCTCGGTGTCGCCACGGCGGCACTGTCGATGTTCGTCGTCCGGTACGGAGTCCTCGGCCAACTCGACCTCAAGGTCCCCATGGTGGAAGCGGTCGCCGACTTCTTCCGCCCCGCCGGCGAAGTGCAGGCCCGGACCAAGCAGCAGCAGAAAGCCCCCCGCCTACCCGGCGAAGAGCCCATGACGCTGCGTGTCGACCAGATGACCGAGCAAAAAGGCCAGCTCGACCAGGCCCCCGATTCCGCCCTCGATACGGTCGACGTTCCCGAAACCAACCAGGGCGAAGCCAGAGATTCCGCCAAAACCAAACAGCAACAGGTGAAAGCCGCCGCCGACCAGCAGGGTGACGAATTGGCCGAAGGCTCCGAAGCCGAACGCAAAGGCGAAAACGGCAAGGAAGGCCCGTCCGATTCCAGCAAGGGCGGAAGCGAGCAGGCCAAGCAAGCGAATCAGCAGCCCGACAAACAGAATTCCCAAGGCGGCAGCCGCGGAAATTCGTCCATGCTCGACAAGATGCGCGACGCCATGGCCAACCTGATGGCCAAACTGAAGATCCCCCAGCAGCAGGGACAACAGTCCAAGCAGGCCGCTTCGAACCAGAAGGGTGGTCAGCAAGGCCAGCGCGAGCAGGGCGGCGGGCAAAAGGGCGAAAAGGGCCAAGGCCAACCGCAAGGTAAAGGATCGCCCAGCGACGACCAGGACGCCGAACAAGGCCAGGGCGAACAGCAGGCCCAAGCCGGCCAAGGCAAGAGTTCCGACAAAGGTTCTGACCAGGGTTCACCCAACGAATCCAAGAGCGGCATGGGCAAACAGGACGGCAGCAAAGACCTTAAGGATGCCGAACAAGTCGCCGCCATGGGCAAGATCAGCGAGATCTTCGGCAAACGCGCCGAAAACATGAAGGGCGAAGTGATGATCGAGGTCTCAAGCGGCAAGAACCAGCAGTTGAAGACCGCCTACACCCAACGCGGCGCCACCCACAAAGAAGCAGGCGGCGAAGTCCACCGCGACGAAATCCCGCTAGAGTTCCAGCATTACGTGCAGCAATATTTCCAGCAGGTCCGAAAAGGCGAAGGCGCCAAACAAGCCCCCTCAGCCCCAGCCACCGAAGCCCCCAAAGCGTCTAGATAGACCAACCGACAGATCCATCGGACCGTCATAATTAGCCTGTCGAAAGGACTCAGCCAAGATCCGTGTAGGTATATACTCTTGTTCTTGCTCTCGCGGGGATACAGGAGCCGAGAAGGCTTGACCAATGTCATGCCATATCCACGACTCCCACTTGATCACAACAATGTGACTCGCAACCCGAGATGTCGCGAAAACGGCTCAAAGTCCCGGTCACTATGCAGCAGAACGTACCCGCTCTCGATACACCGCGTAGCGGTCAACGTATCGATTGTCTTTCGCACCGTGATTCCCATCTTGCGCAACTTTCGAAAGTTCCCGGCCGCCGCGAACGCGATGTCCGCGCCGCCGATCTGAATCACTGGAACCGCCAGCAGCAGTTTTCGGGCATTCACGAAATCACGATCGCTGTCGAATCCCTGAAGAACTTCGGCAAGATGCAAGTCGCCAATGGCAACAGGTTCACGAAACAACAGGCTGTCCAGTCTGTCAGTCTGGCGTGTATCAACGCCGTTAAAGTAGTCGATCCAAACGCTAGAATCCACCAGAATCAACGGTCAGTCCTCATCGCATCCAAGTCACCCGTCCACTTCAACTTTCCCCTGAATCGCCGAATCTTCGCCTGCTGGCTTAGTCGCAACAGTGTTCGCAGACCTTCCTCAACTGCATCGCGCTTCGTCTTCAGTCCGGTCGCCTTTAAGGTCTCTTTCATCAGTTCATCATCAATGACAATGTTGGTGCGCATGATGTGTATACCTCACCTTAAGTATACACACCCATCCCGCCGCGTTAGATCCGAACCTGCGACCGCAATCGTTAATACGTAACCTTCACCCCCACCTGCATAATCCGCGGCGCATTTCCCTGCCCCGACACCCGCCCGAAATTCGCCGCACTCACGTTCGTCGCCGGACCACCCCAGATCACCCGGTTCAGCACGTTGAACGCTTCCCATCGCAGTTCCGTCCGGAACCGCTCTTTAATCCGGAAGCTCTTCACCAGCGTCATGTCTTCGTTCAATTGTGCGAACGCGCGATAGTTGTACCGCAACGCCGCATTCCCGAACGTGAACGCGGCAGGCAGCGTCATGAACCCTGGACTGATATACGCGTCCTTGAACGGATCGAAACTATTACCCGCAATCGCGGCGCGGAATGGAACGCCATTGCTCACATTCGGCCGGATCGCCCCACCAAACAGCGGATTCGCCAGGGTGGTCGTAAAAGCCAGCGGCGTCGCGTTCTGGTAACTGTAGATACCCGATACCTGCCATCCGCCCAGCAGTAAGTTCGCAACACCGCTCATCGCGAACCGCTTACCCTTTCCGAATGGCAGCTCGTAAATATAACTCACCACCAGGCGCTTCGGCACATCGTTGGGCGACAACGATTTCAGCGTCCGGTAATCGGCAGCATCCTGCGGCGCCGCCAGCGAAAACAGCGAGTTCCCGCCATTCAGCGGATAGTCCGCATTCACCAGGTTCTTCGACCATGTAAAGGCGCCTAACAGCGTCAATCCCGCCGAATACCGCTTTTCTACCTTTACCTGCAGCGAATGGTAACTCGTATGTCCATCCTTCTCATAGAACTGCCCGATGCTCTGATACTGCGGAAACGGCCGCAACGCCTGCGCCACCGTCCCGGTGAACCCGGCATAGGGCGCCGCAATCCCCGCCGCCCGCGCCGCATCGGAGTTGATGTTCTGCTGCAAAACCGGACCTAACGGCAAGTACCGCGCCGGCACCTGATTATACGCGTGATAGCCTGAAATGGTTTTCGCCGCCGCCGATCCCGCATAAGTCGCATCGAGCAGCAGCGTTCCACCGATCTGCCGCTGGATCCCGAAGTTCCACTGATTCACATAACCCGGCGCGCCATCCGAAGCAAACCGTGTGCTTCCACTCAGCCCGTTGATAAATGTAGGGTCAATCGAAGGCGCCCGCAAATAGTTCTGCGGAAATCCGCCATCCAATTGGAACGCCTGAGTCAATCCGTTATCCGGGCTCACGTACTGTGCTAATCCAAAGAACCCGTTCGCCGAAATGTTCGAGAGTCCATTCACGTTATTCGGCTCAAAGAACAAGCCATACCCCGTCCGGATGACGGTCTTTTGCGTTAGCGAATACGCAATGCCCAACCGCGGACCGAACTGTTTCCAACTCGTATCCCAGATCGTATTGGTCCCCAATTGTCCAGGACCGGATCCATAGAACACGAGCGCTCCCGGCCGGTTCGCAGCGCCAGGGTTCGGCGTGGCCAGGTCGATGAAGGACATCCGCCCGTGTGTCTCAGTCATCGGCAGGCTGACTTCCCAGCGCAGGCCGATGTTGACCGTCAGCTTGCGAGTTACCTTCCAGTTGTCCTGCACGAACATCGACCCGTACGGTGTCTTGTACCCTGTCACGGAATAGGGTTGCGGGCGGAAGAACCCGTTGTCCACCAAACCGAGCAACAGGCTGGCAAACGAGTTACCGCCGCCTAGGGTCGGGCTGCCGGTTTCTGTCGGCCGGAATGCGAACGTACCCACCACATCGTTAAATAACCGGGCATACATCTTCTTGTCCCGGTACTCCGCCCCGAACTTCAGTGAGTGCTTACCAGTTACCCACGCCACACTGCCCGCAATCTGCTTTGTATCTTCGAACTTGTGGTAATCCTTTTCGGCCCCTAGTTGAGGATACTCGGCCAGGGTGAAGATCGGGAAGTTTACTTTGGCCAGGTTCGGAATGCCCAGTTTTCCTGACCAGTCTTCGCCATGCGTAATAGCGCGTTCAAACAGGTGGTTGCGGTTATATCCGACGCGGATCTGCGAGACCACGCTTGGCGTCCAGATACGGTCGTAGGAGACACGCACAAAGTACGTGTCCTGGTTATCCCCTGTGAACTGCGACGACAACGGATAAGGCAACGGCCCATTCAGGCGCTTCGGGTCCGTCCGCCGGTACCGCTGGCTGAACGATCCGCCAATCTTGTCCTTCGCCGTGATCGAATGGTCCAACCGCCCGTTACTTTGATAGATATTCCGTACCACCGTTCCCGACGAGAGAATGTTATTCACAAGCCGGTCTGGAAAGGTCAACGCCGGGAATACTCCGACGAGGTTCTTCGCCACCGAGCTAATCCGGTTCTGCGGGATTACATTCCCCGGGAAGGCGTCGCGGACCAGGGTCGACCCTGATGCCCTGGTCGTGGCGGGATCGTAGATCGGGATCAACGCGTTCTGCGCATTGACATACTTCGAGAAATCGCCCTGCTGCATTGCCGCGGTCGGTAAGGTCTGGAAAGAACTCGGTGCGCCGCCGCGGAACGTGAAGCCCTCAAAGCCGCCGAAGAAAAAGGTCCGGTCCCGCCCCTTGTATAACTTAGGAATACTCACCGGACCACCGATGGTCGCGCCGAAATCGTTCTGCCGGTTCACCGTCGGCGCAGCGAGAACGGCCCCCCGCGCATCCATCTCGTTGTTCCTGAGGAAGTGGAAGATGTTGCCGTGTACCGTATTGGTTCCGCTCTTAGTCACAAAGGTGATCAGCGCGCCGGTTGTGTGACCGTATTCGGCATCGAACGAATTGGTAATCACCTTGAATTCCGAGATACTGTCCGGACCGGGCCCCTCCAAATTCAGGTTCCGCGTATTGTTAGACGCGCCGAGGCCGTCGATCACATACTCGACACCATTCGACGATCCACCGCCGACCTTAAAGTTATCGAACGTATCGCCGTTCGCTCCCGGCGTAAGAAACGCGAACGAAAGTATGTTCCTGCCGGCGTTTGTTTGTCCTAACGGCAGCGACAGAATGGTGTCCGAAGAGACTTGCTGCGAGATCTCGGCGGAATCCTGCCGTAGCTGCGGCGCGGCCGCCTTTACCTCCACCTGCTCTGTCACGGCGCCGATCTCCAGTTTCAAGTCGGCGCGCACGGTAGACCCGCCGGTTAGAACGAGGTCCGTCTTCGCCGCGCGCTTGAATCCGGCAGCCTCGACACTCACCCGGTAAGTTCCCAGCGAGAGATACGGGATGGTGTACACACCGTCGCCCGACGTCAAAGTCTCGACCTTTCCATTGGTAGAGACATTCGTTGCCACCACCGTCGCCGCCGGAACGGCTGCGCCGGTGGGATCGGTTACCGTCCCGGTAATTGAGGCGCGGTCACTCTGGGCGGATAGGTGTCCAGAGACAAAAAGAGCTATATAGATGAATCGCTTCATGCGCATTCCCAGTGTGCCGAGGATTGTATCGACAGCAGCGGCCGGAGTCAATCGATGTCGAGAGTGCCCGACGGTGCCCCGACATCACATCCTCCACCCATCCAATCCAGCCAATATGGTATGCTTGTCGTCGAATGGTGCCGAGACCACAGATCGACAACAACTCCTCGGTACCCCTCTATCGCCAGCTTTACGAGCAGCTTCGCGATCAGATTCGCTCCGGCGTCATCGCCGATGGCGACCGCCTGCCAGCCACCCGCGAATTGGCTGGCCTACTGAACCTGAATCGGACCACTGTCGCCGCCGCTTACGAACTCCTCGAAACCGAAGGTCTCATCAAAGGGCACGTCGGCCGCGGCAGTTTTGTGAATTTGCGAAACGAACCCGACCGCTCCTGGCGCCACCTGCTCCCCCCAACGCTTTCCGACACTCCACCCGATACCTCGGCTGCCCGGATCAGTTTTGCCACCTCGCGGCCCTCGTCTGACCTCTTCCCACTCGACACTTTCCGGCAGTGCGCACAAACCGTTCTGTCGGGTGATTCCCTGGCCCGTATCCTGCAACTCGGCTCGCCCCTGGGCTACGAGCCCCTTCGGCGCTGGCTTTTCAACACTTTGCGAAACGAACTGGTCGCCGCCGATACCGACGACGTGCTCATCACCAACGGCTGCCAGCAGGCCCTCGACCTTCTCGAGCGCACCTTCGTCGAGCCCGGCGATCTCGTTTTCGTCGAAGATCCCGTCTACCCCGGCCTCAAGGCTGTCTTCCAGCAGGCTGGCGCGCGCCTCCATGGCATCCCCATCTCCGACTACGGTCTCGATATCGACGAACTCGCCCGCCAGTTACGCCGCGAGCGGCCCAAGCTTCTCATCGTCACCCCCAATTTCCAAAACCCCACCGGCGCGACTCTTCCGGCCGATGCCCGCCAGGAAGTGGTCCGCCTGGCTCGCGAACACGGCGTAGTACTGGTCGAAAACGACATCTACAGCCCCCTGCGCTACGAAGGCGAACCGCTACCCGTACTCAAATCCCTCGACCCTGACGTGATCCAACTCGGCAGCTTTTCCAAAGTCGCCTTCCCTGGACTGCGGGTCGGCTGGATGCTGGCCCCCCAGCCCGTCACGGCCCATTGCGCGCAAGCGAAACAGTCGTCCGACCTCCACTCCGACCAGCTCTCCCAGGCGATTCTCTACAACTTCGCTGCGCAGGGTCACCTCGAAGCGCACCGCCACAACGTAATTCGTGCCGGAGCCGAACGCCTGGCCACCACACTCGACGCCCTCGCCCGGCACTTTCCAGCACTTTCGCATTTCACCCGCCCCCTCGGCGGCATGAATCTCTGGGTTCGTCTGCCGGCCTCGCTCGATACCGCCGACCTGCTTCCCAAGGCCGTCGCCGCCGGCGTCAGCTACCTGCCGGGCCGCTTTTTCAACGTTTTGCGAAACGAACCCAATTGCCTTCGCTTGAGTTTTGCCGGTGTTCCCCCCCATCAGATCGGGGAGGGGATTCAAATCCTTGGTCAATTGTTCACGGCGGAACTCGGGCGCGAACGTCAAACCTTTCGCGCTCCCGCCACAGCTATGGTGTAATTTGCAGAGGAGAATAGAAGGATGTACCTGGACGATGCATTTCGAGTCAAAGTAGGGCTCGCTGAGATGCTCAAGGGCGGCGTCATTATGGACGTCACCAACGCCGAACAAGCCGTCATCGCCGAAAAAGCCGGCGCTGCCGCGGTTATGGCTCTCGAACGTGTTCCCGCCGATATCCGTAAGGAAGGCGGTGTGGCCCGCATGGCCCCCATCTCCAAAATCCGCGAAATTATGGCGGCCGTCAGCATTCCCGTCATGGCCAAAGCCCGCATCGGCCATTTCATGGAAGCCCGCGTTCTCGAAGCGCTCGAAGTCGATTACATCGACGAATCCGAAGTGCTCACCCCGGCCGATGAAGAACACCACATCGACAAGCGCAACTACAAGGTCCCGTTCGTTTGCGGCGCGCGCAACCTCGGCGAAGCGCTCCGCCGCATCGCCGAAGGCGCCGCGATGATCCGCACCAAGGGCGAAGCCGGCTCCGGCAACATCGTGGAAGCGGTCCGCCACATCCGCACTATCGTAAAAGAAATGAAGCAGTTGACCGTCCTCGGCCCCGAAGAACTGGTCCACGAATCGAAGCACCACCAGGCCCCGCTGGAACTCATCCAGTACGTCGCCAAGAACGGCAAACTCCCGGTCCCGAACTTTTCCGCCGGCGGTATTGCCACCCCGGCCGATGCCGCCCTTGTCATGCAACTCGGCGCGGAAGCCGTTTTCGTCGGCTCCGGCATCTTCAAATCCGACGACCCTGAGAATCGCGCCCGCGCCATTGTCAAAGCTGCAACCTATTACAACGATCCCGCTAAACTGCTCGAAGCCAGCGAACAGCTCGGCATCGGCATGTTCGGTATCGATGTCGCCAAACTCCCCGAAGGCGAACTCCTCCAGACGCGGGGCTGGTAGCCCACCGTGCTGATCGGTGTCCTTGCCCTCCAGGGCGATTTCGAAGCCCACCAGAAGGCGTTTCAGGAACTTGGCGTACCTGTGGTGCAGGTACGCCAGAAAAATCAGTTGTCTCTCGTCGACGGGTTAGTCATCCCCGGCGGCGAGAGCACAACAATGTTAAAACTCATTCATCTCGAAAACCTCCTCGATCCGCTCAAAGACTTCGGCCTCCGCCGCCCCGTCTTCGGCACCTGCGCCGGAGCCATCCTGCTCGCCAACGAGGTGCATCACCCGGAGCAGGAGTCCCTTGGAATCATCGACATAGCGGTCGAGCGCAATGCCTACGGCCGCCAGGTCCACTCGCAGGTTACGAAAGTCCAAATGTCCGACGGCACCGACTTGGAGGCGGTCTTCATCCGCGCCCCGATCATCCGCAGCGTCGGCCAAGGCGTTCACATTCTGGCCACCCACACAGACAATCCAGTCCTCGTCGAGCAGGGGCGCCACCTCGCCGCCACCTTCCATCCCGAACTTACCTCCGACCGTCGGCTCCACAAACGGTTCCTCGATAAGATTCGCGCATGTCAAGGTTGAAGCCCAAGCACCCCCACCATCACCCGCCGGCTGCTTCGGCCGCCGCCGCTACCCCGGTGGCGCTCAACCCCGTGGCCGAGCCAATATTCGAAACGAAGCCAATTTCGAAGAAGAGTGTCCTGTTTGTCTGCATCGGCAACAGTTGCCGCAGCCAGATGGCCGAAGGCTTCGCCCGCCACTACGGCTCCGACGTGATTGATCCCGCCTCCGCCGGTCTCAGTCCCATCAGTCTCATCGCCCCGCTGACCCAAAAGGTCATGAAAGACCGTGGCATCGACCTCTCCTCGCATTACCCCAAGGGCATCGCCGACGCACCGGGTCATCCATGGGACCTCATCGTCAACATGAGTGGTACCCCGTTTCCTAGTACTGCGCTCGGCGCCGTCCAGACGTGGAACGTTAAAGATCCATACACTCTGTCCGAGTCCGTTTTTGCCGAAGTCGCTAATGACATCGAGCGCCGTGTTCAAGATCTGATCATTTCCCTCCGTCGCACCTAAACAGCAGCAGACAATAGACTTTTCTGTTAATTTTGCCTGAAAAGTGTGGTATCCTCTACCCCAGCGCAAATCCTTACGCTAAAGGGGTAAAAGTGTCGATGCTCAATCGATCTTTGTCTATTCTCGTCCTCGCTTCGGCTGCCAGTCTGTGCACGGTAGCCTGGGCGCAAAACGTAAACAGTTCCATCGTCGGCACGATCCGCGACGCCACGGGCGCCAACGTTCCCGCCGCCAGCGTCACCATCACCAACGATGGCACAAACGTCGAAACCAAGGTTCAAGCGAACGCCGCCGGCGATTACACCGCTCCCGTGCTGCCGGCTGGCAACTACACCGTCAAGGTTGAGGCCGCGGGCTTCCGCTCCGCGGTCGCCAAAGGCATTATCCTGCTGGCGAACCGCGCCTTTCGTCAGGACTTCACTCTCGAAGTCGGCCAGGTCCAGCAGAGTATCGAAGTCGCGGCTACGGCCCCCGTCATCAACTCTGAAAGCGCCACCATCGGCAACGTGATGCAGACGCAACAGATCACCTCCGTGCCCCTCAACGGCCGGTTCCTCGATCGCCTCATCCGCATCTCCGCCGGTGTCACTACCGACAGCGCCTCCAACCCGCGCGTCGCCGGCAGCTCCTACTGGGGCGGCATGAACTTCAACGTCGACGGCGCCGCCTTTAACGATCCCGGCAACGGCGGCGGAGCCTACTCCTACCTCCACGGCATGTCCACGCTGCCTTCGGTCGATGCCGTCAGCGAGTTCAAGATCGACTCCAACTCCATGAAGCCCGAATTCGAAGGCGCCGCGTCCGTCACCATCGCCACCAAGTCCGGCACCAACGAACTCCACGGCACCCTCTTCTACTTCAACCGCAACAAGGCCACCGCGGCCCGTAACTTCTTCTCGCCCACTCGTCCGCCGTTCAACCGCAACGAGTACGGCTTCATGCTCGGCGGCCCGATCGTCAAGAACAAGACGTTCGCCTTCGGCGGCTACGAGATGCTGAAGGAACGCGCCCCGAGCACCTATACTCTGAGCGTCCCCACGGCCGCCATGCGCGCCGGCAACTTCGCCGGCCTGGCCACTCTCATCGATCCGCTCTCCGGCAATCCCTTCCCGGGCAATGTGATCCCCACCAACCGCATCGATCCGCGTTCCGCCACCATGATCGGCCGCGTGCCGCTGCCCAACCAGGCCGGCACCGCCAACGGATCGCTGAACAACTTCATCGAAGTCCGTAACCGCCGCGTGTCCGACATCGGCCGCTACTTCATCCGCGTCGATCACCGCCTCACCGATAAGGACACCCTCTGGTTCAGCGGCAGCATTTCCAAAGCGAACCCCTACTTCGTCCCGCAGGGCTACCCGGCTGAGTACGGCCAGTGGGGCAACGGCGGCAACGATACCCGCCTCGGCTCGCTCACCTGGAACCGCACCTTCACCCCCACCATCCTCAACGAAGCACGGTTCAGCTACACCTATCACGGTCCGGTTCGCCAGGGTATCAACCTCGACTTCGACCCTCGTACCCTGTTCCCGCAACTCTATGGACCGCTCCCGTTAGGCGGCTACCCGAACATGAACATCACCGGCTACGCGGCCATGGGCGACTACGGCGGGTCCGAGCGCGGCAAACAGCTCACTCGTCAATTCACGGATAATCTCTCGATCATCCGCGGCAAGCATACCTTCAAGACCGGCGTCGACTTCGGGAACTTCCGTATGTCTTCGCCTCCGGGTGCGTTCGGTCTTGGCACCGGGCTTGCCAACAACGCCGCCTTTGGCCGCTTCGACTTCTCTGGACGCTACACCCAGGAAGGTACGACAGCCGCTCCGGCCAACGCGTTTGCCGATTTCCTGCTGGGCTATCCGGGCTTTGCCTATCGCTCCACCCCCACGGCGGTCAACCTTTTCTACAACACGCGTTATAGCTTCTATGCCCAGGACGACTGGCAGATCTCCTCGAAGTTCACTCTTACGTACGGCGTCCGCTACATGGTCCAAACCCCGTGGCGCGAACGCGATCTGGCACAAGCCAACTTTGACTTCGCCACCGGCCGCCTGGTGATTCCCCGCTCCACTCTGCCGCCCCAGGCACAGAAGCGGTTGTTTGACGCTTACCCGATCGCTCTCGATCCCAACTTCCAGATCCTGAAGACCGACAAGAACAACTGGCAGCCCCGCGTCGGCTTTGCCTACCGTCCGTTCAACAACAACAAGACCGTCGTCCGCGGCGGCTTCGGTATGTTCTCCAACTTCCTCCCGGTCTTCATCGGCTTCCGCCAAATGGGCTTCTCCAACCCGCCCTTCCTGCTGGCCGAGACCTTCGAAGCGGCGGCTGGACGCACCCCGACCATCTCCCTCGCCAACCCCTTCCCGGGCGGCGGCGCGGTCTCGCCCAACCCCAGCATCACGATTGTCGATCCGAGCATCAAGAACTCCATCTCCAATCAGTGGAACCTGACCTTCGAACGCGAGATCGTTCCGACCGTCGGCTTCCGCGTATCCTACGTCGGCAACAAGACCAGCAACCTCCCGTTCTACAACTACAACGCCAACCTGCCGCTCACCCAGGTTTCCGGTGCGTTGCAGGCTCGCCGTCCCTATCAGCCCTGGTCCGATATCCTGATGCTGAAGGGCGCCGGCGACTCGACCATCCACCAACTGCAACTCGAGGCCATCAAGCGCTTCTCGCACGGCCTCAGCTTCCAGCTCGAATACTCCTGGAACCGCTCCCTCGACAACACCCCCGTCGTCGGCTTCGGCCAGGACCCGTATAACCACTCGCTCGATCGCGGCAACTCCGACCAGATCCGCCGCCACATCTTCACCGCCGCCTACACCTACGAACTGCCGTTCGGCAAGGGCAAACCCATGCTGAACTCGCTCGGTTCCGTCGGCGGCAAGGTCGTCAGCGGATGGGCCCTCTCCGGTATCACCTACCTCCGTACCGGCCAGCCCTTCTCCGTCTCGTTCAGCCCCTCGCTCCCCGGCTGGATCGCCAACCGCGCCAATGTCACCAACGTCGGCAACCTCTCGCGTAGCGAGCGCACCATCGATCGCTGGTTCGATCCGTCCGGTTACTCCATCCCGGCGCCGTTCACCTACGGTAACTCGGCCCGTAACCTGCTCTTCGGACCCGGCGACATCGTGTTCGATCTCAGCGTCCTCAAGGACACTCCGATCAACGAACGGGTGAAGCTGCAGCTTCGCTTCGAGTTCTTCAATATTCCGAACCACCCCAACTTCGGCAACCCCGGGACGAACATCTCTGTACCGGCCACCGTCGGCAAGATCACCTCTGCAGGCGATCCGCGCCAGATCCAGTTCGGCGCCAAGGTGATCTTCTAACCGGTCACCCCCAGCCGCAAACAGCACAAGCGGGCTCCCCTGGGAGCCCGCTTTTCGTTTTCTTGAGACCCCGAGTTGTTGGTAGGATGTTCGTTTATGAGATGGCTTTGTCTTCTGTTGGTGGCGGGCGGATTGTGGGCGCAGTCGGCAAATACGTTGACGCCGAAGGAGGTGGAGGACGGCTGGGTCCTGTTGTTTGATGGGGAGACGTTATTCGGATGGAAGCCGGTGGGTCCGTCGAAGTGGGATGTCAAAGACGGGGCGATCGTCACTGAGCCGAGCGGACAGGGATGGCTCCGGTCGGGATCGCAGTTTGCGGATTACATATTGAAGCTCGAGTTCCGCGCGGAGGAGAAGGCGAATTCGGGGCTGTTTCTAAGGTCGGCGACGGAAGGGCAGCCGCATGAGACCGGATACGAAGTTCAGATCTGGAACGTGAACCCCAATGCGAAATACCGGACGGGGAGCCTGGTGAACCATGTGTCGGCGAAGAAGGCGGCGTTCAAGGGCGCCGAGTGGAACTCGTACGAAATCCAAGTGAACGGCGATAAATGGAACGTCAAACTGAACGGCAAGAGCATTCTGAAGGCGACGGAAGGCAAGTCGAAGGTAGGGCACATTGGGCTGCAGTCAAACGGGTTCAAGATGGAGTTCCGGAACATCAAACTGAAGCCGCTCAACCTGCAACCGATTTTTGATGGCAAGAGCCTGACGGGATGGCACAAGGTGGATGCGCCGAAGGCGCAGCAGCCGCCGGAGTGGTCGGCGAAAAACGGGATGATCCACGTGGAGAAGGGTCCTGGGGAGTTGGAGACGGACGGGCAGTACGACGATGCCATCCTGCAGATCGCGATCCGGACCAATGCGAATGGGCCGGCGCATCATCCGAATAGCGGTGTCTTTCTGCGGGGCGATGCGAACAAGTTCTGGACCGGGTATGAGTCGCAGATCCGGAACGAATATAAAGACGGCGACCGGACCAAGCCGGTGGACTTCGGGACGGGCGCGATCTATCACTACCAGCCCACCCGCAAGGTGGTGCCGAACGACAACGAGTTCTTCGTGAAGACCATCGTCATGCGTGGGCGGCATTTCGGGATTTGGATCAACGGCTATCCGGTGACGGATTGGGAAGATCCGCATCCGGAGGGCAATGTCGTGCGGAACAAGCAGGCGAAGCTGGGGGCGGGAACGATTTCGCTGCAAGCGCACGATCCGACCACGAACCTCGATTTCAAGAACATCCGATTGGCGAAGTTGCCGCGGTAACGTTTGCGGTACGACGCGGTTCTGATTCCTGGCGGCGGATTGCTGGCGGACGGCACGGTGCCCCCGTGGGTAGTAGCGCGTCTGGACGCGGCGATTCTGGCGGCAGGTGAGGACACGCCGATTGTGGCGCTGTCAGCCGGAACGCCGCACAAGCCGCCACCCCGGGATTCGCAGGGGTTTCCGATCTTCGAGTCAGTCGCGGCCGCGAATTACCTCATCTCGCGCGGCGTCAAGGCATCGCGGGTGTATGTGGAGACGGCTTCGTACGACACCGTGGGGAACGCGTGGTTTGCACGGATGATTCATACCGGTCCGCGCGGGTGGCGGCGGTTGCTGGCGGTGAACTCCGAGTTCCACATGGAGCGGACGGAAGCGGTGTTCCGGTGGGTTTTCGGGCTGCGCCCGGTACAACCGGAGTACCACTTGCATTTCTTATCCACCGCAAATCGGGGCCTCGACGAGACGGCGGTGACGCGCCGGATGGAACGGGAGAAGGAAAGCCTGGCGCGAATGCGCGGGCTGATCGCGTCGCTGACAGACGTACGTGCATTTCATCACTGGTTCTTCACGGAGCACGGCGCCTACAAAGGCACGCGAAGATGGGTGGCGGCTGATTTGGACGATTCCACACTCCGCACCTATTAATACGCCGCTACACTGAGAGTAATGGCCATAAACTCGCAAAACGCGACGCGTGTGCTGATTGTGGACGACGAGGAAAATCAACGGCTTGGCCTGGCGAGCATGATCTCTTCGTGGGGTTTTCGGACCGAGACGGCGGCCGATGGCGTGGAGGCGCTCGAAAAGTGGCCGGGCTACGACCCGCAAGTACTGCTGACCGATATGATGATGCCCCGGCTCGATGGCGCGGAACTGCTGCGCCGGCTGAATACGAGCGGCAACATGGTGCCGTCGATCGTCATCACGGCATTCGGGAATATCGAGACGGCGCTGACGACCATGCACGAGTTGGGCGCCTTCTGGTTTCTGGAAAAGCCGATTCAGCCGCAGGTGCTGCGGTTCCTGCTGGAGCGTGCGGCGGCGCAATCGAAGCTGACGTTGGAAGCGGAGCGGTTGCAGCGGCAGTTGGCGTATCAGGGCGTGCTGGGCGATCTGGTGGGGAACTCGGATCCGATGCATCAGGTGTTTTCACTGCTCCGGCAGGTGGCCCCGACCAAAGCGGCGGTCCTGGTGACGGGCGAAAGCGGAACGGGTAAGGAGATGGTCGCGCGGGCGATTCACCGGTTGAGTCCGCGGGCGGGCGGTCCGTTTGTGGCGATCAACTGCGCGGCGCTGCCGGAGACGTTGATGGAAAGCGAACTCTTCGGGCACGAGAAGGGCGCGTTCACGGGCGCGGTGGAACGCCGGGCCGGATGTTTCGAGCTGGCGCAGGGTGGAACGCTGCTGCTGGACGAACTGGCGGAGATGCCGATCGGGACGCAGGCGAAACTGCTGCGTGTGCTGGAAGATTCGCGGGTACGGCGCTTAGGTGGCAAGCAAGAGACCACGGTGGATGTTCGCGTGGTGGCGGCAACCAACCGTCCGCCGGAAGAGGCGATCAAGAAAGGCATGCTGCGCGAGGATCTCTATTACCGGCTGAACGTGTTCGCGCTGGAATTGCCGCCATTGCGGCGCCGTTTGGACGACATACCAGTGCTGACGGAGGCGATGTTGCGAGACATGAACCAGAAGCACGGGACGCGGGTGACCGGCATTTCTCCTGAGGTGCTGGCGCGGTTCCAACGGTATACCTGGCCGGGGAATGTGCGGGAGTTGCGGAACGTGCTGGAACGGTCGGCCATTGTGGCGGGTTCCGGACAGGTGGAAGCGACGCACTTACCAGGGCATATCGGGGCCATGGCCAGTGCGCCACCCGGCGGACCGCAAGCAGCGGCCGGTACACCGGTGACCCCGGCGACAGCCTCGCCGCCAGGGGAAGGCGTATTTGTGCCGGTGGGAAGCACGGTAGAACAGGGCGAGAAGGCATTGATCCTGATGACCCTGGCGCACACAAAGAACAACAAGACCCGGGCGGCCGAAATTTTAGGAATAAGCCTGAAAACGTTGTTTAATAAACTCAAGGAATACGGGTCGTCCGAACCCGAGCCGGCGTCCACTAGTGCGTAGGGGGGCTTTCTAAAAGGCCCGGCCCGATATGAATTCGCTCAAGACGCGCCTCCGTATATCGATTGTCACGCTGGTGACGCTGCTGGTGTTCGCGCAGTGTGTGATCAGCTTGCGGATCGCGGCGGAGGACAAGTTTCGGGACGCGTTAGAGCGGTCGGAATCGATACTGGCGCAAGTGCGGCACCTGGTGCTGGTGCGCGTAAACGAGCAGGCGGCGAATGCGCGGCCCCAGCCGAAGAACGTCGAAGAGCTGAAAGCGTTGTGGCAGGACATTGTGGTCCGCGACGAGCCGCTCGCGCTGCTGCTGACCAAAATCAGCGCGAACAGCACGGCGCCGGTGGTGGAGATTTTGATTTGCGATGCCCAGGACAGGGTGTTGACGGCGTCTTCCCCGATGGAGCAGCGCAAACCGGACTATCTGTCGTTGCCGGGCTTGCGGGAGTGGGGAGACCGGCCGGTTTGGGACCGGTTACTGGAGGTATTTACCGAGAGCCGCGACTATGCGCTGATTGAAACGCTGGGCGTAACGGGACAAACGATTTTAACGGTCCGGATCATTGTGTCGGGCGTGCTGTTGCGGTCGGCCATCAAGCCGCAGGTGACAAGTTTGGCGCTGGTGTCGACGTTCAGCTTGCTGGCGTCGGTGATTATGGCGTATCTGTTTTCGAACCTGCTGTTGCGGTCGATCGAACGGCTGTCGCGAACGATTGAAAACCTGGCGGCGGGTAAGCCGGACCCGGTCTCGAAGCCGGCGAGCGGGCGTGAAGTGAAAGAGTTCGCCGACATGCAGAGCAAGCTCGACTTGCTCAGCCAGCAGTTCCGGGGCGCGAAGGAAGACGTGCACCTGCTGCGCAACAACATCGAGCGGATGTTGGAACGCCTGGAAGAAGGGGTGCTGCTGTTTGACCCGAACGGAAGGCTGATGCGGATTTCGAACGCGGCGGAGCGGCTTTTGGGTTTGTCGCGGGACGAGATTTCAGGGCGGCCGTTCCGGGAGATCTTCCCGCCGGACACGCCAATCGGGACGCTGCTGGAGCAGGTGACGTCGCAACAGCGGCCGGTACGCGATGCGGCGCTGACAATCGAGCGGGGGCCGCTGCCGGCGGTACGCGTGCTGGTGAACGTGGAGTTGATGGAAGGGTTCCCGCAACTGGGTAAGTTCAGCGTTTTGTTGACGCTGCGCGATCTGGAGTCGCGGCGGCAGTTGCGGTCGCAGTTGGATATCTCGACGCGGCTGGCCGCAATCAGCCGGCTGACGGGCGGGGTGGCGCACGAGATCAAGAATCCGCTGAATGCGATTGCGCTGCACATTGAAATCCTGAAAAGCCGGCTGCGCGAAGCGGACCTCGATTCACGCGAGTTGAACGTAATTGCGTCGGAGATTTCGCGGCTCGACCGGGTAGTGAAGACGTTCTTGGACTTTACGCGCCCGGTGGATTTGCGGTTGCGGGACATCAATCTGGTTGACTTAGCCAAGCAGATTACCTCGCTGGTGTGGCCGCAGGCCGAGCGTGCCCACGTCGCTGTTACGTTTGGAGCCGCGCAACCGGTAAGCACGATTCGCGGCGACGAAGACCTGTTGAAGCAGGCGTTATTGAACGTAGTAACCAATGGTTTGGAGGCAATGAAAACGGGGGGTGAGTTGAAAGTGCGCGTGGAACGCGAGGGGGACGATGCGGTACTTTTCGTATCCGATACCGGGCCGGGGATTCCGCCGGAGGTTCGGGACAAGATCTTCAATCTGTACTTCTCGACGAAGCAGAAGGGATCGGGCATCGGATTGGCGATGACATTCCGCATAATCCAGCTGCATAATGCGACGATCGAATTCACGACGGAGCCGGGACAGGGGACGACGTTCCGTATGCGGTTCCCGCTGGTGGACGATGTGGAGCCGAGCGTGGAAGCATCGGTGACGCAGGGGGTGCGGGTGTGATCGACAGCCGCATGGCACTGCGCTGGGTGGTGATCGCGCTGGCGCTGACCACAGGATGCGCAAAGCTGAAGCGGAGCCGTGCCGGCGCGCCGCCGCTGATCGTTGCGCCGCCGAGCAGCGTGCCGGAGCCGCCGCCGACAATCCAGGCGCCGCCACCGGTAGAGCAGCCGAAAACGAGCCAGATTCCGACATTGCCGCCAGGTGCACAACCGAAAGTTCCACAACCGGTTGAGCCGCCGAAGCCGGTAAGGACAACGCGGCGGACGCCCGCCCCCAAGGCTCCGACGACGGCAAGCACGCAACCGCCGGGTCCAGCAGCGCCCGCGGAACCGGTACCGGAGGCTCCAACGGAGACGCCGCTGCCGCAATTGGGAGCTATCCTCAGCCAACAAGAGCAGGCGGCCTATAATTCGGCAATCGACGCGGCCCTGCAGCGTGCACAAACGAATTTATCGAGACTCGATCCGCGAAGGTTGCGCGGGTCCGATCGCGCGAACTATCAGCGTGCGCGGTCGTTCATCATGCAGGCACAGCAAGCACGCGAGACTGATCTGGCGGTGGCCAAAGGGTTGGCGGACCGCGCGGATATTCTGGCCCAGGATTTGATCCGGAACCTGCGGTAGGACGCGGCTGTGACCGCCCGCTGACGCCCGGTGGTCCTGGTTGCGCAAGCCCGTCCTTTCTTGCGCATTTGGCGGAAAATCGACATGTGGTGATTCCAGTCACTGTAGCTTTTGTCGGTTCCCGGTACAACTGCTATAGCGATGACGATTCAGAGTTATCTTGTCTATGCGGAACCGGGGCGATTGCAGAGCGTCGCTGAAGCTCTGCGAAGCCTTTCTGAGTGTGAAATCACACCTGCGTTGAACCAGGATCTGCTGGTGCTGGTGACGGAGTCTTCGAACGACTCCGAACAAAAAGCACTGGAGCGGCGGTTGGAACAGGTGGAAGGCATCACCTGCCTGGCGATGGTTGGGGGGTGGGCCGAATGACACAGATTCTCGACAGGCGCACACTGCTGAAGCAATTGGCTTTTTCGGCGGGTATCGCAGCGGCGGAATCCCTGATGCCGGGCGTGGTGTTCGGTGCGAAACTGCCGGATAAGCCGCCCACGGATGTCGACTGGAAGAAGGCGCCGTGCCGGTTCTGCGGGACCGGTTGCGGACTGTTGATCGGCATTTCGAAACAGGGCAAGGCGGTCGCGGTGAAGGGCGATCCCGAGAGTCCGGTAAACAAGGGCCTTTGCTGCGTAAAGGGCTACCATTCCGTGCTGGCGCTGTATGGTGCGGACCGGATCACCAAAGCATTGGTGCGCAAGGACGGCAAGCTGGTGCCGGTGCCGCTGAACGAGGCGCTGGACCTGGTGGCGAAGAAGATGTCGGAAACCATCGCTTCGCATGGGACGGGCGCGGTGGCGATGTACGGGTCGGGCCAGTGGGCGATTCCCGACGGGTATGTCGCGTCGAAGTTCATGAAGGGCGCAATCGGGTCGAACAACCTGGAAGGCAATGCGCGCCTGTGCATGGCGAGCGCGGTGACCGGGATGATGACCTCGTTCGGCCTCGACGAGCCGATGGGGTGCTACGAGGACATCGAGCACGCCGATGTGTTCATCCTGTGGGGCAACAACATGGCGGAAATGCATCCGGTGCTGTTTTCGCGATTGCTCGATCAACGGATGAAACGCCCGGGCGTGAAGATCATCGACTTTGCCACGCGCACGACGCGGACGAGCATGGCGGCGGATAAGTCGATCCTGTTCCGGCCGCAGACCGACTTAGCCGTGGCGAATGCGATTTGTTACGAACTGATCCGCACGGGCCAGGTGAACCATGCGTTTATCGAACGCTACTGCACATTCCGTCAAGGCAAGACGAACATCGGCTACGGGTTGAAGGACAAGGAAAACTTCAAAGACGAGCCGGAACCGATCAGTTTCGACCGCTACAAAGAGATGCTGGCGGAGTATACGCCCGAGAAGGTGGAAAAGACCTCTGGTGTGCCGGCGGCGGACATACGGTACATGGCGTCGCTCTATGGCGACCCGCGGCGAAAGGTGATGTCGCTGTGGTGCATGGGGATGAACCAGCACACGCGCGGCACCTGGATTAATAACCTGGTTTATAACATCCACTTACTCACCGGCAAAATATCGACGCCGGGGAACAGTCCGTTCTCGCTAACAGGCCAGCCGAGCGCCTGCGGAACGGTGCGCGAGGTGGGCACGTTGTGTAACCGCCTGCCGCATGGGGAAGTTACGAATGAGAAAGACCGGAAACATGCCGCGGAGATCTGGGGCGTGCCGGTGGAGAAGATCAATCCGAAACCGGGACTGCATACGGTGGAGATCTTCCGCGGGCTGGATCGCGGCGACATCAAGTTTCTCTGGATTCAGGTGACCAACCCCATGGTGACGATGCCCAAGTTGAAGCGGTATCGCGATGGGGCGAAGTTGCCGGGCAGCTTCATCGTGGTTTCTGACGTATACCCGACGCCGACGACGGATGTCGCCGACGTTGTGCTGCCGTCGGCCATGTGGATTGAACGCGAGGGCATGTTCGGGAACTCTGAGCGGCGCACACAGCATTGGGATCAACTGGTGCAACCGCCGGGAGACGCGATTTCGGATGGCTGGCAAATCATTGAGGTCGCGCGGCGGATGGGCTACGGCAAGCTGTTCCCCTGGACGCGCCAAAACTACATACACGAGATCTGGAAAGAGTATTCGAAATTCCATCATGGTCCGGACCATGAGATGGCGAGTTATGAGGAGTTACGCCGGCGGCCCGGTGTGATGTGGCCGTGCCCCGGCGGGAAAGAAACTAAGTGGCGGTATAACCCGAAGTACGATCCGGCGGCGAAACGGGAAGGGTTCGATTTCTACGGCAAGCCGGAAGGCAAGGCGTGGGTGTGGTTCCGGCCCTATGAGGCTCCGCCAGAGGTACCGGATACGGAATATCCGTTCTGGCTGAACACCGGCCGCGTGGTGGAGCACTGGCACACAGGGTCGCTGACGCGGCGCATTCCAGTGTTACACAGAGCGGTTCCGCGGGCCTATGTGGAGTTAAATCCGGCGGATGCGGCCGCGTTGTCGGTGAGAAATGGCGATCCGGTAAGGCTGGTTAGCCGGCGCGGTTCCATTGTGCTGCCGGCGATGATCGATGGGCGCGGGCGGCCGCCGAAGGGTCAGGTGTTCGTGCCGTTCTTCGATGAAAGCAAGCTGATTAACGAGTTGACGCTCGATGCGCACTGCCCAATCAGCAAGCAGCCTGATTACAAGAAGTGCGCGGTGCGCGTGGAACGGGCAGGCTAACCATGCCCGGGAAATATTACAAGATAACGGCGGTGACAAGCCTGATGTTTCTAGGCACGATCACCGTGGGCAGCCTAGCACGGCACCGGGCGGCGGGCGTGCCGGCCGCGGGACTGCTCCACCCGGAAGTGATCGCCGGCGAGGCGGAGACGTTCCAGATGATGCCGGATGCGCTCGGTTACATGAAGAGTGTCGACGGGCCGCAAACGAAACGAACGCTCGAAGCGTTTCAAAACTTACGCGCATTCCCCGGCGCTCCCCCGGTTATTCCGCATGAGTTACTGGAAGACAAGAGCATGGGTGCCGGTAACTGCCTCGCATGCCACCGCGCGGGCGGATATGTCCCTGTGTTCAAGGCGTATGCTCCGCTAACTCCCCATCCGGCATTTGAAAACTGCCGGCAATGCCATGTGCCGCAGGCCAAGGTGCCGCCGTTTGTGGCATCGACGTTTGAGCACGCGGCGGCGCCGGAGGTCGACGGGCAACAGTTGGCGGGCGCGCCGCCGCCGATTCCACACTCGCTCCAGATGCGCGCGAACTGTTTAGCGTGCCATGCGGGACCGGCCGCCGTGGCCAAGATCCGGACGCCGCACCCGGAACGCGTGAACTGCCGGCAGTGCCATGTACCGCAGGAGACGAACGAAGTGTTTGTTCGCGAGGGAGGGGCGCAATGAGGTGGTTGTGGGCGAGTTTAGCGGCTGCCATGTTGCTGGCCTCGTGCGGCGGCGAGGGTGGTGACGGCGGGGTGCTGCACCGGGTGAAAGAAGCTGAGGCGGCGAATACTGCTGGTGGCCTGAATCTGGCCGCCGAGTTCGACAGTGCGCGGTTGGTGCCGGTCGACACGGGTAAGTTCCAGTTTCAGATCCGTAGCCGGGAAGCCGCGATGGAGAAATTTCCGTGCGCAAAGTGCCACAAAGTGCCGCTGCAGCAGATGAAGCACGACGGTAAAGACGGCAAGACGAAGGCCCATTGGAACCTGCAACTGAAGCACGCGAACAAGTCGGTGATGAATTGCGCAACCTGTCACGATACCGCGGATCTCAACCGGTTGAAGAGTGTGGCCGGGGAACCTGTCGCCATGAATGCGAGTTGGCAGGTGTGCAGCCAGTGTCACTTCAAACAGGGCTCAGATTGGGCCGCCGGTGCGCATGGGAAGCGCGTCGCCGGATGGGCGCCGCCGCGAGTGTCGAAGACGTGCGTGGAGTGCCACAATCCACATCAACCCGCGTGGGACCACCGGTTGCCGGTGCATGCGGCGCTAACCGGCGTGGCCGATAACGGGCGGGTGAATGGAGGCGGCCGTGAGTAACAAGCTGGTACAGATCTTAGAGAAGCCGATGACACGGCGCACGGCCGTGGCTACCGTCGCGGCCGGCGTGGCGGCAACCGCGGCAGTAGCTGGTTCGTCATTGAATCCGCTGGCGACACAGGAGGCTCGCGAAAAGGCGCTGCTCGAATGGAAGCAGTTCTTCCAGGGGCATTACCGGTTGATGACGGAGCAGGAGAAGGCCGGTGCCGTCGAGCGGTTGGAGCGGCGGTACGAGTTAGAGACCGGCCGGTCGATCGATGTATCTTCGACAGCGGCGCGGCCCGGTGTGCTGTACGGATACGCATTCAACGTTTCGAAGTGCCGCGGCTATGGCGAGTGTGTAAAGGCGTGTGTGGCCGAGAATAACCAGGACCGGTCGACGCACATGGCCTACATACGGATCCATGAGCATACGAACGGTCAGCTGGACTTTTCGGAATCGACCGATGAGTTTGCCCACGAAGTGCCGGCGGCGGGACATTTCTATATCGGCACGCAGTGCATGCAGTGCGACAATCCGCCGTGCGTGGATGTCTGCCCGGTGAAGGCAACCTGGAAAGAGCCGGACGGGATTGTGGTGGTGGACTACAACTGGTGCATCGGGTGCCGTTACTGCATGGCGGCGTGCCCGTACGATGCGCGCCGGTTTAACTGGTCGGCGCCGCAGGTTCCCGAGGCCGAATTGAATCCTAACCAGCACTATCTGGGCAATCGCCTGCGTAACAAGGGCGTGGTTGAGAAATGCACGTTCTGCATTCAGCGCAGCCGCGAAGGAAAGAATCCGGCTTGCGTCGAGGCCTGTCCGACTGGTGCACGAGTATTCGGGAACCTGCTCGATCCGAACGGCGAGATCCGCTGGATTCTGGCAAACAAAAAGGTATTCCGGTTGAAAGAGGACCTCGGGACCGATCCGAAGTTCTGGTATTACATGGACTAACTCATGGCAGCACAAACGAATCCTTTCCCTCTTGAAGAACAACAACTCGAGTTAGTTCCGCCGAAGCGCGGCGTTCGGGATTTCTTCCTGACTTGTTTGCACGAGGCCACCACCGGCGGGCGGGCCTACCACATCTGGATGGGCGCGCTCACGATGGTGATGGGTCTTGGTGCGTGGGCCTATTCCGTACAGTTGACGGAAGGGCTGGCGGTTACAGGCATGCACGACCGGGTGAGCTGGGGATTCTATATTTCCAACTTCGCGTTTCTGGTCGGCATTGCGGCGGCCGCCGTGATTCTGGTAATGCCGACTTACATTCTGCACGATGTGGATTTTAAGCGCGCGGTACTGCTGGGTGAAGCTCTGGCCGTAGCGGCGCTGGTCATGGCGATTGGATTTGTCGTGGTAGACGTCGGCGGACCGTTGAGGCTATGGCACCTGATGCCGTTTGTCGGCGTGATGAACTGGCCACGGTCGCTGCTCACGTGGGACATTCTGGTGCTGAACGGCTACCTGGTGTTGAATCTGCTGGTCCCCTTCTACATCCTCTATTGCCACTACCGCGGCGTGGAACCGGTGAAGCGGTATTACGTTCCGGCGATTATCATATCGATCGGCTGGGCGGTGTCGGTCCACCTGGTGACGGCATTTTTGTTCGCGGGATTGCCTTCGCGGCCTTTCTGGAACAATGCGCTATTAGGTCCACGGTTCCTGGCGACGGCGTTTGCGGCGGGTCCGGCGTTGATGATCCTCATCTTGGCCGCGATCACGAAGTATACGCATTTCCGCATTTCGGACCGCACCTTGAATAAGTTATCGCTGGTGGTAACGGTGGCGGCACAGGTAACACTGATTATGCTGGCATCGGAGTTATTCAAGGAATTCTACCGGCACACACATCACAGTTTAAGTGCTACCTACCTGTTTTTCGGGCTGGACGGGAAACACTCGTTAACGCCGTGGATTTGGACTTCCATCGTGCTGAACGTACTGGCTACGGCGGCGCTGACGATTGCGCCGCTGCGGAGGCGCAAACGTGTGCTGTTTGCCGCGTGCGGAATGCTGTTCGTGGGCATCCTGCTCGAAAAGGGTCTGGGCACCATCATTCCGGGGTTTATCCCCGATCCATGGGGCAAGGTGACGGAGTACGCGCCGACTTACATCGAGTTGTTAGTCGCAGCGGGTGTGTGGGCGTTAGGCGCGTTCGTCTTTACGGTGCTGGCCAAGGCAGCAATTCCGATCGAGTTGCGGCGGGAACCCCACGTTTAACCATTGAGATATGCTTGTCCGCCACGGCGGCTGCAATCGCTTTCATGCAGACTTCACGAACGAGTTCAGACCCAGCGTCGGTCAAATGATCGTCGTCCGCGTAGAGAAAATCCCGCCCAACAGCAAACCGGACCGAACCGTTGTCATGAAACGGCTGGTCCACTCGCAACAAACGGAGGTTGGGGAAGGCTTGCGCCAGGTTGCCGATGACGGTGAGTGACGCCTGCCGGAACGCCTCCTTCTCATCCGGTCTGATTCTCGGAAGGCGCCCGGTGGTGCGAACGTGCCAAGTCACGTATTCCCGTAAGTTCAAGGTGTTGCCTAACCGCATGACTGGGACTTGGCTGAATAGAATCAGGCGCTGCGTGTGAGGCGCCAGTTCACCGACAAGTTCCTTGAGCTTTTGATTGAATTTTGCGGGCTCGCCCGACAAGGTGTCCCAACGGTCGATGACGAGCACCGCATCAGGTTTCCACTTCCGGATCCACCCCTTCCGGGCTTCATCGAAGCTTTGCGCCTTGGCGACACTCGAGAGAGTTTCGCTTACAGCCGTGGGAAAGAACACCGGAGCGCCTTCTATACATAGAAACGCAACCGAAATCTCGAGCCGCCGGCAGATGTCGTCAATCAATCGGCCGAACATCAGCGCGTGGGAGCTGCCAAGTACGACGATCTGTGGACTGTCGCTTCCCCATTGATGGACGATGCCGCCGCTTTCCCACAACTCTGGCGGGATCGGCCGGGGCGCCGGAAAGAGAACGTCTTCATACTTAGTCGATGACATGGACGCAGCAGATTGCGGGCGAGCCAGGGAGTATAGGGGACCCGAAAACGAAGGCTGATGGAAACGGTGGTGCGGATCCATAGCCGAACGCCGCGCGGCAAGGATCGAGCACGCGACCATTCCAAACGACACAGTCGCGGCCAGGACATACAAACGCCGGCGGCGTCCCTCGCCGCGCCTCCGAAGCGGCTGTTCGACGAGCCAGAATGCAACGAGTGAGAGACCCACGCCGGCGCCTTCACCGGCCAGCATCCACATCTCAGGCGAGCTATCGGTTAGATAAGCGTACTGCCGGCCGAACGCCATCAGGGGCCAATGCCAAAGATACAGTGAATAGGAAAGCTGGCCGATGAAGACCAGAGGGCGCAAGGAGAGCAACGCCGCCAACCGGGTCCGGCCATCGGCGACCGATACGAGTACTAGGAGCGTGCCGGTTGTCGGTACTAGTGCGACGACACCGGGAAAGCGCTGCTCAGTCACCAAGAAGAACCCGCCCACGATCAAAGCCAATCCGGCCCAGCCTATGATCTCGACAAGGCGTGAAGAGCCAAAATGCCGGAGCGGATCCGTCCTCTTGACGGGCACCATCCAAGTAGCAAGCGCCGCACCGAGCAGCGGTTCCCAGGCACGGGTAGGCAAAAAATAGAAAGCGGCGGCGGGATGCGTCCGTGTTCCATAGATGCAAAGGGCCAGGCTCACCAGGGTTAGCAAGGCTATCGATCTGAACAGGTGCGCGCGGCGCGACAGAAACACCAGAATCGCCGGAAACAGCAGGTAGAACTGCTCCTCGACCGCCAACGACCAGGTGTGGAGCAGCGGAAGGACGCTGGCCGAGTCTCCCCAATATCCCCCGACGTTCCGCCAGACATACACATTGGATAGGTTGAAAATGGTCCAAAGCCCGTGCTGTGCGACTTTCGTTGCCTGAGAGGGCAGAGAAACCAGTTGCGAGACGGCAACGGTGAACAGGATGGTGAGTATCGCGTTTGGAAGCAGTCGCTGGACACGCCGCAAGTAGAACTCTCGAATCGAGAAGCTCTGGCCGCGCAAGTCGTAGAGGATTACCGAAGCAATCAGAAATCCGGAGAGAACGTAGAAAACATCAACGCCAGTAAACCCACCCTGGAGGTTGCGCGGCAGTGCGTGGAAGACGAGAACACCTAGTATTGCGACCGCCCTCACGCCGTCGAGTGCGGGCACATACGACATATTGCTGTCGCCACAGGGACGAATGGTGGGTTCGTCAAGTACACCGGCTGCAACCGAGGAATGACTCATCACGAGCTTGCCGCTCCTGAAATGGCGTCGAACTAGACGCCGTGCACACGGTGTAATTTTACACTAAAATTCTTCGTCTTGCGTAATTATTTGTACCAATACCAGTAATGGACAGAAAAGGAGTGGAGCGATAGGGAGTTCAAAGCGAGGAGCCGTTGGTTTGCGCGGCCCGCACGCCACGTTTGTGCTCGCCCGCGTGCGGGATCAGGTTGTGGCTTCGGGATCAGCCGCCAGATCGTCGATCCAGGTGAGGGCGGCATGGGCGGCAGGCCAGCCGATGGTGGTGATCGCCAGGACAACGACATGGCGCAGTTCTGCGCGGGTCAGGCCCGAGCCAAGGGCTTGGCGGACGGCGGAGTGGACCGCGCCTTCGTGCCGGTTGCCGATCGCGAGGGCGAGTTTGACAAGGCGGCGAGTCTTCTCATCGAGCGGTCCCGCACTTTCGTGGCACGCTTCAGCGAGGGCGGTAAAGGCCTGCCAGACCTGTGGGTAGTCCTGCTCAAACGCCTTTATCTGCTCAGGAGTCGGTTGGCCATTGCTCATACGATCTAGGCTAGCCTGTTCGCGGGTAGAAATAGCAACGCCTCGATGCCTTTTCCAGGCGTCGAGGCGTTTGTAACGGAGGCGCGGGTGAGTTATTTACCCATCTTCTTGTTCTTGTAGTCTTCGTATTCCTTAAGCAGGGCGGGGTCTTTGGGCCGCGGATAGAGGTCGGAACTCTTGTAGCGGCCCGAGAGAAACTTCGCCTTGGTCCATTCGTCGTGGATATGGGTTTCTTCCGCCCGGTCGACGATTTCCTTCACGAACTGCGGTGGAATGAAATAGATACCGGTGCGGTCGCCGAACACGACGTCGCCCGGAACAACGGTGGTCGGGCCAATGTTGACGGGTGTGTTGTAGCCGGCCAGGGTCACTTCAGCGATGGCCGATGGGGTTGCGTGGCGGTAATAGACGCCCATGTCGATGGGGAAAATACCTTCCAGGTCGCGGATTGCGCCGTCGACGACCAAGCCGCCGTTGACGGTGGCGGACTTGATGGCGGTGGCAAGGTTATCGCCTACGACGGAACCGCCTTCCTCCTTGCCGAAGAGGTCGACGACGAGGACGTCGCCGGGCTTCAACTGATCGATCACCCACTGGTGAGCGCCGCCGCGATGGCCCAGGCGCTTCATGTCGGAGAGCATGAGTTCATTGAGGTCGGGCCGCAGCGGCAGGAACATGGCCGTGACGGCGCGGCCGACGAGCTTCTTTTCGGGATGCAGGATCTGCCATTTCCCGTCGTATTGGTTTTTGTAACCTTTGCCAGGCAACACGCCCCACACCTCTTCGACGGTGAGTCCACGGACCTTTTCAAGGATGGCGTCGGGTACCTTGGGACGCCCATCGTCGAAGCGCTCATACGGATTTTTGGCGGTAACCTCGAGCAACTGCTCCTTGCTGAGCTTGAAAATCTGCGCCGGGCATGTCAGGGCGGCGGCGACCACAACCAGGGTTAGTTTAGAGACCATATTTCCTCGCGAGTGTATCAGGAATCGTAACACCCACGCCGGGCTGGGTGGGTGGCAGGTAGGAACCGTGTTCGAACGGAGCGGTAAAAAGTTCCATCAGTTCATTGCCGGGCTCGCCGGTGCCGAAGCTTTCGGCCATCGGGCAGTTATCGCATGCCGTGACTAACTGCATGCCGAAGAGGCTGCCGCCGCGGTGGGGCAGGATAGGGATGCCCGCCTCGGCGGCACTGTTGAGGATGCGCTGGCCCATGGTGAGTCCGCCGCCCCACGTGAGGTCGGGCTGGAGGAAGTGGGAGGCGCGATGCCGAATGAGCAAGTCGAAGCCGTAATGCGTGAACTCGTGCTCACCACTGGCGATCTTCGTCGATTTGATCTTCTGGCAGAGCTTTTCGTATCCCCGTAAGTCGTCGGGCAGTAGGGGTTCCTCAATGAAGTACAGGTTATAGGGGGCGAGGCGGTCCGCCATTTCCACCGTATAGTCTACGTTCCAGCGGCAGAGCACATCGATCATCAGCAGGTTGTCGGGGCCGATCTTTTCGCGGACGGCTTTGAGTTGGGCAGCGATCTTGAATTTGCCATCCTGGCCGTCGGCGGGACCGAGGTTGATGGGTTGCTTGAAGGCGGTGAAGCCGAGCTTGAGGCCGAGGTCGATGCCGGGTCCGGTGAAATAAGCGCGGACACGGTCGCGCCGCTTACCGCCCAGTAACTGCCAACAGGGGACGTTGTGACGCTTTCCGGCGATGTCCCATAGGGCGAGATCGATGCCGCTTAGCGCCATGATCGGCAAGCCTTTGCGGCCATAGAAGGAAGTGGAGGCGAAGATCTGGTCCCAGAGCTGGTGAATGTTGAGGGCGTTGGCGCCGAGCAGCAGGTCTTTGAGATGGTTGTCGATGATGTAGCAGGCGGCGCCGCCTCCGCCGCCGAGGCCCAAGCCGGTGATGCCCTGGTCTGTTTTGATCTCGACAAGGATCGAACCGGCGAGTTGGGAAAAGGGTCCGAACCAGCGGTACCGGGCAGGGTCGTCGTCGGAGCTGAACTGCGAGCTACCGAAGCGGGCGGTCGACAGGAGCGGAACGGGTACAGCTTTGACGGAGGTAATGCGTAAGGCCGGAGTAATCGGGACGAGAGAGATAGAGGAAGCGGCGGTGAAGACGCGGCGCGTCACAAAGGGATGCTAACACGGCTAGGGAGTCATAATAGAAACGATGGCGGTTGTTCACATGAGCGAGGCTGACCTGGCGCGCGATCTGCACGCTGTGTTGGACAAGGTGCGTCAAGGGGTCGAGGTGGTTATCGAAGAGAACGAAAGGCCGATTGTGGTACTCAAACGGCCAACAGCACCCGCCGCTGGACGTAAGCTAAGTGAGTGTATCGCCTTGGCGAAGGCATATGAGGCGAAACTGGGGTATGCGCCTATACCCGACGGAAGTTTTGCAGATGATGTCCGTTCGGGGATTCAAGAGCGGCGCGATGCGTTCGAGCCACCATCGTGGGAATAGTTCTCGATTCCAGTGTGCTGATTGCTGCCGAGCGATCTCGGATGGCAATCAGTGGCTGGCGTCCCTTCTTCCGACCCGCTTACTTCTCGGTAAGTGCGACGACGCCCGGCAATTGGATGCCGGCGAGGAATTCGAGCGATGCGCCGCCTCCGGTTGATACGTGAGAGATCTTGTCGGTGACGCCTGCGGCTTTGATGGCCTTTTCGGAGTCGCCGCCGCCGACGATGGACGTGGCGCCGGACCCGGCCACTGCTTTCGCCAAAGCAACGGTCCCCTTATCGAACGGGGGCATTTCAAAGACGCCCATCGGGCCGTTCCAGATGACGGTTTTGGCGTTGCTGATTGCCGTTGAGAAGGCTTCGACGGTTTTGGGACCGATGTCGAGGCCCATCATGCCTTCGGGGATGCTGTCGACGACCTGGGAATCCGCGCCGGCTTTCAGTTCGGCGGCAACGACGTGGTCGGCGGGGAGGCGGAGTTTGCTCTTTCCTTCCTCGAGTAAGTGCTTCGCGAGGTCGACCTTATCGGCTTCGACGAGGCTCTTACCGGTCGGCTGGTTGAGCGCCTGCAGGAAAGTGTAAGCCATGGCGCCGCCGATCAATAACTCATCGACAACCTTCATCAGGTTTTGAATAACTTCGATCTTATCGGAGACTTTCGCGCCGCCGAGGATGGCAACGCAAGGCCGCGGCGGATTGGTGGTGGCGAGGCCGAGATACTCGAGTTCCTTCTCCATAAGAAGGCCGGCCGCGGCCTGGGGCATGTACTTAATCATGCCTTCAGTAGAAGCGTGGGCACGGTGGGCGGAACCGAATGCGTCGTTGACGTAGATGTCGCCGAGTTTGGCTAGTTGCTGCGCGAAGCCGGGGTCGTTCTTCTCTTCTTCGGCGTGATAGCGGAGGTTTTCGAGCAGCAGCACTTCACCGGGACCGGGCAGCATGGCCTCGACGTCGGGTCCGATGCAATCGGGCGCCATTTTGACCGGCTTGCCAAGCAATTCTTCCAGGCGCTTGGCGACAGGCTTCAAGCTCATCTCAGGATTGACCTTTCCCTTGGGACGGCCAAGGTGGCTGGCCAGCACCAGTCCGGCGCCGTGCTCGAGCGCGTAACGGATTGAGGGCAGGGACGCTTTGATTCTCTTGTCGGAGGTGATCTCCTGACCGCCGGGAGCGAGCGGCACGTTAAAATCGACGCGCATGAAAACGCGCTTTCCCTGCAGATTCAGATCCCGAATGGATAGTTTAGCCATTGCTATTAGTTTAGCTGGATATGGGGCCGCCACCGCGCCCTCGCAACGGCGTGATTCGGTCAGCGGAGTAACTGTTTGACCTCGCCCACGCCGACAAACGCGAAGAACAGCAACGCCGCGATCAGCACAACGTTCAGGAACCACGTCGCGCGAAAATCTTTGCCCACCCACGCGACGCGATTGTTCATCACCAGCAAAGTCAGCGCGAGCATGGGCAGCAGCATGGCCCCGGTGATGCCGAAGATGAGTTGCAGTTGCTGCACGGGGTAGCGGAGCAGGATTAGCGGGACGGTAGCGAGCAGGAATAGGTACGTGCGGTAGGGCCGCGATTTCTCCACATCCACATCCGGCCGCCCGCCAACGCCTTTGCCGCTGCCGAGCCACAATACGTCCGTAAACAGGTACGGCAGGCTTTGCCACACACCAAGGAGCGCCGAGAATACCGCCGCCCAGAAACCAACCAGGAAGATCCATTTGCCGCTCGCGCCCAGGCTCTTCGCCAGTTGGTCTGCCAGCAGCAGGGCTAAGCCGGTTCCCTGCCCGCGCACCTGTACGCGCGACCCGATGATCACCACCGCCACACCGAACAGGCCGATGACGGCGTACGACAGTAGTAGATCGAACCGGCAGGCTCGCAGGCCAGGCCGCCCTTCGCGTTTCTCTTCGCGGATCCAATAGCCGTAGCTGATCAAGGCCATCGTGCCGCCGATAGCGCCGATCAGGCCGATCACCCAACCGGGACCGGAGGCGGGGATTGACGGTATCAGTCCCCTGGCGACAGCGCTCCAGTCGGGTGCGAGCAGGAACGCAGTCAAGACCACTGTCGCGAACATCGCGCCGACGCAAACGGCCAGTACACGTTTGAGCAGCGCATACCCGCCAAACCAGACCAGCAACATCCCGGCGAGGCCATGAAAGGCGCCCCAGAGAAAGCGCGATTGTTGAGGATCCGCGATCGGGTACATGCCGGTGGCTGCCACGCCGCACGCACTGGCGAGCATCCCGCCGGTAACGAGCGAGAATACCAGCAGATAACACAAGAAGATCCAGCGGATGGGCGCTCCCAAACGCGTGACCCATCCCTCTAACAGAGTGCTGCCGGTGGCCATTTGCCAGCGCGCGATGCCTTCTGTCAGGGTCCATTTCAAAAGAACTCCGGCCGGCACCGCCCACAACACTGCGATTCCGCCTTCGGCGCCCGCCAGGCTACCGGTCAAAATATCGCCTGCTCCCACGCTGGTAGCTGTAAGCAGAATCGCGGGACCGATGGCGGACAGGCGCGCGCTGGACATGGACATCGAGCATATCGCACCCCCGGCCGTTGCCAACCACCGCTATTACCTCAACGCCCGCTGAGTAACCGCGTACACTACAAGTTACGCTCGGCCGGCCCACCCGGCTCGCAGGAACAACAACCGTGTTAGGCATCCTCGACTCCGTAATCATTCTCATCAGTCTTCTGCTGGTTGTCGGCGCCGTCTTGCGGGCCGCGCGAAAGAAACAATCCGATGCCGAATACTTCCTGGCCGGTCGCGATCTGCGCTGGCCGTTCATCGGCATGTCGCTGCTCGCCTCCAACATCTCGGCGGAACACGTGGTGGGCATGGCGGGCGACGGCTACCGGATCGGTATGGTCACCGGCGGATACGAATGGATGGCGGCGTGGTGCCTGATTATCCTGGCGACCTTGTTCGCGCCCCAGTACCTGCGCAGCCGGATCTATACAATCCCGGAGTTTCTCGAGCGGCGCTTCGGCTGGAGCCTCCGCGCGTTCCTCTCAGCCAACCTTCTGGTGATCAATGTTCTGACCAAGAACGCCATCGACCTGTGGGCCGGGTCACTCCTGTTCGTTTTGCTGTTCGGCTGGAATCAGATTGCGGTGATGATCGTGCTCTCGGCCTTCACGGCGATCTACACGATGAAAGGCGGGTTGCGCGCCGTCGTCTATGCCGACATGGTACAAGGGTCGTGGCTGATCGTCAGCAGCATCATCCTGACCATCGCCGGACTGTTCGCGGTTGGAGGCTGGAGCGGCCTCACGGCCCGGGTCGATCCGGCGTTGCTCGGCATGGTCAAACCGCTCGATTCCGAATTACCGGTCACCGGGTTCCTGATCGGCAACCTGTTCGGCGGAATGTTCTATTGGTGCATGGATCAGACGAACGTGCAGCGCGTTCTCGGCGCGCGAACCGTCGATCAGGGGCAGAAAGGCGCGATCTTCGCCGGGTTCCTGAAACTCATGATCCCGTTCATTCTGGTGTTGCCGGGTGTCATCGCCCGCGCGCTCTATCCGAATCTGGACCGTCCCGATATGGCGTACCCGCGCCTGGTCGGCGACCTGCTCCCCATCGGCCTTCGCGGACTGGTGCTGGCCGGCCTGATCGCCATCCTGATGTCGTCGATGAGCGCCTGTTACAACGCCAGCGCCACGCTCGTGGTTCGCGATTTCGTGCTGCGCTATCGTCCGCACCTGTCTGAAGTCGAACAGGTGTCAATCGGGCGTAAGGTCACCATCGTTATGGCCATCCTCGGCGTACTGGCCGCACCGTTAGTCGGACTGTCAGTAACGATCTGGAGTTACCTGCAACTTATTTCGGCATATCTCTGCACACCCATGTCGGCCGTGATCTTCCTGGGTATCCTCTGGAAGCGTGGTAACACCGCGGGAGCAATTGCGGGCGGCGCCGCCGGGTTCGGCCTCGGGATGGTTTTGTTTCTGGATCAGACGCTGAAGCTATCGCTGCCGGTCATCTCCCACCCGTACATGCACTCATTTCTCCATCGCGCAATCGTCGTGTGGGTGTGTGCGGCGATCGTGATGATCGCGGTCAGCCTCTCGACCGAGGCCACACACGAAAGCCAACTCGAGAGCGCGACCGCTTCGTTCAAGCACGAAGGCGGAACAGGCCTGTCGGACTACCGCGTTTGGGCGGCGATCCTGTTCGCCTGCACCATCGTGCTGTGGTGGTGGTTCCGGTAGACACACATCACTGCCAGCCCCCTCCCAGCGCACGATATAACTGCACCACCGAGTTCAGTTCCTGATAGCGAAGTTGTGTCAGCGCTATTTCACCCTGGAACAGATTTCGCTCGGCGTCAAGCACCTGAAGGTAACTGTCGAGCCCGCCGCGATACCGCAGGTTCGACAGCCGCGTCGACTCCTGCAGCGCCGCCACCAGCAACTGCTGCTCTTCGCGCTGTTGCCGCGTCTTCGATAGTGAAACCAACGAGTCCGACACTTCGCGAAACGCCGTCTGGATTGTCCGGTCATAGTCGACGGCTGCCTCGCGCTGCTGGGCTTCACTGAACCGCACGCCGGCCCGGATGCGCCCCGCGTTGAAGATCGGTTCGGTGAACGACGGCGTGAAGTTCCACATCCGGCCCGGACCAGTGAACAATTGCTCCAGGTACCGGCTTTGCGCGCCCAGCAGTCCGGTGAGAGTGATCTGCGGGAAGTAGCGCGCCCGCGCCGCGCCGATGCGTGCGTTGGCGGCGATCAGCGTTTGTTCCGCCTGGCGAATGTCGGGCCGCCGTTCGAGCAAGGACGACGGCAGACCTGCCGGAGCCTCGGCCGGCGCCGTAAATTCTTCAAGCCTTTTGCCTCGCTCGATCGGACCCGGCCCCTGGCCCAACAGCAGGCTCAGCGCGTTCTCCGCGAGCGTAACGGCACGCTCGGAAGCGGCGATCTGCGCGTTCGCCGTGCGTAGTAACTGCTCTGCCTGGCTCACATCCAATCCGCTGGCCGCGCCCGCTTTGCGCCGCACCTCTGTCAGCCGCAGGCCATTGTTAGCGGTCTCGCGAGTCTTTCGTGCGATCTCTAACTCCAGATCGGCCGCGCGCAGCAGGAAATAACTCCGTGTTACTTCCGACACGACCGAAGTCTGAATGCCCTGCCGTGCTGCCTCCGTCGCCAGATACTCCGCAAGGGCGGCTTCTTTCAGACGGCGAACACGGCCCCAGATGTCGAGTTCCCAGCTTAGGCCGAAGCCGCCCTGCGTGTAACTTACGTCCAGGTCGAGCCCACGGGGAAGGAACACAGCCGACCCGATGGTCGAGGTCCGGCTGCTCGTGTGCTGCGCTCCAAAGCTCACATCCGGATACAAAGCCGACCGCGCAATGCCATACTGCGCGCGTGCTTGCGAAACCCGTTCTGTCGCCGCGCGCAAGTCGAAGTTCTGCCGGATGGCGGTCTCGATAAGCTTGGTCAGTACGGGATCGCCAAACTTCTGTTCGAGAGACGTATCGGCGAGTGAAACCTCTGATGCGGGAAGCGTCGCCCCGCGAAACTGTCCCGGCGCCTGCACCACGGGCCGCTTGTAGTTCGGCCCGACGGCACAGCCGGTTAACGTAACAATCGCTATCAATAGTGTGATGCGTGTCATGCTTCGGCTCCTGTGATGCCGCTTGTCGGGGCACTCGCATCCACCTTCCTGCCGGACTCCACAAAGCGCTGCGCCAGCACATATAGAACCGGCACGATGAACACCGCGATCATCGTGGCTGCCGACATTCCGGCAAACACTGTAGTTCCCAGCGCTCGCCGCGATGCGCCACCCGCTCCGGACGCATAGAGCAGCGGCACCACGCCCAGGATAAAGGCGAACGACGTCATAATGATCGGGCGCATGCGCAGGCGGGCCGCCTCGATGGCTGCGTCAATAACCGAATGCCCTTCTTCGTGCTTCAATTTGGCGAACTCGACGATCAAAATCGCGTTCTTTGAAGCCAGTCCGATCAGCGTGACGATACCGATCTGTGCGTAAATGTCGTAGGCATAACTGCGCGTCAGTAACCCGAGTAGCGCACCTAACACACCGATCGGGATTGCCAGCACCACAGCCAAAGGAATTACCCAGCTTTCATACAACGCGGCCAGAAACAGGAAGACGAGCAAGGCGGCAAATCCGAAGATGTAAAGCTCCTTGCCTTCCGACAATTTCTGCTGGAACACGGTTCCCGTCCATTCGAAGTCGAACCCTTGCGGCAGCACGTTGCGCGCAATGCGTTCCATGGCCGCCACCGCTTGCCCGGAACTCGCGCCGGGCGCCGCAGAGCCGATGATGCTGGCCGCGCGATACCGGTTATACCTGTAGACGACGTCGGGCGAACTGGTAGCTGTGATCTTCAGCATCGTGCTCAACGGAACCATGTCACCGCTGCCGGAGCGGACATAGAAGCGGTCCACATCCTCCGGCTTTGCGCGTAGTTCCGGCTCCGCCTGCATAATCACACGCCACGTCCGGCCGAACCGATTGAAGTCGTTCACGTAAAGCCCGCCCAGGAAAGTCTGGAGCGAGTCGTAGACCTGCGTAGTCGAGATGCCCAATGTTTGGGCTTTATCGATGTCGAGATCGACATGGTACCCCGGAATCGACACGCGGAAGGCGCTCATCACCGTAGCCAGGCTCGGGTCTTTGCGTGCTTCATCGATCATCCGTTGCATGGCATCCGAAAGGGCCTGCATTTCGCCGCCTGCGCGGTCCTGCAACATGAATTCGAAGCCACCCGCCGTACCCAAGCCAAGGATCGGCGGCAGTCCAAATCCGAACACCACCGCCTCCTTAATCGGAAACAGGCGCATATTGGTCTGGTTCAGAATCTCGCGGAACTGTAAGTCATGCGACTTACGTTCGTCCCAAGGCGTTAGCGCCGCGATGACAGTGGCAACGTTTGAGTTATTCGTGCGCGTGGTCACATCCAGCCCGCCTAGCACGGTGGTGCGGGTGATACCGGGAATGGCCAGCAGACGTTTCTCGACTTCGCGGGTCACCAGGTCCGTCCGGTTCAGCGACGCGCCGTCGGGCAAGCGCACCGACACGAACAGCACACCCTGATCTTCATCAGGTAGGAACCCGGTGGGCACGGTCCTGAACAGGCCGACGGTCGCCGCATAGAAACCAGCCAGGATCAGCATTGAGAATGCGGCACGACGGATAAACACCTTGACACCGCCGATGTAGGTGTTGGTGGCCCGATCGAATGCGACATTAAACCAACCGAAGAACTTGCCCAGCAGACCTCGATTGGTCTTTTCGGGCCGCAAAATCATCGCACTGAGCGCCGGGCTCAAGGTCAACGCACAAAGTGCGGAAAGCAGCACCGAGACCGCGATGGTCAACGCGAACTGCCGGTAGATCTGGCCGCTAATGCCGCCCAGGAAGGCCACCGGGATGAAGACCGCGCTCAACACAAGCGCGATGGCCACCACCGGACCCGACACCTCGCTCATCGCCTTAATCGTGGCGTCGCGCGGCGTCATGCCGTGGTCGATGTTGTGCTGCACCGCTTCCACCACGACAATCGCGTCGTCGACGACGATTCCGATGGCCAGCACCAACCCGAACATACTGGTCATGTTGATGCTGAACCCGAGGAACGGGAATACGGCAAACGTACCGATAATCGAAACCGGCACCGCGAGCAGTGGAATCAGCGTCGCCCGCCAATTCTGCAGGAACACGAACACCACTAAGATGACGAGCAGAATGGCTTCAAACAGGGTCTTCAGCACATCGGCGATGGCGGCTCGCGGAAACAGCGTCGCATCGTAACTGATGGTGTAATCGATCCCTTCGGGGAAGTTTCGCTTGGCGTCCTCCAGGAACTTCTTTACACGGTCGCCTGTTTCGACGGCATTCGCGCCCGGCGACAGGTAAACGATCATTACCGCCGCGGGCTTGCCGCTCATGCGGTTGAATCCTTTATAATCCTGCGCCCCTAACTCCACGCGCCCGATATCGCGCAGCCGCAGCAACGACCCGTCAGCCTGCGCCCGCACAATGATGTTTTCAAACTGCTGCGGCTCGAGCAGCCGCCCCGACGCGGTCACCGGGTATTGGAAGTCGGTCCCTTGCGGCGCCGGCGCCTGCCCGATCGCGCCGGCCGGATTCTGCCGGTTCTGCGCCTGAATCGCCGTATTTACGTCCGTTGCCGTTAACCCGAGCTTCGCCATTTTGTCCGGATCGATCCAGACACGCATGCCATAGTCCTGGCGCGCGCCGATCATGGCATCGCCGACACCCGGAATACTGCCGACCTTGTCGAGTAAGTTGATGGTCGCGAAGTTAGATAGGAACAGCGAGTCGTACCGGTCGTCGTTCGAAGTAACGGCCACCGCAAAGAGAAACGCCGACGAAACCTTCTTTACCGTGACACCGACACGCTGCACTTCCGGCGGCAGCGATGGCAGCGCCAGGTTCACCTTATTCTGCGTACGTACGGTCGCCATGTCGATGTCCGTTCCTAACTCGTAAGTGACATCGATGGTCAGCACACCGTCGTTCGAGCTGCGCGAATAAAAGTACAACATACCGTCCAGGCCGACTAACTGCTGTTCAATCGGCTGTGCGACGGTTTTCTCCAGGTCTTGTGCGTTTCCACCGCGATACGTGGCAATGATCTGGACCACCGGAGGAACGACTTCCGGATAAGTCGCCACCGGTAGCGTGGGAATGGCCACGGCGCCCAGAATGACGATCACGAGCGCGATGACGATGGCGAAAACCGGGCGGTCGACGAAAAATCGTGCCATAAACTAATGCGCTCCTCCGCCCGTCGGCGCCACCTCTTTAGGCGCATAAGGCTCCGGCTGAACGGTTGCCCCGGGCCGCGCCTTTTGGCCACCCTCGACAATCACGCGGTCGCCCGCCTTGATTCCTTCGAGGATCACCCACCGGTCGCCCACACGCTCGCCCGTCGACACGCCGCGTGCCTGCACCTTGTTTTCCGGACTAACCGTCAACACGGACTGCAAGCCCTGCAACTCGGTCACGGCCCGCTGCGGGATCAGCAGTGCGTTCTGCCGGTCGCGAATGCTCACGCGCACCCGCCCGAACTGGCCGGGCAGGATGGACCGCTGTGGATTCGGAAAGGTCGCCTGCAGTTCCAAGGTTCCCGTCTTCGGGTCCACCTGGTTGACGGTGTTTTCGATCCTGCCCCGCTGCGGATGGACCGATCCGTCAGCCAGCACCAGTTCCAGCGGCAATTGCGACTTGCCGTTCAGCGCGCCCCGCTCGCGGTATTGGAAATACTCCGCTTCGCTGACTTTGAAACGAACCCAAATCGGGTCGAGCGGAACGATCGTCGTCAGCGGCTGCGGCGAACTGGGCGATACCAGTCCACCTACCTGCACCAGGCTGTCGCCGATGCGGCCGCTGATTGGCGCGCGAATGGTGGCGTACTCCAGATTCAGTTCTGCGGTGCGCACGAGCGCGCTGTTCGAAGATACTTGCGCCTGCGACGTTCCGAGTTGCGCTTTGGTCGACAACCGGATTTGCTGCACGTTCGCCTCGCGCGCCTTCACATTGGCTTCGTTGGCCTTCAAAGCCGCAATAGCATTATCCAGGTCCTGCTGCGGCGCGGCATCTTCTTTCACCAGCGGCTCTAAGCGCTTCACATCCTGTTGCGCTTTGACGAGGTTGGCTCGAGCTTGCGCCAGGTCGGCTTCCGCCTGCAACAGCGCAACCTGCTGGCGCGCAAACTCCTCCGATGCCTGACTCTGATGTAAATCGCCCCGCGCCTTGTCCACTGCGGCCTGGTATGGGCGCAAATCGAGCACGTACAACACGTCTCCCTGGCGAACATCTGAGCCGACTTTGAACAGCCGCTTCTCGATATTGCCTTCCACCCTTCCGCGGACTTCAACCATGTCGCGTGCAAACGTCTGCGCCGCATAGTCCCGATAGATGGGCGTGTTTTCAGGCTGTACCGTGATCACCGACACCGGTAGCGCCGGCATCGGTCCGGCAGCCGCAGCCTGCTTGCTGTCCGCCCGCTGACACCCCGCGAGCACAGCCGCCGCGAACATCACGGCCAAGACTCGCCGCGACAAGTAACCTTCTATAGTCATATGAGTTCCACGTTGAGAATGCATCCCGCTGGCCATACCCCTAACTTATTCAAAATGCGAATTTAAAGATCCAAACGCCGCTTTCCACAGAATCGGACCGAACATCTATTCGCGAAAAATCCACGACAAATTCACGAACTTTTCACGAAGTAGCGGCGCCGCACTGATTAACCCAACGGCTCACGAACGCCGAACAGTTCCGCAATGTGACTCCGGTTCCGCAGAGCCGTCCGAGATAGCAGGCTGCCTCGCGGTCGAGTAGTTGTAGCGAACCTAAGTCCAGCGTCACGTGCGTCTTCCGGGTGGAATGGTCTTTCAGCAACACCTCCAGTTCAGCCACGTGCAGGCGTTGCATGTGGCCGAACAGGGCAACTGTTGTCGACTCCTGTGTTTCTGAAACAATTTCGAGGCGGAAAAGGTCCATCGCCACCTACTAACGCACGCGAAGGTCCAGTCACCTGTGTTTTATCCCAACCAGCGGAAAGCGTGCTTGTTGATACCGAGGTTGCGAATGCGCGATTCCAGTGTTGAGGCGGGCACACCGAGCCGGACCGCCGCGCCGTTTGGGCCGGATACTCTGCCCCCGGTATGCCGCAGTACTTCTTCGATCTCAGCCCGCTGCCGTTGCCGTAACGCTGAAGGAGGCTCGTGCAGCGATTCCGGTTGCGGCGCCGGTGCACGCTTACCGATCATTCCCGGTTCAATCCGAAGTGTGCGCCCCTCCGCGACAATCACCGCACGCTCCACGATATTCTGCAATTCTCGAATGTTCCCCGGCCACGAGTAGTTGAGCATGCATTCGAACGATTTGCTCTCGATATGGTCGATCCGCCTGCCCATTCGCGCCGCGAACCGCGCCATGAAATATTCCACCAGGAGCGGTATGTCGTCGCGCCGCTCGCGCAGCGCCGGGCAGTGAATCGGAAACACGTTCAAGCGGTAGAACAGATCCTCGCGAAAGCGCCCTTCCGCGACATCACGCGCCAGGTCGCGGTTGGTCGCGGCGATCACCCGAACATCCACCGGAATGGTCGTGTTGCCGCCGACGCGCTCAAACTCGCGTTCCTGCAGCACACGCAGCAGGGCCACCTGCATCTCCGCAGGCAGGTCGCCGATTTCGTCCAGAAAAATCGTCCCGCCGTCGGCTGCTTCAAACCGCCCGGTCCGCCGTTGCAGTGCGCCCGTGAACGCCCCTTTTTCGTGACCAAACAACTCGCTCGCGATCAGTTCCTGCGGCAGCGCCGCGCAATTCACCTTCACCATCGCCCGCTCGGCACGGGGCGATCGGCGATGGATCGCTCGCGCCACCAGTTCCTTGCCGGTCCCGGTTTCGCCCGTCAGCAGTACCGTCGCTTCGGTCGGCGCCACCTTGTCCACGCTCTCCAACACTTCCATCAGCGCGGGCGACGATCCGACGATTTCCTCATACATCGAGCCGCGCTCGATCTCATCCTGCAGTGCTTCGTTTTCGTTCTTAAGCCGTTCCTGCAGCACCTTGATCTCTTCATACGCCAGCGCATTCGCTACCGCGATCGAAACGATTGCCGATGCGTCGGTCAGCAGTTGCAACTCCTCGTCGCGGACGCGTAACGGCCGTCGCGACATGTAATGGACCGCCCCCAGTAGCCGGCCGTGCTTGGTCAAAGGCAGGCTGACGTAGTTTCGTATCTCCGCTTGCCGCAACAACTCCTCTTCCGGGAAGCGTGTGGACACGGCCAAATCGTCGGATACGTATGGCGCCGATGATTGGAGAAACTGGCCCACGCAGGAATCCGACAACGGGATTTGCAGGATCACGCCGCCCTTCACCGCGCCAGGGCGCTTCGCCCGCACACGCGCGATCAAACTCGAGACGCTTTCGCCCGGCATCCGCGGCGTATCGCGTACATAGAGCGAGTGCAGGCGGACGTATCCTTCTTCATTCACCAGTAGACCGATGGAATCGAACTGCAGCCGCGGATGCAACGCCTCACAAACAGCCTCCAGCACGTCCGCGAGTTCGAGGTGCGACGTCGCGGCTTTCGCCACTTCCAACAGAAACTGTGCCCGGTATTCCCGGTCCGCCAGCCCGGCCCAGGCGACTTCAGACGACGACATGCCTATTCGGATTCTCGCATTGGCATCAACGCGCCGCCGCGAACGCGGTCGCCACCTCCCAATTGAACTTCAGAAAGCGATAGAGTTCATGCTCCAGGATGCGCTCCTGGTCGCTGTGGGCGCCGAAGCCCTTCGCGCCATCCTCATCGTCCGTGGCCGGACCAATCCCGTAGCACTGTACTCCCCGGGCCTGCAGATATGCCTTGTCCGTACCGCCCGTGGACATCACCGGCATCGTCACTGCGCCCGGGTAGATTCGCTTTTGGGTTTCTTCAAGAATCCTGTAGAGCGGCGTGTCGAGCCGCGACGGCGCCCCAATCGGCACGTTCCGTCGCGGTGTGTGGATCACTTCGATCGACGGATCGTTTACTACCTTCCGCATCGACTCGAAAAACGCATCGACGTTCTCGCCAGGCATGGTCCGCACATCAAACACTGCTTCGGCCTCCGATGGAATGATATTCACGCGATACCCGCCCTGGATCATCGTAGCGGCAACCGAGGTCCGCAGCATGGAGTAATGCATCGGCTCGTGTTGTCGTAAGTAGTCCTGTATCTCGGCGGACTTAGCGGGGTCAAGTAACCCGTGATAACGCGCCGCCTGTTCCGGAGGGCTGATCATCGCGAGCTTCTCAAAGTAAGTTCGTGTCGTATCGTTCCATTTGAGGGGCGTCCGCCACGCCGCCAGGCGAGTAATTGCCGCCGCTAACTTATTCAGTGCATTGTCCGGTAGCGGCGCCGATCCGTGTCCGGCCGTTCCCTTGGCCACGAGTTTCACCGCCGTCGGGTTCTTTTCCGTAGTTCCCACCAGCATCCGATCCGCGCGCCCGTTGTGCCGCCTGATGCCGCCGCCCTCCGCGAGGCAGTACTCGGCCTCGATCAACGGCCAATGCTTCTCCACCATGTGAGCAATGCCGTACTGCATACTGCCTTCCTCGCCGGCCTCGGCCAGAAAAATCACATCGCGCGCGAGCGGCACGTTCAGCCGCTTCAGCAGCAACATCGTCATCAGCGCCGTCGCGACATTGTCTTTGTCGTCCAGCGTTCCGCGGCCGTAGATATACCCATCCTGAACCGTCGCCGAAAACGGCGGCACTTTCCACTTCTCCGGCTGAACACCCACAACGTCTGTGTGCCCCATCAACAGCAGCGGACGCTTCTGCCCATTCCCTTTCAACCGGGCAACCACGTTCGGCCGCTTCGGATCGATCGCGATCACCTCCACCGGAATACCGGCATCCGCCAAAACTTTCCGCAGATACTCCGCCGCCTCGGCCTCATGGCCCGGCGGGTCCGAAGTATCAAACCGGACAAGTGCCTGGAAATGCCGCAATAGCTCCGCGTTAACGGCATTCCAATCGGGTACGGACGCGAGCAGTAGAGCGAGGAGTAGAGTCATGGGTGGAGTCCCAACGATCAACCATTATCCGTCGGAGGAACGCCGAATCTGACCCAGCAGCTACTTCACTGATTCGATTATTTGGATTTCGCGTTTGAGCAGTCCGTTGACGAGTTCAGTGAGCGGAACACCTTTATCGACCGCACGTTCCGCCATATACTGCTGGACATCAGCATCCAAATAAATGGGGAGCCGCAACTCGGCATTGGGCTTATAGAACTTGCCGCGAACGCCTTTTGAAAAATCGTATTTAGGCTTCATAGCTGTTGCTCATAATCGAGAATCTCTGACCGCGTCGGCTTCCGCGCCGAAATGATCCGAATTCGCGCTTTTGTCGCGTCCACCAACTCATGGGTATGCACCACCAGCAGGTATTGAGCTTGTGCATCCTTTCCCAGAGTAATCCAACGGGCTTCGGTGGTGCTGTGTTCCTCATCGGCAATCGTCAAAGCAAGAGGATCCAGAAACACCTGAGCCGCCCGCTCAAATGCCACACCATGCTTGATGAAATTAGAATGGGCTTTTGCCGGATCCCACTCAAATTCATTGAAGAACGACAACATGGCTGAGAACGATTGTATTATCGGAGCACCACAACCCTCCTGAGCAGGCATTCCGATGATTTCCCCTCGCTTGACCACCGCCCTCCTGCTGCTACTGATGGCATTTACCTCCTGCGTCCGCCGCGATGGCCGCAATTCCGACTGTCAGTGGCCTTCGTCCCAGCCTGGCGCGGTGCAGCATACCCTGCGTGAGGACCTTGAATTTCGCTGAGGAACTGGCTGTGCGATTTATGGACACGCACTTCGGTCCGCGCAACCCGGCAGCCGCGGCGAAGGGGAAGAATCGCTGCATGGGGACGCTATTGGAGGCCATCGGTAAAGAGCGTGGGATCACGGCAAAAGAGGCGTTCCAGTCATTTCCGGAATGCGCTATTCGAGCACGCGAAAACAAATTGACGCTCGTCGCGCAATCTCTCCTCAAGAACCTGCACCGCCAACTCGCGGCTCACCGTCGGGAACCCCTCCAGAAAATCGTCGAGAGTGTCACCGTGTTCCAGATACTCAAACAACGTCTTCACAGGAACCCGCGTGCCGCGAAACACAGGTGTCCCGTGCATCACCTCTGGATCTTTCGTGATCGCATCCTGCATGCTTCAATTGTCGCCCATTCAGCGTGCTCCAAATTCCTCCACCAACCCCCGCCGTATCTCCTCCACCGCCACCGGCAAATTCGCCAGAAACTCCTCATGCCCGCGACCCGCGCGATACTCCGGTTCCTTGTGCGGCATCTTCAGGTACCGCCCCATCCGCGATACATCAAACCCGTACAGCACCGTCCCATGATGCAGGATCGCTTCGCTCGACCGTCGCTGCGCATTGCCCGACACCTTGCGCCCATCTAACGCCAGATCGGAAATCCCCTCCACCGTCAGTCCTTCCACTCCCAACGCCCGCCGCACACGATCCATCACCCAACGCTTGCTGTCCCGCACATCTCGCAGTTCCGGCCACCAGTCGAGCGGCAGCACCAAGGTATACACGAGGCAGCCCGGACCCAGCAGCACGGCTCCGCCTCCGGAGCACCGCTTCACGATCGGCACCCCGTCCGCCTCGCACCGCCCCACATAGGTGTCGCGCTCCGGACGCCCAGATTGCCCCAACACCACACACTCGGCCGCGCTCTCCCACATCCAGAGCGCTGCTTCGCCGCGCCGCAGCAACTCCTCTTCGAACTTTAGACACGAGGGCGCGTCGCCAAACTCCGCCTGCACCTGCGCCAACCCACGCGAGTCCATATGCCATAATAAGGCTCGCCTCACGCATGGCCGTGTATCTCGACTGTGCCGCCACCACTCCCATCGACCCGCGCGTCCGCGACGAGGTCCTCTATTACCTCACCCGTGAATTCGGCAACGCCGGCAGCCGCACACACGACTTTGGCCGCCGCGCCCGCAACGCCGTCGAATCCGCCCGGGACCACATTGCCCGCCTCGTCGCCGCATCCCGTGGCGACATCTTCTTCACCAGCGGCGCCACCGAAAGTAACAACCTCGCGATCCTCGGCCTGGCCGCTCAATCCGGGAAGCGGCACATCATCACCACCCGCATCGAACACCACGCCGTCCTCGAACCGATCACCGAACTGAAACGCCGCGGCTTCGACGTCACTTGGCTGAAGCCCGAACCCGGCGGTTGGGTCCATCCTGACGCCGTCCGCGAAGCGCTCCGGCCTGACACGCTCCTCGTCAGCGTCATGCATGTCAACAATGAAACCGGAGTCATCCAGCCGATCGAGGAGATCGCCAACGCGTTAGGCGACCACCCCGCCTACTTCCACGTCGACGCCGCTCAAGGCTTCGGCAAAGATCTACCTGCCCTCCAGCATCCGCGCATCGACATGATCTCCGCCAGCGGCCACAAACTCTACGCTCCCAAGGGTGTCGGCGCCCTCATCCTCCGCAAACGCGACCACGCGCGTCCGCCCGTCCAGCCGCTTTTGTATGGCGGCGGACAAGAACGCGGCCTTCGACCCGGCACTCTGCCAGTCCACCTCATTGCCGGCTTCGGCAAAGCCGCCGAACTCGCGCTTAACGAATGGCAATCCCGTCGCGACCGCTGCCTCCACTTCCGCCACCAACTTCTCGAAAGCCTCGCACCGCTGAACCCAACCATTCACGGCGACCCCAACCGTATCCTCCCCAACATCCTCAACCTCTCCATCCCCGGCTTCGACGCCGAAACTGTGATCGAGGCCTGGGCGCCCTACGCCGCCATCTCCGACGGTGCCGCCTGTTCCTCCGCTACCTACACCTGCAGCCACGTCCTCTCCGCCATGAACCTCCCCCACGACCAGATCCAGGGTGCCGTCCGTCTATCCTGGTATCACGATTCCCAACTGCCTGACCTCCACCGCATGGTGCAGGCGCTCAACGCATGAAGACCGAAACCATCGCCTATAAAAGGTCGCGATTCTCGTCGCGCCTCCCCGTCGCCTACCGCTACACGCCCTCCCACTACTGGCTCCGCGAAACCGCCGAACCCGGTGTCTGGCAGGTCGGCTTCACGAAGTTCGCGGTACGAATGCTCGGCGACACCGTCGAAATCGATTTCAAGGTACCCGCCGGCTCCCAAATCGAACCCGGCCAGGTGATAGGCTGGACGGAAGGTTTCAAGGCGATGAGCGACATCTATAGCGTTGCCTCGGGCGAGTTCCTCGGCATCAACCCCGCCATCGCCGACCAGATCACCCTCGTGGATACGGACCCATATGGCGAAGGTTGGCTTTATACTGTACGAGGAGGTCTGGATTCCGGCGCCACTGACGTGCACGGCTACATCGCTGTCCTCGACGCCACCATCGACACCATGCTAAGCAACCGCCATGCCCAATAAAGCGCGGTACATCATGGTCGGCGGCTTCCTCGGAGCCGGCAAAACCACCGCCATCCTCGACCTTGCCCAGAAGCTCCACGCCCGCGGCACCCGCGTCGGTTTGATCACCAACGACCAGAGCTTCGGCCTCGTCGATACGGCGCTCCTCAGCTCCAAAGGCCTCCCCGTAGAAGAGATCACCGGCGGATGCTTCTGCTGCCGCTTTCAATCCCTGATGGACGCCGCCGGCAAGCTGACCGAAGCCAACGCTCCCGACGTCTTCATTGCCGAACCAGTGGGCAGTTGTACCGACCTGCGTGCCGCCGTCAGCTACCCCCTTCGCCGCATCTACGGCGATAGCTACGAGATCGCCCCGCTAAGCGTCCTGGTCGACCCCATCCGCGCCGGCCGTATCCTTGGACTCGAAGTCGGCAAAGCGTTCTCCGAAAAGGTCCTCTACGTCTACGACAAGCAACTCGAAGAGGCCGACATCATCATCATTAATAAGACCGACCTCTTAGACGCCCCCAAGCTCGACCGTCTAAAGCAGGCCCTCGCAGCCAAGTACCCGCAGGCGCGGATCGTTGCGATTTCGGCCCGTTCAGGCGACGGCGCCGCCGAGTGGCATCGCCATATCCTCGACGATGAGATGAACCTCCGCGAGGCGCCCGAAGTCGACTACGAAGTCTACGCCGAAGGCGAAGCCTTGCTTGGCTGGCTCAACGCCGCCGCCAAAATCGAATCCGACACCCCTTTCGACGGCAATGCGCTGCTCCGCCGCATCGCGGACAGTATTCAATCCGCCGTCGTGGCGAGCGGCGGCGAAATCGCGCACCTCAAGATGACGCTTTCGCCCGGCGAAGGCAACGACCTTGCGGTGCTGAACGTGGTCCGTGGCGACCAGTCGCCCGAGTCAATCCACCGTCTCCACGACGACCTTGAAAATGGCGAGCTTCTCATCAATCTCCGGGCCGAAGCCGACCCCGATCGCATGCGCGAAATCGTCCTCCAGGTCCTCAGCTCACTCCACCCTTCGGTGCGTGTTAACATCGTGCACACTGAGTGTTTCCGGCCGGCCAAACCCCAGCCGACCTACCGTCTGGCGACCATATGAATACGGCGCAGCCTCTCCGCATCCTGTACTGCCACTGCACCTACGCGCGGATTGTGCCTGCCGACGTAAAGTCCGCTGTTCTCAATCGCCTGGCCGCCGCCAACATCGAGTTTGAAGCCGTTCCCGATCTGTGCGAGATGTCCGCCCGCCGCGACCCGCGCCTCCAGGCTCTCGCCACGACAGACTCCATCCGCATCGCCGCCTGTTTCCCGCGCGCGGTCCAGGGGCTGTTCGAAGCCGCCGGATGCCACCTGTCCTCCACGGCCCGCGTCTCAAACATGCGTATGGACCCGGCAGACAAGGTAGCGGCCGAGCTTCTGGAAGAGATTCCCGCATGAGCAGCCGCCTCGAAACTGCCCAGGTCCGCACGGTCCTTTATGAAGGTCCCGGCGCCGCGCAACTCGACTCCACAGACCGTACGCGCCTCCTCGCCGCCCTGCTCGATAACGGTTTCCCCGTCACCACAAGCCGCAACCTCGCCCACTTTACCGCCGCCGGCCACGTCCTCGTTCTCGGCCGCTTCGAATCCGCCGACGTCCCCATCCCGCCCGGTGCCCACAAGCTCGACATCGCCGAACCCGCCGCCACCGTCGAAGCCGCCCAGCGGTTCCGCGACCAGGCCGGGGCCGCCACACCCGGCGCCTGGAAGCCCTGGTTTCCCGTCATCGATTTCAAGCGCTGCACCAACTGCATGCAGTGCCTCAGCTTCTGCCTTTTCGATGTGTATGGCGTGTCCTCCGGCGGCAAGATTGAGGTCCGCAATCAGGACAACTGCAAGACCGATTGCCCCGCCTGCTCGCGCGTCTGCCCAGAAGTGGCGATCATGTTCCCCAAGTATCGTCACGGCCCGATCAATGGCGACCAGGTGAGCGCTGACGATATTCGCCGCGAGGCGATGAAGGTAGATATTTCCGCCCTCCTCGGCGGCGATGTCTACGCCCTTCTCCGCGACCGTAGCGCCAAAGCGAAATCCCGCTTCTCCAAGGAGCGCGACGACGAGCGCGCCCTCAAAGAACGCCAGAACTGCCTGCTCAAGCTGCAGAAGGAAATGGACATCCCGATGGAGGTCCTCACTTCGCTGCCCTCGCCCGATGAGATCCGCGCCAAAGCTGAACAGGCCGCCGCACGCGCCCGCCAAGCCCTCAACCCCACTCCTTCCGCGGAGGTCTCCTAAGGCGTGGTTGTATCGTTCGCCAAACGGATGCTCACCGAGACCGACCCGCGGTTGCTCGGCAAATTCGCCTACAACTTCGGATTCAAGGGCATGCTCTCGGTCGAGAAGTACAAGCGCCGCCTTAAGCGTGGCGAATACTTCCCGCCCTTCCTGTTCATCTCCGTCATCTCCGGCTGCCAGTTGCGTTGCCAAGGCTGTTGGGTCGATGTCGACCGCCAGTCCAAGCACATCTCGCTCGCCGACATGAACAAGCTGGTGAACGACGCCAAAGCCCACGGCAACAGCTTCTTCGGCATCCTCGGCGGCGAGCCGTTCCTCCACCCGCAACTGCTCGAGATCTTCGAAGCTCACCCCGACTGCTACTTCCAGGTCTTCACCAACGGCCAGCTTATTACCGATCAGGTTGCAGCTCGCCTGCGCGACGTCGGCAACGTTTCGCCGCTCATCAGTATTGAAGGGTCCGAAATCGTCAGCGACGAACGCCGCGGCCGCCTCAACGTCCTCAACAAAACGCTCGCCGGACTCGAAGCCTGCCGCCGGCACAAGCTCATCACCGGCGTCGCCACCAGCGTCTGCAAAACCAACCTAGACTTGGTCAGCGAATCCTGGCTTCGCCGCCTGATCGGCCTCGGCGTCCACTACGCCTGGTTCTACACCTACCGCCCTGTTGGACCCAAGCCCAACCCCGAACTCGCCCTCTCGCCCGAAGAGATTATCCAGGTGCGCCGCTTCGTCGTCGAAATGCGGTCGAAGCTACCCATCGCCCTGGTCGACGCCTATTGGGACGACAAAGGCGAGGCGCTCTGCCCCATGTCCACCGGCATCAGCCACCACATCAGCCCCTACGGCGACATCGAACCCTGCCCCATCCTGCAGTTCGCCAAAGAGACGATCCACGATCACGACAGCATCTTCCACATCATGAACAACTCGGCGTTTCTGCGCGACTTTCGCGAAACGTCCGCTAAAGCCACCCAAGGCTGTGTCGTGCTCGAACGGCCGGACCTCGTCGAGCAACTCGTAGCCAAACACGGTGCGCGCGACACCACCCAGCGCGGCGCCGCCGTCCAGGAACTCCAGCAAATGCGCCCCCGTTCCAGTCAGCATCAGCCGGGCCACGAAATTCCGGAAGACCACTGGGCCTACCGGTTCGCCAAGAAACATTGGTTTTTTGGCTTCGGAGCGTACACTTAGAGCATCCTATGCCGGAGAGAGCCGCTTGCTGATTCCGATCGAAATACCACGCGCACTCCCTGTGCTGTCCGGCCGCATGCCGCAGGCCAACATACCCAAAACGCGCCTCGAGCGCGAAGGCCTCAAAACCGTCATCGCGCGCTACGTCGAAGCCAATCGCAACACGCTCACTCCGCCCCTAGTCCTCGACGAACTACGCATTCACGCCGAAAAGATCGTCGACCGTGCCGGCATGCCGCGCCTCTACACCGACTATGTCGGCGTCCTGCTCAATAACGAAGTTTGGCGCGAACAGCTTGCCACTGTTCCCTACGAACGCCGCCTGCTGCTGATGCCCAAATGCCTCCGTGTAGAGGACCGCTGCCCCGCCCCGTTCGACGAGCTGGGCCTGCTCTGCAAGCAGTGCGGCCTTTGCACCATTCAAGACCTCCAAGCCGAAGCCGAACGCCTCGGCTACGCGGTGTTGGTCGCCGAAGGTTCGGCCCTCGTCATGGCGCTCATCCAAACCGGACAGATCGAGGCCATCGTCGGCGTCAGTTGCCTCTCCGTCCTCGAAAAGGCGTTCCCTTATATGGAATCCGCCGCCATCCCCGGCGTGGCCATCCCACTGCTCCAGGACGACTGCAAAGATACCTCCGTCGATGTCGACTGGGTGTGGGACATGATCCACCTCACCAGCGACGACCGTACCTGGCGGCTCGACCTCGATAAACTCCGCGACGAAATCAAGCTCTGGTTCGAACCCACCGCGCTTGACCAGTTATTCGGTACAGCCGTCGAATCCGAAACCGACCAGATCGCGCGCGACTGGCTCGCCCGCGACGGCAAGCGTTGGCGTCCGCTCCTCACCGCCTGCGCCTACAAAGCGTTCCAGGACGACCCCAACGCGCCGCTGCCCGAAGGCGTCCGTAAGGTCGCACTAGCGGTCGAGTGCTTCCATAAGGCATCGCTCATTCACGACGACATTGAAGACAACGACGACGAGCGCTATGGCCGGCAGACGCTCCATGCCGAATACGGCGTGCCTGTCGCGCTCAATGTTGGCGACCTGCTCGTGGGCGAAGGCTATCGCCTGATCGCCGAATCCGGCGCACCATCCAAAGTCATCGCGGAGATGATCCGCATCGCCTCCGCCGGACACCGTTCCCTCTGCCTCGGCCAAGGCGCCGAAATGTGCTGGACCCGCCGCCAGCGCCCCCTCTCCGTCCAGGAAGTCCTCAGCATCTTCCGTCAGAAAACAGCCCCAGCCTTTGAAGTCGCCCTCCGCCTGGGCGCCGCGTACGCCGAAGCCGGACCGGACGTTCACGAAGTATTGAAGAAATACAGCGAAGCCCTAGGCATCGCCTACCAAATCCGCGACGATTTGGAAGACCTGGAGACCACTCCCTCCCTACAGAGCCGCGACCGTGAGGGAGCGCTAACCACGTCAACCCCACAATTCCCCACCCGCGAGGCAGCGCTAACCGAACCGCGACCGTCAGGGAGCGGTCCCCGCCGCCCAACCGCACCCATCCTCAATCCCAAACCAACCCTCCCCCTCGCCGAAGCCCTCGCCCGCGCTAAAGGCGCCGACAAACTCTTCCTCAACGCTATCTGGACCACCTCGTCGATCACCGCGGAAGACTCCACCCATGTCCGCGAGTTATTCGACCAGTTAGATATCGAATCCCGCTGCCGGCAGTTACTCGAATCGTATAAGGAGGCGGCCGTCCGCTCGCTGCCTGACTTACACAACCCGAGCCTGAAAGGCCTGCTGCGCCGCGTCATCGGCAAAATTTTCCGCGTGGAGATACAGGGATGGTGCAGTGAGTTTGAGGCTCGAAATGCTGCAGGTAGCGCGGCTCTCACCCAAACTGCTGGGTGATTCGCGCAACCTCGTCAGCCAGTTCCTACACACCCAGATCAACCCCGATGGAGCCTTCCGCAACCGCGCGGGCGATAGCGACCTCTATTACACCGTCTTCGGCATCGAATCGCTGATTGCCTTACAGGAACAGCCTCCCACCGAAGCCATCGCAAGTTACCTCTGCTCCCTGGCCGATGGTCAGGACTTAGACTTTGTCCACCTTACATGTCTCGCCCGCTCGTGGGCCGGAATCTCCCGCCAGCCTGCAGCTGCTCTAACTCAGGCCATACTTAACCGACTTGCGACCTACCGCACCCCCGACGGCGGCTACAACCAGACTCCCGGCGCATCGCACGGCACTGCCTACGCCGCGTTCCTCGCCGTCGGCATGTTTCAGGATCTCAACCAGCCCATCCCGGAACCCGATCGTCTCGTCGCCTCCCTCGAGTCCGTCCGCGCCGCCGACGGCAGCTTTGGCAACGTCCCTGGCGCGCCCGTCGGTGTAACAACAGCCACCGCGGGCGTAGTTACGCTGATGCGCCAACTTGAGCACGAGCCCGACCCGGCTCTCGCCAACTGGCTGCTCTCACGCTTTTTACCCTCTGGGGGATTCTTCGCCGTCCCCGGCGCGCCCATCCCTGACTTACTCTCCACCGCCAGCGCCCTCCACGCGCTTGCCGGCATGCATGTCCCGTTGGCCGGTCTCCGCGAACCCTGCCTCGACTTCATCGACTCTCTCTGGACCAACCGCGGTGGATTCTACGGCCACTGGTCCGACGACGCCATCGACACCGAGTACACCTACTACGCCCTGCTATCCTTGGGGCACCTGACCGATTGAATGCACTCTGCGCTCAACAGAACAATCGCCAATCTGATCGAGCAATTGAAAGCCCGCCAATCGCCCGGCGGCTGGTGGGAAGGTCACCTCTCGAGCAGCGCGCTCTCCACCGCCACCGCCGTCTCTGCCCTATCGCTCACCACCGACGATGACGTTACCCCTGGTCTCGATTGGCTTGCCCGGAATCAGAACGCGGACGGTGGTTGGGGCGATACCGTCCTCAGCCGCTCCAACATCAGCACGACCCTGCTCTGCTGGTGCGCCTTCTCGATCGCACGCGCCGGCGAGCGTTACACCGGTACCGTCGAGAACACCGAAGCCTGGCTCCGCCGCGAAGCCGGCGCCCTCCAACCCGCCCGCCTCGTTGAGGCCATCCTGAAGCGCTACGGTAACGACCGTACCTTCTCCGTCCCCATCCTCACCGTCCTTTGCGTCGCCGGTAAGTTAGGCCAGGGCCGCGACGCCTGGCGCGACATCCCCCAGTTACCCTTCGAGTTAGCTTCGTTTCCCCACCAGTTATTCGGTGCGCTCCGTTTGCCCGTAGTCAGTTACGCACTCCCGGCACTAATCGCCATTGGCCAGGTCCGCCATCATCACCGCCCGTCCGTCAACCCACTATTACGCAAGTGGCGCGACAGCCTGATCCCCACCACACTCCGCCTGCTCGGGAATATCCAACCCGCCACCGGCGGCTATCTCGAAGCTACTCCGTTAACAAGTTTCGTCCTCATGAGCCTGGCCGCCGCCGGACGCAACGACCATCCCGTGGTCCACGAAGGCATCCGCTTCCTCCGCGCTTCACTGAGGCCCGACGGCAGTTGGCCCATCGACACCAACCTCTCCACCTGGGTCACCACCCTCGCCGTCAACGCGCTCAGCCCCTTGCCACCCGGCCGGCACCCTTTCGACGACGCGTGGCGCCGTTCCATTCGCGACTGGCTGCTCGCCCAGCAGTACCGCGAAGAACACCCCTACACCCACGCCGCTCCCGGTGGTTGGGCCTGGACCCCTCTCCCCGGCGGCGTCCCCGATGCCGACGACACCCCCGGCGCCCTCCTAGCCCTAAGAAATCTCGGACCTATAGACAACCAAACCCGAGCCGCCGCCACCGCCGGAGTCCGCTGGCTTATCAATCTCCAAAATACCGACGGCGGCATGCCCACCTTCTGCCGCGGTTGGGGCAAACTCCCCTTCGACCGTTCGAGCCCCGACCTGACCGCCCACGCCCTATCCGCCTGGACCGCCTGGCTCCCGGACTTAAACGACGCCACCCAATCCGCCACCCGCAAAGCCATAGCCAAAGCCCACCACTACTTGGAGAAAGCCCAAAACGAAGACGGTTCCTGGACCCCACTCTGGTTCGGCAACCAACACGCCCCCGCCGACGAAAACCCCACCTACGGCACCGCCAAAACCGTGCTGGCCCTCGCTTCAGATGCTCAAGCAATTGCCCGCCAACCCGCACCCGCCGGAAACGGAACCGCAACCGTAAGGGCGCGGGCCCAACTAGTCACGGGTTTCGACAAAGCACTCCACTGGCTCCAAAACTCCCAAAACCAAGACGGCGGCTGGGGCGGCGCACCCAATACCCCATCCTCCATAGAAGAAACCGCCCTAGCCCTCCAAGCCCTAGCCACAACATCCGAAAACAAAGCCCAAATAGAAAAAGGCGTAAGCTGGCTAATCGAAGCCACAAAACACGGGACCCAAGTAAACCCGTCCCCCATAGGCCTCTACTTCGCCCGCCTCTGGTATTTCGAAGACCTCTACCCCCTCATCTTCTCGCTAGCCGCCCTAATCAGAACCTCGACCACTCTCTCCACGGACCTCTAAACACTTCACAAACTCCAAACCGTCAACCGTGGGGCGAACGTCTCCGTGCGCGGCCCGACCTCCCACCCGGAGCGGCAGCGTCAGCGACCCGGCCGGCCCACGCAACCACCCGAAGCGCATTCGCCTCTCCGTTGCACCATTCCAGTGACTCCCAGCTATAAGCCCGCGAAACCCTCGCACTCGCCCAACCCGAGCCGCCTCTGTAAAGAGGCGGGTGTTCACTGCTTCGGACCAACTACAAGCCCAGGGTCCCGCCGCTACACTACGCCTGATAAAACACCGCTAGCACTTTATAAGCCGCCGCCGGCACCGCCAAAACCGTACTGGCCCTCGCTTCAGATGCTCAAGCAAATTGCCCGCCAACCCGCACTGCTCCGGAAACGGAACCGCAACCGTAAGTACCTACATGGTCAGATTCTGACGTTTCGTGGCAGAAAACTCGAGTTAACCCTAATACTCTTCACTTAACGATCCGCAGGACCGCGCGAATGTCGAGGAGCGGCGAGCGCGTGTAGCCGCGGCGCACTGGGAAGCGAGTCATCTTCCGCTTGACCCCTCGGAGATTACGGCGATTGCGACTGGAGGCAACGCGCTCGTCGAGGATTTCATTCAGCACTGCCTTATGGAACTCTCGGCGGCCCCGAGGGGGGAATAACACCGTAGGCTGCCATCTTGCGGCGGACAACTCGCACGGCATGTAAGAAGGACAGTCGGTCGGGATCTTCATCGGCACGCAGCGCGGCTTCGTGCATGAGGCCGCGGACGGCGAAATGCGCCAGCAGCAGACCATAAAACTCCTGCCGCACCAAGTCCGGCGTCTTGCTGCGCAGGACGATACGCGCACCCCGCAGGTGAGTCTTGAGTTCATCGAACGCGGTTTGTCGGGTAAGGGACTGGCGCGGTACTGAGCGTCCTCGCCCGTTTCCAGCCCCTCCCCATAAGAACTGCTCGTGAGGTTTTCCCTCAAGCAGCTCACCCGGTGAGTTTCGCCGAAAGGGTTATGCGTCCTGTGGTCAGACGGCCACTTTCACTTCCCCTCCCCGACGCCGGGTAGTGGCTGGATTCTCCAGTCCCAATACAGCCCCAGCACATCGTAGAGGTACTCGTTACTCCACCGCCGCCATCCCACACTCGACTTTCGCCGCCGTTTCCGCCGCGTCAACAGAGTCCGTACCTTCATCTCAACGTAGTCGCGGACCTCGCTAAAGGCACGACTGGAGTTGCCCACCCTGAAGTAGTTGACCCATCCAGCGAGCGTGGCGTTGATTCGCTTCACCACTGCCGGCATGGGGGTTGCACCCCCGCGCCCGATGATGTCGCGGATCTTGGCTTTGACCGCCTTGCGGGCCTTCTTCTTCGGAGTCATCAAGATGAAGTATCCGTCCCCCTTCCGCTGGCGGACTCGACGCAGGTCAAACCCCAGGAACCCGAAGGCTTCCCCTTTCAACGTATCCACCACCTTGGTTTTCTCCTGGTTCAACTCGACACCGATGAGTGCGAACTGTTCCCGGACCCGTTGCAGAGCCCGTTCGGCCCAGCCCCGTTTTGTGTGGTGGCCGCTGACGGTGATGACGATATCATCGGCGAACCGGTGATAGTTCACGGCCTCGTAGGGTCCCTCTGCCGTTTTGCGGCGGACCGCGTCAAAGAACCAGTCCACCTCGTTCAGATAGATGTTCGCCGCCAACGGGCTGAACGGCCCCCCTTGCGGGACACCGATCTTTCCGCCGACTTTGATGATCTGCTTCACCAGGTGCAGGACTTCAGGGTCCTGGATTCGCTGCGCGATCTTGTCTAACAGCACTGAATGTCGAATCGTGTCGAAGTAGCGCGACAGATCCAAATCAATGACCGTAGACATGCGCCGCATCACACTGCGCCTGACTTCCGCCAGTGCGCCGTGTGGTGACCGCTTCGGTCGAAATCCGTAGGAGTTGAAGCAAAAGTCCGCCTCGAAGACGGCTTCCAGGATCAGCTTCACTGCCCCCTGCACCACGCGGTCGCGGATGCAAGGAATCTGCAGCGTTCGGAATTTGCCATTCCCCTTCGGAATTTCCACTTTGCGGTTCGGCATCGGCTTGTACCTGCCGGTGATGAGATCCTCCCGCACGGCCGCAAGAAACGCCGACCGCCCCGCCGTCTCGATGTCCTCGAATTTCTGGCCATCGATCCCAGCAGCGCCGC